>SHBD01000003.1 GCA_004212735.1 SAR116 cluster bacterium
CACTAACTGATGATCCCTAATCGCCTGATCCCATGTCACTTGATTCATATCGCATGATCCATGTTGCGGGTAACGCTCTATCGTTAACACGACGGGCATTCACAAGGTCATTTGTCTGCGCCCGCTCCCGTGCTTCTGCTTCGGGCATGCCCTGATCCAGCCAGCGTTTGATCAGGCGTGTCTCCAGGATTTCATGTGGCACATCCAGCCAGATGGCGGCGTCCCATGTCTCAGCCAGCCCAGCCCAGCCAGGCTCGTCAAACAACAGATAATTGCCCTCAAAAAGAAGGATCGACAGCTCATCAGGCACGGATCCACCCTTTTCAATGACGCTGTCCAGATCCCGGTCGAAGGTGGGAAATTGTGTCGCCCGGCCTGTCTGCAGCGCCTCAATCAAATTTTCAAAACCGGCAAGATCAAATGTCTCGGGTGCGCCCTTGACCGACAGCAGACCCCGCGCAGACAGAGTGGCATTGTCAAGGTGAAAGCCATCCATTGGAATCAGACAGCAGGAGGGTCCGATGCGGCGCGCCAGATCGGCGGCAAGGGTGGATTTGCCGCTTCCAGGAGGGCCAGCGATGGCTACAGTCACAATTTTTGCAGGCGTCACAAGCGCGGTAATTTCTTCGGCCAATTGGGCAGCATCAGGGATCTGTAATGTTTGGTTGGTTGACATTGCATAGTATCCTGAAGCGTATCCTGAAGCGTATCCTGAAGAAGGTTTCTATTGTGCGTTCTTTGGTTCAGCCTGCAAAGTTGACTTGCGCCTATCTTTACACGCGTTAATATTGGTTGCGACATGAGCAGCCTGTTTGTCAAGTGGCTCATCCTCTATTTAGTCAAAGGCGGTGTAACGCAATGAGCCACCAGAAAATTAGAAACATGGAAGAATTTGCCACGCTAAGCGGCATTTCGCGCCCGACTGTTTCTAAATATTTCAACGATCCCGAAAGCGTCAGACCGTCAACGCGTGACAGGATCGAGACCGCGCTAAAGGAATTTGACTATCGTCCCAACATTTATGCCATCAACCAGAATCGGCGACTAACGAAAAACATCGGCATTGTTGTGCCATATCTTGCCGACCCGTTTTTTGCGGAAATTGCACGGGTGCTGGAACGACGCTGCATTGCTGCCGGCTTTACCCCGTCGCTGTTTTCCTCCCATGGTGAGCAGGGGCTGGAAAGTGCCATTCTTGATAATTTGCGCTCGCTAAAGCCGGCGGGTGTTTTGCTGGCTCCTCTTGGCCGTGCGTCTGACCGAAAACATATCGAGGATTTCTGCCGCGATGTGCCGACCATTCTGTTCGACAGTAATATAGAGGGGGTTGGCGCAGCCTTTGTGGGCTCTGACAATTTCAGCTTCGTCTCCCAAACTGTTGAATATCTTAGCAGGACGGGAAAGGTTCCCTGTTTTTTTGAAATGAAAGATCCGGCCAATCCGAACGCCAATAAGCGCCGGCATGCCTATCTGGAAATGATGCGGCGGCTTAATCTTGAGTCACATCTTGTGAAAATTGATGGTGTCGGATGGGGATTTGAGGAAATTGGCCGACAGGGCGCCCTGAAAATCCTGCGCGAGGGATCGCTGCCAACCAATACGGTGTTGTGCAGCAATGACCGGCTGGCAATCGGCTTTCTCTCTGCCTGTCATGAGTTGGGAATCAGCGTTGGCCGTGACGAGGAATGTGCCATCCATGTGGCATCGCATGATGATCATCCCTATTCACGTTTCACCTGCCCCTCCCTTACCACTGCGGCCCATGATTATGAGGCTGTGGCCGATCATGCGGTGGAGACTTTGTTCCAGCTGATTGAGGCTGGAGGCAAGCTGGAGACGCGCGAGGAAACGCTGTTTGCGGCGCGACTGATCATGCGTGGGTCAGCCTGAACAGCCATTTGAGCGTTATTTATCGTGATTCATTTATTTACGCGCGTTAAATTTATATTGACGCGGGCAAATATTTTGGTGTTCACTTTCTCCGCTTTACATCTAGGAGGAATACGATGCGAATGAAAAAAATAATCTGTACGGTGGCGGCGACGTTTTTGGCGTCAGGCGTTGCCAATGCGGACACACTCACCATTGCAACAGTAAACAATGGCGACATGATCCGTATGCAGGGTCTTACTGATGACTTTACCGCAAAGACGGGCCATTCCGTTGAGTGGGTGACTCTGGAAGAAAACGTGCTCCGTCAGCGCGTGACAACTGATATCACCACCAAGGGTGGTGCTTTCGACATCATGACCATTGGCATGTATGAAACCCCAATCTGGGGCAAAAATGGCTGGCTGGTGCCGCTTGACGATCTGAGTGCCGGTTACGATGTCGGTGATATCCTGCCGGCAATGGCTGGTGGCCTGAGCTATGATGGAACGCTCTTCGCGGCTCCATTCTATGGCGAGAGCTCAATGATTATGTACCGCACTGACCTGATGGAAAAAGCGGGTATGTCTATGCCTGAAGCGCCGTCATGGTCCTTTATCGCAAAAGCTGCGCGCGAGATGACCGATCGTGACAATGACATCAACGGCATCTGCCTTCGTGGCAAGGCCGGCTGGGGCGAGGGCGGTGCCTTCATCACGGCTATGTCCAACTCGTTCGGTGCCCGGTGGTTCGACGAGAATTGGGATGCCCAGTTTGACACACGTGAGTGGTCTGACACGCTGAACTTCTACGTCAACATGATGAATGATGCGGGTCCAGCAGGCTATGCCACAAACGGCTTCAACGAAAACCTGTCACTGTTCCAACAGGGCAAGTGTGGCATGTGGATTGACGCCACCGTTGCGGCATCCTTTGTGACCAACCCAAAGGATTCGACTGTAGCTGACAAGGTCGGTTTTGCGCTGGCGCCGGATAATGGCATGGGCGTTCGTTCGAACTGGCTCTGGGCATGGGCGCTTGCCATTCCGGCTGGCACTCAAAAAGAAGACGCTGCCAAGCAGTTCATCGAGTGGGCCACTTCAAACGGCTACATTGAACTGGTTGCCGCGAAAGAAGGCTGGGCGAATGTGCCTCCGGGTGCGCGTACATCACTGTACGAGAACGCAAACTACAAGGACATTCCGTTTGCCAAGATGACACTGGACTCAATTCTGTCGGCCGATCCTAACAACTCGACCGTTGATCCGAGCCCATATGTTGGCATCCAGTTTGCGGCGATCCCTGAGTTCGCTGGAATTGCAACAGAAGTCAGCCAGGAATTCTCGGCCGCCTATGCTGGTCAGCAATCGGTTGAAGAGGCGTTGGCCAAGGCGCAGGCCCTGACCAATGACGCAATGGAAGCTGCCGGCTATCGCTAGGCGTTCCTCCTGTCAGGGGGCGGCGTTGGTCGCCCCCTGTACATCAATAATCTGCACTCCACTCTGCACCTCATTATGAATTTGGTACTTTTTTCGCCTCACCCCGGATAATAACCCCATCAAAACAGGAGGCGGGCCCATGGCAACACAGCATTCCCGATCAGCCGCCAGAATGATGATGGCGCCAGCAACGATCCTGCTGCTAGGCTGGATGCTTGTTCCGCTGACAATGACGCTTTATTTCTCATTCAAGAAATATCTGCCGTTGCGCGGTGGTGATCTGGGCTGGGTTGGCTTCGACAATTACGTACGATTTGTCTCTTCGAGTTCGTTCTGGCCTGCCGTGGCAACCACGCTGGTCATTGTTGGCGGCGTTCTGATCATTACCGTCATTCTGGGCGTGCTGCTTGCCCTGTTGCTTGATCAGCCGATATGGGGACAGGGGGTTGTCCGAATCCTCGTGATTGCCCCCTTCTTCGTGATGCCAACCGTTTCCGGCCTTGTCTGGAAAAACATGTTCATGGATCCGGTGAATGGTTTTTTTGCGCATCTCTGGCGCGCTGTTGGGGCCGAGCCGATACAATGGCTGAGCCAGGCCTCACTGCCATCGCTGATCATGATCATCAGCTGGCAATGGCTACCCTTTGCAACCCTGATCCTATTGACCGCAATTCAATCACTTGATTCCGAGCAGCGCGAGGCAGCGGAAATGGATGGCGCGGGACCAATTGGCCGGTTCAGCTTTATCATCCTGCCGCATCTGGCGCGCGCAATCACCGTTGTTGTCCTGATCCAGACAATTTTCCTGCTGTCCATTTTTGCCGAAATTTTTGTCACCACTGCGGGTGCCTTTGGCACGAAGACACTGACCTATCTGATTTTTCAGCGGGTTCTGGAAAGCCAGAATGTGGGGCTTGGCTCGGCTGGCGGCGTTTATGCAATTATCCTCGCCAACATCGTCGCCATCTTCCTGATGCGTGTCGTTGGCAAGAATCTGGACAGGTGAGGAGATAGAGATATGGCCCGCACCGTCAGCACACGCCGCAAGACACTCACCACCATTGCCGCTTGGACGATAGGCATCGTGATTTTCTTCCCGATTCTCTGGATAATTGTCCTGTCCTTTAAGACCGAGGGGGATGCGATTAAGACGCCGCTTGAGGTGCTGACGTCGCTCTGGACTTTTGAGAGCTATGCGGTGGTGCAGGAGCGTTCCGACTATTTCAAACATTTCACCAACTCTGTGATTATTGCGCTTGGTTCGACCTTGTTGGGCGTTCTTGTCGCTGTTCCCGCAGCGTGGTCCATGGCCTTTGTTCCCTCACCGCGAACGCGCGGGATTTTGATGTGGATGCTATCGACAAAAATGCTTCCTGCCGTTGGTGTTCTCTATCCCATCTATTTGCTGTTTATCCAGCTTGGCATTCTCGACAGCCGTATTGGCCTTGTTGTTGTTCTGATGCTGATCAATCTGCCGATTATTGTCTGGATGCTCTACACTTATTTCAGGGAAATTCCCGGCGAGATTCTCGAGGCGGCACGGATGGATGGAGCAACGCTGCGCGCCGAGCTGCTCTATGTGCTCACGCCCATGGCCATTCCCGGAATTGCGTCAACGGTGTTGTTGAATGTTATTCTCGCCTGGAATGAGGCGTTCTGGACGCTCAATCTGACTGCCGCCAAGGCAGCCCCCCTGACGGCCTTCATTGCCAGCTATTCCAGCCCTGAAGGCCTCTTCTATGCCAAGCTCAGCGCGGCCTCTGTCATGGCGATCGCGCCAATCCTGATCATGGGTTGGTTCAGCCAGAAACAACTTGTTCGCGGCCTGACTTTTGGCGCGGTGAAATAGGGAAACGGATATGAAACAGATACAGCTCAAACAGGTTTCAAAATGTTTTGGGAATGTCGAGGTCATTCCCCCGTTGGACCTCCAGATCGAGGAAGGCGAGTTTGTCGTGTTTGTCGGGCCATCGGGGTGTGGTAAATCCACCCTGTTGCGCCTGATCGCCGGACTTGAAGACGTGACCACGGGTCAGGTTCTGATCAATGGTGAGGATGCGACGGCGATACCGCCAGCCAAGCGCGGCCTTGCCATGGTGTTCCAATCCTATGCGCTCTATCCGCATATGTCGGTTCGTAAGAACATTGCCTTCCCCTTGCGCATGGCGGGGCTGGACAAGGCCGAACAGGCGCGGAGGGTCGAGGAAGCGGCGTCGGTTTTGAACCTTACCGATTATCTTGACCGGCGCCCCGGACAGCTTTCCGGCGGCCAGCGCCAGCGGGTTGCCATTGGCCGTGCCATTGTGCGTGAGCCAACGGCATTTCTCTTTGATGAACCGCTATCCAACCTTGATGCCGCGCTTCGGGTCGGAATGCGGCTCGAGATCAGTGAGCTTCACAAGCGGCTTGCGACGACGATGATCTATGTAACCCATGATCAGGTTGAGGCAATGACCATGGCTGACAAGATTGTGGTTCTGCAGGCCGGGATGATTGAGCAGGTGGGAAGTCCCCTGGATCTCTATCACAAGCCCTGCAATACCTTTGTCGCTGGCTTCATCGGTTCGCCAAAAATGAATTTGCTGGCAGGCAAAGAGGCCGCAAAACATGACGCCCATACCATTGGCATCCGTCCGGAGCATGTGGCGATCTCATCCACTGCGGGCGAATGGGAGGGCGTTGTCGGTGTTTCTGAACATCTGGGGTCTGACACATTTATCCATGTTACCTGTCCGGTTTTTTCGGAACCGCTGACCGTGCGGGCCAGTGGTGAGTTGGATCTGACCTATGGCGCGAAGGTTTATCTGACGCCCGATCTTGCGCATTTGCACAAATTTGATGACCTGGGCATCCGGCTAAAATGAAGCGTCTTGCGGGAAAATCTGCACTGATTACGGGCGCGGCGCGCGGCATAGGCCATCATTTTGCCACGGCATATGTGGAGGAGGGCGCGCGTGTTGCCATCGCCGGTATCAATGGTGACCGCGCCCAGGCTGCGGTGGATGAGCTTGGCGGTCAAGCCATTGCCATTGAAATGGACGTGACAAAGCAGGAAAGCATCGTTGCGATCGCCCCCGGTGTTGTTGATGGCGAACATTGGGATGGCGTCGACGCCTTTTTCGCAAAATTTGAGAACAAGCAGCCGGGTCAGAAAAAGCGGGAGATCAGAGCCAATGTGCCGTTTGGCAGAATGGGTCACCCTGAGGACCTGGCTGGTATGACAATTTTTCTGGCAAGCAAAGAAGCCGATTACATTGTGGTGCAGACCTACAATGTTGGTGGCGGACAATGGATGAGTTAATGGATCTGCCTTCCCGAACTTCTCAAAAGACTGGCGCGATCGCCCTGAGCAGCAACACGCTTGAGTCGCTGCCAGCAAAGATTGAGTTGCCGCGTTATGATCGCAGCCATCTGACACCCGGAATCCTGCATATTGGCGTTGGGAATTTTCACCGCGCACATCTGGCTTGGTATATTCATCGTTTGATGCAGCGGGGAGCGGCTCTCGATTGGGCCATCATTGGCGCGGGTGTCCGCGAACAGGACAGTCTGATGCGCGAGAAACTATTGGCGCAGGACTGCCTCACCACGCTGATCGAGCTTGATCCCCTTGGTGCGCAGGAAACCGAGATCACCGGTGTGATGCTGGATTTTCTTCCTGTCGAGGCGGATAACAAATCGCTTATCGAAGCCATGGCCGATCCACAAATTCGGATTGTGTCAACGACTGTGACGGAGGGTGGCTACTATCTTGATGCCAAGAATAATGGGCTGGATCTGACCCATCCGGATATTCGGTATGATGCCGAAAACCCAGAAAGCCCCCGCACTGCATTTGGGTCCATGGTTGCGGCGCTTCGTCTGCGGCGTGACCGGGGCGCAAGTCCTTTTACAGGTCTTTGCTGTGATAATTTGGTCGGCAATGGAGCCATTCTCCGCCAGGCGGTTGTCGGTCTTGCGAGGCTCAGCGATCCTGAACTCGCAGTCTGGATTGATGAAAAATGCTCATTTCCGAATTCGATGGTTGATTGCATTGTGCCAGCCACCGGACCGGCCGAGTTACAGTGCGCCAGATCCATGGGTGTGGAAGATGCGGCGCCGGTAACCCACGAAAATTTTCGGCAATGGGTCATCGAGGATGATTTCTGTGCCGGTCGCCCGGATTGGGATCTTGTCGGTGCAGAATTTTCTGTGCATGTGCATCAGCATGAGGCCCGCAAAATCCGTGTGCTGAACGGTGGGCATCAGATTCTGGCAAATGTCGCGGAGATAGTGGGCGTTGAGAGCATCGCAGAGGCGATGGCAACCCCCCTTATCCATGCGCTGTTCAGGAAGGTGCAGACCGAAGAAATCATCCCCCATGTCAAACCCCTGTCTGGCAGCCCTGTTATCGATTATCTCGATCTGATCGACCGTCGGTTTTCCAATGATGCGATCATTGACACGGTCCGCCGGGTTGCCTTTGACGGCTCGGCGCGCCATGCAGCCTTCATCCTGCCGTCAATCCATGATGGGTTGGCCACCGGGGTGTCAGTTGAGGGTCTCGCCCTTGTCGAGGCTGCCTGGGCTCGGATGTGTGAGGGCACAAGAGAGGATGGCAGCCATATAGAGGCGAATGATCCTCTTTGGGACATGCTCACAGCGACAGCCTGTGCCGCCCGGCAGACGCCGGCGGTCTGGCTCGACATGACACAGATCTATGGCGACCTTGCCAGACATGAGCGCTTTGCGGCAGCGTTTGAGAAATGGCTCGCCAGCATCTACCAAAATGGCATTGAGGCAACCATCCGTCACTATATCGACCAAAAGTGAGTGACCACGCCAGACAGGCCCTTGACCTCAGGCGCATAAAACTGCGACCCTAAATTAGAATGTTGTTTTATTTGCGTAACCTTAACGCGATGTGAAACTCAGCTCACGCCTTATTTGAATGCTCTGACTTCCTGATTTTGTTCCAGATGGCACATAGGATTTGAGTCATGTCTGACGACCAGATTGACAGAAAGATTGCGGTAATTTTTGCGACGGATGTTGTCGGTTACAGCAAGGCAATGGAGCAGGACGAAGCCCAGACAATCAAGAACCTTCGGGTCTGCCGCAGGCTTCTGGATAAATCCTTCAAACAATATGATGGCCGTATTTTCAACACTGCCGGTGACTCTGTTCTTGCAGAATTTTCCAGCGCTGTTTTGGCGGTGGAATGCGCAGCTGATTTCCAGAGGGTTTTAAAGCAGCGAAACCAATCCTCAGACAAAGCTGAAATCATGGAGTTTCGCATCGGCATAAATATGGGTGACGTCGTCATTGAGGACGACAATCTATATGGAGATGGGGTTAATATTGCCGCAAGGCTCGAGGCTCTGGCGCAGCCAAATGGAATCAGCATTTCCAAACCGGTTTATGAATTTGTTCAGGCCAAGACGGATCTGGTCTTCAATGATCTCGGCGTGCAGCAGGTCAAAGAGAACAGATTTCATGTCTATGACGTGGTGCTGGACCCATCTCAGAAGCGCAGTTTGTCAAAACCGCTTTCCTCCAAATTACCAATGGTTGCTGCGGCGATTGCTGTCATTGCAATAATCGGTGGTGGTCTGTTCTTCTGGTCCCCGGCTCCATCAAAGCAGGAGCCCGAGCGGCTGTTTTCAGACTCCAGGGCGATCAAGATGATCGTCAATGAGTTCAGATCTCTTGCTGGCGGTCAGGAGGCACAGGGTTTGTCTGAGGGGCTGACGCGCGCTGTCCAGTTAACGCTGAACAACTATGATGAGGTCAGTCTGCCACCTGCAGAGCTGCGGGCTGATATTCTGTCAGATGATCGCCCGGATATGGATTTGATGCGCCGGCTGAACATCGCCTATCAGATTTCAGGAACCGTTCAGATTTCGGATCAGTCTGCCAGAGTCACCGTTAATTTGATCGATAACCTGTCGGAAAAAATCATCTGGTCCCAGAATTTGGATTTTGCCAGGGCAAATGACTTCGAGATTCAGGATGAAGTGGCAAATGAAGTTTTGGCCTCGACGATGACCAAGGTAACGATGGGTGAGGATGCGGCGCTTGACCGCGAGCTGTTCTCCAGCGCTGAGAATTTTCTCACCTTCATGAATTGGCGATCAAATTTCCTCAAGAGGACACAGGAAAGTTTCATCAGGGCTGAAAAACTGGAGCGAGAACTTCTCCAGACCCTGCCCGACACCAATGTTTATTATCATCTGGTGCCCGGCTGGATGTCCTTTGCGAAATTGAATAGAAAGCTGAGCACAGACAAGACCGCTGATCGGTCTCGTCTTGACGACTCCATGCAAAAGGCGTTGGCGGTGAATTCGGGATATGCACAAAATCTGGTTGGTTTGACGGCGCTGTTTCTTGACCGGGATTGTAAAAAAGCCAGTCATCACATCAATAAATTTGTCGAGGCTGGTAAGAACGCCAATCGGATGCGTCAGGCCGGGTATGTTTACGTTCAATGTGGCATGGAAACAGAGGCAATCGACACCCTGAACGTAGCACTGCGACTGGAACCTAATGCCAAGAATGACGAAATAAAAACCCTGATAATCGCCGCGCATATGCTGTCAGGCGACGTTACGAACGCGATCACGGTCGCCGAAAACTTTGTCTCGCAGGGTTTGAGGGACATAACGACACGGCGCCTGATGGCATATTTGTATTTGCTCAATGATGACCTTGATGCCGCGAAGAAAATGTCACCTGACCTTGCTGATTTTGACGTTATTTCGCCAGAAACCATAGACATCGCTGCCAGGGCCTGTGGCACTTTCTGTGTGAAAAAGGACATTGACCAAGCCTCCCAGTCACCAGAAGACAAAGCTGATGATCTTGTGGCAAATCTGCCTGTTGTTCTGGTCAGGCCTCTTAAAAACCTCAACAAAACCGCCGACAATAATTTGTCGATCAGTGACTCTGTGACCGAGACCCTTCTCATCGGTCTCCAACGCTATGAGGAGATTATCACCCTGTCGAGCAGCACGAGCTATCATGTCGTTGAGGCAGCTCTCAACAATCAGGACATCAAAGATCTTTATGATGTGGACTATGTTGTGGGCGGGACTGTCCAGCAGTCAGGAAAAGCAATCAGAGTGACCGCAGAGCTGATTGATCTCGCCACGGAGCGCGTCCGTTGGGCAAAAAAGTTCGATTTCTTGGATGAAAATCTGTTCGAGGCGCAGGACCAGATCGGGGACGCCATTCTATCTGCTCTGCAGATAAAAGCCGTGATGGGCGAACAGCCAACGTTCCATAAAGAGAGTGCCACCGCCTATACGATTATCCTCAACACCAGACGACATCTTCGCACACTAACCAAGGATGGCTGGGCTCGCGCCGACGATCTGCTGAGAGAACTTCTGGCGTCAGACGCCTCGGAGCACGCAAAACTGGAGATGTCTGTCTGGCATCGTGTCGTGAGATTGTTTGTTGGCTTATCCGAAGACAAGTCACAAGACCTTGCTGATATCATCAGCTTTTCGGATCGGTCTCTGGAGATCAATCCAAATGCGGCCTCACATGCCACGAGAGCCTTTGTGGAGGCAAACATTTTCAAAAATTGTGAAAAAGCGCTTTACCATGCGGAGCAGTTGAAACCGCTTGCACGCTCTGGCTCGGATTATCAGTTTATGGGTCTCGCTTTCACAAATTGCGGCGAGTTGACACCCGGGATAGCGGCTCTGGACAAGTCCCTGCAACTGACCCCGAATGATACTGATCTGCGGATCACAAAAAATCTGATGTCTGCCTATTTGCTTGCTGATCGGTTTGATGAGGCAATCGAACTCGGCGAGCGCAGCATGCAGCGTCAAAACGCGATGGTCTATACGCTGCTCGCCTACGCCGAAGCGAAAATAGGGGACAGAGAAAAAGCCAGACGATATATTTACCAGCAGGTTGATTTCGCAAATGCAGTGAATCAAGACAGCTTTTATCAACAAATGGCAGCGATAAACGAAAAAGAATTTTTGGACAGGATGTATGTTGAGTTGACTGATTTGGGGTTGCCCAAATCAAAGTGAGGGGCTCAGACGCAAACAGAAGAAGACAGGGTTTTTGAAATTTTAGAAAAGTGTGAGGTGTTTGATTCGATGTCAGAGGACAATATAGTTAGAAAAATTGCGGTGATCTTCGTCACAGATGTTGTTGGGTTTAGCAAGCTCATGGAAAAAAATGAGGAGCAAACGCTTCGCAGTTTTAGAGCCTGTAAAGAGATTCTTGACAATCTGTTTGCCGAACATGGGGGAAGGATCTTCAACACGGCCGGTGACTCCGTTCTTGCAGAGTTTCAAAGCGCTGTGTCTGCGGTGATTTGTGCATCGGAATTTCAAAAGCTGATCAAGCAACGGAACGCGTCCCTGGATGACGAGGATGCGCATATGAGATTTCGTGTCGGCATCAACATGGGTGATGTGATTGTCGAAGATCAGAATCTCTATGGTGATGGTGTCAATGTTGCCGCCCGCCTGGAGGCGCTGGCGCAACCGGATAGCGTGTGCCTGTCAAAGGGCGTTCATGATTTTGTGAGTCAAAAGGTTGAATTGAATTTCACGGATATCGGCGATCAACAGGTCAAGAACACGATGGTCAGGGCCTACGACATGATGTTGGACGGCACCAGCGACCGTGCCAGAAATGCGTCTGAAATGAAAACCGATGCAAAAGGCGCATTATCAAAGCCGCCGACAATCGCTGTGCTGCCGTTTGTGAATCAAAGCAACGACCCTGATCAGGATTATTTTGCGGATGGCATTTCAGAAGATATCATTGCCAACCTCTCAAGCTGGAAAACCTTCCCCGTCATTGCCCGGAACACCAGCTTCACCTACAAGGATTCCAACCTGAAATCATCAATGATCGCTCAGGAAATGGGTGCCCGCTACCTGGTGACGGGAAGCATTCGCAAAGGCGGCAACAAGGTCAGGATCACGGCCAATTTGATTGATGCGATTGACGATCAACAAATCTGGTCACAGCGATGGGACCGTCCGCTGGATGATATCTTCGAGGTTCAGGATGAGGTGTCCCAATCCGTTGCGGTGCTGATTGTGCCTGCCCTGAAAGGCAAGGAGCAAAGCCGTGGGTCGTTGTCCAGAAAAACCACTGATCTGTCTGCCTGGGATTTGTATCTACAGGCATTGAGCCTCTTTAACGACTTTGAACCAACATATCCCGAGATTGCGTCAAAATGTGAGGCCGCAGTTGCACTGGACCCAAATTTTTGTGAAGCCTACACGCTGCAATGCCGCTCATTGACAAACTGGATTTTTGATCAGAGAGAGCCTGAAAAGCGTAGCGAGCATGAACAGCTTTTTCATCGTCTGTCGCAAAAGGCATATGATTTAAACCCCAACAATCCGGAAGCCGTGATCATGCTGAGCCGCTCGTTTAATCTGCGCGGTGATTATGAAAAGAGGGTTGAATTTGCCGAGCTGGCTCTTGAATTGAACCCGAGCAATTCTGCGGCCAATCAAGATCTTGCGATGGCGATCACCAGTTTTGGCAGGTATGACGAGGCCCTGATTTATCTCCAAAAGGCGATTGATTTGGACCCGTCAGGACGAACCAAATATGAGGGCTATTTGCCGCTTATCTATCTGGGGATGAAAGACGCTGAAAATGCGAAACGGTGGATAACGCTCTTCCGGGATAAAAATGGCCATAGTCGGTGGGATGGTTGGCTGGCGGCTGTTGAGGCACACCTTGGTAA
The DNA here is from genome assembly GCA_004212735.1 of SAR116 cluster bacterium. Classification (GTDB taxonomy): domain Bacteria; phylum Pseudomonadota; class Alphaproteobacteria; order Puniceispirillales; family Puniceispirillaceae; genus MED-G116. The sequence goes on from SHBD01000003.1 coordinate 13,027, forward strand.
CATGGAAGAAGCAGAAAAATCCCTTGCCGTGTTTCTCGAAAGGCGACCGGAGATCAAGACCTTGCGCGATTATGAAAAGGTCGTTCCGACACTCGCCAAAGACTATGTCATGAGCGGGCTTGAAAAAGCTGGAATGCCGACGTGAGGCGCTCTTCGTAAAAACAGACATCTGGCTGGAAAGAACAAAACAGGCATCGCCTTCATGCTGTGATTTTGGCCCCAAATGATCAGGGAATGGATTTTTAGTGAACCGAGTTTCTTTACGGATGCGAAAAATTTGCAATTTTTGCAGTTCCAAATATCTGCGGGTTCCGTTGCTGGCGGTCGCGCTCTTACTTGGTTCACTTTCACTTCCCCTCTCACCCTCACTCTCACTTATATTGCCACTGTCTGAGGCGCGTGCTGATGAAAATACCATTCATGCTGATGTTTTCGTCATATCAGATGAAGGGCTTGAAACAATCCCAAGCACTCATCTGGAGTTCCTTGAGGGTTATGATCATACCGCGTCTCTCCAAAAACTCAGTGCTGCTGACTGGACCAAAACCCTCATCGCGGACCAATCTCTGGTCGATGGCTATTGGGTGCGGTTTCGGGTCGAGAACAAAATCTCAACCGATGAAATAGGGATCGAGCATAATTACAACAGCGAAAAGAAACTGATCACGGTTAGCAGCAATGGTGTCACCGAATATCCCTACTGGAAACAGCGGGAAGGTGATTGGATGGGTGATGGCAGACTCCTTGCGCACCACCGTGTCATCATGCCGGCGGGTGAGATCACCACAATTTACAATTATTTCCGTAACAAGCCCTTTGACCGGTTTATGAGCAAGGTAAACGGCCTTGATAGGATGACCATCGGCCCGTGGCAGAACATTCGCTCGCTGCAGCTTCTTGGGCTCGTTGCGAATGTTGCGATCATTGCCATCTCGCTTGCTTTTGGGCTCTATTATCTATTCATGTTTCTGGTGTCACGAGGCAACTATCTATGGCTCTCTGCAAGCCTTTTTCAGATAGCGTTCGCCTCCTCCACTTCCCTGTCGATTGGCTGGGTGATGAAGCTTCCCGGTTGGTTGGTGAACAGTGAATTTACCCTTGCTTCCTTGTCATTGATGTTTCTGTTTCTTACCAGATTCTTTCAGAACTCCCTCAATCTGAAACAGGCCTTTCCAAGAATTCACAAGCTGTTTCAGGCGGCACTTTTCTTTTTTGCCAGCATGGTGGTGCTAAATCTCTATTTGACGCTTGGCTGGCCTAATGATGCAAATCTGGATCTTGTTGCATACCCGCCAGATCGCTCCGGGCCTGGTATCGTCAAAATTGACAGCATCATGATTCCCTTTGTCCTCCTGCTTCTCTCGTCCGCGATATTGTCCTTTGTTCTGTGGCGGCGCGGCAGCACCTATGCAAAATTTCTGCTGGTATCGTTCTCGCTTCCCTTTCTGGCGGTGCCAATATCCGGGTTTGCATATCTCGTTTTTGATTTTTCCTGGGTGTTCTGGTTCGTTGTGTCGACGGCGGTGGGGATCCTCTTTCTTGCCATGTTTGTCACTTTTGGGTTTGCCGTTGCGCAGCAGCTGAATGATATGAAGGCGCTGGCGCTGGCGCAGCAGGTAAGAGTTACCGAGGCCTATCAGCGTTTTGTGCCACCGCAATTGCTCCAGAATCTGGGCCGGGACAGCATCCTTGATGTGCAGTTGGGTGATCAGGTCGATGTCGAGATGAGTATCGTTTTCTCAGACATAAGATCTTTCACCTCTATCTCCGAAACCATGTCTCCCAGCGAAAATTTTGCTTTTGTGAATGCGTATCTCAGTCGCATGGGCCCGATCATCAGGGCGCGCCAGGGCTATATCGACAAATTCATGGGTGACGGGGTGATGGCGCTGTTTCCCCGATCGGCGAATGATGCTGTTCTTGCTGCAGTCGAAATGCAAAGGGAACTCTATCGCTATAATGAAGAGCAGGATCGTGCCGGTGCGCCACGGATCAATGTCGGCGTTGGGATCAATACTGGCCGGATGATGCTTGGTACGCTGGGTGAGGCGGATCGGATGGAGGGGTCTGTTATCAGTGATGCTGTCAATCTGGCCTCGCGGTTGGAGGGGCTCACAAAACGTTACGCATCCAAGGTCATTATATCTGAACAAACATACAGGCACCTTGATACGGGCAAATTTGACTGCCGTTTAATCGACAGTGTTGTCGTAAAAGGCAAGGACAGGCCGGTCAGAATTTTTGAGGTGATTGATGGTGAGCCACCCGAGGTTGCCAGATTGAAACGCAGCAGTCTGGCACAATTCAGCGAGGCCATGTCGCTTTACAAGGGCCAGAAATTTGCCGAGGCCCGCGACCTGTTCAAAGCCATTTTGTCCGAGAGCGAAAATGATAATGTCGCACGGCTGTATGTGGAACGGTGCGAGAAACTGCTGGAAGATGGCTGGAACCCCGAGACGTGGGACGGGGTTGAGAGGCTTGAGACGAAGTGATTGACGTTTAGTCTGTTTTGGAGCGAGGGTGGAGTTATGGTGAGTCGACGCAGAAAAAAGAAGGCAAAGACGTTGCGCCGCGCAACCTTTGTGCTGATCGCAGGCTTGTTTGGTGTGTTCTTCCATTTATCTGGATGTGAGCAATTCGGTGCGTTGCCATCCGGCGACAGCTATCTAAAGATTCAGAAATCTGACAATTATGATGTGGCTGATGACAAATTTGTCAATCTTCAGCAAAAACCTATCCTTACGGGGCCCGGTTTCTGGGATAATCCGGGGGAGAACTGGAATAACAATTTCTTCTTCAATAGCAATCAGACCCGGCCTGAAGGCTTGATGCCGGAGAGCAAAATTCCCCTGCCTGATGATTTTCATGACAGCTCCGACACAATCAAATTTGTCTGGCTGGGCCACTCGACGATCCTTGTGTCCATGGGCGGCAAGGTGATTCTGTTCGATCCGATATTTTCCAATGCGGCGTCACCCGTAAGCCTTGTTGTGAAGCGGTTTCAGCCGCCGGTGATCGACCTCGCATCGCTGCCAAAGATTGACATTGTCGTGGTCTCACATGATCATTACGACCATCTCGATATGGAAACAATCAAGCAGCTGCGCGATGATGACATCAGCTTTGTCGTGCCGTTGGGATTGGGCGCGCATCTCGAACATTGGGGCGTTTCAGCGGAAAAAATTACAGAACTTGATTGGTGGGAGGAGACCCAGATTGATGGGTTGACTTTGATCTGCGCCCCCTCGCAGCATTTTTCTGGACGGCGGGGCCCATATAGGGAAAAGCGATCATTATGGGCGTCATGGCTGATCAAATCACCCGATCAGTCGGTCTATTTCAGCGGTGACTCCGGCTATGCGGATCATTACCGGCAGATTGGTGAACGCTACGGCTCTGTCGATCTGGTTTTCATGGATTCAGGTCAGTACAACACGCGCTGGCGGTACGTTCACAATATGCCCGAGGAAGCCGTACAGGCAGTTTTGGATATCAACGGCCAACTGCTTGTTCCAATCCATTGGGGCATGTTTACATTATCAATGCATGATTGGTTTGAACCACCCGTGCGGGTGCTCGCTGAGGCGGCAAGACTGGATGTGAAGGTTCTGACGCCTCTCCTCGGCCAGCTCGTTGATATCTCTGAGGTGCCAGAAATTGATCGCTGGTGGGAACGTGTCAACTAGCCCGTAACATAAGGCCTGGTTGAGAGGACTCACCCGGGCAGTCTCTGGGCTGTTATCGGGATGATTTTTGCATTTTTCGCAAGCGTTCGGAGAGAATGCCCACCACCCCTCTGACAAAGATGTTTGACTCATCCAGATAGGCATTGAACTCATCTTTGGTTACCGAAATGATATCACACTCTTCCATACATCTGGCATCGGCCATGCGCAGCTCATCATCAATAACCCCCATTTCGCCAAAGATTTCATTTGCGCCGATCACGAAATCGGGCGTCTTGGTTTCATTGTTGGGCAGAAAAATACCCACTGACCCGCGCACAAGGAGAAAGATGTTTCCCGCTGTATCACCAGCTTTGAAAATGGCGCGATGTTGCGAGAGAGTCTCTTTTTTCATGGCTCTAACCCCGGGTTAAAATTTCTGTATGGTTTGCTTTGGCGATAAAAGTCGCAGGATCGCCCAGCGTCTTCTGGATCGCATTTAGCTGAGCATCCGTTCGGTGCGGCGCATGATGCGCAATGGCAAGGCGTCGGCACTTGGAATTTTCCATAAACGCCACACCCTGCTCCATTGATGAATGCCCCCAACCCTTGAACTGCGGCAACTCATTCGCCGTGAACATACCGTCCCAGATTGTCAAATCTGCGTCATCGGTGAGCCCACACAGGCTTTCGAGCTGGCTGGCCTCATATTCATTGTCGAGCAGGCAGCAGAGTTTGGCGTTTGTTGTCGCAACGCCATATGCGGCGGAACCGCCCGGATGGTTCAAACCATAAGTCTCAAGCGTCAGATCACGGGCAAAAATTGACTGCACTTCGGCAAAGGACACGACTCTCAGTCTGGAAATTTCAGATAGCAGCTCGATCGGGAAATATCTGCCACTATAATATCTCTGCAGATGATCATGTGTGGCGTCATGTGAACACAGCGCAGAGCTTATCAAAACGTCAGACGGGCCAGCAAAAAGGCTTGGGTTGAAGCCAAGTCCCTGAATGTGATCATGATGAAAATGGCTCAGCAGAATGACAACGGGCCGGTCATCGGCTAGCGCAACATTCTGAAATCCGCTTCCTGCATCGATGATAATTTGGGCGGCATCAGTCATAATCTCAGTGCATATGGTGTGTCCACCATAGTCGGAAAAGTCAGTGCCAGATGCCGAAATGGATCCGCGGACACCATGAAATGTAACTCTCATAAAAACCTGCCATACAGAACAGAGATCCCACTATCCGTTAACGTGGTCTCCTGATTATTTGACCGCCACTTATCCACCACTTCAACAAAAAAATCATCACCGTATCGCCGCAACTGGGATATTTGAGCTGGCATGCCTACGGGCTTTGGATCAATCCGCAATCGCGTGGATCCTGTCGCACGCTGGCTCCCCGGCGCAAAGGCGCATCTCTGGCCGGGGTCGTGCCATGGGGGGCTTGCCTTCCCCGGCCCTGATTTGGGTGCAAAAAAGGGGGCGTTTGATCTCGCTTTGTCAATTATATCCCGATCATGGCCAGCCACATGCAGCCACAGCCCGCCGTGTCATCTCCTTGACGAGGTGGGCGCGGTAGTCACTTGCCGCGTGCATATCGCTGATCATCTCTTCGCCGCTCACCGTGACAGGCTCAACAGACTCTGGTGCAAAGGAGCTGGTGAGTGCTGCCTCCAGTCCCGCATGGCGGAAAACACCATCCTCACCTGCACCGGTAACGGTGACACGAACCGAATCGCCTTTGGCAACAAACACGCCAACCATGGCATAGCGTGACGCCGGGTTGGGAAATTTGGCATAGGCGGCGGCGGCCGGCTTTGGAAAGCTGATCGCGGTGATGATTTCATCTTCCTCCAGCGCCGTTTCAAACATACCCACAAAGAAATCATCTGCGGCGATGTCACGGCTGTTGGTGTGGATCGTCGCATCAAGTGCCAAAGCAGCCGAAGGATAGCAGGCCGATGGGTCGTTGTTGGCGATTGATCCGCCGATGGTGCCACGATTGCGCACCTGCCGGTCGCCAATTTTTGCTGCAAGCACTGCCAGCGCTGGAATGCTCTTTGCCACAATCTCTGACGTTTCGACATCGACATGACGCGTCATCGCCCCAATTTTAAGGGCGTCACCAAGATCCTCAATGCCGGCAAGGCCGCAATCAGCAAGGTCAATCAGCGTTTCCGGGCTGGCAAGACGTTGCTTCATCGTTGGAAGCAGGGTCATGCCGCCGGCGAGAAGCTTTGCCTCATCGTCCAGTTTTGCCACGGCATCGTCTGTGCTTGAGGCTCTGACATAGTTTGTCTGATACATGATTTCCTCCTATTCAGCAGCTTTGGTCAGCGCGTCATTGATGGCCCGCAAGATTCGCTGGCATGTCACTTTCCTGCCATGACCTGTGCGGCTGCCTGTACTGATTTCACAATGTTGTGATACCCGGTACAGCGGCAGATATTGCCCTCCAGACCTTCACGAATTTCCTGCTCACTTGCGGCCGGGTTCCTGGTCACCAGCTCAATGGCACTCATCACCATGCCCGGGGTGCAAAAACCGCATTGCAGACCGTGATTCTCGTGAAAGGCCTCCTGCATCGGGTGCATTTTGTCGCCATCGGCAATGCCCTCGATTGTTGTGACGTCCTGGCCATTGGCCATGACCGCCAGCATCGTACAGGATTTTACCGACTCACCATTGATATGGATCACACAGGCGCCACATTGGCTGGTATCACACCCGATATGAGTGCCAGTTTTGCCAAGTGTCTCGCGGATGAACTCAACGAGCAAGGTGTTGTCGGGCACCTCCGCGCCGACAGATTCGCCGTTAAACGTAAAGCTGACATTGGCCATGTTTCCCCCATTTGCTGCGGTTTTCCCTCTTGGGCATGTTGTGCATCATGCGCTATTTGAAACCTTTAATCTCGTAGTCAATTCACCTCTGGGAACTTTATTTGTTGCCATTCATGCTGAGATGCAACGAGCGGCCCGTGCAACCAGCGGCCCATATCTTGACCTACCATATCATGACATGCCGCAGCGGTTAAGACGTCTGCATGAGGCCCAGCATATCACAACCTGTGGCTAGCATAACCCGCCAACGGGTATTAAGATAAGGCAGGATGGACAGCAGGACCATGTTTGACAGCAATCCGACAAACAGCTCATTGATCGCCGGTGCAGCCGAGTGGCATGCCGCCGGTCATGGTGTGGCGCTTGCCTTTGTCATTCAGACGTGGGGTTCGTCACCGCGGCCCGTTGGCAGTGTAATGATCATCCGGGACGATATGTTGGTTGAAGGATCGGTATCTGGCGGCTGTGTTGAGAGCGCCGTGATCGAGGCGGGCAGCGATGCAATCACCACCGGCGGTGGCAAACGTCTGGATTTTGGCGTTGCCGATGAAACGGCGTGGGAAGTTGGCCTGTCTTGTGGTGGTCGGATTGCTGTTCTGGTATCGCCGGTTGGATCTGGCGGGATCACGCCACAGACTCTGGCCAGCATGGCCTTGGACCTGCGGGCCCGGCGTCCGGTCACGCTGTGCTTGAATGCCGCGTCCGGAACGCTTGAGCCACCCTCACCATCTTTGATACCAGATGCCAGCTATCTTGATGAGGCGTCCGATCTGTTTTATCTGGTGCAGCCGCCGGCGCGGCGTCTGGTTATCGTTGGCGGTGTCCATATCAGCCAGTTTCTGGCCCCGATGGCAAAATTGGCTGGCTATGATGTCACCATCATCGACCCCCGTGCGGTGTTTACGGCGGCTGCGCGGTTCCCCGAGATTGAATGCGTTACCGACTGGCCGGATGAGGTAATGCGCACCCTTGGGCTGGATGCACGCACAGCAATTGTCACACTGACACATGATCCGAAAATTGACGATCCGGGGCTCCACGCCGCGCTGTCGAGCGATGCTTTCTATGTCGCGTGTCTTGGGTCTCGCCGCACCCATGCGGCCAGATGCGCGCGGCTGCAGCAGGCCGGTATCGGCGCGGATGAAGTGAACCGGCTTCACGGGCCAGCCGGACTAAATATCGGAGCGCTGACACCGGCCGAGATCGCGGTGTCAATTCTGGCTGAGATGATCGCCGCCGAGCGTATGCCAGGGGAGATGTCCGGGTGAAATTTGGCCCCTGCGCATTGTCCGATTGTCTAGACGCGATATTGGTTTACGCCGTCGATCTGCCTGATGGGCGGATCGCCAAGGGCACCTGCCTGACATCGGATCATCTGTCCCGCCTGCGTGCAAATGGGATTGATGACATTATCGTTGCAAGGCTTGAAGATGGTGATCTGGGCGAGGATGCAGCGGCCGATATGATCGCCAAAGCGATGATGCCTGCCAATGTCAGGCTGTCTGTCGCCGCCACCGGACGCGTCAATATACATGCAACAAAACGTGGCTTGCTGCGCGTTGACAGGCTGAGGCTGCGTGATATCAACATGGTTGATGAGGGCATCACGCTCTCAACCGTGCAGCATAATCAACTTGTCGAGGCTGGCGATCTGATCGCCACACTGAAGATCATTCCCTACAGCGTCGCTGAAACGGCCGTTGCCACCGTCATCGGGCTGGGGGCGGGTGAGCCTGTTATCTCATTTCACGCGTTGCGTCCACGGTCCTTTGGCCTGATCCAGACCCGTATTCCTGGAATGGCTGACAAAATCCTCAAGGCAACTGAACAGACGGCAAAGCAACGTCTGAACCAGCTTGGATGTACCTTGGTTGACAGCCGCGTTGTGGCGCATGAGGCAGCCGCGATAGACCAAGCCATCACGGCGTCCCGGGCGAATGGCCCTGCTGTCATGCTGATTGCTGGTGGTTCGGCAATCGCCGACAGGCGCGATGAGGTGCCGATGGGGGTGATCGCCGCGGGTGGCCGTATCGATCATTTCGGCTTGCCGGTTGATCCGGGCAACCTTCTGATGCTGTCACATATTGACGAGATGCCGGTGATTGGCATGCCTGGCTGCGCCCGGTCGATCAAGATGAATGGCTTTGACTGGATCCTTCATCTGTTGCTGGCCGACCTGCGAATAGATGCAGCGGAAATTGCCGATATGGCCGCAGGTGGTTTGCTGATGGAAATTGTCTCGCGGCCCCTGCCACGCAGGATGGTCGGACGGCGGCAGATATCGAATGCAACCATTGGCGGGGTGATACTGGCGGCCGGACAATCACGGCGCATGGGCGCGCAGAATAAATTGCTGGCAGAGATTGATGGTGTGCCGATCATTCGGCGAACAGCGCAGGCAATGCTTGATGGCGGGCTGAATGATCTGGTGATTGTCACCGGCCATGAGCATCGCCTTGTTGCAGCTGCCCTTGATGATTTGCCTGTCACCTGTATTTACAATGATGAATATCAGTCAGGTCAGGCATCCTCGGTGGCCTGCGGGGTGCGTCATCATCAAAACGGCTCGCATGCGGCGGTGCTGATCGCGCTGGGTGATATGCCGCTGGTAAGGCCGGAGCTGATTGCGGCTCTGCTGCGGGATCATAGCAGCCTGCCTGATGCAACGGATCGGATCACGCTGCCAGTCTTTGATGGCAGGCGTGGCAATCCGGTGATTTGGGGACGTGGTTTTTTTGATGAACTGGTAGCGCTGACCGGTGATGCTGGCGGGCGCATTATTTTTGCGGAAAACAAGAATGCGGTAAACAGCCTTGGTTGGCCTGATGACAGCATTCACCTCGATATTGATACACCGGAGGCTCTGGCTCCCCTAAAAAAGGCGTCCCCAAAGAAGGGCGACAAATGAAAAGTGCCGAAAAGTGAGCTGATGCCGCAGGCCTGCGCGCAAACAGATCAGTCGCCAGCCTCATCCCCAGTCATTTCGGTCTCAAAATTTCCAAAGAATTGTTTTGACAGCTTCTTGGCGGTGCTGGTGATCAGCCGGTTGCCAAGCTGGGCAATCTTGCCGCCAGTCTCGGCCTTGGCGGTGTATTTGAGGATTGTGCTGGCACCGTCCGCGACCAATTCGACATCGGCTCCGCCCTTGGCAAAGCCTGCGACGCCGCCATCACCCTGGCCGCTGAGGCTGAAAAACTGGGGAGCGTGTGTCTGGTCAAGTGTGACCGTGCCGTTGAATTTGGCCTTGATGGGCCCGATTTTCAAAACGACAATGGCGGCCATCTCGGTGTCGCTTGTCGCCACAAGCTCCTGACAGCCCGGGATACATTTTTTCAGAATTTCGATATCATTGAGGCTTTTATAGACCATGTCTCGGGTGGCGGGGATCACTATTTCATCTGCGAGTTCCATCATTTACTCCGAAGCTCTAGGTCTTTTTGTTTTGTGGCATTTTTTCTGGTTGGTGATTTTTATGGTTGGCGATTCGTGTTGTTGGCAAAGGCGTCCGCATTTTTTCGGGAACAGGGACTATGGCTGCCGATTATCGGGATTACCAAATCGCCATCGTCCCACATGCTAGTTTTCCAATATGCTATCGTCCCACATGCAACACAAAATAAAAAGATGGATGATGTTGATAAGGGAAGGCGACATTTTCTGACCGATTGTACTTTAATTTGACTAAGAGTAAGATTTTGCGATAGGTGAAGATGACGGTTGCGTCCTGTGGGAAGTAATGGTCAGTATTTCCAACGGCGTCACATACCTTTTCGGGGTAAAACATATAAGATTTTGAGAGACCGAGACATGAGTTCCACATCCACCAATATTCGTCCCCGCCGCAGTTTCATTTTCACGCCCGGTCTGCGCCCGGACATGTTCCCAAAGGCGCTGGCCAGCGGTGCCGACATTGTCTGCGTTGAGCTGGAGGATGGCATTGCGCCCAAGGACAAGGCCGAGGCCCGGGACAAGGCGCTGGCGCTGTTTGCCGAGCCGCAGGCTGATGACGGGGTTGAGCGGATTGTCCGGATCAATTCAATGCGCGAACGTTTTGGCATTGAGGATGTGAATGCCATTTTGGCGAGTGATACGCCGCCACCGGCGCTGATGATGCCGAAAGTCCGCACACCGGATGAGGTAATCACACTTGATCAGCTGCTGTCCGAGGCCGGTCATGATACCCGCCTTCATGTCATCATTGAAACAAATGAGGGGCTTGAAGCCGCCTATGACATCGCCGGGTGCAGCCCCCGCATTGATGCGATATTTTTTGGCGGGGTTGATATGGCCGCCGAATTGCGGTGCCAGCTTGCGTGGGAGCCGTTGCTTTATGCGCGGTCTCGTGTGGTGCATGCGGCGGCGGCGGCCGGTCTTGATGTGATTGATGTGCCCTATCTTGATCTTGAGGATCCGGACGGGATGCGCGTTGCCGCCGAACAGGCGCGCGCGCTCGGCTTTTCCGGTAAAGGGTCCATTCACCCGAAACAGATCGCCGCACTGAATGAGGTATTCACCCCATCGGCAGACCAGATTGCCCGGGCGCGGCGAATCATCTCGGAATTTGAGGCTGCGGATACGGGCCTTGTGGTGATTGATGGCAAGCTCATCGAAAAACCTGTTTTGCGTGAAATGTATCGGATCAGGGCGATCGCTGACAGAATGGGTCTATAGAAGAATTTTAAAGAGGGAGAATTAGGTGATGGAATGTTGTGGTCCGGGTTACGCAAGTCCCGCAGAAGCGATCAAGGCTCCTTGTGAGACATTGCTTTACACCATTGCGATCTATACTGGCACCGGCATCCAGAAGCCGGATTATCTGGCGACGGTTGATGTCGACCCGGACAGCCCGACATATTCCGAGGTCATTCACCGGTTGGATATGCCGGGGATTGGGGATGAACTTCACCATATGGGCTGGAACGCCTGTTCCTCCTGTTTTGATGATGAGAGCATGGCACGCCGCTATCTGCTGCTTCCCGGGGTGCGGTCAAACAACATTCATGTTGTTGATACCGCCACCGACCCGCGTGCGCCGCGCCTTCACAAAGTGATTGATGGTGCTGAGATCAAGGCCAAGGCTGATCTTTCCGGCCCGCATACGGTGCATTGTCTGGGATCAGAGATCATCATTTCATTTTTGGGCAACGCCAAGGGTGAGGCACCGGGCGGCTATCTGCATCTGAACAAGGATTTTGAGATTGTCGGGCGGTGGGAAAACTCGATGGGCGATATCAAATTCGGTTATGATTTCTGGTATCAGCCACGCCATAATGTGATGGTTTCATCCGAATGGGCAGCGCCCAACACCTTCATGCCCGGCTTCGATCTGGAGGAGGTAGGCCACCTCAAATACGGACGCGAGCTGCATTTCTGGGATTTTGAAAAGCGAGAACCTGTCGAGACATTCTATCTCGGTGAAGATGGTCTTGTGCCATTGGAAGTCAAATTCCATCACAACCCGGACAGCACGCACGGCTTTTGCGGGGCGGCGCTGAGCTCCAACGTCATTCATTGGTGGAAGAATGATGACGGCAAATGGCAGTGGGAGAAAATCATTGATGTCGAGAATGAGCCACATCCCGAATGGCCCATTCCGGTCCCTGGCGTGATGTCAGCCATCCTCGTCTCGATGGATGACAAATATCTCTATCTGAATAACTGGCTGCATGGAGATATGCGGCAATATGATATCTCCGACCCGCATAACCCGAAATTGACCGGTCAGGTCTGGATGGGTGGACTGCTGGGCAAGGCACCAGAGGTCAATGGCGTCAAAATGGCCGGTGGGCCACAGATGTTCCAGCTCAGCCTGGATGGCAAGCGGCTCTATGTGACGACATCGCTATTCAGCACATGGGACAATCAGTTCTATCCCGAAATCCGCGAACAGGGCGGGGTTATGGTGATGATTGATTGTGATCCGGTCAATGGTGGCATGGAGATCAACAAGGACTTCATTGTTGATTTTGGCAAGGAGCCAAACGGCCCGAGCCGCTGCCATGAAGCACGCTACCCCGGTGGCGACTGCACAAGTGATATCTGGCTATGATGAAAATCACTCTCGCCAATCGCGACAACGCGGAATATGAAGTGACCGGCCGCAAGCCGCTGCTTGATGAGTTGCGGGCGCAGGGCGTTGATCTTCCCTATGGCTGCCAATATGGCGGCTGCATCACCTGTGCGGCAAAGCTCATCGACGGCGACATAGACCAGCGGGCGCAGGTCGCTCTCAACAACAGGCAGATCAATGACGGCTATGTAATTTTGTGCGTGGCGCGGGCCAAATCAGATTGCACATTGGAGATTGGCGTCGACAGCCATGACAGGCTCTATCGCAATCCGTTCCGTGATCCACTCGCCCCGCATGAGCTCAAGGCTGATATCGCAACACCATTGGATACTGAAAAATGACCCACATGAACCATGAAGAGCCCTATAGCAATGAATATCTGCAAGGCATTCTGACATCGGTCAAGACGATTGCCATGGTCGGCGCCAGCCCGGACAAGACGAAGTTCAGCTATGGTGTGCTGCGTGTGTTGCATGAAACCGGTTATGATATGATTCCGATCAACCCGCGCCCGGGGCTTGAGGAAATCCGTGGTCTCAAGGTCTATCCAAGCCTTGCCGCGATCGACCGTCCGGTTGATATGGTTGAGGTGTTCAGAAAGCCCGAGGATCTATATGGCATTGCTGAAGAGGCGATCGCCATCGGTGCCAAGGTGCTGTGGGGGCAGATCGGTGTGATCAATCATGACGCTGCGCGCCTCGCCGAGGAGGCCGGCCTCAAGGTGGTGATGAACCGCTGCCCGAAGATTGAGCTGTTCCGCCCCTTTTGGAAGCCGAAGCTGCATCTGGGGATTTGAGCGCCAGCCCAGCCAGCCCAGCCAGCTTAGTCCAACCAACCCAGCCCAACCAGTTCACTCTAGTCCGATTGGCCGGTCAGGCTCGCCCGGAGATGTCGGTCTGCCGTCTGAAAAAATGGCGGCACACGCGTTTACTGCTTGCCGGCGATGCTGACATAGCGGTTCTCAAGCAGCGCCTGATGCGCAATCGCCGCCGGGTCAAGGTCGGATGTGGCCGGCCTGTCATAGTCGAAGTGACGATAATCATCCTGTCCCCTGACCAGCATGGCCGTGTCCAGATCATGTTTTGTCTGCCGGACATGGGTTGCCAGATATTGCACATTCAGCCCAATCCGCCGGTCATCACTCTGGTTTGCCATTGAGGCGTGCAACGTCCAGCCATGATGAAAGGTCGCCTCGCCAGGTGCCAGCGGGCAAGCGTGAGCCTCATCTTCGTTGACCCCTGAAACCGTCTGGCCCTGCAACAGGACATTGTTGCTGTCCTCTGTTGCGGCATGCTCCATTCGCCCCCCCAGATGCGAGCCGGGAATCATCCGCATACAGCCGCTTTCCAGTGTCGCCGGTGACAGCGCCAGCCACATGGATACCTGATCATCATGGCTCAGCCCCCAATAGGTCAGATCCTGATGCCAGCTGACATGCGTTTGGGTCTTTGGCTCCTTGATGATGTAGGTGACGTTATAGAGCAGAATATTCGGTCCGATCATCCGCTCAACGATATCCAGCACCGATGGCAGGGTGGCCAGCGTCAATGGTGAGGTGTGAATGGTGTGCATTTTGCTGCGATAATGCATGTTGCCGAACGATGTTTCCGCCGCCTCCAACAGACCCCGATGATGCGCCGCATCCGCCTTTGAGAGCAGCCGGACCGGCGAGACATATCCATTCGTCTCATAGTTTGCTGCGATATTGCCGATGTCCAGATTGCCCATCTCTTCCCCCTTGTTTTAGTCTGTTTTCTTCGAGCTGGGCTGGGACATAGTCACCAGCTGGGCCTTTGATAAATCTTGCAGTTAGAATTGGTTGGCCTTTAGCCTCTCATCATATCGGTCCTGCAGCGCCTCACGCGTCGTGGCCAATTTCTGTTTGTATTGTTTTTTCTCAGGCATGACCTCACAGGCAAATTCCTGTGTGCGTCTGGGGTTTATTCCCTTTGCCACAAGGGTCTTGCGATCAATATTATAGGTTTCCTCGCGGGTTCCATCTTTTGTATGGGTGGTGGAAATCCACCCAATTTCATCGCTGCTGGTCACATAATTGCTGCCGGTTGGCGATGAGCGGAGGATAATCTCGTCATTGCGCCGCTGCCATTTTGTTGTCGAGGCACGGCCCTGATCAAACCAGAACGCGATGAATTTGGCGCCAATGACGAGGTCAATGTCAGCCGTTTCATCGGCAATCGTCTGATCAGTGCAGAACAGCCCCTTGCCGTCAGGCGCGGCGGCGAAGGCTGGCGTTCCACACCCCAGTATCAGGGCAATCAGAAAAAACTTACGCATGGATGAACAGTCTCATTTTGCTTTCCCAAACCTTGCCAGAAAATTGGCACTGGTCAAGGGTGTTGGCGACTCTCACCGCTCTCTTGATGCTCTCTTGGCCCAGTCTTGTCTTGGTCAAGTCTTGGTCATGGCGCGCTCCTGTCGTGATCATGAACTGGTCATGGAGTGATCATGAACTGGTCATGGCGGGGTCATGGCGGGGCGGGTTGATCTCACCGTCCCCCTTTTCTCGGCTGGGTGGTCTACCCATATCAGGCTGACGACAGGTTGTTTTTGAGAGGATAGAGTGATGTTTGTTGCCACGCTGTTGATTCACGCTGCCATGCTGGGCTTCATGGTGTTTTTTGTGGCGGTGATTTCACCCTCTGCGCTCAAAGCACTGGATATGCCGTCGGCCAGCAAATTTCTGCGTTATGTGTTTCCACGGATTTTTGCCTTTGGCTTTGTTGTCGCGACAGCGGCCACCTTCACCGCATTTCTGGCCCCGCCGAGTCCAGCCCGTCTCATTTCCCTGACCTCAGCTCTTTTCTTTCTGGTCAATTGGCTGGTCCTGACACCCAAGATCAACACCCAGCGTGATCTGATGCTGGCTGGTGACGCGGCGGCACCGGCGGCACAAGCGGCAAAATCGCGTTTTGGCCGTCTGCATGGCTTGTCTGTCGGGCTTTATCTGCTCCAGATGGGTGGCTCGGCAGCGGTGATCCTGCTGCTATATCCAACGCTGGGATAACCCCCGTCTAGGGCTGGAATTTCGGCATAGAGTTGAGAAGATGCTGGCTGTAGCTATGCTCTGGCGATGCGAATAGCTGTTCTGCGGCGGCAATTTCACACACCGCCCCGTCTTTCAGAACGGCGATGCGGTCACACATTTGCCGGACAACCGGCAGGTCATGGCTGATAAACAATATCGTCAATCCGAGTTTTTCCTGCAGATCCTTCAACAAATTCAGGATCTGTGCCTGAATGCTCACATCGAGCGCCGAAGTTGGTTCATCACAGACAAGCAATTTTGGCTGCGTTGCCAAGGCACGGGCAATCGAAATGCGCTGTCGCTGCCCGCCAGAAAATTCATGGGGGTAGCGCTCCTTACTTGACGCTGGCAAATCGACCGCGGCAAGCAGATCATCGACATAATGATCGATATCCGCCCGTTCCAGCCGCGCATTGTGATGGAGAATTGGCTCGGCGATGATGTTTTTGATTTTCATACGGCCATTCAGTGACGAATAGGGATCCTGAAAAACCATTTGTATCTTGCGGCGAAAGGCGAGCAGGGCCGGCCCGTCAAGCGTTGTGATATCGTCCTGCTCAAAGAAGATTGCGCCGGACGTGGGTTCAATCAATCTGACGATCATCTTGGCGATGGTCGATTTACCACTGCCACTCTCACCAACCAGACCAAAGGATTCACCCTCCCTGATCTCGAACGAGACATTCCTGACCGCATGGACGGGTTCATTTGTGCCAATGCGCATGAAACCCTCACTGGAAAAACTCTTGCTGAGAGCCTCGACGCGCACCAGCGAGGCACCGGTGTTTTTCTGCAGCTGCCAGCGGTTGAGAATTTTCAGATTGTGGTCAGCCGCATGGTTCTGCTCGGCACCCATGATCGGGAAACGGTCAATGCGGCGGTCTGTCGGCGGGACTGAGCTGACAAGACTTTTCGTATAGGTCTGCGAGGGGGTGCCAAGCACCGCAGCCGGGGCGCCCATCTCGACAATCCGCCCGTCCTTTAGCACCACAACCCTGTCGGCAACCTCGCTGATCACGGCCATGTCGTGGGTGATAAGGATAACAGCAAGATTACGGTCTGCCTTTAGCTTCTGCAGCAATGCCAGAATCTGTGACTGGATGGAGACATCAAGCGCTGTTGTCGGCTCATCTGCGATCAGGATATCCGGGTCAGCGCAGAGCGCGAGGGCAATCACGACCCGTTGGCGCATACCCCCTGAAAACTGGTGCGGATAATCGTTAAACCGGGCATCGGCATTGATGATGCCGACATCGTCTAACAACGCGACCGCGCGTTTGCGGGCCTCATTGGCGTCCAGCTGCAGATGGGTCTGAATGGTCTCAATCAGCTGCTCGCCAATTGTCATCACCGGGTTCAGCGAGGTTTGCGGGTCCTGAAAAATGAGGCCAATGCGCTTGCCGCGAAAGGAGCTGATCTCGGTGGCTGGATCAGCCAGATCATGATTTTCCAGCTGGATCGTGCCACCCTCAATCTTTCCCGGCTCATCCAGCAACCCCAGAATTGCCCGGCCAATGGTGCTCTTGCCGGATCCGGACTCGCCGACAAGGCCCAGAATTTCACCCTTCCTCACGGAAAAGCTGACATCCTGTACAGCAGCCACCAAAAGCCGGCGTGTTGGATAGGAAATATTCAGATTGGTGATTTCTAGAAAATCCATCAATTTATCTTCGGGTTGCCATCAATTTATCTTCGGGTTGCCATCAATTTATCTTCGGGTTGCCATCAATTTATCTTCGGATTGAGTGTGTCGCGCATCCAGTCACCCAGCAAATTTATGGAAAAAGCGAGGATGACAAGAAAGAATGAGGGGAAAAAGCTGATCCACCATTCACCGGAAAACAGGAAATCATTGCCAAGCCTGATCAGCGTGCCAAGCGATGGGGTGGTCGGCGGGACGCCAACGCCAAGAAAGCTGAGCGTCGATTCGGCCAGAATGGCGAGGGCAAGGCCGATCGTGCCGATCACCAATATCGGCCGCAGAATGTTTGGCAGAATATGTTTGAACATGATCAGCCTGTTCGGAAGGCCGATGATCCGCGCAGCTGAGATATAATCCTTGTTCTTTTCAACCAGCGTTGCGCCGCGCGCCACCCGGGCAAATTGCGGCCATTCCGAAATGCCAATGGCAAAAATCAGCACATAGATGGCCACCTCATCATGCAGCTCACGCGAGATGATGCCGCGCACAACCCCATCGACCAGCAACGCCATCAGAATGCTTGGAATGGTAAGCTGCACATCGGCAAGACGCATTATGACCGTTTCGTAACGCCCGCCGAAATAACCTGCGGTGAGGCCCAGTGAGACGCCAAAAATGACGCTGAACAGGATCGCGGAAAAGCCAACGATAAGGGATATCCGTGTGCCATAGAGAATGGCAGAGAGAAGATCGCGCCCCTGTCCGTCAGTACCGAACAGGAAAACCATACTACCATCTTCTGCCCAGAAAGGCGGCGTGAAGGCATCCATCAATGACAGTGACGCCGGCGTGAAGGGATCGTGCGGTGCCACAAACTCACACAGAAATGATGTCAGCAGGATCACCACAAGCAGACAGCTTGAGATCAGCGCTGTTGGCGAATGAATGAAGCTGTGAAAAATATCACTGTCCCTGATCCGGTGGATCAGGCCTGCGGAACGATCAGCCATCTCGGTTCTCACTCTTTGTTCGCAGACGCGGATCGATCAGGAAATACAGAATGTCGACAATGAAATTGATCGCCACAAACACAAGCGCGATGAAAACCAGATAGGCCGACATGATCGGAATATCGACAAATTTGACCGCCTGAATGAAGAGAAAACCCATCCCCGGCCATTGGAAAACAGTCTCGGTGATGATCGAAAACGCAACCAGAGTACCAATATTAATCCCGGCGATCGTGACCACCGGGATCAGGCTGTTGCGCAAGGCATGACCGAAATAGATGCTGCGATTGCTGATGCCGCGTGCGCGCGCAAATTTGATATAGTCCGTTTGCAGGATTTCCATGATTTCGGCCCGCACAAGACGAATGATATAGGTCATCTGGAACAGGCTGAGGGTCAGTGATGGCAGGATCAGTGCTTTGAGCCCAGATGCCGTCAAAAGCCCCGTGCTCCAAAACCCGATTTGCACAACCTCGCCGCGTCCAAAGGAGGGCAGAACGCCCAATATCACCGCAAAGATATAGATAAACAGAATGCCGATGACGAATGTCGGCAACGACACACCGGCCAGCGAGACAAACAGGATGATGTTGCTCAGGACGCCTGTCCGGTTAATCCCGGTATAGACGCCGAGAAACACTCCAAAACCGAGCGCCAGAATACTGGAAGCGATCACCAGCTCCAGCGTTGCCGGCATCCGCTCGGCGATCAATTCCGAAACCGGGCGCCGCAATTGATAGGATTTTCCAAAATTGAACTGCGCGGCATTCACCACGAACCGTCCAAACTGGATATGGATGGGGTCGTTCAGCCCCAGTGTCTCGCGCAGCTCCGCCCGTTCCTCGGTGGAGGTTTCCTCGCCGACCATATTGTTGATCGGATCGCCGACAAAATTGAACAGCGAAAAGGACAGCAGCGCGACACACAGCATCACACCGACGGACTGCATAATTCGTTTGAGAAAATAGTTTAACAAAATCGAACCTTGGAGGCACAGCCCCCCATCGCTCAGGGCAATGGGGGGCTGTTACAATTCAGTTCACGGTCGCGAAGCGGAACAGAGGTTCGTTATTCGGACGGATTGGCACATCCACATTGGACTTCGACGCCCATGAGATGACCTGATGGTGCAGCGGCAGATAGGAGATATCGTCGCTGACGATCGCCCATGCCTCGGCAATGGCGGCATTACGTTTTGCCGGGTCAACCTCGACAACCATTGTCTGGATCAACTCATCAACGCGGGCATTGTCGAAACCGACCT
Source organism: SAR116 cluster bacterium (assembly GCA_004212735.1). Classification (GTDB taxonomy): domain Bacteria; phylum Pseudomonadota; class Alphaproteobacteria; order Puniceispirillales; family Puniceispirillaceae; genus MED-G116. The sequence continues at coordinate 32,575 of SHBD01000003.1, forward strand.
TGTTCCAGCTACCCTTCGAATCATACAGGAAGCTGAAGACATAGTGGCTGTCCAATGTCGGCACGCCCCAGCCCAGCATGTAGAAATCGCTGAGACCGTTTTTCAGATCCTGAAAATGTGTGCTCTTTGTCTGGGCGAACAGATTGACGTTGATGCCGACCTTGCCAAGCATGCCGACAACAGCCGTGCAGATCGCCTCGTCATTGACATAGCGGTCATTCGGGCAGTTCAGGGTGATGTCAAAACCATCGCCATAACCGGCATCGGCCAGCAGCTTCTTTGAGGCATCAGGGTCATAGGCAAGACGCGCATCAAGGTCCTTGGTATAGCCGGTGACACCCGGGAAGGTGATGATGCCGGCAGGTGAACTCAGACCCCGCATGACCTTTTTCTTGATCGCTTCAATATCGATCGCCTGATAGAACGCCTGACGGACGCGCTTGTCAGCCAGCGGGTTCTTGCCCTTGATGTTTGATGAACGCAGCTCAGCACTGCCCTGATCCATGCCAAGGAAAATCGTCCGCATCTGCTCAACGCTGTTCACGGTGTGACCAGCAGAACTGTCGATACGCTTGAGATCCTGCACCGGCGCATCTGTCACGATGTCAATCTCACCGGACAGCAGCGATGCCACGCGGGTGGCAGAATTGGCAATCGGATACAGCTCAATGCGGTCAAGATTATGCGCGACTGTACCCCACCAGCCGTCATTCTTTTCGAAAACGGTCTTGGTATCCTGTTCGCGCAGGGTGATCTTGAACGGGCCGGTGCCGTTTGCATTGCTCGAGGCAAAGGTTTTCTCATCAGCATTGAAATCGCCTGGAAGCGCCGAGTCGTTTGCCTTTGACCAGGCTTCAGACATCACAAAGATATTTGAGATCTGGTTCAGCAGAATGGGATTTGGTCCTTCGGTGACCAGCTTCACCTTGTCCGCGCCAACGGCCTCAACCGAGGTAACGCTGTCGATATATTCCTTGAAGTCAGAGGTCTTTGATTTCGCCCTGTTGAAGCTGAAAACAACATCTGATGCTGTCAGCGGCGAGCCATCATGGAAGGTGACACCCTTGCGCAGCGTGAAGACCCATGTTGTCGGGTTCTCAATTGTCCACTCTGTTGCCAGCTGGGGCTCGATTGACATATCCAGCCCACGGCTCACCAACGCCTCATAAATCTGGCGCGAAACCATGGTTGTCGGACCTTCGTTCTGCTCATGCGGATCAAGCGTCAACGAATCACCCTTCATTGACCATTTTACCGTGTTTGCCTGTGCCGTTGATGCAACCGTCGCCAGCAACGCGACAGCCACAAATGACGTTATTTTTTTGAGATTCATTGCACTCTCCCTAATTATATTTCTAATTTGGCAAACCGTATCACAAAATTGTGAGAACGGGGCATTTGAATCATGAAATTATGGGGTTGCTGGAGAGGTTCCTAAAAAGACTGACATTTTGGTCGTAACCGTTGGTGAGTAAAAAAGCGGTAATTACATGAATATCGTCAATTACATCCGGTTCGGGCAGGACCCGCGCAATGGCGCGCAGCAACAGCCCCATTCGCCAAAAGATGGTTTTTCATCTGAGGAGAGTGAGGAGGCGGGCGAACTGGCCCAGGCACCGGTGGAGGTCAAGCCGATTCCAATCCCGGACTACACAACCCGGGATTGGCTGGCGCGGTTTGCAAGGCTTCAGGATTGAGCGCTGCTGGCTGTTGCGCCGGGCACTCTCTGTCATGAATCGATGGCGGATCACCGGCCCACACAGGTACACAGGTCCTCACAGGCCCGCCCATACCCTCATCTTCCTTGGTTGATGAAATTCACCAAAAGTCTGTAAAATCTGTCATATTTTGACGCAGGTACAGTTCATCGGCTAACTTAGGTCACGCATTTGTTGATGGGTTTTGCGCAAGAGAAGATACATTCAAGAAAAGATATGTGCGACAGAAGACATGTCTGACAGAAGACATCTCGGACAGAAGATTAGGTGCGAGAGAAAACAGTGCTTGTCAGTTTACAAACTGATGAGGTGATGATTTGGGTTTGAGTCTGCGACAATTTACAGTCGCCGACGGGGAGAATTTATTGTGACTTTGAGAGTTGGTATCAATGGATTTGGCCGCATTGGCCGCAATGTGCTGCGCGCCTTTGAGGAATCTCCCAGGTCCGATATTGAAATCGTTGCCGTGAATGATCTTGCCGATATCCAGACAGCTGCCTTTCTGCTGGAATATGATTCTGTCCATGGTCGTCTGAAATCACCGGTCACTGTGGATGGTGATGTGATCAGGACCAATAATTGCGAGGTCGGCTATTCCAGCGAGCGCGATCCATCCGCGCTGCCATGGGCCAAACTGGGCGTTGATGTTGTTTTTGAATGTACGGGTATATTCACCGCAGCAGACAAAGCAGCCATGCACATCGAGGCCGGGGCAAAGAAGGTGCTGGTCTCTGCCCCCTCGAATGGCGCTGACATCACCATTGTCTACGGGGTTAATCACACGGCGCTTCGCCCGGAACACCGGATCATCTCCAACGCTTCATGCACCACCAATTGTCTGGCACCGATTGCCCATGTGCTGCATCAGACCTGCGGGATCAGGCAGGGCTTCATGACAACCATCCACAGCTATACCGGGGATCAGCTTCTGCTTGATGGTGAGCATAAGGACCGTTACCGGGCGCGCGCCGCTGCTTTGAGCATGATCCCCACAACAACCGGCGCGGCAAAGGCAGTCGGTCTTGTCCTCCCCGAGCTTTCGGGGAAACTGGATGGTGTTGCGATCAGGGTGCCAACTCCCAATGTCTCGGCTGTTGATCTGGTGTTTGAGCCGGCCACAGCCATATCTGCTGAGGCGATCAATCAGGCGTTGCGCGATGCTGCCGATGGGCCGCTTGCCGGTGTTCTTGATGTGACCGACAAGGAGCTTGTGTCGATTGACATGAATGGCTGCCCAGCCTCCTCGGTGGCGCATCTCGATCAGACGCGCGTGATGCCGGACGGCATGGCGCGGGTGTTCAGCTGGTATGACAATGAATGGGGCTTTTCAAAGCGCATGCTTGATACGGCCTCGCTGCTGTCTGTCTAGCGCCGCTCTCCGCCTTTCTTTTTCGCCTCGTAGTGGGCGTTGCCGCTAACAGCTTTTGCCTTTAGGCTCTGGCCTTGCAGGAAAGCAGGGGATTTGTCAGATGAGTTCTATTGTCTCAGATGTTGGTGGCACCAATGCGCGATTCGCCTTCGCCGAGACAAAGGGTGCCAGCCTGACTGACATCTGGACGGCACAATGCGCGGATTTTCCGACCATTGATGCGGCGGTTGAGGCTTACCGGCAAATTGTGGGCGCTGAAAAAAGTGCGCATGTTGACGCCATGGCGATTGCCGTTGCCGCGCCGGTCAAGGCCGCAATAGTCAATGTGACCAACAATCACTGGCGGTTTGCCAAACGTGATCTTCTCACCCGCCTGTCCCTGCGGCGGCTTCTGGTGATCAATGATTTCACCGCTCAGGCGCTGGCCCAGACAAACCCGCGTGACAATGGCAATGTCGAAATTCTATCGGGTGAGGGCGATGAAAACGCGCCCTTGCTGGTTATTGGTCCGGGAACCGGACTGGGTGTGTCGGCGCTGATCCCCTCGGCAAACGGTCCCATCCCGATTGAGGGAGAGGGTGGCCATGTCAGCTTTTCACCGCGCAGTGATGATGAGCGTGAGCTGGATGCCTTCACGCGTCGTTGCCGCCCGCATGTCACCGCTGAACATTTCGTCAGTGGCGGCGGTTTGGAGACTATCTACCGCTTTCTGGCTGCCCGCGAGGATGAACCGACAGTCATGACAGCCCCCGAGATTGGCGAGAGGGCCGTGGCCGAGAAGGGTCTATGCCGTGATGCTGCGATGATGTTGCTTGGTATTCTTGGCACCGTGATCGCCGACAATGTGTTGACCCTTGGCTGTTGGCGGGGTGTCGTCATCAGCGGTGGAATCGTGCCAAAACTTGCGCCCCTGATCGCGCACAGCCCCTTTGCCGACAGGGTGCGGAAAACAGGGGTGACCGAGCCTCTCATGAAGATGATCCCGATCTGGCTGTCAGTTGATCCTCATGCGGGACTTCGCGGTGCACAGGTGGCTTTGGGCAATGCCCATCTGGCACCGCGCATTGTTGACGCCTAGCTGTTCACCTGCCAGCCATCCAAGAATCAGCCATCCAAGAACCAGCCATCCAAAAACCAGCTATCTTAAGAACCAGCCATCGCATCCAGAATGTCGTAACAGGCACCAAGCGTGTGATAGTCAACCTTGCCAGCAGGCGATTTATACGGCTCCATCCACTGCCCATCGCGGGTGAGGATGCGGAACCAGGCACCATGGCGGTGATCGACAAGATGATCCCAGGACCATTGCCATAGTCGCTGATAATGCTGCCGGTAGGACTCGCTCCCGGTGACAGAAAACAGCCGCCAGGCCGCGGCTATGGCCTCTGCCTGCACCCAGAAATATTTATTGGCATCGCAGAAATCACCGTTCGGTGCGTAGCCATAGACCAGCCCACCATGGACCTCATCCCAGCCCTTTTCCATCGCCCCATCGAACAGCCCGCAGGCGCGTTCAATATGCCAGCCCTCCGGTCTGTGTCGATGCAGCTGCAGGATCAATTTTGCCCATTCAACCTGATGCCCGGGTTGATAGCCCCAAGGCTTGAACAGATCATCCGGCTTGTCGATGTTGTAGTCCCAATCATGCTGCCAGTCATTTGTGTAATGTTCCCAGATCTGGCCGTCGGTCGAGGCTGTCATTGTGACGGTAAATTTACCGGCAATTATGGCCGCGCGATCAAGATAACGTGCCTCCCTCGTGCTTTCATAGGCGGCAAGCAATGCCTCAACCGCATGCATGTTGGCGTTCTGCCCCCGGTAGGGTAACAGGATGTCGAGGCTCTGGTCCCGTTCATCGGCATAGGCACCATGTTCCCCATCCCAGAACAATGCCTCCATCAACTGCCAGCTGTCGTCCAGCAATTCTGCCGCACCGTCAATTTCGGCGCGCACCCCATAGGCCGCTGCCAACATGACAAAGGCGTGGCCATAGGCCATTGCCCGCGCATCTTCGATGTCTTTGCCATGTCGTTGCCAGCAGAAATGGCCGGGCAGATTTTGCCGGAGCGGGGGCATCTGGTGATGACTGCGCAGATAGGCAAGCCCATGTGCCGCCCAATCCCGATGCTGCTCATTGCCGCCATGCAGAAAGGCGCTGGCATAGTTGAAAACAAAGCGTGTGCTGCTGACCAGATGCCGTGTGCTGGCATCATAGACCGTGCCATCATCAAGAAAATGGTGGAAAAATCCCCCTTCGTGATCGCGGGCGTGCGGCGCATAGAAATTCAGAATGCTGGCAATGTGATCCCGCAGAAATGCCGGGCTCGTGAAGTCAGGATAACTCGTGCAGTCAGGATAGGAGGTCACAGCATGATGCCCAGTCAGCGGGGACGATGCGCAAGCATGGTCTCAAGGCATGATGTCACGATCTGGCTATGCGCGAAATCCGGCCGCTCACCAGCGGCAATTGAGGCAATGACATCCTCAACCATCACCGCATATTGATCGCAGTCAGGAAATGTGATGGCGTCACCCGGGCCAAGGCCATTCCGCATCAGATAACCCGTTGTCGGGCCAACCGGATTGAAGGGCACTTCCAGTCGTGCGGCGCCCTCTGTGCCGATCACATGCACCGCTTGGGTCAGGGCGGATGAGCTGGAGACGGTGAAAGTCAGATGCCGGTTGCCCGGCCACACAAGCAGCCCGGAGGCAAAATTCTCGACACCATGCGCCTCATCCATCACCATCTGAACGGTGATGCTCTCAGGCCCGCCCCCGAAGATGAGAATGCCAGCCATGATCGCATAACACCCGATATCATAAAGCGGGCCACCCCCATATTCGGGTACATTGCGGATGTTGTCGGCGTTCAGGGTCGGATAGGCAAAGACAATCTGTACACCCTGCGCCCGGCCGATTGGTGCCTCAGGCACCCATTTCCATTGCGGATGATGGCGGATCATAAAGCCCTCATAGACATATTGTCCTGTCGTCTGGGCGGCATCCTCAAGCTGCTGCAATTCCGCACCATTGAGCGCAATCGGTTTTTCGCAAATCACATGCTTACCAGCCTGCATGGCCTTGATCGACCAGGGAACATGCAGGTGATTTGGCAGGGGGTTGTAGATGATCTCGACATCTGGATTTGCCAGCACGCCCTCATAATCGGTCTGCGTAACGCCCGCATAAATCGGATCATCCGCCCTTGCATCGGGCGCACGTCGGCCAAGTGCAATGACCTCATGACCTGCTGCGTGGATGGCCGGAATAACCTTTTCGCGGGCTATTTTCGCATCACCAAGAATGCCGAATTTCATCTTTTATTTCCCCTTATATCTGCTGGACAAAGCCTAGAGTGCCGCCGCCTCTCTGGCCAGCGTTTCAATGGTTGCGAATTGCTGGCCAGCGATGAGTTTCTGCGGCGCGACCCATGAGCCACCAAGACATCTTACATTTGGCAGGGCGAGCCACTCAGCTGCTGTCTCGGTGCTGATCCCGCCTGTTGGGCAGATGGTGATCTGCGGCAGCGGGCTGGCAAGTGACTTCACGAACGCGGTGCCACCTGCCGCGCTGGCTGGAAAAAACTTCATCGCGGTGAGGCCGGCCTCATGCAGTGTCATGATCTCCGAAACAGTCGATGCCCCCGGCAATAGCGGCAGTCCGGCGGCGGCGCATCCCGCCACAACAGCTGGCGTGGTGCCCGGCGATACCGCAAAACTGGCACCCGCCTTGCGCGCCGCTTCCGCCAAACTGGCTGAAACCACAGTGCCGGCTCCGACACAGATTTCGGGACGGTGGCTGGCGATGGCCTCGATGGCAGCGAGGGCTGCCGGGGTGCGCAGAGTGATCTCAATCGTCTTTAACCCGCCAGCCAGAAGCGCGTCAGCAAGCGGCAACGCATCCTTGGCATCATCAATAACGATGACCGGCATGACCGGACTCAGATCCAGAATCCCCTCAATGATTTGATGTGGGTTGTCGCTCATTGTGATCGCTCCAGTAAATTTAGCCCGGCTCCGTGTTCCGCGCCTGTTGCCTGTTGCCGCAGACCAGCAAACAGGGATCTTGCAAAACCGCGCTGGGCTGGCAGGTTTGAAATGCCAAGGGCGGTGCGTGTCTCAAGATCAGCATCGGCAACAAGCGTTCCCTGCTTTGCGTCCAGCGTGATGAGATCACCATTCTCGATCTTGCCGATAGGCCCGCCATCAACCGCCTCCGGGCACAGATGAATGGCGGCAGGCACAGACCCGGAGGCACCGGACATGCGCCCGTCCGTGACCAATGCCACCTTATATCCCTCATCCTGCAGATTACCGAGCAGCGGTGTCAGGCTGTGCAATTCCGGCATGCCTGTCGCCATCGGACCCTGACACCTGAGAACCACCACAACATCCCTGTTCAGATCACCCGCCTGATAGGCCGCCTTGACCTCGGCCTCGGTGGTGAATATCGCTGCCGGTGCGCTGATCACATGGCGTGTATCGTCAACGGCGGATATCTTGATCACCGCCTTGCCAAGATTGCCATCCAGCATTTTCAATCCACCAGTGGCGCTGTGCGGGTCACTTGCCGGGCGCAGAATGTCACCATCGCCCGAAACTCTTGGGGCATCGCGCCAGACGAGATTGCCACCATCGAGGAATGGTTCGCTCGCGTAATCATTCAGATCTGCACCGCCCACCGTTTTCGCACTCCCATCAAGAAGCCCGCTCTCCAGCAGTTCGGCAATCACAAATCCCATGCCACCTGCGGCATGGAAATGGTTTACATCGGCGCTGCCATTTGGATAAACTCTGGCCAACAGCGGTGTCATCTCTGAAAGATCGGCAAAATCCTGCCAGGTGAGAGTGATCCCGGCTGCCGCTGCCATCGCTGGCAAATGCAGGGTGTGATTTGTCGAACCGCCAGTTGCATGCAATCCAACAATGGCATTCACAAAGCTGCGTTCATCCAGCATTTCGCCAATCGGCTGCGCGGCGCCCTTTTGCCGGGACAGCTCGATGACGCGCTGGGTTGCAGCAATTGTGAGCGCGTGCCGCAAATCATCATGCGGATGGACAAAGGCGGCACCGGGAAGATGCAGCCCCATCACCTCCATCAACATCTGGTTTGAATTTGCTGTGCCATAAAAGGTACAGGTACCGGGGCCATGATACGCCGCCACCTCTGATTTCAGCAATTCTTCCCGGCTTGCCTTACCTCTGGCAAATGCCTTGCGCACCGCCGCTTTTTCCGCATTTGGGATGCCTGTAGACATCGGCCCGGCCGGGGCGAAAACAACTGGCATATGGCCAAAGGACAGGGCACCAATGACCAGCCCGGGAACAATCTTGTCACAGACGCCAAGACAGATTGCAGCGTCATACACACCATGCGACAGGCCGACAGCGGTCGCCATCGCGATCACATCCCGGCTCATCAACGACAATTCCATCCCCGGCCTCCCCTGCGTGACACCGTCACACATTGCCGGCACACCGCCGGCGACCTGCGCCGTTGCGCCCACTTCACGCGCTGCCGCCTTGATGATCTGTGGATAGGTCTCGAATGGTTGATGCGCCGACAGCATGTCATTATAGGCGGTAATGATGCCGACATTGGGTTTCAACTCGGCTCCGGCACCCAGAACATCAGCCTGATCCGCGCCAGCGCCGGCTGCGGCGTGCGCCATGTTGGAACAGGACACCTGACGCCGGTCGGAATCAGGCGAGCTGGTCATCGCCGCGATATCTTCAAGATAGCGGCGTCGGCTGTCCTGACTTCGCGCGCGGATCCGGTCTTGGATCTCCAGAATACGGTCATTTGGCGTGGCCATGTCTTTTCGTCCTTCTCGGGCTTTACTGGTCCTGATTTATATTCCTGGTTTGCGTCAATCCGCGACAATTTCCAGCCGTGTAACATCCTGTTTCAACAGTGCATGAACCGGAAGCCTCGTGTCGGTTTGCGCTGCCTGAAGAACCGCCTGTTTCTCAGCTCCATTCACCAACAGGATCAACAGCCTTGATTGCAGGATCATGGCAAGATTCATCGTCACACGCGGCAATGTGGGAGATCCCTTTGGTCCAGTTTCCAAAATCATCGGTGGTGTGTCGATTTTCAAGGAAGCCTCATCCACCATATCGGGAAACAGCGAGGCAAAATGCCCATCAACACCCATGCCAAGCAGCATCACGTCAAAAGGCCGCCTGATATCCATGGCCGCATTATTGGTCTCTAGGGGAACGAAATTTGCCGCCGCCACGGGTCCCCGCAACAGGTGATCATGCAGCAATTTCTGATTGCTGTGTTCATGATCGGCCGGCACCAGCCTGTCATCGACAAGGGTGATTGTCACTTTTGACCAATCCACCTCATCTTCATGCTCACCTGCTGCCAGCGCATCAAAAATGCCAAGCGGGCTGGAGCCACCACAGACAACAAGGCTTGCCTGTCCGTTTGTGGCTAGTGACTGCGCCAGCTGGCGGACGATTAGATCAGTGACCATCTCTACCAATCCTCATGCGGGTCGATCCATGACCGACCATCCGCCTCAAGCAAATCATCCTTCGGCCCCATTGAACCGGCCCTGTATGACAGCGGTGTCCGGGTTTCCGCCAGCGCCAGAACCGGATCAATGAACGCCCAGGCGGCAAGCACCTCATCGACCCGCATGAACAGGGTCTGGTTGCCACGTGCAGTATCCATCAACAGCCGCTCATAGGCGTCGGGCAGACGTTCCTCAAAGGTTTCGTCAAAGCTCAGATTGAGGTCCGAGGGGAACAGCCGCATGCCACCAGGCCCGGGTTGCTTGGATGTCATTTGCAGACGCAATCCCTCACTTGGTTGCAACCTGATGATCAGACGGTTCGGCTGTCCCAGAATTTTGCGATCCCCGGAACTGGAAAAAATATCATGCGGCCGGTCTTTGAAGGTGATGATGATTTCAGAGGCGCGCTGCTGCAATTTCTTGCCTGTCCTGATATAGAATGGCACGCCCGCCCACCGCCAGTTATCAACCGCCAGCTTCATTGCGACATAGGTTTCGGTGTTTGATGAGGTGCCCAGCTCTTCTGTATAATCCTCATATTGTCCAAGCACCAGCGCATCCGCCTCAAGCGGGCGCAGGGCACGCAGAACACGCAGCTTCTCATCGCGCACCTGATTGGCATTGAACTTGGCTGGTGGCTCCATCGCGACAAGACAGACCAGCTGCAACAGGTGGTTCTGCACCATGTCGCGGATCGCTCCATATTGATCGTAATAGGATGCGCGTCCACCAACGCCAACGGTCTCCGATACGGTAATCTGCACATGATCGACATGGCTGTTATCCCAGAGCGATTCAAAAATCACATTGGCAAAACGCAGCGCCATCAAATTCTGCACGGTCTCCTTGCCGAGATAATGATCTATCCGGTAAATTTGATGTTCGGCAAAGACCGTGGCCAGCTCATCATTGATTTTCTGGGATGAGTCGCCGCTGTTGCCAAGCGGCTTTTCCACGACAAGCCGCGCCTGTTCGCTTGCCAGCCCGGCAGTCTTCAACATCTTGACGGCCGCGCCAAACAGGCTTGGTGCGATCGCCAGATAGTAGATTGCGGGCCGGTCGACAGAGTGCTTTTTGGCGATCTGGTCTGCCAGTAACGCAGCGCCCTCTCCATTCACGAGATCCAGATTTACAATTTGGATGATCTTCAGGAACGACTCCCATTTTTCGGTTGTCGCATGTCCATCGACAAAGGCGCTCTCGCAAAATGGCCGCAATTTTGCGGCAAACTCCGCGACACTCAGGGCGGCGCGCGATGTTGCAAACAGCCGATATTCATCGGTAAGCTGGCCATCAAGATAGCGCCAGAAAAAGGCGGGAAAAATTTTTCGGAGCGACAGATCGCCCGTTCCACCAATAATGACATAGTCACTGGGGGGCAGCGATGCTGTTGGGGGGAGAGACGCCGGCATTGTCATTCTGTCCTGTTACTTTTGTTGGCGGTCATTCAAACAAATCTATTGTCGTCAGGACCAAGAGGCACCAATGGTTGCTATCGTGGATGCAACGAGGCCGCGCCAATCGCGCCACCACATACGAACCAACGACCAGCCGCTGAAAAGCACCACGAACAAGTATTGGCGTTTGCTTTCGATCCGGGGTGGCACCCTCTTAACCATTGGGGGCGTTATAGTACATCCGCAGATTTTCGGCTAGTGCAACTGCGCCGAAAACAACCCAGCTCCGCCCGTATTGATCTGTTTTCACGTCAATTCATCACCCGATGATACAATTTCAGGCCAATAACCCAGGCCAATAACCCAGGCCAATAACCCAGGCCAATAACTCAGGCCAATAACTCAGGCCAATAACCCAGGCCAATAACTCAGGCCAATAATCATCATCTGGTGATAGAGCCAAAACCAAAGCCTAGCGATAGAAATAGATCGGGCTGGTCCAGCACAAGGTTCCATCCTCCTGTGTCAGACGAATGAAGATTGGACTGTCGCCATCCGGCTTCACGGAGATCTGCCGGGTGAATGAAAGCGCCTTGTGCGGGTTTATATCGGGCAGCCGAAACAGCTTAAGATAGCGGGGCAGAACGCCACTATTGTCAAAAATCTCATCCTCATAGCCGATCTCCTCAAGTGGGATGCCAGCCTTGATCAAAGGTGTTTCAATGTTCAGGGTGCCGCTATAAGGGTCGGCAAGCGTCATCTCGATGCCGCCAATATTGCCGGTGGTCAATGCCCGCCAGTTCAACGCGGTTGCGCTGGGCTGGTTCAGGGTCTTGTCCTTGTTGAAAAAATTGATTGCTGTGGCCGACACCACCTCATTGTCTGACAGAAAGGCCGACCCGTCCCAGATCACCTGACGGAAGCGGCCCCGATATTCGGCCCCTTCCCAGATCACGCGGATACGGTTGCCAAGCTCCTCTTTCTCAAACGGGCGGATTGTCTCGACATGATCAAGCCCGTTGAAGATATCAATCCTTTCGATGGGCGTGCTGGCCCGGACATCGACCTCAAGCTGGGCATCGCCGTCTGCCAGATGCACGATATCCCCCATCTGGGCTGAATGCGCCTCATATCCCGTGTCACGGCCATGGCGTGGGTCATCATGATACAGCGTTCCCCCTTGCGGGAACTGCGCGGTAACCGTGATCAGCGGTCGCCCATGCGCGCCGCCGGTTGTTGCGTAATGATGGCGCTTGCGAATGCAATCCAGAATGCTCTCACGGCTGAGCCTGTCAGTCAGAAAACAGGTAAGCCCGCCCACGGCCCCAAACAGCGCTGCACCGGGGTAGCTGGCACCGGGCCGGCCTTTATGGCCATCGGAATTGGCAACAATCCCCACACGATAGCCAAGCCGGAACGCATCATGGACAAGCCACTCAAAGGTGCCCCAGCTTGAATGGATTTCCATGGATTTCTCGAAACGGCCATCATGGGCAAGCTCGATATCGGCGTATCTGCCGCCACAATGGGCGTATATAACGACATCCTCCTCATCATTTTCGGCGAAGGCGGCAAATAATTCTGTGGCAGAGTTGCAGTCAGTCCCGATATCTGAATGATCACTGACAAGCGCATGCGATGACCGGCGAATGGTGCGGCCCTCCGCGGCAAAATAGACGTTCCGGTCGCCACCAAGGCCGGTATTGCCCGACCATTCATAGCCCGGGATGGTAACAAACGCGCCGTCCTGATTGTATCTGGCGCATAATTCATCCAGATGCCGCCAAAATTCATTGGTGATCTGGAAATCATTTCCCTGATGCCCGGTCACATCGACAAAGGCGCGATCGCGGGCAAATTTGAAATAATCCTCGGCTGAACCGGTGCCGATTGTCTCCTCTGATTGTCCGTGGATGTCACCCCAGAAATGCCGCGATGCCGGATTTTCCTCAATCCGGATTGGGTTGGTGGAGGCAATTACGCCGCCGCTGTCATCGTGAAAATCGATCGCCAGATCGCCTGCTTCCTGCGCCACCAGATTGTCTATACTGCCGGCAAATTCTCCCCTCTTCAGGCTGATAACCTCTGGCAATCCGGCGAGTGGCAGAGTGGCCTTTGGGTAAAATGTCATATCGCATTGATCGGACGGGTTGCCCCATTTGTCCTCACCCTTGAATTTGACCGAGAACTGCTCGCCAACGGCGCGGATTGTCGGGCCGATTGCCAGATATCTCTCTGGCGCGCCGGGCACAATTCTGATCGTTGGCTGGTGCGGGACGGGTTGATAGCAATAGGTTGCGATCGGATCGATCAATGTATGAAATTCATAGCTGTCCTCACAAAATGTCTGAAGCCGCATCCCCGGTGATCCGCCTGACCGGTCGCCAAAAGTGATGGTGATCTGGTCGCCCTCTCTAAGGAAACCGCGCACCACCTTCACATACAATGTTCTGTCCCACGGGCGTACATTGCCCTTCGGGTCGTAATGATGGGTCAACACGGCATTGTTTGAGGCGGTGATGGTTGTGTAATTCGGCCCCTTTGGGTCTTCGAATTGTGGCCGCGTCTGATCGCTGGCAAACCGGAAACAGACGCGCAGCGACCCGGAATCGTCAATGCCGAATTTGCCGGCGGTGTAGGTCAGGGTGAATGTCTGATAGCTGCCAGCTTCGAACGCGCCGGAGGGTGAAATCGTCACTTCGCCCAGCTCATCGGCGGGGACAGGAAAGCTGTTGGGAGAGCTTGTCGTGCCGCCAGTGCCGCCTGCGGCGTGGCCGGCTGTATGAATATCATCCCGGCTTCCAAGTGGTGTCTCGCTCATATCAACGCTCTATCCCTTTATCGTCACAAATCAGCTAATCCCCAGCTAATTCCCGGTTAATCATATGTCCCCATATCCCACATCCGGGGGTGCCAATCATCCCCAAAAAATGATAGCAGTGATCTCGCGAAGGACAAGGGCGGTGCCCGACAAAAGAATGAGCCAGATCAGCGTTCGGTGAAACATCGATTCAGGCAATTTGCGAAAGGTCAGGAGCCCCACCTGCGTTCCGATCAGCGAGGTGGGAATCGCCAACAGCGCAAGCCAGATAATATCGGCCGTCATCCGGCCCTGCCAAATCATCACGGTCGCCACAATAATCTGGATCAACAGATTGAAGGGCTGAATGATGGCGCGCTGTCTGGTTTTTGGCCAGTCATGCAGGGCGCACCACATCGTTGGCAGGGCGCCCGAAAGCCCGGCGATTGCCCCCAGCGCGCCCCCGGCAAAACCGGTTGAGATATCGCCCAGAAAATAGCGCTGGCGAAATTTTGGAATGTGTCTCCAGATGGTGAAATACAGTCCAAACAGGACCAGAAGCCCGGCGACAATGATCTTGACAAGAGACACATTCACCCCGTCAAGCAGCGCAAATCCGACGCCAATGCCAAGTAATGCTGGCACGAGAAACCGACCGAAATCCGCTGCGTTCAGTGAAAGCCGAACGATGAACAAGCCCTGAACGCCGCTGAAAATCGACATGATGACCACCAGCGAGACAGCATCATTCATCGGCATTACCGCAAGCCACCAGCCAAGCGCAAAAAGGCCGGTGCCGAATCCGGCCAGACCATTCACCAGGCCGCCGGCGAACGCGCCAATGGATACCATCATTACGACAGATAAACTCATCAGCGAAATAAACTCATTTTCCAGACAAATTCACTCATATTGCCTCCGGGGATTGGTTGCCGTGCCAAAAATCTAGGCACCAATTCTGATTTGGACAATCTATCTTTCTTGGGATGCTGGCCCCGGATGCTGGCTGCGCGGGGGGACGGCCTGTTCGCGCTGGTGCCTGCTTTTTCTTGATGTTTGCCCCTATCTTGGACAAGGTTAATCTAAGTCACGATCGGATTTGTTCAGGAGACTGGACCTGCGCCTATCATTATCATCACCCTTGCAGACGCCGAGGTGCCAAAACCATGCACTCACTCATTAAAGCCAGCCATATTGAGGATTACCAGCGCGATGGCGCGGTTCTGATCAAAGGTCTTTTTGCCGATTATGTCGATCTCATCCGTGATGGCATCGAGGCGAATATGCGCTCCCCCGGCCCCTATGCAGCGGAAAATCTACAGCCCGGTGAGGCGGGGCGGTTCTTTGATGATTACTGCAATTGGCAACGTATCGACCAATTTCGAAATGTGATTCACCAATCGCCAGCGGCGGAAGTTGCAGCAGATCTGATGGGCTCGCAGACGGTGCAGATTTTCCACGATCATGTGCTGGTCAAGGAACCGGGAACATCAAAGCCAACCCCGTGGCATCAGGACAGTCCCTATTATTTTGTCGAGGGCCAGCAAACGGTCAGTTTCTGGTCACCCGTGGACCCTGTCAGTGATGCCTCGCTGCGCTGTGTCGCCGGCTCGCATCTTTGGGAGCGCCCGGTGCTGCCGGTGCGCTGGCTTGCCGAGGACCAGTTCTATCCGGATGAGGACAGCTATATGCCGGTTCCAGACCCGGATGCAGAGGCGATGGACATACGCGAATGGGCAATGCAGCCGGGTGATGCGGTGGCCTTTGATTTCCGTGTTCTGCATGGCGCCCGTGGCAATGACAGTGCATCGCGCCGCCGCGCCTTTTCGGTGCGCTTTGTTGGCGATGATGCCCGCTATGTTGAACGGCCGGGCCGCACCTCACCTCCATTTCCGGGGCATGGGATGGTGCCCGGGCAAAGGCTGCGTGATGATTGGTTTCCACTTGTCTTTCGCCGGTAATCTGGGGTGATGGAATGTCATCTGGCAACGCATCTGAAAAGCAGGTGCGATCCTGTTTTTTTTGCAGAATCCCATTTGACTTCGCGGCATTTTTCACCACATTATAAATGAGCTGCGCTCGCCTGGGGCTGGCGCTGCTGTGACCACCTCGCTTTTTGGTTCGCCCTGCACTGGGCGGTTTTTTTATTGTAGGAGGTATGACGATGAATATGGGACTTGCCCCGCGCCCCGCGAATGAAGATTTGAGAGCGCAGACGGTTGTCAAAACCGGACTGGTTGATGCGCCAAACCCCGATCTATTCCAAATCTACTGTGATCTGGCCAAAGATATCACCGGATTTGAAACCGCCAGTTTCAGCCTCTATGACGGTGAGATGAAATGTTCCATTGCCGAAGCGGGCAGTGATGATTTCGTTCCCGGCACCAAATCGGAGCGTTCGGAATGGAATGTGTGCTCTTATGTGTTGCTTGACACGGAGCCATTGATCATGCCCGACATGTGTCAGGATTCTGTATGGAAAGTGCATCCCAATCTTGCTGGTCTTGAGGTTGGCCCGGCCTATGCTGGCTTTCCCGTGATCAACGGCGAGAATTTCGCGCTTGGCACACTGTGTATGCTCAACCCGTCGGGTCCAATGGCGCTGAGTGACGAGCAGGTTATGCAGGTGAAGAAAATCACCCGCAGCATTGCCCATATGCTTGATCTGCAGATTCAGCAAAAGGAGCTGACCTCGCAACGGATGCTTGAGGCGTGTTCGCATTTCCAGAAAGCCGATCCTCGCCTTGGGCTTGGCGATTTCAAAATGTATGTCTCGCTGTGTTCTGAAATGCGCATTCCCGAGGAAAGCGCTGCTGGTCTGATCAATGTCGGCCTTGCCGAGACCGATGAGTCCGGTGAGGTGGTGATGAGCGAGGCTGGCCGTAAATTGCAGTTCGATATGAATTTGCAGCAAAAGGCGGTCAAGCGGATCAAGATGGATGGTGGTGAGGCTGAGTCCTTGCTCGACGAAATGTTTGCGGAGATTGAATAGCCATGTATGCGAAAATCTTTAACTTCAAATTCAATGGTGTTGCCGAGGCCAAAGTGGCCGCCTCTTTCATTTCCGATGCTTTTGGAAAATTGATCGTTGCCAATAATATGCGCTCGCTGAACATCTCGATCGGCAAATGCGGCAGCCTGTCAATTCAGACAAAATTTGAAACAGGCGATGACCTCAAACTTTTTGAGATCAAGGCGAATGAGGTGTTTCAGGACCTCAAACAAACCTTTGTCTATAAAGAGGACACCTATGCCGGGGTGTATATCTTCAATTATGAGGCAGAGGCAATCAAATCAGAGGTGATGGCTGGATAGCATCCCGCGCGGTGCCTTGCCCACCAAGGTGGCCCAATATCAGCTGGCCCAATATCAGCTGGGCCAGCATGCGGTTGCTCACTTGTCCTTCGGTGATGTGCCGCGCCGCAATTTTTGGTGCCGCTGAAACATGCGGCCTGTTTGCAGGGCATTTTCACCCAGCTTCTGTTGCACCTGATCCATCACCGCTTCGAGCCTGTTCTGCTTGTCGCTGAACCCGCCTTCAATATCCAGAAGCGATGGTTCCTCCGGCGCGCCCAGCTGGTCCACACCAAAACCGATCAGCCGGAATGACCGGCGTGGCCTGACCTCGGCGAACAGCAATTTGCGCGCGGCGGAAAACAGCAGATGCGCCTTGTCGGTTCGGCTCTGCAGGGTCTGGCTGCGCGTCAGGATCTGGTGATCTGGGCGTTTCAGCTTGAGCGTGATCCGTCCCCCCGCAATGCCCGCTGTTTTCAGCCGCGTCGACACCTTCAGGCACAGCACCTCAAGCTCCGCCTCAAGATCGGCAAAGGTGCCAAGATCTTGGTGAAAGGTGGTTTCGCTGGAAATGCTTTTCGCGACTCTTTCTGTTGTCACGGGGCGGGTGTCGATCCCGGCGGCCAGCTTTTGAATCTGCTTGGCCTGCTTGCCAAGAATGGCTGTGAGCTGTCTGATGTCGGCCCCGACAAGATCACCGCAGCTATTGATCCCACCTGCATTCAGCCGGCCCACCGCTGCTTTGCCAAGACCGAACAGCACGGACACAGGCTGCGGCGCGAGCCAGCCTTTGGCCTCGGCTTGGCCAACGGCAAAAAACCCGTCCGGTTTGTCCCTGTCTGACGCCATCTTCGCCAGCGATTTGGTTGCCGCAAGTCCGATGGAAACGGTAATGCCTATTTCGGCGCGGATTTGTGACTGCATGCGAACAAGGGCCACCGCCGGGCTGCATCCGTGCAGCGCCTCGGTCCCGGACAAGTCGAGGAAGGCCTCATCAATCGAGATTGGCTGGACGAGTGGTGTCAGCTCCATCATTTTTTGCCGGATCCGGCGGCTGATTTTCACATAATGCGCCATCCGTGGTCTGATAATGACGGCGTCGGGGCACCGTTTCAGCGCGGTCCATGTCGGCATGGCTGAGCGCACACCATATTGGCGCGCAATATAACAGGCAGCGGCGACAACTCCGCGTTCCCGTCCGCCAACAATCACCGGCCTGTCGGCCAGCTCCGGATTGTCGCGTTTCTCGACTGAGGCATAAAAGGCATCACAATCGACATGGGCGATGCACAGCCCAAACAGCTCCGCATGCCAGCGGACATCCTCACCATTGCATTGCGGGCATGATGCGGGTGGGCTGTCGCCGCCAACAAAGCCGCTGCTGCCACAGCCTCTACACAGCATTGGATAGGATGAGACCGGCATGCCATGCGCCTCCTCGCATGTCTCAAATTCTAGGGTGCCACCGGCCAACAGACAAGCCGCAACCAGATCATAGGCAAAAACATAACATCCCATTTGGGCGGGCCGATAGATAAGACCAATCGGGTTATCGGCGGTGCCTCGTCAGGCGTCTGCCATGAAGCTGGCCGCCTCACGCACGCGCGCCGCATTGTCGCTGGCGATGCTGCCATCTGCCATATAGACCGAATTTTCAAAGCCGACCCGCACCTTGCCACCGGCGGCAATCGCCGCCTTCAGACAGGCAGCCTCTTCGGTTGCAAAGGCGCAAATGGCCCAGTCGCTGTCGATGCCGGCCTGTTTCATTTCGGCCAGAAACGACGGCAGCAATTCAGGATAGCTGATCCGCCCAGTGTAATGACCGATGACAAACAGACACCAGATGCCCTGTCTCTCGAGTTCCGTCACAGCCAGCAGCTTTGCCAGCAACGCCACATCCTCAGGGCCGTAACATATATGTTGGATGCGGATGCCGGCTTCCTGCGACCAGTTGTAGAACGCCACATCCTCCGGTTTTGGCACGCCATCCGGGATCATTTCGCGAACCCCGACAGATGCCCCCTGCGGGACGACCGCGCGGACAATGTCGCGCATGTCATTTGGGTGATATCTGCCAACGGTTTCGGTGGTGATCTGCAGATGCATGTCCGGGACGACGCGTTGCAGTTCGGCAGTCGCCTCATGATACAGCCCCGCATCAAGAATGTGACCACCCTCCGCGTCACGCACATGATAATGGATGGCGCCAGCCCCGGCGTCGGCGCAGTCACGCGCGACAGCGGCGATCTCACCCGCATCAAGCGGCACCTGGGGGTGATCGGCCTTCACCTTGCGCGCGCCGTTCGGCGCAACCATGATTGGTGCCAGAGGAATCACAACAGCGGAGTTGACGACTGGGGAGTTGACGACTGGGGAGTTGACGACTGGGATGATGATGCGGTGCCAGACATAATCCTGATCTATCCTGCCGCGATGGCTTTCTTGGGATCATGAAACGGGATCGGAACAATGCGCGCCTGGCGCGTCTCGTTCATTTCCGTCATGGTGACCTCAACCTGTCCGCCAATATCACTCACCCCCGTCTCGATCATGCACAGCGCAATATTCTTCTCCAGCCGGGGTGAATGGATTGCCGATGTGACCTTGCCGACCTGCCGTCCACCGACAGACAGCGGCCAGAATTCATTGTTTGGCGCTGCCAGCGGATCACCCTCGATCACGATGCCGATCTGGAGCCGGCTGACCCCTTCGGCATTGATCCGGCGCAACGCGTCCTTGCTGACGAAATCGGCGTCCATCTCCAGATCAACCAGCCGGTCAAGACGCAGCTCGAAAGGGTTTGTCTCAATGTCCATATCGGCGTGATAGGACTGCATGCCCCCCTCGATTCTGCGGATCGATGATGTATGACCCGGGCGCAGATCATGGTCAGCACCAGCATCCATCAACAGCTCCCAGAGTTCGGTGCCGCGTGATCCATCACGCAGGAAAATCTCATAGCCAAGTTCGCTGGACCAACCGGTGCGGGACACCACAACGGGAATGCCGTTCACCTCTGTCTCGGCAAACCAGTAATATTTCAAATCCGCGATGGCATCACCGAACACTTTGCGGATGATATCGCGTGAATTTGGTCCCTGGAGCTGCAGTGGTGAGACATCGGGCTCACGGATCGTCACATCCATTCCGGCATTGGCGGCGAGCCCCTTGGCCCAGAGCAGAACATCGCTGTCGCCGATGGAAATCCAGAAATGATTTTCGGCCAATCTCAGCAAAACCGGGTCGTTGATGATGCCGCCATGCTGATCGGTGATCAGAATATATTTGGCCTGACCAACGGCCATTTTCGACAAATTGCGCGGCGTCATATATTGCACAAAACGCGCGGCATCGGGGCCGGTAACCTCAACCTGCCGCTCAACCGCAACATCACACAGGATGGCGGTTCTTGTCAGGTTCCAGAAATTTTCAACAGGGTCGCCAAAATCACGTGGGATATACATATGGTTATAGACGGAATAGCCGGTTGCGCCCCATTTCTCGGTTGCTGCAAAGAAGGGTGACCTGCGGATCTGGGTACCGAATCCTGCGGATGCGACCTTGGCGGTCTGTGGTGGTGAGGCTGGTGCTGAATTCATCCGATTTAACTTTCGCTGTCTTGACATGCTGTCCTGCGCCCATGCCGGGCATAATACGCGCCGAACAGGATCCAGATACTCTCTAGCCCTAAAATAGTAATGGCGCATCATTCTTTCACGATTCGGGAGAGAAAATATTTCAAAAAGCTGCCACAACCTGCCACAGCCTGCCAAATTTGGCCGGTCCTATTCCCATCAGGCGCGGTGTCATCACCCCATTTCCAGCAGGCGAGGCTGGGGTTTTCCACGGCAAAACCAAAAAAAGTGCATTTGTTCACTTTTTGTTCTTGACTTTTTCGGGGGATTGGTTTTAATGTCCCGGTCCTTTCAAAACTCACAAAGGACATTTTATGACTTCCTCTTTCCCTCAAACTCTGGCTGATCTGGATCAAGCCGCGTCCGGAACGGCGCTGTTTGATGCCGACACGGCCAACAAACCTGATGGCGTGACGGGCCCGGGCACCGTCACCACCATTTACCGTGATGACATCGGCTGGCAGATGCTGATCGTCAATGACGCCCCTCGTGAATTCTGGCAACGCACGCGCAAACCGGCTGCACCGCATTGGCGCAACTGGCGCAGATTTGTTGATTTCCGCACCGTCAATGATGCGATTGATGCGGCTGTATCGACGGCGGATCATGTTGATGCCGCTACGGTCAGGCGCCTGATCACCGAACAGGGAACATCCGAGGCCGGCGCGCGTGATGCGGCCATCGCCACCGCGGTGTCAACCGCCATCAGCAACATCCCGCAGGGTCTTGATCGCATGGCGGTGGAAACCATTGTCGATAGCAGGCTGGATAATCAACTTGATGATGAACGCGCGGCGCGTAATGACGCCATCACCACGGCGGTCAATACGTCAACAACGGCGATCATTGCTGGTCGCAAGGGCGCGATTGATGCGGCGATTATCACCGAACGGGCGGCGATTGACCGGTCAGTCAACAGCAAGACAGCCATTATTGACGCCAGGGTCACGACATCTGATGCTAATCTCGCAACTGAACGCAGCGAGCGCATGGCAGCAGATACGGCTGAGGCGGCGGCACGCGAACATGCTGTCCGTGCGCTGGATACAAAGGTGAAGGGTGACATCGCCGCTGCTGAACGGCGGTCGGACACCAAGCTGGAAACCGCTATCACGGCCGAGGCGGCACAACGCAGCACCGAGATTCAGACGAAGATCGGCGAGGCCACAGCAAGGGAGTTAGCGGGATTACAAAGCTGGGTGCCGGTGATGCGCGTGGTCATCCGGGGAGCCAAAAAAATCCTTCATGTTCCCGACTGGTCCGGTGGTACTGGACGAAAACCGGGAACAGGATATATTGGCCAAAATGGAATCGTCACAAGCGCCGCGCAGGCAGCCGACATTCTCGCGCTAGGCGGCAAAGAGAACGGACGCAGCAGTGGTGGAACCCTACTGCGCAATCAGGGCGCAGACGGGGGATATGGTATCGCTGCACCAACCGGGGAAAACGGTGACTTGGTGGTCTCCTTCAGAACGGGCGACTTCAGCAATCAAACTCATACAATCAGGCCAGGCTCTGGCGGGCGTGGGGGGAATGATGCCAGAAGCGGCGCAGGCGGATATGTTGAAGTTTGGGCATGGGTTTAGGCGTCGCTACCGGTGATTGCGGAATTTGCAATGATAATTACACGCTTTTAACTGTTGTTTACCGCATGTCTTTCGTCCAAACCGTGTCTTTGCTTTTTCTCAACTATTCTGTCAAAAATTTTCATCTGTTTCACCGCACCACAAATAATCATATGTGGTGATTACATAACCGGGTTTGTCCATGGCTTTGCCGCCATGGGCAGCCAATCCAGAGTAAATAATACCGATCTGAAAACCACCAGATGAAAACTATCTGATGAAAACCACCAGATGAAAACCACCAGATGAAAACTATCTGATGAACACCACCAGATGAAAACTATCTGATGAAAACCAAAGGAGTGCCCGATGGCCCATGGTGATATGCAGCAGCAGTCCCACTTGATTGAAGAGGTTTGTGACAGCGATGGTGTCCTGCGTCTGACGCTGAATGATCCGGCAACGCGCAATTCCCTGTCTGAGGCGATGCTGGCTGCCCTGTCCGACAGATTGGCGGCGGCACGCGACAACCCGCAGGCACGGGTGATCGTTCTGGCCGCCAATGGCCCGGTGTTCTGTGCCGGCCACAACCTCAAGGAGATGACCGCCGCGCGCGCAGATCCTACCAATGCGGCTGACAGGGGGCGGGCCTATTTCAGCCGGGTGCTGAAAAGCTGTTCCGCTGTCATGCAGTCGATCCCCGCGCATCCAAAGCCGGTGATTGCCGAGGTTGCGGGAACAGCGACCGCCGCCGGCTGTCAATTGGTGGCCAGCTGCGATCTTGCGATTGCCGCGGACACTGCACAATTTGCCACGCCGGGTGTCAATATCGGTCTGTTCTGTTCAACGCCGATGGTGGCGCTATCGCGGAATGTTGCCGCCAAACATGCGATGGAGATGCTGTTGACCGGCGACATGTGTCCGGCCCCCAAAGCGGTCGAGATCGGGTTGCTCAACCGCTGTGTTGCGCCCACCGCCCTCACTGATGAGGTGATGTCACTTGCCCGCAAGATTGCCGGCAAATCGAGCGCAACTGTCGCATTTGGCAAGCCGACCTTTTACCGTCAGGCGGAGATGACTCTGCCTGAGGCATATGATTTCGCGGCTGAGATCATGGTTGATAATATGCTGGCCAATGATGCCGAGGAAGGCATCAACGCCTTCATCGAGAAACGTCCGGCCCAATGGAAGGATAAATAGAGGGGCCTGTTAAAGCCTGTCCAGAAACGCGGTGATGTCACCCGCATAGGCATTTGTGCTGTCGCGCACGACCATGAAGCAGGTCCGCTGGAACTCTGGTGCGCCGTCGAGGGCAAACAGCTCTCCCTCGTCAATCGCTTTGGCCACCAGGCGGTGTGGCAGATAGGCCGATCCACCATGCTGGCGCAGATGCGCAACTGCCCAGCCTGCATTGTTGAAGCTGAGCTTGGCGGTGTCGGCATCCGCATAGGCGGCGGTATGTTCGCGTTCAAAATCCGGGCCGGCCTCGACATAGATGTAACCGGGGTCATGGCGGATCGGGCGGTCCGCTTCGGTGCCGACAAGGATCAACCGGTCCGCGTGAAGGCTATGCAGCGTCTGCCCAGCCTGTCCGGGCGGCGGGGCAAAGCTGAAGGCAACATCAACCAGCCCGTTTGCCAGCCATTGGGTGATGCGGCTGTCATCGCCCTGCCAGACGGACAGGGCAATCGAGGGGCGGGTCCTGCGGAGTGTGTCAAAGAACAAGGTTCCATATCCCGCCCATAAATCGGCATGCACGCCAATATTGCAGATGGCGTCAACGCCTGGGGGCAGCGAGGTTTCCTGTTTTGCCTGAAGCCAGAGCTGGGTCATCGCCTCGGCATAACGCCGGAGCTTGATCCCGGCGGCGGTGAGGGTCGCCCCATTTTTTTGCCGCAGGACGAGT
Source organism: SAR116 cluster bacterium (assembly GCA_004212735.1). Classification (GTDB taxonomy): domain Bacteria; phylum Pseudomonadota; class Alphaproteobacteria; order Puniceispirillales; family Puniceispirillaceae; genus MED-G116. Next base: position 56,785 of record SHBD01000003.1, read on the forward strand.
GTTTGGCCAAGTTCGGCCTCGAGGGTTTGCAGGCGTGATGTCACGGTTGACTGGGTCACATTCATCGCGGCAGACGCCCGCACAAGTGACCCGGTTCTGACAATTGCAAGAAAGGTTTGCAGGGCAACCAGATTCATCCAGGGCCTCGTAACTTCGTTTTAAATTCGAATTTCTTGAATATTATATGAATAAAATTTTGATTTTCAAATATGAAATCTACTGTAATCTCAAACCAATCGTCTGGGGGGACACTTATGACAGACAGTAATGCGACAGGCATTTCAACGCTTGATGCCGCCGGTATCAAAACATATTCAATGCTGATCAATGGCCACTGGTCACAGGCGGCAGATGCAAAATTATTCGACAGCGTCAATCCGGCCACGGGCAAATTGTGGTCGCGGGTTCCAGAAGCGACAGCAGAGGATGTTGATCGTGCGGTAAGGGCGGCTCATGCCGCGCTTTATGACGGACCATGGGGCAGGATGACCGCCACTGAGCGTGGCCATTGCCTGCGCAGATTGGGAGATTTGCTTGCCGCGCACTCAGAAGAACTCGGCGCGGTGGAAACCACCGACACCGGCAAGATGCTGAAGGAAACGCGGTGGCAGGCAAAATATATTGCCGAATATCTGCATTTCTATGCGGGGGCTGCCGACAAGGTGTCGGGTGAAACACTGCCAATCGACAAGCCGGATATGTTTGTCTTTACCGACCGGGAGCCACTGGGCGTGATTGCGGCGGTTGTGCCGTGGAATTCGCAGCTGTTCTTGAGCGCGGTCAAGATCGGGCCGGCACTGGCCGCTGGCAACACGATTGTTCTGAAAGCCTCGGAACATGCCTCGGCGGCGATGCTTGAATTTGGCGCCTTGATTGCCGAGGCCGGCATTCCCGATGGTGTGGTCAATATTGTCACCGGCCATGGTGATCCCTGCGGCAAGGTGTTGACCTCACACCCTCTTGTCGCCCGTATCTCTTTTACCGGTGGCCCCATATCCGCACAGCATGTGATCCAGAATTCGGCGCAGAACTTTGCCGAAGTGTCGCTTGAACTGGGTGGAAAATCACCGTTCATTGTGTTTGAGGATGCGGATATCGAGAGTGCGGTCAATGGGTCTGTCGGCGGTATCTTCGCGGCGTCCGGGCAAAGCTGCGTTGCTGGGTCGAGGGTCTATCTGCATGAGGATATTGCTGATGAATTCCTGCAGCGGATGACGGATATTGCCACTGGGATCCAGATTGGTGACCCCCTCGCCGAGGAGACTGAGATGGGCCCGCTCTGTACGCCGGCCCAGCTTGCCACGGTTGAACGCGAGGTTACCCACGCGCTGAGCGAGGGCGGCAGGCTGTTATGCGGCGGCAAGCGTGTTGCCGGTCTGGATGGCTTTTTCTACCAGCCAACCATCATCGAATGTCCAAGCCAGTCTCTGCGAATTGTCGATATGGAGCTGTTTGGCCCGGTGCTGTCGGTGATCAGGTTCAAGACCGAGGATGAGGTAATCGCGCTGGCAAATGAAACCAGACATGGTTTGGCAGCAGGTATTTTCACCCGCGACTCCGCCCGTTCCCTTCGCGTGGCCAAGGCGGTGCGGGCGGGAATCATCTGGGTGAATACCTACCGTGCAATCTCTCCGATAGCGGAATTTGGCGGCACCAAGACATCCGGCTATGGGCGCGAAAGCGGCTTTCAGGCGATCTATGACTACACGCGGCCAAAGACGGTATGGATGAATACATCCAGCACACCTCTGGCAAGCCAGTTCGCACCGCGCTGACAGCAAAGGGGGACAGATCATGAAATTCCATCTCGCGGTCAATCTGGAGCGGATGAATGATGCCACCGACATGATGGCGGTGCGAAAGCACACGCTGGAAATGGTGCAGATGGCTGATCGCGCGGGCTTTGAAATCGCCTGGGCGGCTGAACATCATGCCTTGGAAATGACGATTGCACCAAATCCGTTTCAACTGCTCACCTGGTGGGCTGACCACACCGAGACCATCCGTCTTGGCTCCGGTGTCGCCAATGCTGCCTACTGGCATCCGATCAACATCGCTGGTGAGGCGGCGATGGTCGATCTGATTTCTGGTGGACGTCTGGAATTTGGTCTTGGCTCGGGTGCCTATCAGCGCGAATTTGACCGAATGCAGCCTGGCCTCGATCAAAAGGACAGCTATCGCTACATGCAGGAAATGCTGCCGCTTGTGCGCCAGCTCTGGCAGGGTGACGTGGCGCATGAGGGCGAGTTCTGGCAGTTTCCAACGGCAACATCCTGTCCAAAACCGGTGCAAAATGAGGTGCCGTTCTGGGTTGCGGCACGCTCGCCCATTACATTTGATTATGCCGTCGCCAATGATTGCAACATCATGAGCTGGCCATTGACCCTGCCGATGTCCGAGGCCGAGAAATACCGCCAACATCTTGATGGGGCCATCGACAGGGCGGATAACGGGTGGGCAGGAAGTTTTGCCATGATGCGTCACACGGCTGTCTATGCAGACGCTGCCGACCGCAGTGCTGCGATTGCTGCCATCCGCAACGTGCTGGCGCAATTTGGCAATCTGATGATGAAGCGTGGCACGGTTGAAAACGGGTTTCCGGAGCCGGTCCCATTTTCTGAGCTGGAGGGTAATGTCCGGGTTGATCCTGATATGCTGGAGGAAAATCTGATGTTTGGCACGCCCGATCAGGTGATTGCCAAATTGCAGGATTATCAAAAGCTGGGGGTCGATGCTTTCATCTATTATGCGTCGATGGGTCTTGGTATGGATGGACAGAAACGCTCGATGGAGCTGTTCTGTAAGGAAGTCATGCCTGCCTTTCAGTAACAGGCTTGGCAGTAACAGGCTCGGCAGTAAGAAGATTGGAATTTGAGAGGATGTGCGCTGCATGGACGTGGCTGCGATGACAGGACAAAGCAATGGCAACTGTGGGGGCACAGCCTATTCGTGGCATCCCGCCGATGATCGCAAAAGTGATGCCCGCGTGCCCAATACAGGGGTGCCCAATACAGGGTGCCCAATACAGGGGTGCCCAATGCCGGGGTGCCCAATGCCGGGGTAATTGTCCTGATCCATGGGCTTGGCCTGACACGGGGCACTTGGGATGGGCATCTGTCGGCGTTGCGCCAGCGTCATGATGTTCTCACCTATGACCTTGCCGGGCATGGTGAGTCTGATATGCCGCTGGGCACACCGGATTTGACGCTATTCGCCACCCAGTTATGTCACCTTCTTGACCGGCTGGAAATTGAGACGTGCCATCTGGTCGGCTTTTCACTTGGCGGCATGATCAACCGCCGGTTTGCCATGGATCACCCCGACAGGGTTTGCTCGCTGGTGATTCTGAATTCACCCCATGAGCGATCGCAAGATGCGCAGGCGCTTGTTGAAAAACGTGCCGCCGACACCCGAGGCGGTGGCCCTGGCGCCAACATTGATGAGACATTGGCACGCTGGTTCACGCCAGATTTCATCAGTGAAAAACCGGATATCGTTGCCGATGTCCGCGCTTGGGTTCTGGCAAATGACTCGCAAAGCTATGCCGCCTGTCGTGCTGTTCTGGCGCATGGCGTGCGTGAATTGATCAGACCGGAGCCAGCGATCGGGCATCCGACACTGGTTGTCACCTGCGAGAATGACAGCGGCAGCACGCCGGCAATGTCGCATGCCATTGCCACTGAAATCTCCGGCGCGCAGGTGGAGGTCATTCCCCGGCTGCAGCATCTTGGCCTCATCGAGGCCCCGGGCCTCTTCACAACACCAATTCTGCGGTTTATTGAGGGGCTCTCCTCTGACTGCCAACCCAGCCACTCCCCGGCCAATGTCTAGAAGGAAAGATCTCATGGGCAAGATTGTTAACAAGATGATGTCAGGTGGCCAGGCGGCGGTAAGGGCACTGCAGGTTGAAAAAACCGAATATGTGTTTGGCTTGATTGGATCTGCCACAATGGAAATGTTTGATGCGCTGTATGATGCTGATGACATCAATTTCATCGGCATCCATGATGAACGCACCGGAACACACATGGCCGATGGATATGCGCGCGCGTCAGGGCGTGCTGGCGTTGTTCTCGCTGGCCAGAATGGCCCGGGGGCGACCAATCTTGTCACCGGCCTTGCCCAGGCGAAGGCGGCGTTCTCGCCGGTGGTCTCGATTGCCGGGGCGCTGTCGAGCGAGCATCAATATCGTGACGCCTTTCAGGAAGTAGACCAACAGGCGTTGTTCACACCCGTCACTAAGAAAACCTGGACTGCGCCACGTGCAGACCGCGTCCCCGAACTTTTCCGTGAGGCCTTCCGGCTTGCGTTGACGCCGCGCATGGGCCCGGTACAGCTGAATTTGCCGCGCGACGTGTTGGCGGCGCAAATCGATTCTCCGGAGTTTCAGGAACCACATCAATACCGAATGGCATCACGGCCTGCGGGTGCCACCTCGGAGATTGCCGCTGCGGCAGCATTGCTGGGCGGGGCGGCTCGACCGGTGATTGTTGTTGGCGGTGGCATAAAAAATACAGGTGGAGAGGATGCTGCGCTGGGGCTTGCCACGGCGATCAATGCACCACTTGTTGCGGCCCCCGGTCATGGTGATGCGATTTCTTTTGGTCACCCCCTGAATGCGGGTCAGATGGGCCCGAGAGGCAATGCAGTGGCGTCACGACTGGTCCGCGAGGCCGATGTCATTCTGGCCTTGGGAACGCGGCTTGGTTTCAACTCCACCTTCTATTCCTATGACAACATCAATCGTGATGCCAAAATCATCCAGATAGAGTTGGAGCCAACTGCCATTGGTCGCTATTTCCCGATTGAAATTGGGATTTGGGCAGACGCCCCTACGGCGGCCCTGCAACTGGCCGATGCCATTTCCGTTCAGCAGGCGCGTTCTGCCGTCGACGCCTGGACCGCACAGTTTCAGGATGACCGCGCCGCCTATCGTGCCCAGTGTGACGCCGATGCGGTGCTTGATACAGCGCTGATTCAACCCTCCGGCCTTTTCAAGACGTTGCGTGATGTATTGCCTGCCGAGGCAGCTTTTACCATGGATGCGGGGACATTATGTCTACAGGCGACCGACGCAATGAATTACTGGCATCCAAAATCTCTGTTCACGCCTCTGGATTTCGGTCTTGTCGGTTTTTCTTTCTCGTGTGGCCTCGGTGTGAAACTGGCAAATCCTGAACGGCCAGTTATCTCGATGATGGGTGATGGTGGTTTCGGCATGACCATTTCTGAACTCAGTACAGCGGTGGATTATGGCATCAACACCGTGACCATCGTGATGAACAATCAATGTTGGGGGGCGGAGAAAGCCTATCAGAGAGATTTTTTCAATGGGCGCTATATCGGGGCGGATGTCTCAAGCCCGTCCTTTGACAAGGCGGCCGAGCTTTATGGTGCGGCAGGTTTCAAGGTTGACCATCTTGACCAGATTGGTGACGCTGTCGGCGCGGCTCTCGCTGCCAACAGGCCAGCGGTCATCGACGTATCTGTTGATCCTGCCGCTCTCTACAGTTTCCGCCGGGATAGTTTCAAACACCGGGGAGGGTAAGGTTACAATGATTTCATCAGTGCCTTTACGCCAGACGAGAGTGGCACTGCCTTGGTCTTGTTGAATTCCTCGTGGTTTTTTTCCACCACATCCAGATCATAAAGGTAGTTCACCATTAACCCGCCTGCCTGTGCCACCGCTTTTGGTGACCGGTCGCCGCCATAATTCAACTGTTCCAGAAAGGCACCATTGCCAAGATGGAATCGGGCCACGGGATCGTTTGGTAAGCCGTCAGGCCGGCCGGACACTGTCAGATATTCAAGCGCGGCGCGGGTGAAATCTGCCTGCAACCTCTCAGCATTCTCAGACCAGAAACTGTCATCCACGCCGCTAAATTCAGTGGCCAGATCAGGGTGGGCCGCGCTCATCCATTTCATCAGGCCCGGCACCGGCGACAAGGTGACAAAGCGCGACAGGTTCGGCAATTCCTGACGCAAGTGACCGGCAACGCGCTTGATCAGAAAATTGCCGAAGGAAATGCCTGCCAAACCGCTTTGACAATTCGAAATGGAATAGAAGACTGCAGTCGTTGCCGCACTGGCGGCGTCTGCATCACGGTTCAGCGCCAGAACATTGTCGATCCGCTGGGGAATCTCAGTCGTCAGCGCCACTTCCACAAAAATCAGAGGCTCATTGGGCATGGCTGGATGAAAAAAAGCGAAACAGCGACGGTCCTCAGGCGCGAGACGCGCTCGCAAATTCTCCCATGAGGTGATTTCATGAACTGCCTCATAGGCGATGATTTTTTCGAGGATGTTTGCCGAGGTCGACCAGTCGATTGGCTCTAGGACAAGAAAACCGGGGTTGAACCAGTTGCGTAGAAGCCGGACAAGGCCCGAGTCAATGCGTTGGAAATCAGGGTGATTGCGCATCAGGTCACGCAAGCGTTCTCGAAAATGGACCAGACGGACGGTTCCGTTGGTGGTCGCATTCAGCCGCCGGAAAAGTTCCATCCATCCGGGCTCGGCGGCATTTGCGATGATCTCAAGGCCGCCATGCGTGGGGGCAGTGGCGTAGGTTTTTGCTGCTTTGGCCAGAGCCTGCGCATTGATGTCATGGGTGTCGAGAAGATGTGTAAGCACCGCCGCCAGCTGCTCATCATCCAGCGCTTCAATAACATTCAGCAGGTTTTCAGCATAAACAAGCGAGGATACCTCACCGGTGGCAGACAACACGGCTTTGACGGCCTGTTGTGGCTCTGAGCTTAGATCGGAAACATGCTTGCGGCCAAAGGCAGATAAGCCCATTGTGCCGCGCATGAGATTGGACAACATATCCTGTAAAAGCCGCATATTCTGATCCCCCACCAAAATAAGTCACATGTCTTACATCCAAATATTGTGCATTTGAACGGGCTTTTCCATGCCTGGCTGATTATTTTTACACGGCGAATGTTCACGTTTTTATTGATTTGTTACATCCGCTACACATTTCCGTATTATTGTGATTATGCAACAGAAGGGTGCGGCGGCGTAACAGCAAGTTAGATATCCATGAATGTTGAATTTTTTGTCACTTGCATGAATGCCTTATGGGTGAGGACAGAGTTACGCGCCAGTGGCGTTGGGGATTGAGATCTATGGCAAATGATATGATGTTTTCAGGACTGACCGAGTCCATTCTGCCACCGGCGAACAGTGACAATCGCTATTTCAATCGGGAATTAAGCTGGCTCGCCTTTAATGAGCGAGTGCTAGCACTCGCCGAGGATGTATCACTACCCTTAGCTGAGCGTCTGCGATTTGTGTCGATTTCGGCAGATAATTTGCATGAGTTTTTTATGGTTCGAATCGCTGGTCTGCGCCAGCTGCAGCAGCGCGGCATACATCGGGTGCCTGTTGATGACACCGAACTTGATACGCTTCTCTCGCTGCTTCACCAGCGAAGCTCTGCTCTTCTGGCCAAACAAAACAGGTTGCTTGCATCGTTGATCGCTGCCTTTCAGGCAGAGGATATTCTGATACTTGATAACGTTCCAACTGATGGTGAGGATATGGAATGGCTGGAGGCGCATTTTGTTTCCAATATTTTGCCATTGCTGACACCAACGACATTGGACCCTGCACACCCTTTTCCCTTTTTTCACAATCAGGGAAAAGGCATGTTGTTCGAGCTTGCCGACTCAAACAAAAAGCTTGTCCATGGTGTGATTTTGCTACCAGAAAATCTGGGCCGTTTTGTAAAGCTGCCAGGTGACCAACTACGTTTCGTTCTGGTGGAAGCGGTGATCAAGGCCTTCATTGGTAAGATCTACACGAAACATGTGCTGAAATCATCGTCGGTGTTCAGCATTATCCGCGACTCGGAAATCGAAATTGATGATGAGGCGAATGACCTGATCAATGAGTTTGAGACGGCTCTTCGCGCACGAAAGCGCGGCAACGTTGTCTTGTTAACCCTGACCTCTGATGCCTCTGCTTCAACGCTCAATCTTCTCTGCCAAGCGATGGCGATCGAAAAGGACAGGTGTTTCGGCGCGGATGGACCTGTGTCGCTGAATAATTTTGCCGAGTTGATCAGCTACATGCCGAAGCATCTGCTCTATCCCACATTCAACCCCCGTTTTCCACAGCGCATCCGTGACTTTGATGGGGATTGCTTTGCCGCCATTCGCAACAAGGATATTGTTGTTCACCACCCCTATGAGAGTTTCGAAGTTGTTGTTCGGTTTCTGCAACAGGCAGCGCGGGATCCAGATGTGCTGGCCATCCGCCAGACACTCTACCGCACGACACCGAATTCGCCGATTGTCCGGGCATTGATCGAGGCGGCCGAGAGCGGTAAATCCGTCACAGCGGTCATTGAGCTGAAAGCGCGGTTTGACGAAAAGAACAATATTCTGCTGGCACGCGATCTGGAGCGTGCCGGGGTGCATATCGCTTACGGGCTTACCGATCTGAAAATCCATGCGAAGATGTCGGCCGTTGTCCGGCGTGAATCCGGGCGCCTTGTCACCTACACGCATCTTGGAACTGGCAATTATCATCCGATCACGGCAAAGGTTTACACCGATCTGTCCTATTTCACCTGTGACAAGGAGGTAGGCCGTGATGTCTACGAGGTTTTCAAATATTTGACCAGTCACGTGCATCCTGAGAAGCTAAAGAAAAGTTTCATTTCTCCGCATCAGTCAATGCCACGGCTCAGCAGCCTGATTGATGCGGAGATTGCGGCAGTTGGAGAGGGGAAACCCTCCGGTATATGGATCAAATGCAATGCGATCGTCGATCGCAACATAATCGACAAGCTCTATGAAGCTTCATGTGCTGGGGTGAGAATAGAGATCATTGCACGGGGCATCTGTTGCCTTCGTCCCGGTATCGATGGCCTGTCGGAAAACATAACCGTGCGATCGATCGTGGGTCGCTATCTAGAACATGGGCGCATCTATGCCTTTGCCAATGGTGGCAAGTTCGGATCGCCAAAGAATATGGTGTTTATGTCATCTGCCGACCTGATGCCTCGTAATTTACTGCGCCGGGTGGAAACGTTTGTCCAACTGGAAAATCCAACGGTGCGCAAACAGGTGATCAATCAAATTCTGACAGCAACGTTGCGGGATGAAAAGAACAGTTGGTTTCTCAAGTCTGATGGTAGTTATCGACATCCGGCGACAGGTCCTGATAGTTTTTCGGCGCATGATTATTTCATCGCCAACCCCAGCCTATCGGGCGCCGGCAGCCTTGCGAAAGAGACCAAATGAAATCAACAGTGGCACCTGTTCCGGGCATGCGGCAAATTGAAAATTCACGCCCCCCGCAAGGTGAACCGATGGCCATTATCGATGTCGGGTCAAACTCCATCCGTATGGTCATCTTCGCATCGCAGGGTCACTATCCCTATCCCCTGTTCAATGAGCGCGCAAACTGCCGGCTGGGTGAGGGCGTGGGTGGTGATGGCATGTTACAGGAGGAGCGGATCAGGGTTGCGCTTGCAACGCTCGCCCGATTTGCCAAGATTCTGGGCGATATGGGGATATCAAAAATTCACGCGTTCGCCACAGCGGCAGTCAGACGCGCCAAGAATGCCGAACAATTCACCAGACCAGCTGCCGTTCTGCTCAATCAGGAAATTTCAGTCCTGTCACAGCAGGAGGAGGCCTATCATGTCGCTCGTGGTCTGACACTCAATCTGCCACGGGCAACGGGTCTTGTTGCCGATCTGGGTGGCGGGAGCATAGAGATCATCAAACTGAAAAATGGCCAGATAAAGCAGTCGACAAGTTTTGACTTTGGCCACTTGTCTGATGTCAAACGCTCCGAGGTTGATGATGCCTTTGAAGGCACGGACTGGATTTCCGGTGCTTCACCCAAGCGGCTCTATGGTGTTGGTGGGTCGTTTCGCGCCTTTGCATCAGCCTATATTGAGCAGTCAGGCTACCCCTTACCCGTGTTGCATGGGCTGACTGTCCCAAAAAAAGCTGCGAAGGGGCTGTTGGCGACGTTTACCGGTAGATCGCCAGAACTGGGTGGTGTGCCGCTTGGACGACGAAAAACCATGCCGACGGCAGCAAAAATCATTGATTGTCTTTTGGATCACTGCGGTGCCAAGGAGATCTACATCAGTGGAACGAGCATTCGTGACGGGGTTCTCTCGGAGAGGGAGTTGAAAGATGACGAACGCGCCGACATGCTGAGGGTTGTATGTGGCGAGATTTCAAAGGCCAGTCATCGTTTTGCTGGCGTGCCCGACAGCCTGTTCAGATTTTTGCGCCCTCTAGGAGAGTCGTTGGCAGGTGCATCTGGCAAAACCAATAAAGCCAGGAGACAGAAATTTGAACGCCTTTTGCAGGCTGCCTGCCTGATGTCGGATTTGTGCTGGAACGAACACGAGGATATTCGCGGCGAAATAGGGGCAAAGCGTGTTCTCGGATTGCCCGTGAATTGTGTGTCTCACAAGGAGCGGATTTGGTTGGCGACAGCGATCTATCACCGCTATGTGGGCCACAAAACAAATAAGTCGCGACCGCCGGAACTTGGCGCCATTCTTGGTCAAAAACGTCGGTCAGAAGCCGCCACCATTGGTCTGGGATTGAGATTTGCTCTCATGTTTTCCGGTGGAACCGCGCATTGTCTGGAATATCTGAGCCTGACTAATGAGGCAGGCGTGTTAACGTTGCACGTCACGGAGCAGGGCCGGAGCCTGTTGGACAAACATTCCTGCCGGCGGTTCGCACAATTGGCACAGAGCGCGTCACTCATTCCAGAGATTGAACAGGCCCAAAATTAAACAGGCCCGAAATGAAGCAGGTCCAGGGTAAATTAGGCCCCAAGTAGATTAGGCCCCGAGTAAAGTAGAAAGGTGTGTGATGAGGAGTGATGAGCGGATCAGGGATGAGAGCGCGCTGACATTGGAATATGCAAGCGAGGTTGGCCGGTTGCTGGATGATGGATTGCTCCTGGCTAATGGTGAGGGAATGATCCTGACAGTAAATAGCGCAGCTGTCAGACTGCTTGGGGAGAATGTTGTTGGTAAAAATATAACCGAGGTTGTCGAGCGTGACGAGGCAACCGAGAAATTGACACGGTCAGCAAATGACGACATCGACCAGGAGTTTATATTTCAACCCAAGTCGGCAGTGCGACTTGAGTTCAAGGTGCGCATCAAAGAACTGGCAAACGGTTTTATTCTGGTGTTGCTGATGGATATGACGCTGCAACGAAACCTTGAAAAGGTGCGGCGCGATTTTGTGGCGAATGTAAGCCATGAGCTGCGTTCACCTCTGACCAGTCTTGCTGGATTCATTGAAACCATTTTGGATAATAACATTCAGGATCAAGAAACATTACTTCGGTTCCTTAAAATCATGGATGAGGAGGCCAAGCGCATGTCACGCCTTATCGATGATCTGCTGTCGCTGTCGCGTGTTGAGGTGGATGAACATATTGTGCCATCGGAGACGGTGCCGTTAATGGAGGTTGTCCGCTCCGTCATTCACTCCTTGGATGATCGTGCACGGCGCCGCGAAATGCAGATTGATCTGGTTGATGACCGTTCGCCGGGCTCACCCAATATTTTCATGTATGGCTACGCTGATGAAATCAATGAGGTGTTCCACAACCTTCTGGAAAACGCGATTAAATACGGGACCGAGGCATCACCGATTACCGTCCATGTTGCGAACCAGCGCGATGATCAAGTGATTATTTCCGTAAGTAATTTTGGCGATCAAATTGCAGAAAAACACCTGCCACGTCTTACCGAGCGGTTTTACCGGGTAGACAAGGCGCGCTCTAGGCAAATTGGCGGGACTGGCCTTGGTCTTGCCATCGTAAAGCATATTGTCAATCGCCATCGTGGGATTTTGTCGGTGAAAAGTCGGCCCGAAGGCAAAACCACCTTCACTGTCGAATTGCCAATAATCGACGCATCGGAACAGCCAAGCGCACCGTAGTATGAGAATGCTTTTTCATAAAAATGTAACAAAGTACCGGCATATGTTAGATTAATTGAGGTAAACGAGGTGCAAACAGGGAGACATGACCATAGCTATTCGGGTACTTATCGCTGACGACGAGCCCAACCAGCTTGAGTTGTTGTCATATAATTTGGGCCGATCTGAGTTCGAGGTTATTCGTGCCGAAGATGGTCAACAGGCTCTGGAGATGATTGAGGATCATCGTCCTGATCTTGTGATACTAGATTGGATGATGCCCAACTTGTCTGGAATTGATGTGTGTCGGACTCTACGGGGCCGTCCTGAGACCAAATTGCTGCCCGTCATTCTGTTGAGTGCCCGCGGTGAGGAAGGTGACCGCACTCTTGGTCTGGATATTGGTGCTGATGACTACATCTCGAAGCCCTTTTCACCCCGCGAATTGATCAGCCGGGTGAAGGCGTTGCTGCGTCGCTCGCGTCCGGCATTGCTGGATGATGTTCTGGAGTATCATGATCTGATTCTCAACCAGGCGACGATGGAAATCAGTCGTGCTGGTCACGCCATTGCGCTGGGGCCAAAGGAATGCCGCCTGCTATCTATTCTGATGGAGCGGCCGGGCCGTGTTTTCAGCCGGGCTCAGTTGCTGGATCTGGTGTGGGGTCATGGTGTGTATGTAGAAGAGCGAACAGTCGATGTTCACATGAGCCGCCTTCGCAAGGCGATCAACAAACCGTTTAGCGATGGTGAGCAGGTTGCCAATTTGATCCGCACGGTGCGGGGCAGTGGCTATGCGCTTCGTGCGCCAGCAGATGTACATTAGTAAAGCCTCGGTTTCGATGGCGGCAATGAAAATAGGTGGCAAGGTTGATGGTCTGGCCACCTAATTTTGCCGAGGATGGCATTGCAACGCGTTGCATGTCATAAGAGAGCAAAATGTCCCTCCTGACCGTGAGCCTTCCCATGCCCGACAGCGATATCTCCAATAATTCCGCCCATTTTGTGCCGCTATCCGTAATTATGGATCAGCATGCCGGCCAGCTTCTCACCTATATGCAAGAACATGAGACGCGTAATGTCGTAATCACATTGCCGGTGAGGATTGATGTTGCGGGCAAGAGGAAACAGCCCTTTTTCGTTGCGGTCGGCGTTACGTTTGATTTTGAGACGCCGGAAGCGTTGGTCGACGAGGTTGAGCGTCAATGCCCAAATGATCATCTCTGTCTTTTTGCATGGGTGCCGGCGCATCTTTTCGGCAGTGAGGATTTTGGCATTGCGATTGATGAAATTAGGGTTGGCGAAAATCTACAGAACGGTCTTGTCGGTGAGGTGATTGACAAGGCGGCGGTGGAACAAGCTGTCACCACTTTGGCCGCGTCCTGGCAGGGCAAATGCTATGTCGACAAAAATCTACATTGATGCTGATGCCTGTCCGGTCAAGGATGAGGCGGTACAGGTTGCCCGCCGGCACGGCTTGTCTGTTTTCATTGTATCAAACGGGGGTATCCGTCCGCATCAAGATCCGCTGGTGGAGACTGTGATTGTTCCAGATGGCCCTGACGTTGCCGACAAATGGATTGCTGATCGCGCCTCTGTGGGTGATGTTGTGGTTACGGCTGATATCCCCTTGGCCGCCCGGGTGATTGCCAATGGTGCTGCTGCCTTGCGTCACAATGGCGATGTTTTTAACGCGGAAAACATTGGCTCGCAGCTTGCCACCCGTGATCTGATGGCCGATCTCAGGGCTGCGGATCCGCTGATGACCGGGGCAGGCAAGCAAGGTGGGCGGGCATTTGCAAAACATGATAGGTCGCGATTTCTGGAGCGCTTGGAGGCTTTGATCCGTAAGGCTAATCGGTCTTGACCATTTTTCTGGCTCTGTTTCCCGCGCACGCCTTAGAACAATAGCGTACGTTCTCCCAATCGCGCTCCCATTTCTTTCTCCAGACAAAAGGTCGTGAACATGTCGGGCAGATTTTTGATGGAAGATTTTTCTTTTGTAACATTTTTGCCATGTAGCCAGACTAACCTTTGAATTCTGCGATTCCAAGAGCATATGAGATGATGATTAGTGCCAAAAATGTTCTATTTCTGTGTACGGGAAATTCGGCCCGCTCGGTGATTGCAGAGGGTATCCTGCGGCATCGTGGTGGAGACCGTTTTCATGGGTTTTCTGCGGGATCAATGCCGACTGGAAAGCCAAATCCCTTTGCGGTGCGAGTGTTGCAAAAGCATGGCATCGAGACCGGCTTTGCGCGATCAAAGAGTTGGGATGAATTTGCCGGACCGCAGGCAAACACGATGCACATCATTATCACCGTCTGTGATAATGCGGCGGGTGAGATCTGCCCAATTTGGCCAGGCATGCCGGTTTCAGCTCACTGGGGCGTTGTCGACCCTGCCGCTGTTACTGGCTCTGATGAAAAAATTGCCGCTGCCTTTGATGTGACCTATGATCAGATGAGCCGTCGAATTGAGAATTTGTTGGCCCTCGGTGATATGAATGAGACTTCGTTAAAGGCCGCAATCGCTGAGATTGGTAATTTGGATTGATCATGGGTAGTTTATACCGCGCTCTCGTCAGTGAATGGCTCGGCACCATGTTGTTGCTGGCCACTGTCATTGGTTCGGGAATTATGGCGGAGAACCTGGCGGCAGGGAACATGGCCATTGCCCTGCTTGGTAATACAATTCCGACAGGTGCCATTCTTGTCGTTCTGATTACCATCTTTGGCCCGATTTCGGGCGCTCATTTCAACCCGGCGGTGACCATTGCCTTTTTGCTGCGCGGTGAGATCCTGCCACGGCGGGCGGTGGCTTATGTCGGGGTTCAGGTTGTGGGTGGAATTTGCGGTGCTGTTCTCGCACATTTCATGTTTGAGCTTCCCCTTATCCAGGAATCGATGAAGCTGCGGACCGGTATGGCACAATGGATATCGGAGTTTGTGGCGACCTTTGGATTGCTGGCAACGATTTTTGGCACATTGCGGTGGCGGGCAAAGGCCGTGCCGATGATGGTGGGTCTCTATATCACCGCTGCCTATTGGTTCACCGCCTCGACCAGCTTTGCCAACCCGGCTGTAACCATTGCCCGTTCCTTCACCAACACTTTTTCTGGCATCTTTCCTGAACATGCGCTTGGTTTCATTGTTGCTCAGCTAGCAGCTGCGGTGATCGGCACCCACGCTCTGAGGTGGTTATTCGCGCCGACACGGTGACGACTGTTCTGTCTGTGTGGCAGTTACCAAATGTTCAAAATGATTTGGCGGATGGTAACAGGTAGATTAGATGATTCTGCGCCGAGACATTGGCTCGGCAGACTGAATTTAGCAAATTAATGCTTTCCCTTAACCCTGTTTGCCATTAGGAATGCGGCGCGACCCCAAAAACGCACCCACCCTAAGAGAAATGATGATGACTCAGGAATTGCGCAACATTGCGATCATTGCCCATGTTGACCATGGCAAAACCACGCTAATCGACAGCATCATGAAACAGTCTGGCACTTTTCGTGACAATCAGCATGTCGATGAGCGCGTCATGGACTCGGGTGATCTTGAAAAGGAACGTGGCATTACGATCCTGGCAAAGCCGACCTCGGTCCAGTGGAAAGATGTGAGGATCAATATCATTGATACTCCGGGTCACGCCGATTTTGGCGGTGAGGTTGAGCGCGTCCTCGACATGGCTGATGGCGTCATTCTGCTGACGGATGCGGCCGAAGGTCCGATGCCACAGACCAAATTCGTTCTCGGCAAAGCGCTGAAACAGGGGTTACGCCCGATGGTCATCATCAACAAGATTGACCGTAGCGACAGCCGGGCCGAAGACGTTGTGGATGAGGTTTTTGATTTGTTCGTGGCCCTTGATGCCAACGAAGAACAGTTGGACTTTCCCATTCTCTATGCCTCTGGCCGAGACGGCTGGTGTGTTGAGGATCTGGAGGATGAGCGGGTCAATCTTCATCCGCTCCTCGATCGCATCCTGACACATGTTGACTGCCCGGATGTTGATGCGCAGAAACCATTTGCAATGCTGGCGACGCTTCTGGACTCCGATCCGTATCTTGGCCGCTGTCTGATTGGACGGGTCATTCAGGGAGCAACGAATGTCAACGCGTCTGTGCGGGCGATTAATCTGGATGGTGATACTGTTGAAACTGGCCGTCTGACCAAATTGCTGCGCTTTGAAGGCACTCAGCGTGTTCCAGTCAATGAGGTCAGTGCTGGAGATATCATTTGTGTTGCGGGTCTTACAAAGGCGTCGGTGTCAGACACCATTGGCACCCCAGATATTACCGAACCCCTGTCATCCACACCAATTGATCCGCCAACAATGTCGGTGACGATCACCGTGAACGATTCGCCGCTAGCTGGTCGTGAGGGAAAGAAGGTAACCTCGACGGTAATTCGTGAACGGTTGCTTGCAGAAGCTGAGACGAATGTTGCCATCACATTTGCCGAAAGTGCCTCAAAGGATGCCTTTGAAATAGGTGGTCGCGGCGAATTACAGCTTGGTGTTCTGATCGAGCAAATGCGGCGCGAGGGATTTGAGATGACAGTCTCGCGTCCACGCGTGCTGTTCCAGACCAATGAGGCTGGCAACCGGATCGAGCCTATGGAAGAAGTCACGATCGACGTCGATGATGAATTTTCAAGCACTGTGGTTGACAGCATGAACCGGCGCAAGGGAGAGATGCTTGACATGCGTGCCGCGGGAGCAGGCAAGACACGAATTGTGTTTCTTGCACCGTCACGTGGCCTGATCGGGTATCAAAGCCGATTCCTCACTCAGACACGCGGCACCGGTGTGTTGAACCGTATTTTTCACTCCTATGCGCCTTACAGGGGCGATGTCGAGGGACGGCGCAATGGTGCGTTGATCTCCACCGATTCTGGTGTCGCTGTGGCCTACGCACTTTTCAATCTGCAGGACCGCGGCCTTATGTTTGTCAATCCACAGACACCTGTTTATCAGGGGATGATTGTCGGTGAACATAACCGCAACAATGATCTTGAGATCAATGTATTGAAGGGTAAGCAGCTGACAAATGTGCGGGCATCTGGCAGCGACGAGGCGGTCAAACTCGTACCCGCCAAGCAAATGTCGCTTGAGCAGATGATGGCCTACATCAACGAGGATGAGCTGGTCGAAGTAACGCCGCAAAGCCTGCGCCTGCGTAAAATGTTTCTTGATCCACATGAACGCAAGCGCGCAGCGCGCGCTTCTTGAATGGTGCCTCCTGTTCCTGATGACTCCTGTTCCTGATGACAGGGCGCGCGCCACGTAATATGATGCGGGGCGGTGCTGGCGAAGCGGCACCCTCTATATTGTGTTCCCGGAGCCAGTGAAGTGACGAAAATTCATACTTACGACAAGCAGGCCATCGCCCGGTCCGTTGCCAGGATGTTACTGGAGATTGATGCAGTTCTCTTTCGTGCGGATGATCCGTTCAAGCTGACCTCCGGCATGATGAGTCCTGTCTATATCGATTGCCGCAAGATCATTTCTTTCCCAAGAATGCGGGCCGCGATGATGGATTATGGAGCAACTGTCATCATGCACGATATTGGGCATGAGAGTCTTGACGCGCTTGCCGGTGGTGAGACGGCAGGCATTCCCTTCGCCGCTTGGCTTGCCGAGCGCACAGCGCTACCTATGCAGTACGTGCGCAAAAAACCCAAGGGATTTGGGCGCGATGCCCGGATCGAGGGTGCCATCGCTGAGGGCCAGCGTGTTTTGCTTGTGGAGGACTTGACGACAGATGGCGGCAGCAAGCTGAATTTTGTTGAGGCTCTGCGTGAAGCTGGTGCGGAGGTGGCAGATACATTTGTTGTTTTCTATTATGATATTTTCAAGGACACACCTGAGAAGTTGGCTGCCGAGGGCATAAATCTACATTATCTTGCCACCTGGTGGGATGTGTTGGCCGAATGCAAGCAGACAAATCGCTTTGACGCTGATACTCTCGAAAAGGTTGAGGCATTCTTGAACAACCCGCGTGAATGGTCACAGGCACATGGCGGCGTTTGACATTTTTTCTGATTGTGTTTTTTCATGTTTAACGTGGGCCATCAATGACAGTTAACTGGGTTGCCTTCACACCTCTTTCTGCCCTGATCGGCGGCTGCCTCATCGGTTTCGCCGCGGCTTTGTTGCTGGCTGTAAACGGCCGAATCATGGGTGCCAGCGGCATTCTGGCGGGGCTGATTGTATCGGCAAAGACTGGCAAGGGTGAAGCAGAGAGCAAATCCTGGCGTTGGCTTTTCGTCGCTGGAACCGTGACCGGTCCTTTGCTTGTCTGGATGGTTGGCGGCAAACCGATTGATATCCAGCCTGTCGCCAGCGGCTTGACGCTGCCGGCAGCGGGCCTGCTGGTTGGGTTTGGTGCGGCCTTTGGGAGTGGTTGCACTTCCGGTCATGGAATATGCGGTTTGGCGCGGCTGTCTATCCGTTCGCTGGTCGCTGTGCTGAGCTTCATGGCCTCGGGGCTGATCACCGTTTATCTTATCCGGCATCTGCTTTGGGTCTGGCCATGAAACCATCTTTTCTTGTTTTTTGTTCCGGTGTGATCTTTGGGATGGGGCTTGCTGTGTCAGGCATGTTGAATCCTTCAAAGGTTGTCGGGTTTCTTGATTTGTTTGGTGAATGGGACCCGTCGCTGGCCTTTGTCATGGGTGGCGGCATGGTGGTCAATTTCATTGGCTTCAGGCTTATAACCCGGCATGGCAAGCCGTTATTTGCTCCGCGTTTTATGCTGCCCTTGAAAACAAATATCGAAATGCCGCTTGTCATTGGTGCAGCAATCTTTGGCGTGGGATGGGCAATGGCTGGGCTTTGCCCGGGCCCGGCGATCGCGTCGGTTCTGCTTAATCCAGCCGATGGAGTGCTTTTCCTGGTCCTTATGTGTGCGGGCCTTGCCGCGGGGCGCTTGTTGGCGCGCCGGCTGGACCGATGAAAATCTGTTTCAGGTAACAGATTTTTAGCCTATGTTGCCTCTGTGATCGATGTCGGTGTTTATAGGCGGCCGAATGCAGGATTTTGACTATATCATTATAGGTGCCGGGTCGGCTGGTTGCGTTCTCGCTGACAAGCTCACCGCATCAGGCAGACACAAAGTTCTGCTGTTGGAGGCGGGGCCATCTGATCGGCGGTTCTGGGTACGGGTCCCCATCGGCTACGGCATTTCCTATCATGACGCGCGGGTGAACTGGAAATATCAAAGTGAACCTGATCCCGGAATTGCCGGGAGGAGGATGTATTTTCCAAGGGGCAGGGTGGTCGGTGGCTCCAGCTCCATTAACGCGCTCATTTATCATCGTGGTCAGGCGCGTGATTATGATGATTGGGCAGCCGCGGGTAACCCGGGGTGGGATTATGCGTCAGTCGCAAAAATCTATGACAGTTTTGAGCAGGTCGGCAAGGTCGGTAGCGAACAAGAGATTGCACCTGATCAGCCGCGTTTGTCAGTTACAGACGCCACTGCCAGCTACCACCCTCTTAAGGAGAGGTTTGCTGATATGTGCGAGCAGTTGCAGATGCCGGTCTCGCGTAATCCGGTGATAGAGGGCCATAGCGCTGGCCCTTATTTCATCACCACGCGGCAAGGCACACGCTGCTCAAGCGCGGTTGCGTTTCTGCATCCTGCTGCAAAGCGCCCCAATTTGACGGTGATGACCAATGTTACCGTGCAGCGAATTGGGTTTCAGGGCCGCCGCGCGACACATGTTGACTGCCTTCATGCCGGTCGTCAGATCACCTTTAACGCGGGCCGCGAAGTGCTTTTAACGGCTGGGGCGATCAATTCTCCGCAATTGTTACAACTCTCCGGGATAGGTCCACAAGACGTTATTCGTGACGCTGGGGTGGAGGTTTTGCTCAACCAACCAAATGTGGGCAGCCACATGCAGGACCACCTCGGGGTCAATTACATATACAAAGCCAATCGACCCACTCTGAACGATGTTCTTGGTAAGTGGCCCGGCCGTATTTTGGCCGGGATTGAGTATTTGGCGCGGCGAACCGGGCCTTTGTCTCTCAGTGTCAATCAATTCGGGGGCTTAGTGAAATCATTGCCTGACAAGGCCTTTCCTGATACCCAGCTCTATCTGAATCCGCTCAGCTACCAGTCCTTCTACAAAGGCCGGAGGGCACTAACAAAACCTGACAAATTTTCTGGGTTCATCATGAGTTTCAACAGTTGCCGTCCGGTCAGTGAGGGCCATGTGCGAATACGCTCATCTGATCCGACGATGCCGCCGGCAATCATCCCAAATTATCTGTCGGCACAAAGCGATGTGGATGATGTGATCCGCATGGCCAGGTTGATACTGCGCATGCAGCAGACTCCCGCAATTCGCGAAAGCCTGTCCGGACCACCGCTTACGCCGCTGGAAAACATGACAGATAACGAGATTGTGAACGATTTTCGTCAGCGTTGTGGTACAGTGTTTCATCCTTGTTGCACTGCCAGAATGGGCCCGGATCACAGAACCTCCGTTGTTGACGGTCGATTGAAAGTGCATGGTCTTGAGGGGTTGCGGGTTTGCGATGCATCAGTGTTTCCAAACATTACATCGGCAAACACGAACGCGCCAACCCTTGCGGTGGCTCATCGTGCTGCTGAAATGATTTTGGCAGACGTCTGAGACTTTCCTAATGATCCTTGTTTAGGTCAGGGCTGTGTCCCATATTCAAGTCAGTTCTGCACCGGGAACTATTTTGGGGGATGGGTGAGAATTCCTATGAAAATTAGATCTTCATATTTGTGGGCCGGATTGGTCGCGCTTGCTGTTGTTGGATGGATGGTGTCGGATGATCTGTTGAGCCAGCGCGATGATGCCGACAAGGAAATGTCTTCAGCAGCGGTGGGTACAGGTGATGCGTTGGCGGATGAAGGCGATGACAGTGCCAAGAGCAGCGCGCAGCCCGTATCAGCGGAGCGAAGCTTCATTGTCTCCGCCCGTCAGGTTAAGAATGAAACGATCCCAAGGTTGATCCGGGCAAACGGTATAGTCGAACCGGAGTATGAGGTGACGGTATCCTCAAAAATCGACGGTAACATTGTTGATGTACCGGCACGTGAAGGCGCAAATGTAGAGGCGGGTGATGTCCTCGTGGTCTTGGACAAAGACACGCTGCCTGCTCAGATTGCCGCGGCTCGCGCTGAAATCAAGGCGGCTGAAACGGCTTTGAATGCCGCAAGAGAGCAGTCACGCGGCACTCTGGAAGAAGAGTTGGCAGCCGCCCGGGCTGAGGTGGTGGCAGCGGAAACCGCGTACCGGGCATCGCTGGAACAATCGCGAAGCACACTCGAGGAGGAGCTTGCGGCGGCTGAGGCAAATCTTGCGGTTGCTAAAAAGCGAATGGAAATTTCAGAAAGGCTGGCACAACAGAATTTCAGCGCTCCCCTTGAGCAGGTCCAGTTGAAAGCAGATTATGAAAACGCCCGGGCGACACTTGCCAAGATCAGGTTGCAGCAGGATTATCAGCTCGATGTTGATCAGGCGCAGTTAAAGGCAAATTTTGAAAATCGCCGCATGGCGCTTGCAAAAATCGAGATGGCTCAAAATTTCCGTGCGGATATTGAGGTGTCGCAGAACACTGCCCGACTTGAAGCGGCACGTTCAAATCTGTCGGTGTTGCTTTCGCAACTGGATGACTCGACCATTGTCGCGCCAAAGAATGGCAGGCTCGAGACAATTCATGTGGATGTTGGCGAGCGGCTTCGGCGGGATCAGGTGGCGGCAACCATACTCGGCATGGATAGTCTGTCGGTTGTTGTTGCGGTGCCGCAGACCAGTGTCTCACGGATTTCGATTGGTGATACGGTTGAAATTGATATTGCAGGTGCTGGCACGCATCAGGGCGAGGTGGTGAAAATTGCCTCGCAGACAAGTGCTGCCACGCGGACTTTTGATGTTGAGATTGTGGTTCCGAATGATGAGGGCAAGCTGCGCGCAGGCGTGACTGTTGAAGCTGCCATTGACATTGGGTCAGTGAGCGCATTCGCAATGTCCCCGGCGCATCTTTCGGTCGCTGGCGATGGGTCCCTTACGGCGAAAGTCAGTAACGAAGATATTGTCCGTTTAATCCCGGTTGAAATGGTTCGCTCGGGTGCCGAACGCGTTTACGTGTCGGGGCTGGAGGATGGGATGATTCTACTTACTGTCGGCCAGGCATTTGTTGAGAAAGGTGATGCCGTGAACTATTCGTTGGGTGATGGTTCATGAATTCGTTGATTGCGGCGGCATTTTCCCGGACCAGTGCAATTTTGCTGACCTTGATGCTGCTGGGTGCCATCGGTATTGTCTCTTACATCCAGATTCCCAAAGAAGCGCGACCTGACGTTGACAT
Organism: SAR116 cluster bacterium; assembly: GCA_004212735.1. GTDB lineage: Bacteria > Pseudomonadota > Alphaproteobacteria > Puniceispirillales > Puniceispirillaceae > MED-G116. Next base: position 79,065 of record SHBD01000003.1, read on the forward strand.
ACCGGTTGCCTATGTCTCAGTTGGCTATGAAGGCATTTCTCCGGATGATGCGGAAAGGCTGCTGGTAAAGCCACTGGAGAAGCACCTTCGCACGGTCGAAGGCCTTGACGTGATGAAATCTGTCGCGTCTGAGGGCTACGCCTCTGTATCGTTGGAATTTGCCGCTGGCGAGGATATTGATTTGGTGTTGGCAGACGTGCGCAAGGCCGTTGATGACGCCAAGCCTGATTTGCCCACAGATGCAGATGAGCCAAAGGTAATAGAGGTCAGCCTCTCACTATTTCCTGTGCTGACCGCGGCCTTGTATGGAACGGTGTCTGAGCGTGACATGGTGCAGGCTGCCCGTGACATTAAGGACAAGCTGGAAGCATTGCCGGGCGTTCTGGAAGTTGAGATCGGTGGTGACCGCGAAGAAGTTCTGGAAATCTTGGTCGATGCCTCGGCGATGGAGGCCTACGGTCTTGATCCAAATGTGGTTAGGGGTCTGGTCAAGGGAAACAATCAACTGGTTACTGCCGGTGCGATTGATGATGGCGGAGGGCGTCTACTGGTAAAAGTTCCCGGTGTCATAGAGACCATAGATGATCTGATCAACATGCCCATCAAGGCAAGTGACGGCACAAGCATCAAGTTTGGTGACGTTGCCGTCGTGCGCCGCGCCTTCCGTCAGGCTGAGGGATGGTCCCGGGTCAATGGTGAGGCAGCAATTGTATTGGATGTGCGCAAACGTGTCGGTTCCAACATCATCAATGTCATTGAGGCGGCCCGTGAGGTGATTGACGAGGAGGCACCGAAGATTGGCGATGACGTCAAGGTCAGCTATCTTTTTGATGACTCCAAGGATGTCCGCAACCTGCTCAGCGATCTTGGTAACAATGTTGGGGCGGCGGTGATCATCGTGATGGTGGTGGTTCTTGCCGTGCTGGGAATTCGCAACGCATCACTTGTGGGTCTGGCAATTCCCGGTTCCTTTCTTATGGGCATAACCGTGTTGAATTCGATCGGTGTTACGATGAACATCATCGTTCTGTTCTCGCTCATTCTGGTGGCTGGAATGTTGGTTGATGGCGTGATCGTCACGACAGAATATGCCGATCGCCGGATTGCCATGGGCGAGAGCCGCCGCACCGCCTATCGTGTGGGCGCACAGCGCATGGCCTGGCCAATCATTACCTCGACAGTCACAACATTGATGGTCTTCATGCCGTTGCTGTTTTGGCCAGGAATTGTTGGCCAGTTCATGAAATATCTGCCGATGACAGTGATCGCGGTTTTGCTGTCATCACTCTTCATGGCCTTGATCTTCATCCCCGTCCTTGGCGGTATGATCGGCAAGAAGACGGTGGCGAAGCATGCAGTTTCGGCGACAGCTCCTCGGTTCTACCGGCGTCTATTGAAGTTTGCGGTGAGGCGACCGGCTATTACCATGCTGGCGGTTATCGTGGTGATAGTATCGGCCTTTATGGGGTATGGTCGGGCTGGTCTCGGCGTTTCCTTTTTTCCTGATATTGAGCCGGATCAGGCACAAGTTCAGGTGCTCGCAAGAGGCGACCTCTCGGCGCGTGAGCGTGATCTTCTGGTGCAGCAGACAGAACAAAATATTAACTCCGTCGAGGGTGTTCAGGATTTCTATGCGCGGTCCTTTCGTTCTGGTGGCGATGGCAATCAGGCGCCCCGGGATTCGGTTGGTACCATACGCACGGTGTTTGCTGAGTGGAATGAGCGGGAGAAAGCATCGAGCCTGATGGATCAGATGCGGGACTTGGTGGCTGATCTTGCCGGAGCCGACATCAGCATCACAAAACAACAGGAAGGCCCGGGTGGTGCCCTGCCGATTGCCATTGATATTCTTGGTGATGATCTGGACGACCTTGCCGCGGCCACAGATGATTTGGTAGCCCGTATGGAGAAGCTTGGCGGATTCGTTGATATCACCGACAGCCGCCCATTGCCCGGCATGGAATGGACACTTGTTACGGATCGGGATGCTGCAAGTCGGCATGGTGTGTCAATTGCCGGTCTTGGTACAATGATCAAGATGTTAACGCGCGGCGTTCGTATTTCCGACTATCGGCCTGACGATTCCGAGGATGAGTTGGACGTCGTTATGCGGTTTCTGGGTGATCAGCGCAATCTTGACAGGCTGAAGGAATTGCGGGTGCCAACAGCCGCCGGTGCGTTTGTGCCATTATCAGTGTTTGCAACCCTGCAACCACAGCCCAAACGCGGTGACATTGAGCGCCAAGATGGCCAGCGCTACATGTATATAAAGTCGGATGTCATGACCGGTGTGCTGGCTGGTGAGAGGCTTGAGGCCATCAAGACCACACTCGCCGAACAGCCACTTGCCCAAGACGTGCAGGTGAAATTTGGTGGTGAAGACGAGGATATTGCCGAAACGCAGGCATTTCTGGGGCAGTCTTTCATGATCTCCATGGTGCTGATGGCTATTGTCCTGATGGTTCAGTTCAACTCCGGCTGGCAGGCCTTTGTCACGATGTCGGCGATTGTGCTGTCGACCGGGGGTGTTGTTCTTGGCCTGTGGGCCGCAGGTCAGCCATTTGGTATCGTCATGTGCGGCCTCGGCGTGATTTCGCTGGCCGGCATTGTGGTGAACAACAATATCGTTCTGATAGATACATTTAACGAATATCGCGGGCGTGGTTACAGCGCTGGACATGCTGCGTTCCGGGCTGGCCTTGTCAGGTTCAGGCCGGTTGTTCTGACAGCGGTAACAACCATACTTGGCCTGATGCCGATGGTGTTCCAACTGACAATCAAGATTCTCGACCGGGAAATTCTTGTTGGCGCGCCATCATCGCAATGGTGGACACAACTATCGAGCACCATTGCCGGTGGTCTTACCTTTGCAACTATCCTGACTTTGGTCGCAACGCCAGCCATGCTTGTTATTGGCGGTGCATTTGTGCGTGGTAGTAAACCGGCATCTCCGGGCCTGATCAGGTGGGTTCTGGCATTGAGGTCAAAAAGGTTGGCACCAGCCCAAGGTTAGCCGCGGATAACTGACTCTGCACCTGCGGCGATGGCCAGCAGCCGCCTGTCATGTTTGTGCGAACCCATCAGAGACAAGCCCACTGGCGCTGTTCCCTGTTTGTGGCACGGAATCGTAATTGTCGGTCTGTCGAGGAAATTCGCCAGTGCTGTATTGCGCAGGGCCATGCCGCTCATTTTCATTTTCGCGTCAATTGTTGAAAGTGCCTCAATCTTTGGAGGAATGAGTGGGGATGTTGGCATTGCCAGCGCGTCATAGAAGCGTGTCTGTTGCCAAACCAGCTGCATCGTCTGCCGACGTATGGTGAATTGATCAATGTAATCGGCCGCTAGAATATCGCTGCCAGAGTTGATGCGCGACGCAACAAAAGGGTCATAGCTTTCACGTATGTCGCTTTGTAGCCGGTCTCGATGAAGGGCATAGGCTTCGGCGGCAACAATGCTCTTGGGATTGTTTGCGGGGCGTAGTTCTTCGAGGGTGTCGAGACTGATTTCGCTGATTATCGCACCTGCGGCACTGAGCCTCTGGACAGCTTCGTCGAAGCTGGTGGCAACCGCATCATCCAGCCCGTCAAACAAATAGCCGACCGGCATGGCAAGGCGAAGCCCTTTGAGCGGAAAGGGTGTTTCCGCCGCGCCGTCACCACCGGCCATGATGCTGTCCATGATGGCGGCGCAGTCAACGCTATTGCTCATCGGGCCAGCTGCATCAAACGAGGTTGAGAGAGGATAAACTCCATTGCCTGGCATCCGCGTCGAAGTTGGTTTGAGGCCAACAATGCCGCAAAATGCAGCCGGTGTTCGGGTTGAGCCACCTGTGTCTGAACCGATGGTTGCCGGTGCCATGCCATCACTGATCGAGACGGCGCTGCCGGATGATGAGCCACCAGCAACCCGGCCGCCATCGATTTGGCGTTCAAAAGGGCTCCTGGGGTCACCGTAATGTGGGTTCATTCCAAGGCCCGAGAAGGCGAATTCTGTCATATTGGTACGCCCGATGAGAATGAAGCCGGCCGCTTTCAACCGGCTGACAACACGGGCGTCCGTTGTGGCGGCGGCATTGTCTGCCATAACGGTCGAACCGGCACGGGTCACCTCGCCCCTTACATCGAACAGATCCTTGATCGAGAGTGGAATGCCGGCAAAGGGTGGCAGCGCATGGCCATTCTGTCGCGCTCTGTCAATGTGATCGGCTTCAACGCGCACACGGTCACTATACACCTCGATAAAGGCGCGCTTGCCATCTTCGCTTGCAATCGCCTCAAGGCAGGTTTCAGTCAGCTCACGCGCGGTGAGATCACCTGCGGCAAGCGCTCTGGATAACGTGTTCAGATAAAATGTCATTTCGTCAGTATGGCCGTGCATTCGGAAAAAATCATCCCGTTTTTGCCACCTATCAGCCATCTTGACTTGGCCGGGATGACTGCGGATAGTCGTGCCATGGAAACGCAAAATTTTGATTACATTATCGTTGGTTCAGGTTCGGCAGGTAGTGCCATGGCCTATCGTCTTGGTGAGGATGGAACGCACAGAATTCTGGTTCTGGAATTTGGTGGTTCCGACATTGGCCCATTGGTGCAAATGCCGGCTGCATTGTCCTATCCAATGAACATGTCGCGCTATGACTGGGGATATGTTGCGGAACCCGATGAAGGGCTTGGAGGCAGACGGCTTGTCTGTCCTCGCGGCAAGGTCATCGGCGGGTCCTCGTCAATAAATGGCATGATCTATGTACGGGGCAATGCGGGTGACTACGCACATTGGGAAGAAGCCGGCGCAACCGGATGGGGGTATGCGGATGTATTGCCCTATTTCCGCCGGATGGAACAATCGCATGGCGGTGAGACACCATGGCGCGGAACCAAGGGACCGCTGCATGTGACACGTGGCCCCCGCGACAATCCACTGCATGATGCGTTCGTTGAGTCCGCCGAGGCCGCTGGCTATGTTCACACGCCTGATTACAATGGCTACCGACAGGAAGGGTTTGGCCCCGCCGACATGACTGTCTGGAAGGGGCGGCGTTGGTCGAGTGCAAACGCTTATTTGCGGCCAGCTCTCAAACGGGGAAATGTAACGCTGCTGAAAGGTGCTTTGGTCGACAAGGTGCTTTTTGACGGTAAGCGTGCCACCGGTGTAAGCTATATGCGAAATGGCCAGCAGCAATTGGCCACGGCAGCTGCTGAGGTGATTCTGGCTTCGGGAGCGATAAATTCTCCACAGATTCTGCAACGTTCGGGAGTTGGGCCGGGACATGTCCTGCAGGCAGCCGATGTGCCGGTGATTACTGAGCGCAGAGCTGTCGGTGAGAATTTACAGGATCATCTGGAGGTCTATTTTCAGGTTGCCTGTCTTCAACCGATCACACTCTACAAACATCTTGGGCTAATCTCAAAGGCGATGATCGGCGCGCAGTGGTTGTTCTTCAAATCTGGCCTTGGGGCGTCCAACCAATTTGAGACTTTGGGCTTCATCAGGTCGCGTGCGGGCGTCACCTATCCTGACATTCAATATCATTTTCTCCCCGTCGCGATCAGTTATGATGGCACGGCACCAGCTGCTGGACACGGGTTCCAGTTGCATGTCGGGCCGATGCGCTCAAAGTCACGTGGTTATGTGAGGATTCGGGATGACCGGGCTGAAAGCGCGCCAAAAATCAAATTCAACTATATGAGTCATGATGATGATTGGCTGGAGTTTCGCCGGTGTATCAGGCTTAGCCGGGAGATCCTGCAACAGGCACCGATGGACCCCTTTCGCGGAGCGGAAATTCAGCCTGGCGATGACCAAACATCGGATGACCAGATTGATGCGTTTATCCGTGATAATGCGGAGAGTGCCTATCATCCCTGTGGGACGGTGCGCATGGGGACAGTGGATGACCCGGGGGCGGTTGTTGATCCTGAGTGTCGTGTCATTGGTGTCGATGGGCTGCGCGTCGCAGACTCATCCATTTTTCCGCGTATCACCAACGGCAATCTGAATGCCCCCTCGATCATGACCGGAGAGAAGGCGGCAGACCATATTCTTGGCCGGCAGCCGCTGGCTCGGGCCAATGATGTTCCCTTTTCCCATCCAGATTGGGAAACCAGCCAGCGGTAAGCCTTTGGTTGTGGTGTAGCCAGGTTCATGATCAGCAAAAAACTGCCTTGAATTCTGACTGACTGTCGTGCCATCGTGCAGACAGTATAAAAGAAACCAAAAACACAAATAGAGTGAAATGTCTCGGGGAGTTGAGTGATGAAGACGAGAGCCGCGGTTGCTATTCAGGCAGGAAAGCCACTTGAAATCATGGAGGTCGATCTTGACGGTCCCCGCGCTGGTGAGGTGCTGGTGGAAATCATGGCGACCGGCATTTGTCACACGGATGAATTCACCCTATCCGGTGCTGATCCCGAGGGTATGTTCCCAGCCATTCTTGGACATGAGGGTGCCGGTATTGTGCGTGAGGTAGGAGCGGGCGTGACCAGCGTAGAGCCTGGTGATCATGTTATCCCACTCTACACACCGGAATGCCGTGAGTGCGACTATTGCCTGCATCCAAAGACAAATCTCTGTCAGGCCATCCGCACAACGCAGGGACAGGGTGTGATGCCAGATGGCACCAGTCGTTTCTCAATCGATGGCAAACCGGTTCTTCACTATATGGGAACATCGACATTTTCGAATTTTACTGTGCTGCCGGAAATCGCCCTTGCCAAAGTCGATAAGGCGGCGCCGTTTGACAAGATTTGCTATATCGGCTGCGGCGTGACCACTGGTATCGGTGCCGTGATCAACACCGCCAAGGCGGAGCCGGGATGTAACGCGGTGGTATTTGGCCTTGGAGGTATCGGGCTGAATGTTATTCAGGGGCTGCGAATGATTGGAGCCAACATGATCGTTGGTGTTGATATGAATAACAGCAAAAAGGAATGGGGTGAAAAATTTGGAATGACGCATTTCGTCAACCCAAGCGAGGTTGGGGATAATCTTGTTGGTCACCTTGTCGAGTTGACGGGTGGCGGTGCTGATTATTCGTTTGAATGTATTGGCAACACATCTGTCATGAGACAAGCACTGGAATGTGCGCATAAGGGATGGGGCGAGTCCATTATCATCGGGGTCGCCGGAGCAGGGCAGGAAATCTCAACCCGTCCCTTCCAGCTGGTGACGGGACGTAGCTGGCGAGGCACAGCCTTTGGTGGTGCACGCGGTCGGACAGATGTGCCAAAGATTGTCGATTGGTATATGCAGGGAAAGATCGATATTGACCCGATGATCACACATACGCTGGCGCTTGAGGATATCAACAAGGGCTTTGATCTTATGCACGCTGGTGAGTCAATCCGGTCGGTTGTTGTATTCTGATGGAAATGGTTTCTACAGCCTTGTCCCATGGTGGAATACAGGGTGTTTATAGGCATCAGGCGGAAACCACTGGCTGCGAGATGACGTTTGCTGTCTTTATGCCGCCAGACAGTGACGGCCCTGTTCCCGTTCTCTGGTATCTGTCAGGCCTCACTTGTAGCCACGCCAATGTCATGGAAAAGGGCGAATACCGGCGTCTGGCTGCCGAGCTTGGTATTGCCATAATCTGCCCTGACACCAGCCCGCGTGGGGATGCCGTGCCGGATGAAGCCGATAACTGGCAATTCGGATCAGGTGCCGGCTTCTATCTTGATGCCACACAATCCCCCTATGCCAGACATTACCAAATGTATTCCTACATTCTGGGCGAGCTGTCAGAACTTGTTGCCGCCAATTTTGCCGTTGATATGTCGCGTCAGGGCATTTTTGGACATTCAATGGGCGGACATGGCGCTCTGATTATGGCACTCAAAAATCCAGAGAGATTCAAAAGCTGTTCTGCTTTTGCGCCAATCGTCAATCCAATGACGGCAGACTGGTCGTCAACGGCTTTTGGCAAATATCTGGGTGATGACACGGCCGGCTGGCGCGCATATGATGCTGTCGCCTTGATTGAGGATGGTCATGAGTTCTCTGATCTTCTTGTTGATCAGGGTGAGGCTGACAGCTTCCTCGACAATGGTCTGCGTCCTTGGTTGCTTGAGGCCGCTTGCCAGAAGTCAGATATCGAACTGACCTTGCGGATGCAGGTAGGCTATGATCATTCCTATTTTTTTATCTCAACATTTATGGATGATCATTTGCGCTGGCACGCTGCCCGCCTTTAGATCTCGGTTTAAATCTTTGGAGAGGGTGTGGCGATGAGTGACGATGAGCTGTTTCAGCCGCTGGGTGGTAACGAGATGCCACGTTTTGCGGGTCCCGGAACGATGATGCGGTTGCCAGCAGCAGCGGAGGCTGCTGGGCTTGATGCGTGTTTTATCGGCATTCCACTGGATGTCGGAACCTCAAATCGACCCGGCACGCGTTTTGGACCAAAGCAGATACGTGCCGAGTCGGTGATGTTGCGCCCCTATAACATGTGGACGCGCGCCGCGCCTTTTGACTCTCTGCGGATTGCTGATATTGGGGATGTGCCAATCAACACATTTGATCTGAAGGATGCTGTGCGGCGCATAGAAATGTTCTATGACTCTGTCCTCACCCATCCAGTCATTCCCGTCACTCTTGGCGGAGATCACACACTTACCTTGCCAGTGTTGCGGTCGATTGCCAAAAAACATGGGCCTGTCGGTCTTGTTCACATTGACGCTCATGCTGACATCAATGATCATATGTTCGGTGAGGCGATTGCCCATGGCACGCCGTTTCGCCGGGCCTTCGAGGAAGGGCTGATTGATGCTGATCACACGTTTCAAATCGGCCTGCGTGGCACTGGGTACACCGCTGAGGATTTTGACTGGGCACGGGATAAGGGATTTACAGTCGTTCAAGCCGAAGAGTTATGGCACAAATCGGCAACGCCGCTGATTGACGATATTCGCGCCAAGATGGGAACGCGCCCTGTATATCTGACATTTGACATTGACTCGCTGGACCCAGCCTATGCACCGGGCACAGGCACCCCTGAGATTGGGGGGCTGACTTCGGTGCAGGCGATTGAGCTTATCCGTGGCTGTCAGGGAATGAATTTGGTTGGCTGTGACCTCGTCGAGGTGTCTCCACCCTATGATTTGCAAGGCAATACGGCGCTTCTTGCCGCCAATTTAATTTTTGAGATGCTATGTGTGCTGCCCGGTGTAGGCTACAGGATGAATGACTAACCGCTTCAGGTGAGGGAGACGGTCATGGCGCCTGCATTTTCCAGAGCTGAATATGATGACAGGTTGGCCCGGGTCAGGGCTGAAATGGTTGCACGCGGGCTTGATGCTTTGATCATTGGTGACCCGGCCAATATCAATTGGTTGACAGGTTATGATGCGTGGTCGTTCTACACACCCCAGATTATGCTTGTTGATTTGCAGGATGGTCCATTCTGGATGGGCCGCCTGATGGATGCGGGGTCGGCGAGATCCACCACCTATCTGAGGGAGTCGCAAATTGTTGCTTATCCCGAACCGCTGGTGCAGCGTCCCGACACCCATCCGATGGATTTCTTGGCAGACTGGATGGCTGGCAATGGCTTTGCCTCGGCGCAGATCGGCTTTGAAGATGATGTCTATTATCTCACGCCACGTGCGATTGGGGCTCTGCAGGCAGGATTGCCGAATGCCAGTTGGACGGGGGCTGATCTGTTGGTAAACTGGGCACGTTTCATCAAGAGCGACAACGAGATTGAAGTGATGAAGCAGGCGGCGCAGATCGCCGAGATCGCAATGCAGACAGCGTGGGATGATGCGCAAATTGGCGTGCGACAATGCGATCTGATGGCTGATATCACGGCGGCAATGATTAAGGGAACACCGGAATTTGGCGGCGATATGCCTGCGTTGCATCCGCTGATTTTGGCGGGTGAGGCGGCAACGGCGGCGCACCCCATGTGGACTGATGCTCCGCTTGAGGCAGGACAGACTGTGGCCTTTGAATTGGGGGGATGCCGCAAACGCTATAATGTTGGGCTGGCGCGGACAGTTCATTTTGGCGAGCCATCAGATAGATTGTTGCGCACATCGGACGCGGTTCAAGAGGGTATGGCGGCGGTGATGAATGCGCTTCATCCTGGCGCTGTCGCTGGTGATGTTCATCAGGCATGGCAGACGGTCCTTGACCGCTATGGCCTCGAGAAAAAGAGCCGTATCGGCTATTCAATCGGCAATGCCTATGCGCCCGACTGGGGTGAGCATACATTGTCACTCCGGCCCGAAGAGCCGACAATTATACCTCAGAACGCTGTCGTCCATGTGATTTTGGGTATGTGGATGGATGATTGGGGAATGGAACTGAGCGAGACGTTGCACGTTACGGGAACGGGTTGTGTCCGCTTGTGTGATTTTCCGCAGCATGTCCATGTGATTTAACCGATGTCTGACCGTCTTGAAAAAACAGTTGGTCTTCTGGCTGACCTTGTGGCCTTCCCAACCGTCAGTGGTGAGCCCAATGGCGAGATTATTGGCTATATCAAATCCTATCTTGAGTCGCATGGCGTCAGTGTGTTGCTGGATGTGACGGATGACGGCCAGCAAATGAATTTGTTTGCCACGATCGGCCCAAAGGTTGATGGGGGAATCATTCTGTCGGGCCACACTGACGTTGTACCCGCCTCAGCCGATGGATGGCAGGGCGACCCCTTCGTCCTCAGACGCGATCAAGGGCGGCTTTATGGGCGCGGTGCTGTTGACATGAAAGGATTTGTTGCCATCGTGCTGGCCATGGTGCCAGATTTCTTTGCCGCACGTGACAGCCTGTGTGTGCCGATTCACCTCGCCTTTACCTTCGATGAGGAAGTTGGCTGCTTCGGGTCTGCCCGGATGCCGGAATTTTTGACGCGCCATGGTATCTCCGCTGAGATGGCGATTATCGGTGAGCCGACAGAGATGCGTCCTTTTATTGGCCATAAGGGTGGCATGGAGTTGTCTGCGGAAATTACCGGAACATCCGGGCATGCGTCAAAGCCGGCGGGCAAGGTCAATGCCATTATCTATGCTGCCCGTCTGATTGAATTTATCAACCAGATTGCACAGGATCTTGCCAGCAAACCAGATCCAGACTCACCTTTTGATCCACCATACACCAGCGTTTCTGTTGGTGTTATCAATGGCGGCGAGGCACGAAATGTTATTCCCGCATATTGTCAGTTTGATTGGGAAATCCGACCTCTTCCAGAAGGTGATCCGCACGCTGTTCTGGCATATGTCCGCGCCTTTGTTGATGATGTTCTACTACCGGAAATGAAAACCCTGTCACCTGAAGCGAATATCACATTGACCATTGTCTCGGATGTTCCGGGAATGGAGGCCCGTCCGGAATCACCGGCGGCGGAGCTTGTGGCGCGGCTATGGACGAATGAGGAGCCGGGGGTTGTGTCATTCGGCACTGATGGCGCCTATTTCCAGAAAGCCGGAGTGGAAACCATCGTATTTGGTCCGGGCGGAATGGCGCAAATGCATCAGCCAGATGAGTATATAGAAGAAACCGCAGTGGAGCAGGGATTGCAGTTCCTGGACCGTGTTCTTGATAATCTTGTATCAACCCGGTGATGATCCGCCTCCGAACCCAAGAGAAGTGGTGCCGCGGCGATGACAATTAGGCATATCCTAATTGCGCTTCTGGTGCCATTGACATGGGGTTTTGGCTTTGCCTTGGCGAAGGCCGGGCTTGACCATTTCTCCCCGCTATTGCTGATGGGTATGCGGTTTCTGATTGCGGCGGCGGTGTTGGTCTGGTTCGTGCCAATCCCCCGTGGTTATCTGAAACAGATCTGCAGCATCTCATTCATTGCCGCAACATTGCAATATGGGCTTACCTTTTCCGGGTTGGCGAGAATGGATGCCACGCCAGCTGTTTTGCTGGTGCAGGCAGAAGTGATATTTGGTGTGATCATTGCGGCATTGCTGCTTGGTGAAAAACCATCATTGAAGCAGATTGTGGGTATTACCATTTCCTGCCTTGGTATTCTGACAATAGTCGGGGCACCCTCGCTGGACGGTCAGATTTTTGGTGTGATGCTGATCCTTGGTGGCACATTGGCCTTCGCACTCGGGCAGGTTCTGATCCGCCGACTGAAAGGTGCATTGACAGGATTTCAGCTGACAGCATGGATGGGGGTCATAGCTGGCCCGCAGATGATCCTTGCCGCGATGCTCTTTGAGGGTGATTTGATTCTGCAGATTTCGACAGCGCCGCTGGCGGCGTGGGGGACTGTCCTGTATCTAGGGCTGATCATGACAATTATCGGCTACTCTGCGTGGTACTTTATCCTGGCTCGCTATCCGGTGCCGATGGTGATGCCGGTCCTGCTGCTTCTGCCGGTAGCCACTATTCTCGGGGCGGTCAGCTTTCTAGGAGAGCGTCCGGATATGATTGTCCTGTTTGGTGGCGCCATCGTCATTTCTGGCGTCGGCGCGGTGATTATCGACCCATCGGCCTATGCAAAGCGGCAAAGACGGGATTGAGTCAGCCGGTAAATGCCTGAATGCCGGTGATTGCGCGCCCCAGAATCAGGGCATGGACATCATGTGTTCCCTCATAGGTGTTTACGGTTTCCAGATTCATCAGGTGGCGCATCACGTGATATTCTTCGGCAATGCCGTTGCCACCATGCATGTCACGTGACATGCGGACGATGTTCAACGCTTTGCCGCAGCTGTTGCGCTTGATTGTGGAGATGTTTTCCGGGGGGCAATTCCCATCATCCAGTAAACGGCCAACGCGAAGACAAGCCTGCAAGCCGATGCTGATCTCGCTGTGCATATCCGCCAGTTTAAGCTGGATCAGCTGATTGGCTGCCAGTGGCCGGTCAAATTGTTTCCGGTCAAGTGTATATTGCCGGGCTGCGGCATAGCAAAACTCGGCTGCGCCAAGAGTTCCCCAAGCAATGCCGTAACGAGCTTTGTTGAGACAGGAGAACGGCCCTTTCAATCCGGATATCTCGGGAAAGATATTGTCATCGCTGACGAAGGCTCTATCCATTTGAATAGATCCTGTTATCGAGGCGCGCAGTGAGAGTTTGCCCTCAATCTTGGGCGTCGTCAGGCCGGGGCCAGCTGTCGCACGGTCGATGATAAAGCCACGAATGACACCATCCAGCTTCGCCCAAACAACTGCAATATCGGCAATCGGCGCGTTGGATATCCACATTTTGGATCCACTGAGAAGATATCCGCCATCCGCCTTGACGGCCTTTGTTGCCATGTTGCCAGGGTCTGAGCCGTGGTCGGGCTCGGTGAGACCGAAGCAGCCGATCATCTCGGCAGTTGCCAATTTTGGTAGATATTTTGTTTTCTGCTCTTCCGTACCGAAGCTGTTTATCGGATGCATCACCAAGGATGACTGAACCGACATGGCGGATCTGTATCCGGAATCGATGGCCTCAATCTCTCGGGCCGCAAGCCCATAGGCCACATGATTGACGCCAGCACCACCATATTCTGCCGGTAAGGTAGGTCCCAGCAGACCAAGCTGGCCCATTTGCTGCATCACCGCGGGATCGAACCGCTCTTCCCGGAAATCATCAATAACCCGTGGCAACAGGACGTCGCGCGAAAACTGCCGGGCTGTGTCCCGAACCATACGCTCCTCATCAGAGAGCTGTTGATCGAGGAATAATGGGTCATTCCAGTCGAATACGGGCTTGGCCATGTGGATACCTTTCAATGGAGCTATGTTTATATAGCAATTCCCATGACCTGCAAAGAAGAGGCAATGCGGCAAAATTTCGCTGAAGTTTATTCTTTATGGGGGGAGTTTTGACCTCAGCGAAAGAGACTTTTGACTGTCTGGGTAGGTTGTTTTCTTTCGTTTCGCGTTCTATCAAGGCGGAGCGGCTCGGGTATTCTAAGAGAGCTTCTAGGTTTAGCGGATGCCGAAAGGGCAAATTAAGTGGCAAATGACATTATTATAGCGCCATCTGTTCTGGCTTCCGATTTTGGAAATCTGGCAGCAGAGATCTCTGCTGTTGATGACGCCGGTGCCGATTGGATTCACCTTGACGTTATGGATGGTCATTTTGTGCCTAATTTGACCTTTGGTCCGCCGATCATCAAAATGGTCCGCGCCGCGTCAGCAAAGGTTTTCGATGCACATTTAATGGTGTCAAACCCCGACAGCCTTCTCGAGAGCTATGCCGATGCTGGTGCGGATATCATCACCGTTCACGCTGAATCCTGTTCGCATCTTGACAGCACAACGGCACGGATTAGGGAACTCGGCTGCAAAGCCGGTGTCGCATTGAACCCCCATACCCCTCCTGATTGTCTGTCCTATATTCTTGACCGGATTGATCTTGTCCTTGTGATGACGGTCAACCCTGGCTTTGGGGGACAATCCTTTATCAGCGCAATGACGGACAAGATCACCGAGGTTAGAAAGATGATTGGTGATCGCGACATCACCATTGAGGTTGATGGTGGCATCACCGCAGACAATTCTGGCGCCGTTGTCGCTGCTGGTGCCACTGCGCTTGTTGCTGGATCAGCTATTTTCAAAGGTGGGGGCGTCTCTGCCTACACAAAGAATATTTTAGCCATTCGTCAGGCCGCCGCCTCATATAGCGCTCAGGAGGACTAGGATCGTGGGATTACTGGTTGATGGGAAATGGTCTTCGCAATGGTATGACACGCAAAAAAGTGGTGGCCATTTTGTACGTGATACAGCCCGCCATCGGAATTGGATAACCGCTGATGGGTCCGCTGGCCCAAGTGGTAAAGGTGGGTTTCCTGCCGAATCAGGTCGTTATCATCTATATGTTTCCTATGCTTGTCCGTGGGCCCACCGCACATTGATCTTTCGTCATTTAAAGGGGCTGGAAGAGCATATCTCGGTGTCGGTGGTGCATCCTCTGATGCTGGATGAGGGATGGACCTTTGAGACAGATTTTGATGGTGCAACCGGCGATGATGTGTTGCGAAAGACCAGGCTCTTTGAAGTCTATCTGCAAAGCGATCCAAAATCGACAGGTCGGGTGACGGTCCCTGTCCTCTGGGACCGACAAGTCGGAACCATCGTCTCCAATGAATCCTCTGAAATCATACGGATGTTCAATAGCGCCTTTGATCAACTGACGGGAAATGACCTTGATTTCTGGCCAATGGCAATGCGTGAAGACATTGAGGAAATCAATAATGACATCTACCAAAATGTGAACAACGGTGTGTACCGGTCAGGGTTTGCAACACGCGCCGATGCTTACGAACAGGTGGTTCACCAGTTGTTTGCGGCGCTGGATAGGCTCGAGCTACGCCTGAGTAGCAACCGTTATCTCCTTGATGATAGGCTGACCGAGGCAGATTGGCGTCTGTTTACAACGCTGATTCGTTTTGATGCTGTCTATGTTGGCCATTTCAAATGCAACATCCGGCGTATTGTCGATTATCCCGCGCTCTCAGGCTACATGCGTGAGCTTTACCAGATGTCAGGAATTGCCGACACGGTGAACATGAAGCATATCAAATATCATTATTATGCAAGTCACCTAAACATCAACCCAACCGGCATTGTGCCGGCAGGGCCGGAGCAGGATTTTAGCGCGGCACATGGACGTGACCATCTCTGACGGGTTGGCCGTCAATCGGCCGCAAAAAAGCATCGTTTCAAACGGCCATTTCTTCTTCAATGGTGTCGCAATCCATGAGTGTGAATGTCAAAGGCACCCGCATGTCGACCGTCTTTTTCAGAACGCGTAATGTGGTTGGTAAAACTGGCAGATCATCAATGTAATGCCAGCTGTCATAGCGGCTGGTAAAGGCTTTTGGCTGATCATCTCCAAACCATTTGAGCTCTACAGCACGCTGTGCGCAGCCATCAATAAATGCAGGGATTTGATCCTCTGACAGAGCATCAGCGAGGTGTCAACACCATGCAAGCTACTCATGCTTGTAGTAAGAGACGCCAAGATGCTCTTCGCCGCGCTCCCTTGCCAGCTTGATCTGTTTCTGCCGTTCGGCAAAACGTTTGGTGCGGGCTGGGTCTTGAGCAGATTTGCAATGATGACAACTGATACCGTCCTCATAATCTGGGTGGGTCATATCTGACTGTGACAGTGGCATGCGGCAGGCGTGACACATGCCATAGCTTCCCGGCTTGAGGTCATGGTCAACCGCGACCCGGCCATCGAAAACAAAACACTCACCTGTCCATTTGCTGGCGTCATCTGGCATATCCTCCAGATACTTCAGAATGCCACCCTTCAGGTGATAGACCTCCTCAAATCCCAAATCCTGCATCAAGGCGCTGGCCTTTTCACAGCGAATTCCACCTGTGCAATACATCGCCAGCTTCTTTGGTTTGGTCTTGTCATCCTGATCCGCCAGCGCCTGCGCCCAGGATGGAAAATCGCGAAAATTTGTTGTCTTTGGATCGACTGCACCCTCAAACATGCCGATCGCAGTTTCGTAAGTGTTGCGCGTGTCCACCACCATGACGTCCGGGTCCGCAAGCAGCTTGTTCCACTCATCTGCGTCGACGTAGGTCCCCGTCTGTTGCGCAGGGTTGATCTGGGGAACACCCATTGTAACAATTTCGCTTTTGAGGCGCACTTTCATCCTCAAAAAAGCCGGTTCGGTGGTGAAGGAAAATTTCAGGGAAGGTGTCTCAAAGCGAGGTTCGTGGGCAAGCCATTCCAAAATGGAGCTCATACCGCGTTCTGGCGCGCAGATGGTGCCGTTGATACCTTCCTTGGCGAGCAATATGGTACCGAGTGCCTCTGCGTCATCACACAGCTGTTGTATCACCGGTTGAAGCTCTTTGTAGTCTGGCAGGTCGGCAAATTTATAAAGCGCTGCAACCACAAATCCATCTTCATTCGGGGCACGCCTCGCCTTTACCAGCATCTGCTTCATTTTGGCGATATGGTCAGTCATTGATCCGGCTTTGATCTTGAACGAAGGTGGTTTGCACGCGGCCTGCACTTACCAGCGCAACCTAGCATTCCGGTCTCGGTTTTCCAATAGTGCCAGTATCAAGGCAGAGACTAGCAGATCACGGTGGAAATACCTGCTGATTGTCTGAGCTTGCGGCAATAGTGTATGAGTGGCTAGGATGACGGCAACAAAGGAGTGTTTGCGATGTTGAGTGACCTAACCTTGAAAAATGACTGTCTCACTGTTGTCATTTCCGGCAGCGGTGCTGTTGATTTTGATTATTTCTGGCTGCGTGACAATGCGCGTGATCCGATCAGCTTTGATAGCAGGTCGCATCAGCGTGAGCTCTTCACCTGCGAGGTCGATGCCGAGATCAAACCTGTCGAGGTGGGACTTGTGGATGATGGTCTGGCGCTGCAGATCAAATGGCCAGACATGGATGATCCCGTTTTTTATGAGGGACAGTTTCTGGCGGCCTATGCCACTCCCACGCCAATGCTGGCGATGCCCGAACCAATTATTTGGGATGCCGCCGGTCTTGACGATGATGTGGTCCGAATAGCTCACCGTGAGGTTGTTGAGGATAATGGCACGGGACGGCTACTCAATATCATTTCGAAAAATGGCTTTGCTGTCATCACCGGAACTCCCAGAAACTTGGATGCAGTATCGGATGTCACTAACCGCATTGGTTATGTCAGACACACTATTTTTGGAGGATTGTGGGAGTTTGAGGCCAATGAGACCATGGCTGATTCTGCTTACACGCCAAAGGAACTCCGTCCTCATACTGATGGCACATACAGTCACGATGCGCCCGGGCTGCAAATGCTGCTGTGCGTGGATTATGATGCTACAGGCGGCGCCTCAATTATGGTTGATGGCTTTCGCATTGCCGCTGAATTGAAACGAACGGCCCCCGAGATATATGAAGACCTCACGCGCATTGATGTGACCGGCGCCTATATGGGTGATGGTGTAGTTCTGCGGGCGCAACGCCCCATTTTCCGAACTGACAGGGATGGCGCTCTGGTGCAAGTCAGTTTCAACAATTACGATCGCGATACGGTAACCCTGCCAAAGGATGAGATGCGCTCTCTCTATGCCGGGATCAGGGCGTTTGACCGCTTGGCGAATGATTCACGTTTCCAGTGGCGCTATACCTTGCGGCCGGGTGACATGCTGGCGTTTGACAATTGGCGTGTCCTTCATGGCCGTGGCCCGTTTCAGGGCCGGCGCAAGATGGCCGGTTCCTACATCAACCGCGAGGACTATGAAAGCGCGGTTCGTGTTAATGGCCTTACCTGACGCAATGGCCCGTTGCCATCGTTGATGGGCTGATTGAGGCAATATATTGACCGCGGCATGCTGCCGGGTTTGTTCGTCAGGTGCTTTGACGGCTGAGTCCGGGGTCGGCGGCCCAAACGTCTGCGAGCCAGTTTTGCATCAGATGGTTGCCGCCCAAATCGAGCGCGGCATTTCGCAGTCTGCCGGCAAATCCTGAAAAAGCCATGATCTTTCCAGATATCTCGGCTTTTTGGGCAATTTTTGCAACCATTCCAGATCGGTGGCGGGCATAGGCGGCAAAGGCTTTGCTGACATCGGTATACTCGGCGAGTGATTGCATCAGACACGCCGCATCCTGCAGGCTTTGGCCCGCACCCTGTGCTAAATGTGGTGGCATGACATGGGCGGCATCACCGGCAAGTACCATGTTGCCACGTCGCCAGCAGACGGTGTTGCCTGATCGGGGCAGGGGTGTCGCTGTCCAATGGATCGCTGGATCAGCCAGAGGCTGCAATGGCGTGTTGTGCCTGAAAAAACGGGCTTGCCATTCGACGCGGGCAAGGGATTTCGGCAGGGTGGCGACAATGTTCACACTATCGCCAATCGGGTAATGGACAATATGAACACCATCGCCAAGCCAGAGATTGCTGGCAGGGTGTGAGAAAAAGGTCGGCAAATCCGACAGGCGTACCATCGATCGTAATGCGATCTTGTCTGTGGCCAGCGAGGTCTTTATGGCTGACCCAGACTGGCCAGAAATAAAGGACCGGCCAAAGCCAGCAACCCCGTCGGCGGCAACCAGTCCCGCGGTATGATGTAGGCCTGTGTCTTTGCCTATGATGTTGACGCTGGCACCTGTTTGACTCGCTTCCTCGACGCTCGTGTTATGCCAACTAAAACGGCCAGTCTGCTTGATCCTCTGCTCCAAAACGTCTGCCAGGTCGGCCCGTGCCACACTGGCGTAAACATCCGTGAGCGGCAGTCTTGCCAAAGTCGCCTCGTTTGTCAGGTTGCGGACTGTGATCTCATGCAACCTTGTTGCCCGCAACATCACATCCTGTGCCATTCCCAATACAGACAGTGCGGCCCATCCATTTGGCGCAAGCTGAACCACACCCGCCATCACTTGTGTCGTTGGTCCGAACAGCACACAGTCGCGCCCTGCGCCAAGAATGGCGGTCGCCGCGGCGAGTCCGGCAATTCCAGTTCCGCTGATGGCGATATCTTGACCCATTATGCATTTGCCTATCTAGTGATGAGGTAGTGGTGCAGATTTTCCAGCAAAAAGCCCGGTCTCAAAATGCCTGTGTTCCCGCTTTTGCCCCTAATTATATGGTGATCGCGGCAAAGAATGATACCTGTCATTATCCAAATCACGATGAGTCCCGCAAAAACGCCGGATCAATGAGGAGCTTTTCCTGAATTAGCAAGATGTAGAGAATCGCCGCCTCAGGCAGAATACATCGATTTGTCTGGTAAGGAAACGTGTTGGATTTTGGGATTTTTCCAACCAAAATTCAACGCATTTTAGGATTTATATTTCATATTTTATACAAAATGATAGGGTAAAACCTTTCAACGAGTGCGATACCTGTTGAGGTTTGGCCTTTCAGGAGTGGTTCGGGTTGGAATATTGAAACCGCAAAGACGCGCTAAATGTGTCAAAGGGAGATTATCAATGAACAAGACTTTTAAAAAATACATGGCTGCGTCCGCCATTGTAATGGCTGGTGGCATTGCCTCGGCAGCCCACGCTGCGGACTCTGTCAATGTAGCGTTTTTCCTCGAATGGGCGACCCCGAATCAGATTGCTAAGGTTGACAAGGCTTATGACGATGCCATGGGTGTCGACGTGAACTGGACTGATTTCTCGACTGGTGTTCAGATGACTGAAGCCATGCTGGCTGGTGATATCGACATTGCCTACTCACAAGGCCTTGCGCCATTCGTGACGGCGATCCAGCAGGGCGCGCCATTGAAAATGGTATCAGTTGCCGTCGTCTATGAAGCCAATGATTGCTTTGTAAATGACACCCTTGGCATTACGTCTGCCAATGCCTCAGAATTGGAAGGCCAGACCGTGGCAGTTCCGCTGAACACAATGGCTGACTTTTCTTTCAGAAAGCAGATGGCAGCGCTTGACGTTGACATTTCGACAATGACAATCGTCGACCAGGCACCAGCGGATGGCGCGGTATCACTTGCCGATGGTTCAGTAGCAATGGCCTGTATCTTCGGAGGTGCCTCAGCAAAGGCAGCTGGCGAGGTTGGCACACCAATCATGTCATCCGACCAAAAGACAGATGCTGGCATTGGCTCGTTCGACGTCGTATCCGTCACTGAGAAGTTTGCTACGGAAAATCCAGATTTGCTCCGCACTTTCCTGCAGGTGACCGAAGAGGCGAACCAGGCATGGACAGGTAAGACCCTGCAGATCAAGAAAGTATCTGCTGACGCCGGCATGGATTTTGAGACAACAAAGGATCAGATGGCAGGTTTCATCTTCCCAACCATTGCAGAACAGCAAAGCGGTTACTTCGGCAAGGACGGGATCGCCGTTTCTGCGGCTGAGTCACTTGGTCTTGTGTTCAAGAAGCCGGGTTCGTGGAACGTTGATGAGAAAATTGCCAAGGTGATTACAGGCGAATATCTGGAATAGCTCTGGACGCCATGCAAAACACCACAACACATGACAAGGCCCGCGATGCGGGCCTTGTTTGCCAATTACAAGAATACAAACGGGGAAAAATGTCCGATCTCTATTGCAAAGACCTCTGCATGACCTTCGCTGACCCGATGTCAGGGTCCAAGGTTGAGGCGTTGAAAGACATCCAATTCAATCTAAAAGAAGGTGAAATCCTGACAGTGCTCGGGCCTTCTGGCTGTGGCAAGACCACTCTTTTGAATATGATCGCCGGCTTCATTACACCGACCAGTGGTACCTTGTCGCTTGGTGGTGTGGACATTCAGGCGCCGGGTGCGGAGCGCGGCATGGTGTTTCAGCAGGGCGCGTTGTTCGAGTGGCTTACAGTCGCAAGGAATGTCGATTTCGGTCTGCGCATGAAGGGTATGAGTGAAGAGGAATCCATAGAGCTGGTCAATTTCTGGCTCGACACAGTGGGCCTTCAGGGGTTTGGCGAGACGCCAACGTATCAGTTGTCTGGTGGCATGCAGCAACGCGTCGCTCTGGCCCGGTGTCTTGTCAATGACCCTGACTTGATCCTCATGGATGAGCCGCTTGGCGCGCTCGATGCGTTGACCCGAGAAAAAATGCAGTCGCTGATCCTTGAGCTTTGGAAAAAGACAGGCAAGACGATAATCGTGATCACCCACTCTGTTGAGGAAGCCCTACTTCTGGGTGAGAGATTGTTCGTGATGGCACCGAGACCGGGTCGCATTCACCGTGAATATAATTTGCCCTTCGCTGAGATGGGTTTGAAGCGCTCGCTGCGCGAAATCAAGCAGGAAAAAGAGTTTAGCACTATCCGTGAAGAGATCCTGACCATGATTTGGGATATGGAAGAGGAGATTATGGGCGGTGTTTGATTGGATTTCGGATAATCGGGCGTTGATCGCCCTTATAGTCATTATCGCGTTGGCCGTTTCTTTTGTGTTTTCAATTTTTGTTGGTGTAAAGCAGACAAGGCTGCGCGCCAAGGATGAAGTTTTTGGCGATCCGGAGCGGACCAAAGGTGGATGGTATTGGGCGTTATGCGGTGTTTCGGCACTCTTGCTGATCTGGTTCTATTATTCATGGGGAACTGCCCGAGCGGTCTTTCCAACCGCGGCGAATGAACTATGTCAGGTTGCCAAAGTTAAGGAGGCGATGTCGCCTATCACGGCTGCGTTGCCCGTTGAGTCGCGCTATCTGAAATCAACAACGCTGGTTGTGCGGAACGCAGCGCAGGTTGACAAGCTGGCGGTTTCAATGCCGACGCAGGTCTTCTCGGCGCGTGAGCAGGCGAAAATCACCCTTGCTGTGGCGCAGATCAAAGATTTGCTGGCCATGTTGTCGAACCCTCAATTGTCTGATCCCGGTGCTGCAAGTGCGCTTTTGGCGGTTGAGATGGATTTGCAGAATATCGCTGCGCGTCTAAAGTCTGATTATGCTGAGCTGCAACCACAGGAAGAGGCGCTGGAACAGCCAAAGTGGGGAACGTCTGAAGTCGAGATTCCAATTTTGCCTATCACCAGCAGAGGTGTCCTTATCGATAGCGTGACGCCAGATATGCAGGAAATAGCCAAAGCGTTCCTGAAAGTGCGAAACATCTCGCCGCAGGCAAAGGAGCTGATTGCGGAAACAAAAGCGATCTTGGCGGATCTGAAAACGCCCGATCCGTTGATGCAGCTCAATGAGGCCGGGGAAGGTGCCCGCAACGCCTATGTCAAGGCAGTAGACCGGATATTCAAACGCCTCGACGATGGCACGATTTTTCCAGCGACTTCAATGGATGGTGTCCAGAAAGCCGTTGATGAGGTGTTTGTATCACTGACGGATGCCAAGGGCAGCCTTGGTATTGTCGAGAGCCTGTTCTTCCCAGGTGATGGTGTGGTGAAATCGCGCACGCAATGCACCGAGCAGGGCTCTGGGCGTTGGCTGCCAAAGCCCACAGATGTGATTGCAACCTTCTCAACACTTGCAAATCCTGATCTGGAGAGTGGAGGTGGTTACAAGGGAACCACCCTGCTGTGGTGGAAATGGTTACCGATTGCCGATGTTATCGCGTTTCTGATTCCCGACGGCCTTGTTGATATGTTGCCAGGCAGTTATGGCACCCATGGCGACAGCGGAGAGTTCAAGCCGAATTACAAGGACAGGCTGCTCGCGGTTGCACAGGGCGACGTCAATCTAGGGTCAGTGCCGATGCTGGATGGCCATATCTGGGACTCGCTGTTTCGGGTTTTGGTGGCGATGGGCTTTGGCATTCTTGTTGGGGTGCCACTTGGCATTTATATGGGTGTCTCGCGCTTCTTCAAATCCTTCTTCGACCCGATGATTGAGCTCTATCGTCCGGTGCCGCCTTTGGCGTGGGCGCCATTGATCCTGACCATTTTTGGCATTCAGGATGATGGTAAGATCTTCCTGCTGTTCATGGTGGCATTTGCGATCATGGTGATTTCTGCCAGAACGGGCGCCTCCGGAACGCAGCTCTCAAAGATACGGGCTTCACATTCCCTTGGTGCGACCAATGGCCAGATTTTGCGTCATGTTATTCTACCAAATGCGATGCCGGAAATTCTCACCGGGGTTCGCATTGCGATTGGCGTTTGCTGGGGCACGCTGGTTGCCGCAGAGATGCTTGCTGGCACCACAGGCATCGGCTTCATTGAGAATGTGGCGCGAACAGTGTCGGACTATGAACTGATTTGGGTCACCATTCTAATCATGGGATTGTTGGGTTTGTTTTTTGATCTGGTGATGCGGTGGGCAATCGCGAAGATCATTCCATGGCGAGGAAAAGGGTGACTATCTGAGGGTGATCGTCTCTGGTGTGTGCTGGCATCGCCCCAGTAAAAAAACTCAAACAAAAAGGGGGCCGTTGGCCCCCCTTTTTTTCTATTCTGCTGCTTGGCTAGAGAAGCTCATCGAGCGTTTTGCGGAATTTATCGACAATCTCGTCAATATGTTTGCGCTCAGCAACAAAAGCAGGTGCGATGATGGCATTGTCGCCTGTCCATTTGATATGCAACCCGTTCCAGAACATCGCCTTTTGCAGTTCCATACCACGTGCGCCCGGTGCTGCCCCGGGATGCACCTCAACGCCAGCCATCATGCCGATACCGCGGATGTCGGCAACCATTGGATGATCCTCAAGGCTCCAGATCGCATCAAGGAAATAGGACTCCATGCTGGCTGCCTGTTCGAACAGCCCCTCTTCCTGATAGAGCTTCTGCGTGGCGATGCCCGCAGCACATGCGGCTGGGTGCGCTGAGTAGGTGTAGCCATGGAAAAACTCGATGGCATTGGCTGGCGATGCGTCATTGATGGTGTTGTAGATCTCATCAGTTACGGCAACACCCCCCATCGGAATGGCTCCGTTGGTCAATGCCTTTGCCATAGTGATGATGTCTGGTTTGACATTGAATTTATGCGTTGCAAAGGGTGTTCCCATTCTGCCAAAGCCGGTAATCACCTCATCAAACACAAGCAACAGGCCATGTTTGTCACAGATTTCCCGAACCTTCTCGAGATATCCGACTGGAGGAACCAGCGTACCGGTTGATCCGGCAACAGGCTCGATGAACACCGCAGCCAAAGTGCTGCCTCCTAGATTTTCAGCAATGCGCTCAAGATCCATCGCCATTTCGGCCCCTGTGAGGGGCTGTCCCTTGGCAAAGCGTTGTTCCTCGGTCCAAGTGTGGCGGATCATTGAAACATTTGGCAATGTGAGCCCAAATGTTTCGCGGTTCTTCACCATGCCGGCCAGTGAAACACCGCCCATATTGACACCGTGATAGGCGCGTTCACGGCTGACCAGACGGTTTCGCTGTGCTTGCCCCCGGGCGCGTTGATAGGCGAGGATCACCTTGATAGCGGTATCAATCGACTCAGACCCGGAGTTGGTAAAAAACACATGGTTGAAATCATCTGGAAGCAATCTGCAGACACGCTCCGCCAACTCAAATGATCCCGGATGACCAAGCTGGAAATGCGGCGTGTAATCATTGTTGAGCATCTGGTTGTAGACAGCTTCGGCAATCTCGCGGCGTGCATGACCGGCAGGCGTGCAGAACAGGGCTGACGAACCATCAATGATTTGTCCACCCTTGTAATCCCACATATACATGCCTTCGGACTTGACGACCATCCGAGGGTTGCTCTTGAAGTCACGGTTTGCCGTAAACGGCATCCAGTGGGCCTCGAGTGAATTCACATCATAAGACATCGCTGGGATCCTTCCTCAATACGAAGATTAAATAGGTGCATTACTTTGAACAACGGGGAAAGGTGCCTGTCCGGCTGTATCGTTAACCAACACCTTAACATATTAACGCTAGCCACGTGTCGCAGCAAACCTGTAGAACCAGATAAGGCTTTAACTGGTGCCAGTATCTATGGTTATATCAAAGTCTCGTTGTGATGGGACAAATTGACGGTGACGACGCAATGCAGGACCATATCATTATAACCCTCGATCACGCTTCGGACATTAGCCTCCAGGCGCAGATCAGACAGTCCGTCGTCGAGGCGATTTTGGCCCGCGCCATTCTGCCCGGTGATAAATTGCCATCTAGTCGGGCGCTTGCATCGCAGCTCAAAGTATCGCGTAACACGGTCATTCTAGCCTATCAGGCGCTGGTTGATACCGGATATCTGCAGCCGCGGGAGCGTTCAGGCTACATGGTCAGTGAGGATGCACCAGTCTCGCAGCTTTCCCATCTTGCTTCGGACCGGCTGGAGGCGGGAGGTGCCCCTGACAGCGTGATTGACTGGGATAGCAAGTTGGTTCAGTCCTGCACCGATATTCACCCGGTGCAAAAGCCGCTGAATTGGCGTGAGTATCCCTATCCATTCATCTATGGGCAAGTCGATAATGAATTGTTTCCAATGTCGGAATGGCGCGATTGCGCCCGACAGGCACTCGGCATGCGAAATTTTGGAACCATGGTTGGTGATTTTGGCATGAATGACGATCCAATGCTGGTCAATTACATTTGCTCGCGCAGCTTGCCTCGTCGCGGAATCAAAGCCCGTCCAGAGCAGATTTTGGTGACATTGGGAGCCCAGAACGCCCTTTATCTGGTCGCACAGTTGATTGTTGATGGGCAGAAACGCGTTGTCATCGAAAGCCCGGCATATCCCGATCTGCGCGATATCCTGCGTCAGCGGACATCGCATATTACTGAGCTGCCAGTTGACGATGGTGGTCTTGTTCTTGACGAGGAGGTTCTTAGAAAATCGGACTCTGTTTTCATCACGCCTAGCCATCAATGCCCGACCACCTGCACCATGCCGGCCTCGCGGCGGCGGGCGTTACTTGATCTGGCAAGCCAGCATGATTTGCTGATCATCGAAGATGATTACGAATTTGAAATGAATTTCCTCGAGGCGGCAACACCTGCACTCAAATCTCAGGATGACGAGGGTCGGGTGATTTATGTGGGCAGCCTGTCAAAATCTGTTTTTCCGGGATTGCGGCTCGGTTACCTTGTTGCACCAGAGGGTCTGATTGCCGAGGCTCGCGCGCTTCGTCATTTGATTTTGCGGCATCCGCCAGGGCATTCGCAGCGTACGCTCGCCTATTTCATGGCGCTGGGGCATTATGATGCGCAGATCCGCCGATTACGGCGGCACCTTGCCGGGCGAAGAGCGGCATTACAGTCGGCAATGGATGATCATGGGCTGTTCACCCAAACGGCATCGCATTTTGGTGGAACCAGCTTCTGGGTCAATGGTCCCGATTGGCTGGACGCCGGTGATCTGGCAGTGCGGGCGCGTGATGAGGGTGTTTTGATTGAGCCGGGAGATGTTTTCTTTCAACCTGAAAAACCACCATTGAATTACTTCCGCCTGTCCTATTCGGCCATTTCAACCGATCGGATTGCTGATGGTGTGGCACGCCTTGCAGCGGTCATTGACGGGATGAAGGCTGAGCGTCAGGTGTCTTGATTGTAATGGTGACGCGCCCAAGCCAAAGAGCCAAATGGCACTATGATTTGTTGTGGCTGGTTCTATTTGACAGAGTCTTAAACAACGACCATGTTGAGGCACTCTGTCATCTACGTCAGCATTCTTGCAAGCCCGCTGGCATCATCTCGACTGGCCAGTAACATCGCGTGAGCAGTGACATATGAGTAATGACATATGAGCAATGAAAACAGCCCCTTTCTTCGCGCCCCAGATGACGCCTGTCCGCCAGCTTTGCTCGAGATGGCCAGAAGCACTGCGCCCCGGCGAATTGCCTTTGTTCGCGCAACCGGGCGGGCCACTCTTGAAACTGCGCGTGATGCGCTGAACCACGCGGTGGCAATCCCTGTTCTGGTTGGCGAGATCACGCAAATCCGCGCTGACGCCGATGCCATTGGCTGGAACCTTGATGGGGTTGAGCTGATTGCCGCAGAGGGTGAGCAGGGTGCCATTGATCGAGCCATCGAGCTTGTTGCTTCGGGTGCAGCGGTTGGTTTGCTGAAGGGGCAGCTTCATTCCGATGTTTTCATGAGTGCAATCGTCAGGAAACAGGCAGGCATCCGAACCGATAGGCGCATGCTGCATATTTTTGCGATGCTGCCACACGGTGGTGGCAAGCCATTATTCATCAGCGATGCTGCCGTCAATGTGACACCAAGTATCGAAACCCGTGTTGAGTCGGCATTGCAGATGGCCGATTTGGCGCGAAAGATGGGTACGGTGAGACCGAAAGTCGCGATTTTATCGGCAACTGAATCATTGCTGCCAGCGGTGCCGTCAAGTATTGAGGCTGATGAGATCGCTGCGTTGGCGATGTCTCGCGATGCAAACGCAGATTTTGCCGGTCCGCTGTCATTCGATCTGGCGTTGTCACCTGAATCTGTCGCGGTGAAAGGCATTGCCGCAGACAGCCCGTTGTTTTCCGTCGCCGGACAGGCTGATGCCTTGGTCGTCCCCGATATCGTATCGGGAAATGTTTTGTTTAAATCACTGGCCTATTGTGCCGGTGGGCTGGCTGCCGGTCTTGTCGTTGGTGGCTCGGTACCAATTTTATTGACGAGCCGAGCGGACCCACCGGCGGCACGTCTCGCATCACTGGCCTTGGCGGCAATCGCGGGCAGGAAAGGGTAGATTATGAGTGTGGAACCACAATTGGACACCTCACCAAAGGTTGGTGACGAAGTTCGAAAGACCACCTGTTACATGTGCGCATGCCGGTGCGGCATCAATGTGCATCTGCGCGATAACAAAATCCGCTACATCGAGGGCAACCGTGACCATCCGGTGAACAAGGGCGTTCTTTGCGCAAAAGGATCAGCGGGCATCATGCAGCATTACTCGCCAGCGAGGTTGCAATCGCCAATGAAACGGGTTGGACCACGAGGGTCTGGACAGTTTGAGCCGATTAGCTGGGAAGAGGCACTATCCACCGCCACAGAGTGGCTGGCGTCGATCCGCAAAAGTGATCCGAAAAAGCTGGCCTTTTTCACGGGCCGGGATCAGTCACAGGCGTTGACTGGGTGGTGGGCGCAGCAATTCGGCACTCCAAATTTTGCCGCGCATGGTGGCTTCTGCTCGGTCAATATGGCGGCGGGTGGCATCTACACAATTGGCGGTGCCTTTTGGGAATTTGGCTCTCCTGACTGGGACCTGACCGAGATGTTCGTTCTCTTCGGGGTGGCAGAGGACCATGATTCGAACCCGATCAAAATCGGGCTTGGCAAACTCAAGGGTCGCGGTAAGCGTGTTGTGTCGGTCAATCCAGTGCAAACAGGCTATGCTGCAATCTCTGACGATTGGTATGGGGTGACCCCCGGAACTGATGGTCTGCTGATCATCTCGCTGATCCGCGAGTTGATGCGCTCCGGTAACATCGATGTTGATTATCTGCGCCGTTATACAAATGCCCCTTGGTTGGTGATACGTAATCCTGGCGTGGAAAATGATGGATTGTTCTTGCGTGACAAAGATGGTGAACCACAGGTTCTTGACCGGGCGACGGGCAAGCCTGTTTCGCACAAGATAGCAGGTGTCAGCGTTGGTTTGCAGGGTGAGGTAAAGGTCAAGGATGGTGGTGTTGCCGTTCCCGCTTTCATGCTGATGACCGAAGCCTACATGGATGACCGCTACGGGCCCGAGGAAGTGGCCGGGATTGTTGGCATTTCCGCCCAGCGAATTCGTCAGTTTGCGGCAGATTTGGCAGAGGCGGCCTTCGCACGGGAAGTGGTTGTCGACCAGCCATGGACAGATTGGAAAGGCGAGCGCCACGAGAAGATGATTGGCCGGCCTGTCTCGATGCATGCGATGCGTGGTATCTCGGCCCATTCCAATGGTTTCCAAACCTGCCGTGCATTGCATGTTCTGCAATTAATGCTTGGGTCGGTCGAGGTGCCTGGGGGATTTCGCTTCAAGCCTCCTTATCCAAAACCGCCGCATGCCCATCCCAAACCAGCTGGCCGGCCAGATCAGGTGGCTGCTGGCAAGCCACTTGGCGGTGCGCCACTTGGCTATGTTCTAGGGCCGGAAGATTTGCTCATCGGACCGGAAGGAGAGCCGCAGCGCATCGACAAGGCCTACAGCTGGGATGCGCCTATGTCGGCTCATGGTCTGATGCACATGGTCATTTCCAATGCCGTTGCCGGTGATCCTTATCCGGTTGATGTATTGTTCATGTATATGGCCAATATGGCGTGGAATTCGTCAATGAATACCCGTGGCGTGATGAATATGCTAACCGAAACCGATCCTGAAACCGGCGGATATAAGATACCGAAGATCATCTATTCAGATGCTTATTCATCGGAAATGGTCGCTTATGCCGATCTCATTCTGCCGGATACCACCTATCTGGAACGTCATGATGCAATTTCGTTGTTGGATCGCCCAATCTGCGAGGCCGACGGTGTTGCGGATGCCATCAGATGGCCGGTGATCGAACCTGACCGGGATGTCCGCGGCTTTCAGTCGGTGCTTCTTGATATTGGTGCGCGCCTTAGTCTACCGGGGATGGTCAATGATGATGGCAGCGCGAAATACAGTGACTACGGTGATTATATTGTCAATCACCAGCGCAAGCCCGGTATTGGGCCACTTGCTGGTTTCCGGGGTACGAATGGCACCAGTGAGGGGCGCGGCGAGGTAAATCCTGACCAACTGGACGCCTACATCGAAAATGGCAGTTTCTGGCATACCGACATACCCGAGGAGGCACGCTATTACAAAATGGCTAATATGGCCTATCAGGATTTTGCCGTTGATATGGGTTTCTATGACAATCCACAGCCCTATGCCTTTCAGATCTATTCCGAGACTTTGCAAAAATTCAGGCTTGCGGCCGAAGGCCATGGTAATATACAGCCACCAGACCATTTGCGAGAACGTGTGCGTACATGTTTCACGCCCCTGCCCACATGGTATGCTCCTTTCGAGGGCGAGGCCATCAATGAGGAGGATTACCCGCTACATGCGCTGACCCAGCGGCCGATGGCAATGTATCATTCATGGGGATCGCAAAACCCGTGGCTGCGCCAGATCCATGGGCATAACCCAATGTTTATCTCTCAGGGCCTTGCCGATGAGCACGACCTCGTCGATGGTGACTGGATCTGGGTGACCTCACATCATGGCAAAATACGTGTTCCTGTTGCTGTCATGGCTGGCGTAAATGACAAGACAATCTGGACATGGAACGCCATTGGCAAACGCAAGGGGGCATGGCAGCTTGATGAGGACGCACCAGAGGCCAAGAAGGGCTTTTTGCTGAACCATCTCATCTATGAATTGCTACCGCCAAAAGGTGACGGACAGCGTTGGTCAAATTCTGATCCGATCACGGGTCAGGCTGCATGGTTTGACCTGCGTGTGCGGATCGCCAAGGCGGCGGCTGATGAGCCTGCTGAGTCTGCTCCTCAATTTGCCCCTTTGCCCAGAATGAACGGTATGGCGCAACCGGACAAGACGCTTCGTTATGGATTGAAATGGACCTCAAATGCCAGCTCGGCAAAGGGCCGTGAGAAAAAAGGAAAAACCTCGTCATGACCAGTCTGCCAGAGCCATCGGCCATCAAGCTAGGCCTTGTGATTGACCTTGATATCTGTGTTGGCTGTCAGGCCTGCGTAGTGAATTGCAAGGAATGGAATACTTCAGGATATGGTGCGCCGCTGAGTGATGAAAATGCCTATGGAGCCAATCCCAACGGTGCGTGGCTCAATCGGGTGCATGCCTTTGAGGCGGGTGAGGGAGAAACAGCCAAAACCATTCACTTTCCCAAATCCTGTCTGCATTGCGAGGACGCGCCCTGTGTCACGGTATGTCCCACAGGAGCCTCCTTCAAGCGCGCCGAGGATGGTATCGTTCTGGTGAATGAGGATTGGTGCATTGGATGCGGTTTGTGCGCTTGGTCATGCCCCTATGGCGCCCGTGAGATGGACCCAGCCGAGGGCGTGATGAAGAAATGCACCCTTTGTGTTGACCGGATCTATAATGAGAACATTCCCGAGGAGGATCAGGTGCCCGCATGTGTGCGAACCTGTCCAACGAATGCCCGTCACTTTGGCGATCTTGGCGACCCGAACTCAGAGGTCAGCTTGATGGTGGCAGCGCGTGAAGGGTTTGATTTGATGCCTGAACAAGGCACGAAGCCGGTTAATAAATATTTGCCGCCACGCCAACGTCGCCAGACGGAGGGTGCCCCGATGTCGCTGGTGGCTATGGCAGATGCCGAGACGCCCAAGGGCTTTTGGAAGTGGGTGGATTCAACTCTGGAAAAACTAGGATAAAATTATGCGTCCAGCCTGGTCGATTATTTTTTTCACCTCATCATCTGGCCTTGGCCTTGGCCTTGCCGCGTGGATTGTTCTCGGTCTTGTGCCGCTGGAGTCAGCGACACATCTGCTGGCAATTGCCGGATTCACCTTTGGGCTGATTGGTGCGGGCCTGTTCAGCTCAACCCTGCATCTTGGGCATCCGGAGCGGGCATGGCGCGCCCTGAGCCAATGGCGATCAAGTTGGCTGTCGCGTGAGGGTGTGCTTGCGGTTGTGGTTATGGCGGCGTTGTTTATGTGGTTTGTTTATGTCCATGGCGGCGCGGTGCCTCCGTTATGGGCATCGGCCGGGGTGTTGACTCTGATTATCGCCACGGTCTATGCCACTTCGATGATATACGCTTCGTTGAAAACGGTCGCGCGGTGGTATCATCCGTTGACGCCTATCTGCTATCTGATGTTTGCGGCAGCTGGTGGCCTGCTTGCAGCCTGCTGGCTGTTGGCGATGACTGGCCAGCATGTGACGGCCGCGATCCAGCAATCGACCCTGCTTTTGCTGGCAGCTGCATGGGGTGTAAAGCTGATCTGGTGGCGCGTTGCCGGGGCTTCGGGCTCTGGCAGCAGTCTTGCAAGTGCCACAGGCCTTACTGCGTTGGGCGAGGTGCGGAGCATCATGCCGCCGCACACATCGGAAAATTATCTACAGCATGAAATGGGGTTTATTGTGGCCCGCCGCCACGCCGAAAAGCTCCGGCTGTTGTCACTTGGCTTGGGTGCCGTTCTGCCGCTGCTTCTTATCTGGCTGGCACCTCTGAGCGCTCCGCTGTTGGGCATCGCGCTGGTAAGCCATATTGCAGGCGTCTTTGTCGAGCGATGGTTGTTCTTTGCCGAGGCAAAACATGTCGTCTCCCTCTATTATGGTGAGGTGCATTAACCTAGGATGCATCATCAGCAAAGTATAAAAAAACCGGCCCCGAGCGGGCCGGTTTTATTTGGGCGGAATGTGGGGTTGATCAAATTAGCAGCGGTGCAATCACCAAGCTGACAATCGCCATCACATTGATCAGGATGTTCATTGATGGACCGGATGTGTCTTTCAATGGGTCACCGACGGTGTCACCGACAACAGCCGCCTTATGCACATCGGAACCCTTACCACCAAGATTGCCCTTCTCGACATACTTCTTGGCGTTGTCCCATGCACCACCGGCATTGGCCATCATCAGCGCCATCATGACGCAACAGATCAACGCACCGGCAAGCATGCCGCCAAGCGCCTTCGGCCCAAGAGCGAAACCGATGATCACAGGTGCCAGCACTGCCATCGAACCAGGCATCACCATCTTGCGCAGCGCGGCACGTGTAGCAATATCGACACAGCGGGCCGTATCCGGCTTTCCTGTCCCTTCAAGAAGGCCAGGGATCTCACGGAACTGCCGGCGTACCTCAACGATCATCTCAAAGGCGGCGTCACCGACAGCGGTCATTGTCATCGCGCTTACCAAGAATGGGAAGATGCCGCCGATGAACATGCCACACAGAACCATCGGGTCATTGATGGCAAGAACGAAGTCGGGGTCGCCATTGCTGACCTTGGCGATGTAGGCACTGATAAGCGCCAGCGCAGCGAGTGCGGCAGCGGAGATGGCAAAGCCCTTGCCGATGGCCGCAGTCGTGTTGCCAACCTCATCAAGTGAATCCGTGATCTCGCGTGTCTCTGGTCCCATCTCAGCCATTTCGGCGATACCACCGGCATTGTCTGCGACCGGGCCATAAGCATCGATCGCCATGGTGATGCCAACGGTTGAGAGCATACCAACAGCCGCAAGGCCAACACCATAAAGACCTGCTGCGGCGTTTGCGCAGAAGATGATGGCGGCAATTGTCAGAACCGGGATGGCAACAGACTGCATGCCCGTTGCAAGGCCGGAGATCATCACAGTCGCTGGCCCGGTCTCGCCATCCTTGGCGATTTTGCGGACTGGCGGGCCTCCGGTGTAATATTCGGTAACGAGGCCGACGATGATGCCACCCACGGCACCAACCAGAACGGCGAACCAAACACCTGATGTTGCGCCCATCGCCTGAATCACGGCATAGGCGGCGGCTATAAAGATGACTGATGAGCCAATTGTGCCAAAGCGTAAGGCAACGTCAGCGCTTTTGCTGGAGAACATCTTTACGGCAAGAATGCCGATCAGCGAGCAGACAAGGCCCGTTGATGCCAGAGCCAGAGGCATGAATTGCAACGCGCCCTGATCGCCTCCAAGACTGTTCACCGTCTCGATTGACATGGACGCAGCAAGGGCCATCGAAGCAATCATCGAACCACAATACGATTCGAAAATATCTGAGCCCATGCCAGCAACATCGCCAACATTATCACCTACATTGTCGGCAATAACGGCAGGGTTGCGAGGGTCATCTTCTGGGATGCCAGCCTCAACCTTACCGACAAGATCGGCACCGACATCGGCTGATTTGGTGAAAATGCCACCACCCACACGGCTAAACAGGGCAACTGATGAGCCGCCCATTGCAAAGCCCTCAATGGCCTCAATCCCGTGTGCGGTGTCACCCATAAAATGGTACAGGATACCGATGCCGAGCAGACCCATTGAGGCAACTGTCAGGCCCATGATTGACCCACCGAAGAAAGCCACATTCAGAGCAGCAGCTGCGCCTTCGGTATTGGCCGCCACGGCTGTTCTGACATTTGCCTTTGTCGCTGAATACATGCCGATGTAGCCTGCAACACCAGAGCAAAGCGCCCCAAGTGTGAAAGAAATGGCTGTGTCAGCACCAAGACCCCAATATAGGGCAGCGATACAGATCAGACAGAAAATGGCCAGACGTTTGTATTCACTGGCCATAAAGACCATCGCGCCAAGATGAATCTCATCCGAGATTTCTTTGACCCTGCCCTCCCCAGCTGGGGTTTGCAGAATTCTCGCATAGACCATGGAGGCCGCGACCAAGCCCAATATGCCAAGACTGATCGGCAAAACTGCGGAAGTAAGCATGAAACTTTCCTCTTGATTGTAGTGAGAAAGCGGTTTGTTAGTGTGATTGTCTCCCCGACAAACCGCGTAAAATCGCGCAGGTTATAGAACGAATGCCAATGAGTGTAAAGCTATGAGTGGCATAGCAATGCATCAGCGGGGTGAACGTTAAACATGGAAGCTGTTTGGCAGCAGATGGGAGTGGTGAGAGAAAATCAGGTTCCGGTCATTTTGCCAGTTTTTATGACTCGCGGTAACGTTTATACTATTGACTTAAACCTGTGTGCCGAAAGGTGCGCCAGAACATGTAATGGGGGGATTGATGCAGCGGATTTCTGAAATAAAGAGACGCGTTATCAACTTGCAGGACGCAGTTTTTGAGCCATTCGAGGACGAGGTTGGAACAGGTTTGTTGCAACTCAACCCGAACGCGCCACGGGGAACAGGTTTTTACATTTACCGAATGGAACCGGGGGCCTCCTCATCGCCGCACCGGCATGTTGGAGCGGAGGAGTTCTATATCATCGACGGTGAACTGATTGATAATGATGGCACCATTTATCGTGCGGGTGATGTCGTCTGGCTGGATGCGGGAACCGAACATAACTCAACCTCACCCGGCGGTTGCACGATTGCTGTGTTCTCTGAAAAAGGCGAAGTGCTACCATCTGCCGCAGACAGCGGATGACTCGGCATCCGACTTTACTCGCTTTCGTTAACGGTTAGAGGACACTCAGCTTGCCCAGAAGCCTACTCTGAAGTCTGCCCTAAAATATGTTAGGGAAAATGCCAGCCCTTTCACGAAAAGCCCGTTCACGAAAAGAGAGTGTTCACATGACTAAATCTGGTGACCCGCGTCTGCTCTATGGCAAAGATGTCCGGCAAAGGATCATGGCAGAGGTCAGTAGTGACATTTCCCGCCTGTCACAGCAACGCAAGCTCGGGCGACTCGTGTCTGTTGGTATTGGCAATATCGACGAAACATCAGTCTATATTCGGGGCCAAGCTCGTGCCGCGGCAGAAGTCGGCCTGCCCTTTGACGAGCAACGCTGGCCAGCATCTCTGACCCAAGAGGATTGCAAGCGGCACCTTGTCGAGATGAATGACGATCCTGATGTCATCGGAGTCATTCTCCAGCGCCCTGTTCCCGACCATATTAATGTGCGTTCACTCCAGTCTGCCATTCATCCGCTAAAGGATGTTGAGGGGATGAGCCCGGCATCGATTGGTAACATCGTCTATAATGATATGGCGCTGGCGCCATGTACGGCAGCTGCCTCTGTCGAGATGATCAAGGCAACGGGGCTGGATTTGAAAGGGCTTGAGGTGGTGATGGTTGGCCATTCGGAGATTGTCGGCAAACCGGCCGCTTTCATGCTAATGGCGGAGGGAGCCACGGTAACCGTGTGCCATCATATGACAAGATCGGTTGCCGCGCATACGCGCCGCGCTGATGCGGTGCTTGTGGCCGTCGGGGTGCCTGGCCTTCTTACCGCCGATATGGTCAAGCCGGGAGCGGCAATCATCGACATCGGCATCAACCAGATTGTTGGCGATGACGGAAAAATCCGCATCGTCGGTGATGCCGATACGGACAATGTTGCTACGGTTGCCAGCTGGACAACGCCAGTGCCCGGCGGCGTCGGGCCGGTCACGGTCGCCATGTTGATGCGCAATGCCGCCAGAGCATTGGAAAAGCAAATCAGCCTTGGATGGACGGAGTGATCACTTTGTATCAGGGGGGATGATGGATGCGTGACCAGGACTTTCTTGCGGCTGATTTCAAGCCTCAACCCTATTGGTGGGATCATGCACCGCCAACCCTGCCCGACAGCGCTGGAGGTGTCTTGCCCAACCGCTGTGATGTTGCGGTGATTGGTTCAGGATATGCCGGACTTCATGCTGCCATCGTTTTGGCACGCATGGGGGTTGATGTGGTCGTAATTGATGCTGAGGCACTTGGTCATGGGGCCTCATCGCGCAATGGTGGAATGGTGTCCGGCGGGGTCAATGTTGGCAAACACATTGACCTCGACCCGCTACAGGAACGGGCCATGTTGGCAGAGGCATCGCTTTCCTACAGTTGGTTTGAGGATTTCATTCAAACCGAAGGGATAGATGCTGATTATCAGCGGACAGGCCGGTTCGTTGGCGCACATTGTTCAAAAGCGTGGCAAACCTTGGCCAAGCGGATGGCAAAATTGAATGAGGTTGCAGATTCCTCTGCTTATATGCTGCCAGCGGAACAGACCCGCGAGGAAATAGGGTCTGATTATTACAAGGGGGGCATGGTTCTTGAGCGATCAGGCGCGGTTCATCCGGGAAAGCTGCATCGTGGTGTCCTGAATGTCGCGCGCAGTGCGGGTGTGAAGCTTTTTGGCAATGTTCGTGCTGGTGCCATGGCCAAGAGAGCGGACGGTTTGCGGCTCGAAACAAGCCGTGGTCCGCTAATGGCAGATAAGATCATCATTGCGACCAATGGTTATACGGGCGATTTGAGTGCCTGGCACCAAAGGCGCGTTGTTCCGATCGCATCCTATCAGGTGGCAACAGAAGAGCTGGGTAGTGAGATGGTGACACAGCTGTTCCCAAAGCACCGGATGATTGCTGACACCAAGCGGTTGCTTTATTACTTTAGACCGTCACCTGACCGCAAGCGCCTTCTCTTTGGTGGTCGTGCCCGTTATCTCCATCATGATTCCACTGCGGGGGGATTGCATCTGCGGCGCAAGTTGACAGCTGTTTTTCCGCAGCTTGCCGAAGTCAAGCTGTCACATGGATGGTGGGGTTACGTTGCCTATCTGCGCGGCGGCGTTCCAGATTTGGGTGAGAGCCAGCCAGAGACGCTTCCGGGCGTGTATCATGCGCTTGGCTGCCATGGCAGTGGAGTGGTGATGATGAGTTGGCTTGGTTATCGGACGGGATTGCTTGTCTCGGGTCAGGCAAACAGCCAGAGCGCCTTTTCAGGGGGGCGGATTGCCCCGTTTCCGCTTTACCAAGAAAAACCCTGGTTTCTGCCGATTATTGGCGCCTACTACCAGCTCCGTGATTGGACGGATCGCCGGCTCGATGGCAAATTTTCCAAATAATTGTTGGTAATCCCTGCTGACTTGATGTCACGCAGGGCTTGTTTTTGACGGCCACCGGTTGCAGAATTTTGCGGCAATGAGTGAGGATTGAAGATGGACAAGACAGCCCTGTCCTCCTGGGCAGATTCATGGGCGATAGAACATCCTGACATAGAGAGCCTGCGTGGCTTCATTTTTGATATCAATGGCGTTATTCGCGGCAAAAGACTGCCGGTAGACCAGCTTGAGAAAATCTGTGGGGGTGGAATGCGTATTCCGCTATCTTCGGCAAATGTTGATATTTGGGGGCGCGATATCGAGGGTAGCAAATGGGTTTTTGAGACCGGTGACTCAGACGGGCGCTGTGAATGGACTGGCCGCGGCCCCCTTATGATGCCATGGTCTGATCACGGCGCAGCCATGGTGCCACTCGTTGTGCAAAATGAGAATAAAACGCCCTTTGACGGTGATCCGCGTAATGCTCTTGCCGCTGTTTTGAAACGTTTCGCCGCGCTTGGGCTTCGACCGGTGCCAGCCTTTGAGCTGGAATTCTATCTGGCGGACCCAAAGGCGGTTGATGGTGCGCTGAGCAACCCGCTGACCGGGGCATCAGTTATCCGTGAAGGGGTGCTATCGCTTGATGACCTAAATGATTTCGATGCGATCCTGACCGATATCTATGCTGGCTGCAAAATCCAATCGGTTGCAGCCGATGCCGCCATCAGCGAGAGCGGTATTGGGCAGTTCGAAGTCAATCTTCGCCATAGCGAGGATGCGATGAGAGTCGCGGATGATGCGATGC
The DNA here is from genome assembly GCA_004212735.1 of SAR116 cluster bacterium. Lineage (GTDB taxonomy): Bacteria > Pseudomonadota > Alphaproteobacteria > Puniceispirillales > Puniceispirillaceae > MED-G116. The sequence goes on from SHBD01000003.1 coordinate 117,493, forward strand.
TGTTTAAGAATATCGTCAAATCTGTCGCCCGCAAACATGGCCTCGCCGCGAGTTTCATGGCCAAACCATTTGCCCAGAGGCCCGGCAGTGGTTTGCATATGCATTTCAGTATCCTCGATGGTGCTGGCGCAAATATCTTTGATAATGGAGATGCCGATGGCAGTGCCATGCTGCTCCATGCTGTGGCAGGTGTGCTTGCCGCGATGCCGGAATCGATGCTGTTGTTCGCGCCCCATCTCAATTCCTATCGGCGTTTGACGCCTGATCAGCACGCCCCGATGGTTGCCTGCTGGGGATATGAAAATAGAACAGCCGCCGTGCGCATTCCCGGTGGCCCGTCGTCACAGCGCCGTATTGAACATCGTGTCGCTGGTGCTGACACCAATGCCTATCTGGTAATGGCAGCAATACTTGGTGCAGCTCTGACTGGGATTGAGGGTGAGATGCAGCCACCAAAAGCAATCAAGACCAGCGCTTATGATGGTGATAATGCACACATGCCGACCCTGCCGCTCTCGTGGCAGGATTCCTTGGATGCCTTTATGGCAGGGAAAATGCTGAACGATTTTATTCCCGGCATACTGCGTGATATGGTGGTTAAGACGAAACAGCAGGAAATGCGGCGGTTCAACGAAATGGTGACGCCGTTTGAATATCAATCATATCTTGATCAGGTGTGATTGAGCGTTCTTGGATCAGACGTTCTTGGATTTAACCGGGGCAATATTGGAGCCAAATTGTGACAAAGCTGAATTCGCCTTCGCCTGAAGATATTCGCCTCTGGGATAACCGGAATTTGATGCACCCCTGGCATTCGCTGGGAACTGAGGACGCCGACTTCATGATCGCCTCAGATGCTGAGGGAATCTATGTTTATGATGAGTCCGGACGGCGCTATATTGATGGGCCTGGCGGAATGTGGAGTTCGCAGATTGGCTATGGGCGGCAGGAAATGGCCGATGCAATTGCTGCGCAGGTTCTCAAGTTACCCTTCAACACACCCTGGACCTCGACGTCGGGGCCGGCGGCACAGCTTGCGGCAAAAATTGCCGCTGAGTCGCCCGGCGACCTGAACAATGTGTTCTTTACCACTGGCGGTTCAACTGCGGTGGATACGGCTTTGCGTTTTTCCCATTTTTATAACAATCTGCGTGGCCGACCTGAAAAGAAGCACATCATCGCCCGCCAAAAGGGCTATCACGGCTCAACATTTATGTCGGCCAGTGTTTCGGGCAAGGAACGCGACAAGAGTTTCCTCGATACCGATACCGACAGCGTACATTTCGTTGGCAACGTGAATCCCTATATCCGACCTGACGGCATGAGTGTTGCTGCCTGGTGCGACGAGAAAACGACTGAATTGGAGGCAAAGATTCTTGAAGTGGGTGCCGACCGTGTGGCCGCCTTCATTGCTGAGCCGATCCTTGCATCTGGCGGTGTGATTGTGCCGCCGGAGGGGTATCACAAGCGCTGTCTGGAAATCTGTCACCAGCATGATGTGCTGTATATTTCGGATGAGGTGGTCACCGCTTTTGGCCGTTTGGGTGAATTTTTTGCCTCGGAGAGTGTGTTCGGCATCGTGCCCGATATTATTACCTCGGCGAAGGGCATTACCTCAGGCTATGTGCCGTTGGGCGCTGTGTTGATCTCAGACCGTTTGATGGCTGAACTCACCGCAGATGACCGCTCAGAGGTGTTGTTCTCGAATGGCTTCACCTATTCTGCGCATCCTGTTTCCTGCGCAGCGGCGTTGAAGAATATCGAGATTATGGAGCGGGAAGAAATCTTTGCCCATGTGAATGCTATCACACCCCATTTTCAAGCACGTCTGCAGGAATTGCGGCGTCACGAAATTGTTGGTGATGCCCGGGGAATGGGTCTGCTTGGTTGTGTTGAGGGTGCGGCGCCATCAGATAGCAGTGAGGCGAAAAGGTTGGCAGTCGATAAGGAGTTTGGTTACCGGCTGGACGCCAAATGCGAGGAGAGGGGGCTGTTGCTGCGCCCGTTGATCAATATGTGCGTTTTCTCACCGCCATTGATCATCAGCCGGGACGAGGTCGATATGATGTTTGACATCATTGATCAGGCGCTTGGCGAGGTGAATGCAGAAATGTGCTGAAAATCTTTGTGATCCATGCAAAATATTGACTTCTGGCACTAAGCATCGCCATAGTTGAGAGCTGTAAAACGAGATGACGCCTTCCTCTGTTGAATGAGAGGCGTCGCCAACAAAAGGGGAGCGTTATCATGAAAGCCACCGGAATTATCTCTGCTTTGACGGTTGCGACCATACTCACGGGTGGGGCCGCTGTTGCTGCAGACAAGGATCTTATTATTTTTGACTGGGCTGGGTATGAGGACAATAATTTCTATTTGAGTTATGTTGAAAAACATGGTGATCAGCCGACCTACTCTTTCTTCAGTGATGAAGAAGAGGCGTTCAACAAGATTCGCGCCGGCTTCAAAGCCGATATGGCCCATCCATGCTCGCAGTCTGTGATCAAATGGCGTGAGGCGGGAATCATCGAACCGTTCGATACATCCCGCATTCCCAACTGGAAAGACATCAGCTTTGCCGATGCAGAGGGCTTTACCGTCAACGGTGACGTTTATGTTGTTCCGGTCGATTGGGGTTCAACAGGCTTGACCTATCGGACGGATCTTGTAAGTGCCGATGACGCCGCAACGCTGCAATCTTTCGCTGATCCGAAATTTCAGGGCCGGATCTCACTGCCTGACAATGTAGATGACGCCTACGCACTTGGCTATCTGGCCAATGGCGTTCGGGACTGGAACAAAGGAACCGACGCAGACTTTGAAGCGGCGTCTGAATTTCTGCGTAAAGTCCATGCCAATGTCCGCACTTATTGGGCCGATGGTGCCGAGCTAAGCCAGTTGATGGCCTCGGGTGAGGTGTTGCTGTCATGGGCATGGAGTGAGACGCCAGTAACCATGCAGGCAGAAGGCCATCCCGTTGAGATGAATTTGAAGACCAAGGAGGGTTCATCTACCTGGGTTTGTGGCTATGTGAATATGGTCGATGGTCCAGGGTCTGAGGATAAGATGTATGATTTCATCAATGCTTGGCTCGAGCCAAGATCAGCTGAGTACATTGTAACTGAGTGGGGCTATGGCCACTCAAATCTTGATGCGATGCTGTCATTGGGCCAAGACGCGCTTGATGAAGTTGGTTTCTCAAACTTTGAGACCTATACCGACAACACATTGCAGCAGGCACCGCTGCCCTTTGAGTTGCGCGAGCGGATGATCGCCGAGTTTGAAAAGATTAAGGCTGGCTTCTAGGCATTAGTCTCATCAGGGGGGCAGGCGAACCTGTCCTGAAAGAATGCCGAAAGCCGCTGTTCCTAAAGGAATGGCGGTTTTCCTATTTCTGGGAGTGTCAATCCTCAGCCAGAATAGTGATTGACTCGGCGCCCCATCCAACGCGTGTGGCATCTCCTTGGTCAAGGATTGGCCTCCCGGCCGTGTTGCGCATGGAAACCGTTGCCGTGATATCTGAATTTTCGAGGCGAACATCATAATAGGTCATATCGCCGTAATAGGCTGTGTCCTCTATGATGGCGTTGAAAACATGGTCCGCTTTATCTGTCTTGTCATAGAGAACAGTCAGCATCTCCGGACGAATGCCGATTGTGATCTTGTCGCCGGTTCTATGTGCTGCTGATTGTGGCAGTTCGATCTTGCCAAGCGCGTCGATATCGAGAGACAGCGTCTGCGCGGTGCTGGCGGTCACTGTCGCGGGGATGAAGTTCATCACTCCGATAAAGGAGGCAACCCGCTGTGAGGTTGGGCGACGATATAGCCCTTCAGGCGAGTCCAACTGGGCAATCTTGCCATCAAACATTACGGCGATACGGTCTGACATGATCAACGCTTCTTCCTGATCATGAGTTACAAGAACAAAGGTGATGCCGACAGTCCGCTGCAATTTGCATAACTCGCTCTGCATCGCATCCCGCAGCTTTTTGTCCAAAGCTGACAAGGGCTCATCAAGCAACAATACCTGTGGTTTCATGATAAGGGCGCGGGCCAGAGCAACGCGCTGGCGCTGTCCACCAGACAGGGCATGTGACTCCCTCTGGCCGTAGCCTTCGAGGTCCACCAGCGCAAGTGCCTCATTGACACGGAGGTCCACTTCTTCCTTTGGCAATTTCTGTTTTTTTAGACCATAGCCAACATTTTCGGCCACGTTTAGATGGGGAAAGATCGCATAGGATTGAAAAACCATATTGGTTGGACGCTCGTTCGGTGGCACATCAGTCATATCCGTTCCCCCGATAAAAACTGTGCCAACACTCGGATTGTCAAAGCCCGATATCATTCGCAGCAAAGTTGTCTTGCCGCAGCCCGAGGGGCCGAGAAGGGAAAAAAATTCACCGGCCCTGATTTCGAGCGATATACCATCAAGCGCGGTGACGGAGCCAAAATGTTTCTCAATGTCATTGATGACGATAATCGGCTCTTCTGTTTTTTGGTCTCTGGCCATTAGAAAATGCTTTCGTCGGAGGATTGTGGGTTGCCGGCGATCCGGTTTGCACGCCGGCGGAAATATTCAGCAGCCAGCAGCAGAATGAAAGATAGCAAGACCATCAGGAAACCAAGGGCCATGATAGCCGGCAGTCTGGCTGGAAAGCGCAGCTGGCTCCAGATATAGACGGGCAATGTTGCATCGGTGCCGGTCAGAAAGAAGGCGATGATGAATTCATCGAGGGAGATGGTAAATGAGATCAGCAGGCTGGATATGATGCCCGGAGTGACAAGGGGCAAAATTACCCGGAAAAAGGTACCAATCTTGTTCTCGCCCAAATCCATTGACGCTTCCTCCAGACTGCGATCCATGTTGTTGAAAGCAGACTGTAGAATGGCGATGGCAAAGGGTGTGCAGATCAGTACATGGCCAATTATCACCGTCCAAGCAGATAATGACAGGCCGAGTTGGATAAGCACAACAATCAAAGCCACACCGACAATGATTTCCGGCAGCACAAGCGGCACCATGATGAAGCCAACAATGCCACGCTTTCCCGGGAACTCATATCTGGCTGCAGCGCGGGCCGCAAAAATACCCAGCGTTGTGCTGCCAATTGCCGTGACGACAGCAATCAGCAATGAGTTGTAGAGCGCCTCATGGAGAGCTTTTGTTTCCCACAACAGGCCGAACCAGTGGAAGGTAAAACCCGAGAGCGGCAGCGCGATAATGGCGCTGTCATTGAACGCAAACAACGGTAGCAGAAGGACCGGTGCATAAAGGAAAATGAGATAAATGACCGCATATGTGAACAGACTTCTTGGAGGTTTTGCTGACATCACTCTGATCCTCTAGCCTTTCACCTTCAGGAAGCGGCGATTGAACAAAACGAAGGCGATCGATATCGAGGCCACGACAATCATTGCTGAAACAGCAAGCGCTGATCCGAGGGGCGCGTTATTGGCTTTGCCAAACTGGATCTGGATCATATTCGCAATCATCAGACCGTTTGTGCCACCAAGCAGGCGGGGTGTCACGTAATCGCCCACGGTTGGGATGAAAACGATCAGCGAGGCGGCCACGACGCCCGGCATGGATAGTGGCAGTGTGACCCTCAGAAACCGTCTTATCGGGCCATCGCCAAGATCACGCGCAGCTTCGAGCAGACTCTTATCTATGCGGGCCAGTGAGACAAAAATTGGCAGGATGGCAAATGGCGCCCACGCATGAGCCAAGGTGATCACTACCGCGTTGGCATTATAGAGAATGAAGCTGAGCGGCTCCTCAATAAAGCCAAGGCCGAGGAGGCTGCCATTGACGACACCGTTATAGCCGAGAATAACTTTCCACAGGAAAACCCTGATCAGGTAGCTGGTCCAAAATGGAATGGTGATCAGCAACAACCACATCGATTTTCGTTTGCCGCCAAAAAAAGCCACGTAATAGGCAATTGGATAGGCCAGCATAACTGTAACAACGGTTACCACGCCGGAAATCACCAATGAGCGAACCATCAAGACCCGATAGAGCTCCTCTGATATCGCTTCTCTGTAGTTGGCCAACGTGACGGTGCGGTCAAGCTCAAGATAATTTTGTGTCCACATGCTGAGCAGGAACACAAGCAACAAGGGTGCTGCCAGCATTAAAAGTGAATAAACAAAGGGTGGACTGATCAATGCAAGCCCGTGCCATCCGCCTGGTCGCATTACTGGCAGAAAATGGGGCTTTTGCCATATCTTTGCGCGACCTTTCCCCGCCAGGCTTTCCTGTTGCATCTAGAGACCTTTCAACGCTGCGTTCCGCGCTGCCAGCGTTCCCAGTTCCGGTGATTGTTGTAGTGACAGAACCGGCATCAGGCCACGCAGATGGTCGTGGAAACTGCTGACACCATACTCCAGATCCGAGAGAATGATGCCGTCAAAACCACTCGACAGTGGGGCCTCATCTGTCCAACGCGTAAGCTGCAAATCCTCATCTGCCGTCAGCCCATCAATGCGTCCAGACAGATATCTGGCTGCCCGCATGGTGCGTGTTTCGCCGCGATGTCGATAGACAGCGCCGCGCTGAAGGGTGTGTTTTGTGCCTATAGGCACTTCCTGATAGAAAATGATTGAGTCAGGATAGAGGCCAATCACCGCATTTGGGAAAATGCCGAGATAAAGCCACGCAGCATTCAGCGGTTCCGGTAAATGGGTGAATCGGGAGACAAGTTCACGATAGGCCTTCACACTCCAAAGTTTGGAAGGTGAGCTGTTAAATTTTCCAAGGCTACGCGATGTGCCGTTTATGTAGGGCTCATCAATATAGGCCTTTCCATAAAGATCCTGCAGGCTGGGATGGGCCTTGGCAACATGATAGCCCTCATTGTCAACATCCCGCATCGACTTCCAGTTTACCTGCGCCTCGGCAAAAATGAAATCACCGGCAACACGCTCCATATCGGCAATGTTGTAGGGCGCGACCTCACTATCAAATCGCTGCAACATCTCGGCAACACTGCCCTGTGAGCCGGGCTGAAACCGGATGAAAATAAACCCATTCCAAATCTCGAGTTCAACTGGTTTCAATCCCCATTCCATAGGGTCCAACTCTGGAAAGGTTGAGGGCTGTGCCGCGCTTCTCAGGGTGCCATCCAGATTGTAGGTCCAGCCATGAAAAGGGCATGTCAGCGCGGATTTGCAGACGCCCCGTTCATTATCAACCACACGGCTGCCCCGGTGACGGCAAAGGTTGTGAAAGGCGCGAATCTTTCCTGCCTTGTCACGAAGGATCAATGCTCGCTCATATCCCATGTCAAAGGTGATGTAGGCTCCGGGTTCGGCAAGGTCGCTTATATGGCAGGCAAGTTGCCAATGTGCACGAAAAACAACATCCTGTTCCAACGCGAAAAGCTCATCATTGCTATAGGCCCAGCCAGGCAGGCCCTTCCTGTCCCAAGTGCCGGGAATTTTGTTTTGCGAGTATGATAAAGACAAATCACCCACCCCTCTAAAATCTTGTCAATTGCACATCCTTTTATCAGTGATATCAAGCAAAAAGACGAGCGTGGCCTCGTTGGTGGCATTGGCATGTCGATTGCCGATGGGGTTTTGACTGCGGTTTTATCTATCGGGATTGGCGTTGCGCCTGAACCATGAAACCAGCAGATAAAAAATACCAACACTGACCATGAAAATCGGCAGGCCTAGCCGCATGTTGATGTCTAGTAAAATTCCGGCAATTGCGGGCCCGGCCAGATTGGACAACTCGAAAATAATCACAAAGCCAGCATTAGCTGCGATGATTTCACCACCAGTAAACCGTTTTGCCAGCATCGCAAGGCCAATTGAATAAAGGCCATAGACGAGCCCCGCTCCGAGAAAAGCCAGAATCAGCGCCAGAAGGGCCGAATGCAGGAAGAACGGGATCAGACTACAGAGCGCAAGACCAATGGTGGCGATGATCATGCCAATTCTTCGCAGGCCATACCGATCCGCCAGAAGGGCAATCGGATATTGCAGGACAACGTTACCGACCGCCATGGCCGGCACAATTGACAAGGTGAGCATTGTGGCTGCCTCAGGTGTTCGCGCAACAATCACAGGCATCAAGGTGATCAGCGCGAGATCGACACCGCCGGCAACGACGCAGGCCATGGCAACAGTTGGTGCCCGGCGGATCAGCCGAAGGGGTGAGCCACCTCCAGTGAAAGTGATTTTGGGTTCATGCCGTCGCAGCGCATAGATTGGCAGAGCGCCGATCACCGGCAAAATGGCAATAAGGAAGAAAGGAGTGGCTGTTTCAAATCCGAACAACCAGATAATCCCGGGACCGACCGCAAATCCTAGTCCGACTGCCGTTGCATAGATTGCCATAACCCGGGTGCGTCCCTGATCAGCGGCAATTCGTGCAAGCCACGCTTCGGTTAACACCCAATGCAGCCCCAAGCCAAGACCGCCGATGAAACGAATGACGAGCCAGAGCGCCATTGACTCGGTAAAGCGCAGGGCCACCATCATCACTGCTGCCAGACACAGGCCGATATTGATCACCGGAATATTGCCATAACGTGCAACAAGGTGAGGGGCAAAATAGGCACTGGACACAATGCCAAGCGCTGCCATGCCACTGACAAGACCAATTTTCTGGAATGAAATACCGAGTGTTTCGAGCCACAAAGAAATCAGGGGAAGATAGCCACCAAAGGCTGCGCCAAGTGCGATTGATGACAGTGTGATCATGAACAGACCAGGGGCAGTGGTCAGTTTGTCGGCGGTGTTAATGTGATCGCGAAACATTCAAAAATTCCAGAAATGGGCAACCCCACACTGCACTTGTTTGTCAGATCGGTAAATCCAAAAACAGACATTTCATCGGTTTGCTTTTTGGGGTTTGCTTAGGCAGGGTATTACGGAGTGACTGATGCAATGACAGGAGGCTGATGTGACTGACAAAATTGGTGATCAGACATTCCGGGCCAGTGGTAACAAGGAATTGTGGCCGGAAATGACCTATGGTGGGGCGCTTAGTTTTGGGCGGCGGCGCTATAGCCGCGATCTTGCAGATGTTGATGTCGTGATCAGCGGTATTCCCTATGATAACGCGGTGACCTATCGACCGGGCGCGCGGCTAGGCCCTCGCGCCATTCGCGCCGGATCGGTTCAGTTGACGGAGCTGAAGCATTTTCCAACAGGGATTGAGCCATGTGAGGAGTTGTCGCTGATCGATTACGGCGACTGCATGATCAACCCGCACGATCCGACGAGTGTCTTTGACACGATTGAGGCGCATGCAGATCATATTCTGGCATCGGGCGCAAAGATGCTGAGCCTTGGCGGCGATCATTCAGTGGCTTATCCGTTGCTCAAGGCACATGCCAAGAGATATGGACCTGTCGCTTTGATCCAGTTTGATGCGCATTGCGACACCTGGGAGGATGATGGCGTCCGCTTTGATCACGGCACTATGTTTGCGAGGGCCGCCAACGAGGGTATCGTCGATGTGTCGAGATCTACACAAGTTGGATTACGCACCTATAACGACTCCGATTATGGCTTTGAGATCCTCACCAGTCCCTGGGTGCATCGCAATGGGATCTGGGCGGCGCTGGAAATTGCCATCGACAGAGCGGGTGATGCGCCGGTTTATCTGTCATTTGATATTGATGGGCTTGATCCAGCCTTTGCTCCGGGAACAGGCACGCCGGTTTCTGGGGGGCTTGCCAGTTGGCAGGGGCTGGAATTTGTTCGGGGTCTTGAACCACTCAATTTGATCGGCATGGATATAGTCGAGGTCGCGCCTGCCTATGACCATGCGGAGATCACCGCCATCGCAGCGGCCAGCGTTGCCTATGACTGGCTCGCCGTTCTGGCAAAACAACGGGGCGCGATATCAAAGCCTGTAGGGCGGATCTGACACGTTCAGATTTTCAGCCGATCCCGCAATTTATAATAGGCCATGCCAAGGGCAAGTGCTGGTGTCCGTAGCGGTCCGCCCGGAAATGGCATGTGGCTGAGGCTGCTCATAATGTCAAAACGTGTTTGATCACCAATGACCGCATCAGCCAGCATCACCCCGGCCTGACCGGTCAGAGCCACGCCGTGACCGGAAAAACCCTGCACAAAATAAATGTTATCTGGGGTGCGGCCAAATTGTGGAATGCGGTTCACGGTAATGCCGATTTTGCCCGACCAGACCTCGTCTTTTTCGATATCTTTCAGCAAAGGAAATATATCCACCATCCGGCGGCGCAGATCAGACTCAACGCCTCCAAAATTGACATTGGTGTAGCTTGCACGGCCACCAAAAATCATCCGCCCCTTTGCGTCAATCCGATAATAATTCAGCGCAGCGTTGCAATCGGCAACGGCTGCACCCGTTGGCAAAAGTTGCTTGGCCATGTTGGTTGAAAGGGGCTTTGTTGCCAGCACCGAAGAGGTGACCTGAGCCAGACGTGATTTCATTATTGGCAGGCCTACGTCAGCCAGATAGGCGTTGCCACACAGCAGCAGGATCTTGGCCCGCACTTGCTGTCCATTTTTTGTATGAAGATGTTTGTGGCCACCAGATGCGTGGACATCAACCTTGGTGATTGGTGTGTTTTCGAATATCACGGCACCCTGACTCTTGGCGGCCGCGGCAAGGCCGTGAAGATATTTCAGCGGCTGCATGTGCCCGGATTTGCTGTCAAACAAGCCGCCAACATAAGCGTTGGTGTCAATATGGGCGGCCAATGCAGTCCGGTCATTTAACCGGGTAAACCCTTCATAGCCGCGTGCTTCCCACTCTCGCTGCATCTCGTCAAGCCCTGCCATCTGGCGCCGGTGGTAGGCAGCATCGACGTAGCCGAAGGTAAGATCGCAATCAATTTTGTATTTTTTCACTCTATCTTTGACCAGATCAATAGCTGCCATGCCGCTGTCCCAGGCAATCTGGGCATCCTGCTCGGATAGCTGGCGCTGAATGTGGTGAAAATCATTTGGCCAGCCCTGACAGACATGTCCGCCATTGCGTCCCGACCCACCAGTGCCAAGCTTGCCGGCCTCCAGCACCACGGCTGAAAAACCATTCTCGGCGAGGTGCAATGCTGCTGAAACCCCGGTCAGACCGCCACCGATGATAGCGATATCCGTATCGATCGATTCCGCAAGGGACGCATATTGTTCCCGTCTGGGAAACTCGATTTCATAGATGGAGCTCTCGCCAGACATGTTGGTCTCCTTAATTGGTTTGTCGTCTCTCCAGCGCGCACCGATTGCGCCTAACAAATATTGAGAGTAGTCTGGAACAAATGGGAGGATCAAGCTGCACAGAGGCATCGTGTTGCGGCTTGACCAGAACCCGAAAACACCAAAACTGACATAGGCCACAACAATGACACCAGATGATCTCTCGACCAAAGAGTGGCAGGATATTGACTCAGCACATCATATGGCGCCGTTTACCGATTATGGTGAGCAGCGCAAGCATGGAGCGCGCATCATCACCCACGCGCAAGGTCACTATATTTATGACACTGAGGGAACACGTATTCTGGATGGAATGGCGGGTCTCTGGTGTGTGAATGTTGGTTATGGACGGCCGTCACTGGTTGATGCCGCAGCACAACAGATGACGACTCTTCCGTATTACAATAACTTTTTCAAGACCAGCAACAAGCCCGTGGTAACGTTGTCCAAACGGCTGGCTGACCTCAGCCCCGAGGGTCTTAACAATGTTTTCTATGCCAATTCGGGCTCGGAGGCGAATGACACAATCATCCGCATGGTCCGTCACTTCTGGGCACTTGAAGGGCAGCCGGAGCGGCGCGTGATTATTGGCCGGGAATACGGATATCATGGTAGCACGATTATGTCTGCCAGCATGGGCGGCATGTCAGGCATGCATGATCAGGCCGCCGCCGAGGCAGATTTCGTGCACATTCGTCCACCATACGGGTTTCTCCATCAGGGCAATCAGGATGACGCTGTTTTTGCTGCCAATGCGGCGTCTTGGCTTGAGGATAAAATCATCGAGCTTGGTGCCGACAAGGTGGCTGCTTTTGTTGCTGAACCGGTTCAGGGTGCCGGCGGTGTGATTGTTCCACCAGATGGTTATTTCGAACATATTCAGGACATCTGCAAACGATACGATATTCTGTTCATCGTCGATGAGGTGATAACTGGTTTTGGCCGCACTGGCGAGTGGTTTGCCAGCCAGCGGATGAATCTGTCACCCGACATGATGACCATGGCGAAAGGGCTGACGTCTGGATACATACCGATGTCGGGTGTCATGGTCGGTGATCGGGTTGCCAACAGATTTATCACAGATGGAGGCGAATTTTATCACGGTTTCACCTATTCCGGCCACCCTGTTGCTGCTGCGGTGGCTCTGGCCAACCTTGATATAATCGAAGGTGAAGGATTAATCGAGCGTGTGCGAGAGGATACCGGCCCCTATCTTGGAGAGGCGTTGTCGCCACTTGCAGATCACCCTCTTGTTGGTGAGGTTCGCACCTATGGATTGCTCGCGGCCATCGAACTTGTGAAGAGCAAGGACGGTCCCGTGCTGTTTGACAATGTGGGTCATGCTGGCGGGCTTTGTCGTGACCATGCGCTCTCACATGGGCTGATGATGCGTGCGGTTCGTGACGGGATGATTCTGTCCCCGCCATTAACCTATACGCGTGATGACATCGATGCCACGGTGGTGATTGCCAAGACAGCGCTTGACGCAACTGCGGCTGATCTCGGCATCTCATAGCAGAGCCATTGCAAACAGGGTTTGATCGGGTCCGGCTGGTCCGATGGGGGACACATGACTATCGACATTAAGGAATGGCTTCGGGACAAATCTATCACAGAGGTCGAGTGTCTGGTGAGTGATATTTCGGGCATTCCGCGGGGTAAAATCCTGCCGGTGCACAAATATGTTTCGGCAATCGAAACGGGTGGCCTGCGGTTGCCGGAATATGTTTTCGGCCAGTCCGTAACAGGCGAATATTATGACAGTGCTGTCTTGAATGAAATAGGCGCTGATATCGTGTTGCGGCCCGACCCGTCAACATGTCGTCTTGTTCCATGGTATGCGGAGCCTACGGCACAGATCATACATGATGCTGTTGATCATGCGGGAAAGATCGTGCCGTTTGCGCCGCGGGCTGTTCTGGCGCGCGTTCTGACGCTGTTTGACGAGGCTGATCTGGAGCCCGTGATCGCACCGGAATTGGAATTTTTCCTTGTCGAGCAAAGTGCGGACGCTAACAACCCTCTTGTCACCCCGACAGGTAAGTCGGGCCGGGCCGAAAAGGCACGACAAGCCTATGGCATTGATGCGGTGAATGAGTTTGATCCACTGTTCGAAGAAATCTATGACCATTGTGAAGTGCAGGGGCTTGATATCGACACGCTGAGCCATGAGGCCGGCGCAGCGCAGATGGAGATCAATTTCAATCATGGCTCGGCGATGGATTTGGCCGATCAGGCATTTCTGTTCAAGCGCACAGTGCGGCAAACCGCTCTAAACCATAAAATCCATGCAACCTTCATGGCCAAGCCAATGCAGGATCAACCCGGCAGCGCCATGCATGTTCATACCTCGATAAGAAATAAAGCCACCGGACAGAATATCTTTGTCGATGAAAATGGTGAGCAGACGGAAGAGTTTCTTCACGCCATTGCAGGGATGCAACGCTATCTGTCCGGGGCGATGGCGTTGATGGCACCCTATGTTAACTCCTACCGTCGCCGCACAGGTGCGGAGGATTCGCCAGCCAATCTGGCGTGGGGGATGGACAATCGCACTGTTGGCCTGCGTGTGCCCCTCGGCAACCCAAAGAGCCGCCGTATCGAAAATCGCCTGCCCGGCGCTGATGCAAATCCCTATCTCGCGATTGCTGCTACCTTGGCTGCCATTTGGCTTGGACTTCAGGAGAAAAGGCGTCCGAGCCGACCCCTCAAAGATAGTGGTGAGGATCTTGAAACTTTGCCAAAAAATCTGGATATTGCCCTCGATGCGCTGGAAAAGGCCAGCCCGTTGCATGATGTTCTCGGAGAGGATTTTGTAAAGTTGTTCACCGAAGTCAAACGTGCCGAGGCTGATGCCTTTCTGGAAGTGATCAGTCCGTGGGAGCGGGAATATCTGTTGTTGAATGTCTGATGCCAGATAGAGTTGAGCCGTGAACAGTTTGACAATCCCCCGCCCTGACGACTGGCACCTCCACCTGCGCGATGGCGACATGCTGGCCCGTGTTGTGGCCGATACGGCCGCCCATTTTGGTCGCGCGATCATCATGCCCAATCTGGTGCCGCCAGTGGTCACATCGGCCGATGCGCGGGCCTATAAATCCCGTATTCTTGCGGCTATTCCTGACGGTTCAGAATTTCAACCATTGATGACACTCTATCTCACCGAAAACACGATCCCGGATGATGTCGTTGCTGCGGCTGCCACTGGCCTGATTTCGGCAGTGAAACTGTATCCGGCGGGTGCCACAACCAATTCAGCATCCGGCGTGCGTGATTTTGACAAGGTGACACCGGTTCTTGAAGCGATGGCAGACAACAATATACCGTTATGTGTCCATGGTGAGGTCACCGATCCGGATATCGATATCTTTGACCGGGAAGCGGTTTTTCTGGAGACAGTTCTGGACCCACTTCGCCAGCGGATTAGAGGTTTGCGGGTTGTGTTGGAACATGTCACAACCCACGAAGGTGTGAATTATGTGCGTAAGGGTGGAGACGATATTGCCGCGACAATCACCACGCATCATCTGTTTATCAACCGCAACCATATTCTGGCGGGCGGCATTCGTCCGCATAATTATTGCCTTCCTGTGGCCAAGCGGGAGCTGCATCGACGGGAGCTGGTTGCGGCTGCCACTTCGGGTGAGGCCTCATTTTTCCTTGGAACAGACAGCGCTCCACACGTCGATGCGGCAAAGCAATCTGGATGTGGGTGTGCGGGCATCTATACAGCGCCAAACACCATGTCCTGTCTTGCCACCTTGTTTGAAAGTGAGGGTGCTTTGGATAAATTGGAGGGTTTTGTTTCGCGTCATGGCCCAGCCTTTTACCGGCTTCCGGTGAATGCAGGGACGATCACGCTGATCAAACGGGACACCCCGATTGAAATTCCGGATAAATGTGAAACCCCGGACGGGCCTGTAACAATCTTTGACTGTGGGCGACCGTTATATTGGGATGTTGAAACGTCCTAAAGGACGGTTTCCTTCTGGCCAAGATTGGGCTGTATTGACTGTTTGGCGATCGCCTCACGCCGCGTGATATAGGCGGTAGCGGTGAAGATGATTGCGCCCCCCACCCATATCCAGACACCCGGCCATTCATCAAATATGATCCAGGCAAAAATGACGGCAAAGGGTAGCTTGGCAAATTCCATCGGCTGGAGACTGGTGATTTCCACCAGGCTGCAGGCACGGGTGAACAGCACATGTGCGATCGTGCCGCTGATCGCAACACCCCACAGGTAAAGCCAGCCGAGAGGGCTTGGCCATTGCCAAACAAGCAACGCCGGTACCAGTGAGATCGGTGCCTGCATCACCACCATCCAGAAAACAATCGACATGGATGTCTCTGTCTCTGTCATTTTCTTGACCAAAAGAACTGCCATGGCAATTGACAATGAACTCGCCAGCGCCAGCAACGCACCAACCGAAACCTCGGAAAATCCTGGCTGTAGGATGACAAGCGCACCGGCAAATCCAATTAAAATTGCCAGAATTCGCCTTAGCCGGATCACCTCACCAAGAAAAATAACAGCGCCAATGGTGACAAAAATGGGACAGGTAAAGCTGAGCGCGGTGTTCTCTGCAAGCGGGATTAATGTGACTGAGGTAAAGCCGCAGAACATCCCGATAAAGTTGATTACCGCGCGTCCTAGAAACAACCCGGGACGGTTCATTTTGATTTGCGAGATGCCGGTGCGAAGGAGAAATGGGCCGATAATCAACACAGCGAGAAAGTTGCGGAAAAACACAACTTCCATCACGTGCACATGCTGTGCCGCAAGCTTGATGAAAATTCCCATGCCGGTGAACATGAACATCGCCACGAACATCATCAGCATCGCACGAACTGATGATGAGGGGATTAGAGCGGTGAGAGACATTGGCTGGCAACTTTCAGGGCGCGCCGAACTAGCGGGGCTGCATTAGCGCACAGCCACCCGGAAATTGCAAATTCGCCTCAGCTGGATCAGCCAGCGAGTTTGGTGGCTGCCCAGCTTGAGAGTGCCTCGTAGTAATTCGCGCTTTGCGTGGCAACAGAAGGGTGCGTGACAAGGGCGCGCTCATAGGCCCGCAATGGTTCTGGGATGGTCAAATCAAAGCCAAGAATATCCTGTAATGTTGTAATCAGCGCGAAGCTGGCGACAAATCCGCAATCGGCTATAGTCAGCTGATCACCGAACAGCAGCGGTGCAGGGTTGGCAATCTGGTTCAACTGATCCAGCCGTCTTTGCAGGATGATGGCGTTGCTGGTGACAAAAGCCTGATCGCGTGTTTCTGGGGCCACGTGGGCGAAGTAGGCCCGAAGTAATGGCTCCAGCCTGGTGTCATGAAACCGTGAGATCTCGCGGATACGCGCGCGCTCCCGAGGGTCATCGGGCAGCATGGGTGGAGTGGTAATAATTTCGTCAAGATATTCGGCAATAGCCTCGGAGTCAGCCAGACGGAATCCGTCCTGATCAATTGCCGGGATGGTGCCGGCCGGGATGATCTTGCAATAGGCCGGGCTGCCATATCCATTGGGCGGTGGAACGGTTCGCCATTCCAGTTGTTTGTGTGTCATCACCACACGGATTTTGCAGCCATAGCTGCTCACCGGCAAATCGTACAAAGTGAGCATGGTAAACCTCATCACAAAGTTGTAACTTATCAACAGAAGGCGTCTGAGCGGCCATTTGTTGTTACCGCCCGGTACATGATAATATCCAATAAAATCTTGTGGCTCAGATTTTCACATCGTGAAAATGAACAACTGGACAACCTCGGATAATATTCTAATGTTATGTGAGCAATACACTAAATTAAGTTTCTCGCAATGCGGGTTTAAATGAAAATGCAAGGGGATAGAAAATGCAAAAACTAAAATATTTGTTTTCAGCCATTGCCATGATGGCAATGACATTGGGACTAATAACTCCTTCAGTGGCTGACAGCGTTATTGATGATGTGGCGAAACGGGGAAAGCTTGTCGTTGGATTAGCAACCTTCGTTCCTTGGGCAATGAGAGATAAGAAAGGCGATCTCATAGGATTTGAGATTGATGTTTCAAACCAATTGGCGAAGGATATGGGCGTTGAGGTTGAGCTTGTGCCGACAGCTTGGGATGGAATTATTCCCGCACTTCTCGCCGGTAAGTTTGATGTTATCATTACTGGTATGGTGCATAAACCAGCGCGTAATTTGACAATCAACTTTTCAAAGCCTTACGCGTACTTAAATGTTGGTATGGCTGCGAATAAAGCGCTGGCCCAAAAAGACGGTCTGGAAACCATGGAAGACTGGAATAGCAGTAAGGTTACTCTCACAATCAAACGTGGAACCGCCCCAGGAGAAACGGCAGCGAGGCTGTTTCCAAAGGCAAGGGTCCGTCAATTCGATGATGATGCACAGGCATTGCAAGATGTGCTGAATGGTAATGCGCACGCGTTTCTCACGTCGGAGCCAAAACCAGCATACTATGTGATCGATAACCCAGATGTTCTATACCACCCATTTGGAGTTGGCCCATTTGACCCGTCCGCTTCCGCATTTGCGGTTCGTAAGGGTGATCCAGATGCCCTCAATTTCTTTGACAATTGGATCCAGTATCGGACGCTTGATGGATGGTTGGAAAAGACACATGCAAAGTGGTTTCAGTCCCGTGATTGGAAAGATCAGGTCAACTAATCGGCTGATCTTTGCGGGCTTGTAACGAGAGGGTGTGCTCTTGGCTAACAAAAAACATGGCGAGTCATTGCAAGAAAAAGGTGATGGCTCGCCTTTGGCTATGGGGCGGTCGTTAAAAGGCCATTCTGTGAGTCGAAGTAATAGGTCGATATTTATCGATCTGCTCCAATTTTTTTTATTAATGATGTTTCTGGTCTGGGTAGGTTGGCGCGGTGTGGAGGCTATGGAGTATCGCTGGCAGTGGTACCGCGTTCCAGATTTTTTCTATAAGCAAATTGATAACGAAATAATTTGGGGACCATTAATATATGGACTTCAAATCACCCTTTATGTGTCTGCATGGGGAATGGTGCTTGCACTATTGATCGGCTTGATTACCGCCTTCCTTCGGCTGTCAAATTCGATATCAGGAAGACTGGTTGCCCGCGTTTACCTTGAAACCATCCGGAACACCCCCCTTTTGGTTCAGGTGTCTATTTTTTATTTCGTTTTGCAACCCATACTTGGGATCAATAATCCGCTTTGGACTGGAATTCTGTGTCTGGCTTTCTTTGAGGGTTCATTCGCATCAGAGATCATACGAGGTGGGATAGTCTCTGTTGAAAAAGGTCAGTGGGAAGCGTCAAAAACGATAGGTTTGAATCGCTGGAAAGCTTACGTTTACGTTGTCTTACCACAAGCCGTTCCCATAATGCTGCCACCGCTAACGGGTATTTTAGTCAACCTAATCAAACATTCCGCAATATTGAGTTTCGTTGCCGTTTTCGAATTGACAACCGAAGCGCGTAATCTAATCGCTGATACATTCATGAGTTTTGAAATTTGGATGTTGGTGGGCGGTATGTATCTTGTGATGACAATCGCCCTGTCAACGTTGGTGGGATTTTTTGAACGTCGTGTTAGAGGCGCCAGATAAAATGGATCCAGCTAAAAACCAGTTGAAGTGGGGTCCGATGGATGTCGTGGTTATCGCATTGCTCGTTAGCTTCTGCATTTATGTCTTTCACAGAGTCGACTCTGTTTTAATCTACACATGGGACTGGTCCGTTATTCCGGGATATCTTTTCCGGTGGGATGAAGAGGCAAATAAATTTTTACCCAACCTGCTGATAAAAGGGCTTATTACAACACTTAGAATTTCGTTCTGGGCGCTTGTTTTGTCCTCAATTGTGGGCGTCTTGCTTGGTATTGCGAGAACAAGTGAACGTCTCTTACCTAGGATGATCGGTTGGCTATATGTGGAGTTCATCCGTAATATTCCGCCGGTACCATTTCTATTTTTATTCTATTTTTTCATAAGCAGCCAAGTGATACCCCATTTAGGTCTACGGGAGAATGTTGACGCTTTAGCACCGCAGTCAAAGTTCCTCGTGGAAACTCTGTTTGGTCCCTCAAACCTTATAGAAAACTTTCTTTCTGGGGTGTTGAGCCTTGCTCTGATGTCAGCAGCCTACATTGCTGAAATCGTCAGAGCTGGCATCCAATCTATTCCAAAAGGTCAAATTGAAGCGGGTCGGACCATTGGCCTATCGTCTGGCCAGATTATGCGTTACGTCATATTACCTCAGGCTATCCAGAAGGTGATCCCTCCGTTGGCTGGCCAATTTATCACCCTAATCAAAGACAGTTCTTTGGTGGCTCTGATCTCGATACAAGAACTCTCGTTTCTTGCAATGGAAATAGCCATATCTGAACAAAGGTTTTTCGAGGTTTGGATTTCTGTCGGGCTTATGTATTTCAGTGTTTGTTTTACCTGTGCCCTAGTGTTCCGGCGAATTGAAACGCGCTGGAATAAATAACAAATTTGCTTGCCGCGTAAACCTCTCCTAACGGTATTTTGATTCTGTGAGGAATTAATGCCGTAGAATCTGATTTAGGAATTTTTTACAACGATCTGTTTTGGGAGTTTTGAAAAAATATTCGGGAGCACCGCTCTCAACAATTTCGCCTTCGTCCATAAATACTATCCTGTCAGCCGCCTCCTTTGCGAACCCCATTTCATGAGTTACGCAAATCATGGTCATCCCGTCTGAGGCCAGGTCAATGATTACGTCCAAAACTTCGGCAATCATCTCCGGATCAAGAGCGGACGTTGGTTCATCAAACAACATAATTTTTGGTTCCATACATAGTGAGCGAGCAATCGCGACACGTTGCTGTTGGCCACCAGATAATTCACTCGGCCTCTTATGGGCTTGATCGGGAATCTTCACGCGCTCCAAATATTGCATAGCTAGTTTTTCAGCATCGAGTTTTGACATTCCCCGCGATTTCGTTGGTCCCAATGTTAAATTTTGCAAGATTGTGAGGTGGGGAAAAAGATTGAACTGTTGAAAAACCATTCCAATCTCAGAAAGCGAATTACTATTGTTTTTTTGATAGTCCTCGATTGAAACGCCAAACAATTCGATATCGCCACTATCGTGACTTTCCAGAGCGTTTACACACCGAATTAGAGTAGATTTTCCAGAGCCAGAGGGGCCACAAATGACCACTCTTTCGCCATTTTCAATTGAAAGGCTGATGTTTTTTAAGGCGTGAAAATCACCAAACCATTTATTTAGCTCAGTTATCTGAATAGCAGATTCAGCCATACGTTTCGTTTTGTTTGTCATATTGTAATCCTGACAGCATTACTGTTTCGAAGCGAGCTACTATGGCCAATGTGACGGCCCCGCAAAATTGGCAGGAGTTTCAATTCTCCACCTTGGCAACTCTCATGGTTAGGGACAACAAATACGATTATTCCAAACCCAGTAGCCGTGCAGGCGTTGTTTTGGTCATTTTATCGATCTCATCTTGATTGAAACCTTGTGTGCGCATGTGGCTTATCCACAAGCGGATGGCTTCAATGGGCATGGCGGTTGACAATTGCCCGGTATCTGACGTCAAGACTACATTTTCTGCTCCGACCAGTCTGATCATATCGCCCACATCCTGCACAGATATTAGTCGTTCATGATCTAGGGGGTCCCATATTCCATTGGGTATGGAACTGAAACCCATCTCAAGGACTGCTCCGTATTCGCTGACCATTTGTGCCAAATCAGAATTGGGATATTTCATTACGTGGTAATTGGCAGTGTGGACGACGGTCTTGGTTATCCCTCTTTTCTTTGCCTCAGACAGCAAAATATGCGCCTCATCAACGCGGAGATGACCTGTTGCCAACATGACGTCCGCCTCAGCCACGAGGTCAAGGATCTGTTTGACTTCATCCTTAATATTGTTCCCACCGTCCAATATCGTGAGGCCCTTTCCCTCATGGGGAAATTCCATGCCCAAAGTCTGATAACCCATGCCGTGGCCCTGAGACCTGACATAAGCGGCATGATTTTCGGACCACATTGATGGCATCCACACAGCGCGTACGCCGTTGTCTAAGGCGATTTTAACAGCCATTGGGTTAAAGCCGCCAACCGATGGGTTTAAACAAATCAAACCGAAAACATTTATCCCACCGCCAACAACTTTCTCAGCGAGATATGCGCGCTCGTGGGTCGATGAAAAGTGACTTTTCATCATAACTGCTCGCATTCCAACCGCCTTGGCGACTGCAACCAAATCTGTATCATCCAGCAATCGTTTGCAAAAATCAGGATTTGGGTGACAGTGAATATCGATGGTACCCTTCAGGTCATCATAAACCCCCGAATTGATCAATATTTCCCAAACAGGCTCCGAGCTCTGTTCCATATTCACCTCCCATGTTTAAAGACTAATTCTCAGACGTGTTCTTGCAGCCGAGTAAATAAACATTGGCCTCTATGGCAACGCCTTTTTCGGTGTTCTTTTTTAATATTATATTTTGTTGAATTTAACTCAAGAGAATACCACTTCTAAAGCATACGTTGCCTTAGATAGGTCGGTTTCATATGAAGCTAGTGAGATATGGCGAGGTCAATGCCGAGAAGCCTGGCTTAATTGATTCAGGCGGAACCCTGCGTGATCTAAGTGACCACATTTCTGATATTGATGGTAGCGTGCTGGGCAATGCTACGATAGACCGCTTAAGCGAATTGACTCCGGAAAACCTGCCGGTGGTAAAGGGGGCCCCGCGACTTGGCGCCTGTGTTGGTTCTGTGGGCAAGCTCATTTGCATTGGCCTGAATTTTCATGAACATGCCAAGGAAACCGGTAACCCGGTGCCAGAGCATCCTATCGTTTTCATGAAAGCGACTTCAGCAATCAATGGACCATTTGATGATGTCGTCCTGCCACGCGGATCACAGCATTCGGATTGGGAGATTGAACTTGGCGTTGTCATTGGCGAGAGAGCAAAATATGTGGATGCCGCAGACGCGCTCGCCCATGTTGCCGGTTATTGTGTGGTCAATGATATATCCGAGCGCTTTTATCAGACGAAACTGACCGGCCAATGGACCAAGGGTAAATCATGCGATACGTTTGGTCCGCTTGGACCATGGCTTGTGACCGCTGATGAAATTGCCGATCCACAGAATCTGGCGATGACGATGGATGTGAATGGCGAGCGAATGCAAACCGGCAACACCAACGATATGATTTTTTCTGTGCGTGAGATCATCGCCCATCTCTCCGGTTTGATGACTTTGTATCCGGGTGATGTCATTGCGACGGGGACACCGCCGGGTGTTGGCAGTGGCAAAAAGCCGGAGGCTGTTTTCCTGCGCGCAGGCGACAGGATGGCTGGCAGCGTTGAGGGGCTCGGCAAACAGGAACAGGTGGTGGTCAGCGACCCGTTCTGACCCAACAACAATCAACCGTGGTTATGCCATCAAGGGGAGCCTTTTGGCATGACATTTCAACAGGGCAGATCTGACGAGGGTCTGGCAATGACAAGAACATGAAAAGCTCTCCATCCATACATTGGTTCCGGCAGGATTTGCGACTTTCCGATAATCCAGCATTCAGCGCCGCCTGCGATGCGGGTGTTGTCCTGCCAGTCTATATTCTTGATGATGATAATGCAGGACCTGATCGCATGGGTAGCGCCAGTCGCTGGTGGCTCCACCAATCACTGTGCGCTCTGAATGCGGACCTTGGTGGTAAACTTCGCGTTTTTCGGGGGGATCCGTTGGAGATCATTCCCACATTGATCAAAGCGAGTGGCGCTGATCTGGTCTGTTGGAACCGTTGTTACGAGCCGTGGCGGATTGCCCGCGACACAGCTTTGAAAGCTGGATTGGAAGAGTCCGGCATTGCCGTACAATCTTGCAATGGTTCACTTCTGTGGGAGCCATGGGACATAAAAAAGGGCGACGGAACGCCCTACAAGGTGTTTACGCCTTACTTTCGGCGTGGCTGCCTCTCTGCGCCGTCGCCGCGTATTCCTCTGCCAGCACCCGGTAGGTTTGAGGCATGGTCTGGCAGTGATCATCTGGGTGATGTCAACGTTGATGATTTGGGTCTTATGCCGGCCGAGGATTGGCATCAGCAAATTGCGCGGCATTGGACGCCGGGTGAGGTGGGTGCTGCCAAGAGGCTAGATTATTTCATCAACAGAGGTCTTGCCGGTTACAAGGAAGGCCGGAATTTTCCCGCTCAGCCCCATACATCGCGTCTTTCGGCGCATCTGCATTGGGGCGAAATTTCACCAAACCAAGCATGGTATGCCGTGTGCGATATCATGGACTCAGGGGGGCTGGAAGTCGATGCCGATAACTTCCTGTCTGAATTGGGATGGCGGGAATTTTCATATTCGTTGCTGTTCCACTGTCCTGATCTGCCACGTCAGAATCTTCAACCAAAATTCGACCATTTTCCCTGGGAGCAGAATGTGGACCATCTGAGTCGCTGGCAGAACGGACAAACCGGATATCCCATTGTTGATGCGGCGATGCGTGAGCTTCGACAGACAGGCTATATGCATAACCGGCTCCGCATGGTTGTTGGCTCGTTTCTGGTAAAGAATTTGCGGCTGCATTGGCATCAGGGTGAGGCATGGTTCTGGGATTGTCTGGTTGATGCAGACCTCGCCAGCAACAGTGCATCATGGCAATGGATTGCGGGCTGTGGTGCGGATGCTGCACCCTATTTCCGCGTTTTCAATCCTGTAACACAGGGCCAAAAATTTGATGGCGACGGCAGTTTCACGAGACATTTTTTACCTGAACTTTCTGAACTTCCAGCAAAATATCTGTTCAATCCATGGGAGGCACCGCCGGAAATTCTTGCCGCAGCCGGTGTTGAGTTGGGTGTAACGTACCCCCGCCCAATTGTTGATGTGAAACTGTCACGTGAGGCAGCGCTGGCGGCCTTTGCAAGTTTGAGGCAGGCTTCATGAGCAAAACCCTGCGCCTTATTCTTGGCGATCAGTTGAACGAGTCGGTTAGCAGTCTTGCAGATCTGGACAAGGGAAGCGATATCGTCCTGATGTGTGAGGTCATGGGTGAGGTGACCTATGTGCGCCATCACAAAAAGAAGGTCGCCTTCATCCTTTCGGCAATGCGGCATTTTGCCGATAGATTGCGTGCGCAGGACGTATCGGTTGATTATGTCTCGCTCGACGATCCAGAGAATAGCAGCAGTTTTACCGGTGAGGTGGCGCGCGCAGTCGCCCGGCATGATGTGTCAAGGTTGGTTGTTACTGCGCCCGGAGAGTTTCGGGTCTTAGAAGATATGCAGAACTGGGAGACAGATCTCGGCATTGCAGTTGAGATTCGGCAGGATGACCGCTTTCTTTGCCCGCCTGCAATGTTCGAAAGCTGGGCTGCCGGCCGCAAACAGCTGCGTATGGATTTTTTCTATCGTGAAATGCGCCGACATCATGATGTGTTGATGGCCGATGGCAAGCCTGTTGGTGGCAAATGGAACTATGATGCGGATAACCGGGAGCGGCCGGATCCCTCACTCAAAGTGCCGGCACCACTCCAATTTCCGCCCGATGAGACAAGCCAGACGATTTTAAACCTCGTGAGGCGATATTGTGCTGATCATTTTGGCGAACTTGATGAGTTTGGGTTCGCGGTCACGCGTGAGCAGGCACTCGAGGTTCTGCAGGATTTCATTGCCAATCGGCTTCCGCTTTTTGGCACCTATCAGGACGCCATGATAGAGGGTGAGCCATGGATGTATCACAGTCATATCGGGTTCTATCTCAATATTGGGTTGCTAGGTCCGGGCGAGGTGATTACAGCCGTGCAGACTGCCTATGAAGCCGGCACAGCGCCGCTGAACTCGGTGGAGGGTTTTATCCGTCAGATCCTTGGATGGCGGGAATTTATCAGAGGCATCTACTGGTTGAAGATGCCTCACTACGCTACGGAGAATTTTCTTGCTGCCGACCGTCCTCTTCCGGATTTTTTCTGGACAGGCGACACGCAGATGAACTGTCTCAGGCAATCCATTGGCCAGACCAAAAAATATGCTTACGCACATCATATCCAACGTCTGATGGTGCTTGGCAATTTTGCACTGCTTGCTGGGTTGGCACCCAAATTTGTGAATGAGTGGTATCTCATTGTCTATGCTGATGCGTTTGAGTGGGTCGAGCTGCCAAATGTCTCTGGTATGGTTCTGTTTGCTGACGGTGGCTATCTGGCGAGTAAGCCTTACGCCGCTGGTGGTGCCTACATAAATCGCATGTCGAATTATTGCCAGAATTGCCGTTACAAGGTGGCGGAGAAAACTGGCAGCGATGCCTGCCCTTTCAATTATCTTTACTGGCATTTTCTCATCAGGAACCGAGACAAGCTTGGCAACAATGCCCGCTTGGGAATGATCTACCGTTCGCTCGATCGGATGAGTGAGGACAAGCAACAAACAATCATGGATGATGCCGGCCAGTTTCTGAATGACCTTGTCTAATCCAAACAGGGCCAGGCCCAAATTTAATGGAGTGTCGAGTAATGAAACGTAAAACTTCCCTTTTTAGCCGTCTCGGCCAGCTTGTGCTGGCTATGGCACTTCTGTCTGGTTTGTCTGTTGGCATTTCAGCATGCGCGCGTAACAACATCACCACGCTGGCCGATCGAGCGCCGAAGCTGGATTTGCAAACATTTTTTGCTGGGCAAACAGTCGCTCTGGGAATTTTTGAAGATAGGTTTGGCAACCTGCGTCGTCAATTCAGAGTTGTCCTTGAGGGAACGGTCGATGGCGATGTTCTGACGCTTGATGAGACTTTTCTTTATGATGATGGGGAGCAAGATTTCAGGAAATGGGTCATTCGCCGAACGGGAAAGGGCAAGGATGGTGAAGTTCTGTATGAGGGAAGCGCGGAGGATATCATGGGTGTGGCCAGCGGGGCTGTTTCTGGCAATGCGTTGAACTGGGAATATGATGTTGTGTTGTCAATTGATGGCCGTGACGTTGAGGTGCATTTTGACGATTGGATTTATCAACAGCATGAAGATGTGGCAATCAATCGTGCCTATGTCAGCAAATTTGGGATTGAGATTGGCTCTGTCACAATTGTGTTTTTACGAGGCGACGCTGCCGACGCCATCAGCCCTCTTGATCTGAAAAGGTGGTCCTGATAAGCATCTGATGGTTATTGAGGGGTGTGTTTGTTGCCCGGGCTGAAGACTGGTTTTGTTATGGTGAAGTTTGCCCAGGGCGCGCTTGCGGCGCTCATGCTCATTGTTAGCAGCGGTTTTGCCGCCGCGCAGACAATATTGACTGAGACATTCGTGCCAGAGGCCGCACTTGTGGGCAAGGCGCGTTTGAAAGTGCTACTTTTCCCCGTCTATGATGCGTCGCTGTATGCACCAGAGGGTGATTATAGAAAATCGGGCCCGCTTGCGCTTGAGCTTGACTATCTTTTTGATGTTGAGAAGGAACGCATCGTTAATCAAACGGTAAAGACATTTGAACGTCGTAAACTTGGCTCCGAGGCTGATATCGCAAATTGGCGGAAGATAATGGGCGTGCATTTTTCTGATGTGCAGAAGGGCGACAAGATTATGATTGCATTTCCCGACCTGCAAACAGTGGTTTTCTCAACGAATGGAGGCAAGCCTACATTTGTGTCGGATGAAGGATTTGCAGCAGCGTTCAAGGATCTTTGGCTTGGTGACAATGTGAGAAACAAGCGATTTCAGAACAAATTGCTGGGTTTGAAGTAACCCGCCGCCCAGTGGGATATATGCTGGGCGCCATCGCATTCTAACGGAAGTGATTGCCTCATGCGGCTTGGTGCCTTTTTCTTTGAAATTCTGCCGCTTGCCGGCTTTTTCATTGCCTTTCACTATCTGGGGCTACTACCCGCTGCTGCGATTTCGGTTGGTTTGGGGTTGTTGGTCTTGATCATTGCGCGATTACGTGAGCGACGCTTTGCAAAGTTCCCGCTATTCTCGTTGGTCGTCTCTGCTCTGTTTACGCTGGCCGCGCTGCTCTTTGATGCGGCTGTTTTCATCAAAATCCAACCCACCCTGTTCAATGGGGCCTTTGCGGCAATATTGTTCCTTGGCCTCCTTCGGGGACGGGCAATGATGCGGGAGTTCTTCGGCGACCAGTTTGATCTGACTGATGCCACTTGGCATCTGCTCAGCTTAAGGTGGGCCAGTTTCTTTTTGGTTTTGGCCATCGCCAATGAATTGGCTTGGCGCCTGCTGGACGAGGCTGACTGGGTAGCCTACAAAACGTTCGTTGCCGCGCCAGCAAGCATGATCTTTATGCTATTGCAATTGCCCCTGACGTTACGTGGCCGTCGCACTGAGGGCCAGCCTCTCAATAAGGAATAGGCTTGCCATCATAGGCAAAAAAGCCGCCTGTTTGCGTCGGTGTCAGTCCGTTCAGCACCAACCATAACATGGCGGCACTATCCTCGGCTGTGAATAGACCGCCATTAGGAACATGCGCTTGAAACGGTTTTGACAGAGCTGTATCGACAGTGCCGGGATGCAGGGTCGCGATACAGGCGTTGGGGTTGTAACGTGCCATCTCGATGGATAGCGTACGCATCAGCTGGTTCTGCGCTGCCTTGCTGGCGCGGTAGGCGTACCAGCCGCCCAACCGGTTGTCGCTGATCGATCCAACACGCGCAGAAATGCTTGCAAAACTGAGAGGGTGGTCCCCGCGAAGCGTCTGCAAAAGAGCTTTCGCCAGCAAAACGGGGCCTATGGCATTAACTTGATAGGCATATATCAAACGATCTGCATCAATGTCGGCAAGACGTTTTTCCGGTGTGGCAATTTCATCTTTGAGAACCCCGGAACAGCAGATCACGCGATCAAGCTTGTCTATCTTTGACCGAATATGTTCGCCCGCTCGCTCAATGCTGTCAGGAATGAGATTATCGAGGGCAAGCCATGTAATGGCGGGTCCCGGGGGCAAATCTGCAAATCCTTGTGTTGTTGCCGGGTCTCGTGCTGTGAGAAACAGGTGGCTCACGCCGGACGCAATCGCTTTTTGTGCGAGCGCAAGACCAATGCCACGACCCGCGCCCTGAATTACCACATTCATTCTCTGGTCCATTTCTGCTTATGAGAGAAGGAGTATCTCGTCTCCTCAAAGAATTTAGGTCGCAATGATTTGGCGGCCCTTATTGATGATTTGGGATGCCGCCACTATCTAGACAAGGGCGAAAAAGTTAGGAAAATTGTTATGTTTTTTGCAAGATCACAAATAAAACTTCTTATTGGACAGATGGTGACAGTTCTGGCTTTCTGCACGATAGCGATGTCGGCAAGGGCAGATCTTGTCAAGCCGGATCCTGCTATTGCGCCGGTGGAGGTGGTGGCCATTCAACTCAAGGCCCTGCAATTCAATGATAACCCTGAACCCGATTTTGGCATTGCTCAGACATGGGCATTCGCACATCCGCGTAATCGTGCGGCAACTGGTCCACTCCCAAGATTTGCCTCGATGATCAAGGGGCCGTCCTATAACATGATGCTGAACCACAGCCGACATGAAATTTCACCGGTCATGGTCGGCCCAGACAGGGCGCAATTCGATGTGTTGCTGGAGACTGGTGGTGGCAAAATCCTGCTGTTTCAATGGGGTGTTGAAAAGGTGAAATCCGGTGAATTCAACGGCAGTTGGATGACAGTCGCAGTTTCGATGCCGCGGCTCGCTGGTCAGGGGAGCTAGCGTAATTGGCGTTCGCGCCAGAATGAAAAAAGACCAGCACCCACAATGATGCTTGCACCCAGTACGATATAGTTGTTAATGACATCTCCAAAGGCCCACATGCCAACAGCTGATGCAAACACAAGCTGGAAATAGGCAAATGGTTGGACCGTTGAAGCCTCCGTGACGTCATAGGCTTTGATCAGCAGAAAATGGCCGCCGATGCCCGTCAGGCAGAGTGCGGCCATCCAGAACCAATCCGTGCCCTCAGGCGGTAGCCAGAAAAATGGCCCAATCAGGCTTACCCCAATGGCGCCGCCCACCCCCGTCCAGAAGAAGCTGGTTTCTGCAGAATCGCTCAGCGCCGCATATCTCGTCAAAACACCATAGGCGGCAAAACATAGGGCGCTGAAGACGGGTAATATTGTGTGCAGGTCGAAAGAGGCAGTGCCTGGTCGAATTGCGATGATAACACCACATAAGCCTGCCAAAACTGCTGTCCAGCGCCGCCATCCCACACGCTCACCTAGAAAGAGTGCAGAAAGGGCGGTGATGGTTAGCGGGTAGCTGGCAAAAACTGCCTGAAATTCGACCAGACCTACAAGTGTGAAGGCCCATACGGCGACACATATCTGGACAACGAGCAGAACACCGCGTCCGATCTGGAGAACTGGCTGGCTGGTTCGGGCAATTTTGCTTACGCCCCCACGATAATGGCTTAGCGTCACCACGAACAGCGCAAAGAACCAATAACGGACCATAACAATTGTCAGGACATTGTAGCTTTCGGCCAGATAGCGGGAGATGCCGTCTTGAATGGCAAAAACCATGGTGGTCAGAATCATCAGAGTGATGCCAAGGGTAGGTCTATTTGTGCGTGGGGTGATGGCGCTCATTTTCTGGAGCTTAGGCTCTGCCTTACCTTATTGCACATGTTAATTTAGATACCAGTCAATCGGGTCAACATGATTCCTGGCCAGATATGCATTTGCCCGCGAAAAAGGACTGGATCCAAAAAACCCTTTATGTGCCGACAGGGGAGAGGGATGAGCACTGGTAATCACCAGATGCTTTTCTTGATCGATGAAATGACCCTTTTGCATTGCCTTACGGCCCCATAGGATAAAAACGATATTGCTTCGCTCCGTGTTCAGAACATCCATAACGGCATCGGTAAAGGGCTCCCAGCCTTTGTTCTGGTGTGAGCCGGCGCGCGCTTCTTCAACGGTCAAAGAGCTATTCAGCAGCAATACACCCTGCCTGGCCCATGCAGAAAGGTTGCCATGCGATGCCGGTGGCAGGCCAAGGTCAGCGTGCAATTCTTTGTAGATGTTTTTCAGGGATGGCGGAGGAGGCACATTTGCCTCAACAGAAAAACTCAAACCATGGGCCTGTCCCGGTCCGTGATAGGGATCCTGACCAAGAATGACAATTTTTACTTGATCAAAGGGCGTGAGTGCAAATGCGTGGAAAATTTTTCCGCCAGGAGGAAAAATTTTTTTCCCCGCAGTTTTTTCTTGGCGGAGAAAGTCACCAAGATCCTTCATTTCCGGAGTTTCGAAAAGGGGGGCAAGTCTCTGCTGCCAGCTGGTCTCTAGCTTCACTTTAGGCATGCTCGCAGGCTACGCATTGAAAATACGGCTTGCAAGGTATGCAAAGAGTAATTTTTAACAGACCGATAGCCAAAAAGTTACAGCAACTTATTCAGCGGCGGAAAGGTTGCGTTGGTTAGTGCTGGCGCCTTCACCAATTTTTGCAATCGTTTTGCTGGCGTCGGCAATCACTTTGCGTCGGTTTTTAGACAGGCCCGTAACATCAACGAATGTCACGTCTGTTATGCCGATGAAGGACAGTATGTGTTCGACGTATCCACTGCTGTAGTCGATTTCGCTTCGGCCAAGTGTGCCGCCAGAGGTGATCACCACAAATGCGCGCTTGTCAGCAAGCAGACCCCGCGGCTTGTCGTTCTCGTACACGAAGGTGATGTCGGTCCGACAAACCAGGTCTATCCAAGCCTTGAAGGCTGCTGGCACACTGAAGTTGTAAATGGGGACAGCAATGACAATATCATCTGCGGCCTGAAGTTCGGACACAAGCGCATCCGATTGCGCCAATAACACCCGTTGGTCCTGCGTGCGCATTTCCTCGGGCGTCCGGTCACTGTCGATCCACGCGTCGTTAACCAAGCCGATACCGCATGTCAGGTCCCGGATGACAACTTCCACGTCCTGTGACCGGCCGCCTAATGCAGCAACCATTTCATCGGCGAGCCTGCGGCTAACTGATTTCGTCTTGCGCATGCTTGCGTCTACGCGAAGTATCGTTTTCGGAGTTCCGCTCATGATTAAACTATGCACTCCATGCTTATTCACCGACGCCAACTGAGGGAAAGGAGAGCCATGGGAGGGGGGAGGACCCCCATGGCTGATTACAATTTAATTATCGCCGACCCAAGTAAAAAGACGTTAATTAGACAAAATATAATTCTAAATTAATCAATAATGTTATAAACTGCGACATAATGAGCCAGATTGAAGAAATTCGCGCCTTTGTTATGGTGGTAGAAACCGGCAGCCTGACTCAGGCTGCGGAGCGGCTTGGCATCGCGGTATCCGCGGTCAGCCGGCGCTTGAAAGATCTGGAATTGCGCCTCGGCGCCCCTCTTATCCAGCGTACAACGCGCCGTATGTATCTGAACGAGGTTGGACAGGGTTTCTATGACCGGTGCAAGGCGGTGCTTGACGAGCTTGAGGCCGCCCAGCAGGAAGTTCTGAATTCGGGTGGTGCGTTGAATGGCGTTTTGCGGATTAGCACGCCGCTCTCCTTTGGTGTTGCCCACATGTCGACTGCCATTGCCCATTTCATGCATGCGCACCCAGAGATTCGTATTGAAATGGATTTGTCTGACAAGCGCGTTGATCTTGTGGCGGAAGGATTTGATTTGGCCATTAGAATTGGAGTTCTCTCTGACTCAAGCCTGATCGCCAAGAAAATTTCCTGGGTAAAGAAAATTCCCGCCGCTGCGCCTGACTTTCTCGAGCGTTACCCGAAAATCACCAAGCCAGAGGATTTGATGGACGCCCCTGCGCTTGTCTATTCAAACGACAAATCTCCAGCCGATTGGGGCTACACTGCGCCTGACGGGAAGTCGGGTGTGATGCGGGTTAGCCCAAAACTGACAGCTTCGAATGGTGATGTGCTGCGCGAAGCAGCGATTGCCGGACTTGGTATTACCTGCTTACCGAGCTTTCTACATTATGATGCGATAAATAATGGTTTGTTACGGCCCGTTCTATCGGACTATGACTGGACAGCATTTGACGTGTTCGCGGTGTATCCAAAAACAACAATTCTCCCAAAGCGAACGCGTGCATTCGTTGATTTCATGGCATCGCGTTACGGCAAAGATCCAGTCTGGAATAAAATCCACGCCTAGCTGGCCGACTACCCTTGGCCAGTTGGATGAATTTTCTTGGTATTGATTATTTCGTTTAACGGAAAATTCTTTTTATTTACGGCCTCTTTATCGTGAAAAACGCAAGGGTTAACGTCTGGCTGAGGTTAGCGGTATGCGCCGTAGAGTTTGTGTGTTGGCACCCACACAAACCCTGACTCATCCTTCAGTCAGGGCAGATTAAAGAGGCGCGAAAGCGCCTCTTTTTTGCGTGCGCGCTTGCTGGCATTTGTTACTGCGCCTACCATCTCGGTATGCCTGACCACCATAAAATTGATTATGTTGAATTTCCATCCGCCGATCTTGAAAAGACTAAAGCGTTCTTTGCCACGGCTTTTGACTGGGAATTTGAGGATTTCGGACCCGACTACACCGCTTTTTCCGGCGCTGGTTTGAATGGTGGGTTTTTTGCAGCTGATCGTGCCAGCCGAACAGCAAAAGGTGCCTGCTTAATTGTCTTTTACAGCGAATCGCTTGAGACAAGCCTAGCGCATTTTCGTGCGTGCGGCGCGCGAATTGTCAAACCCATTTTCGCTTTTCCCGGGGGACGGCGGTTCCATTTTGCAGAACCAATGGGAAATGAATTTGCAGTTTGGTCTGACAAGTAAAACAGAATACGCAGTAACTTCCTTTGCGAGAAAAAATCTTGCCTAGGCATTTGGATGGCGTCACATTAAACAGGCGTCACATTGGAGGCCATTATGATTTTTCGTCAGCTTTTCGACAGCACGTCATCGACCTACACTTACATCATTGCCAGCAGAAAAGGTGGCGAGGCACTCATGATCGACCCGGTTTTTGAGAGGACTGATCAGTATCTCAGATTGTTGGAAGAATTGAATCTCAAGCTGGTAAAGGTGGTGGACACACATGTTCATGCCGATCACGTCTCGGCGATGGGGGCACTCAGGGATCACACAAATTGTGTGACTGTCATGGGTGAGCAGTCACCGGTGGATGTTGTTTCAATGAGGGTTTCTGACGCTGAGAAAGTGACAATCGAAGGCTTCTCGATGACAGCGATGTACACGCCCGGCCATACAGATGACAGCTATTGTTTTCGCACCGACGACCGGGTTTTTACGGGTGACACCTTGCTAATTCGGGGGACGGGCCGGACAGATTTTCAAAATGGTGATCCGGGTCTGCAATATGAGTCGCTCTTCAATGGGTTGTTAAAGCTGCCGGAAAATCTGCTTGTGTATCCGGCCCATGATTACAAGGGTAACACGGTTTCGACACTGGCCGAGGAGAGGGCCTTTAACCCGCGTCTGCAGGTTGGTTCGCGCCAAGAATATATTGACCTGATGAATAATTTGAAATTGGCTAACCCAAAGATGATGGATGTCGCTGTTCCAGAAAATCAGCGAATGGGGCTGAATATTGACCGGCAACGCGAGGTACGATGTGTTGATGTAGCCGGGTTGATCAGTGATGCTGATGACCAATATCTGATGGTTGACCTGCGTGAGGATGGAGAGCGCGCGAAACGTGGGGTCATTCCAAACTCCATTCACGCGCCCTATAGCCGGTTGGACCAGCATCTTGAAATGTTGAGCCATGCGTCTGGCAAGCAGATCGTCTTTTATTGTGCGGCCGGTGAACGCAGCGCGATGGCGGTAAAGCTGGCTGGCGGCAGTGGAGTGAAGGACTGTGCGCATCTGCCTGGCGGTTACGATGCCTGGCTGCAGGCTGGTGGTGCAACCCGGTGATAAACGCCAATATGGCGGGTCACCTGATGCCCATTGAGGAAGCGACAAATGAGAACATCTGCAATCGTTGTTGGTGGTGGAATCGTTGGCGTTTGTAATGCGTTGGCGTTGCGTCAGGCGGGACATCAGGTGACGCTGATTGACCGCAAACAGCCAGGCCGCGAGACATCCTATGGCAATGCGGGCGTTTTATCTGAATCTTCAATTATGGTGCTGAACAACCCGAATATGTTGCGCGCCTTGCCAAAACTCCTGCTCGGAAAATCGCTCGGCCTTCGCTATTCACCAGCATTTGTGCTGAAAAATCTTGGATGGTTTCTCAAGTTCCTGTCCTATTGCACACCGTCAAGAACGCGGGCGGCGGCCTTTGCCTTGCGCGCTTTACAACTAGCTTCTCTGGCACAACATAAAAAATGGATTGCTGAGGCTGGTGCGGGACACCTTCTCCGCCGGGCTGGGTGGGTAAAGGCATTCCGTACACAGGCAAGTTTCGCCAAATACGGTGCTGAAATGGCCCTGATGGATGAGGTTGGTGTCAGCTACTCCGTCTATGACAAGGAACAGATCAGACAAATGGAGCCGGGACTAAAACCGGTTTACAGCAAAGCAGTTGTGATGGATGACACATGTGGCGTGTCGAGCCCCTCTGCATTGACTGACGCCTATGTTGCGCTTTTTAAGGCGGCTGGTGGCACCGTTCTTCGCGGTGATGTGTCAGCACTGTCCGCGGCGCAGGATGGCTGGCAGGTTTGTTTTGGTGAAGACGTGTTGCATGCTGAAAATGTGGTCATTGCAGCTGGTCCCTGGTCTGCGGAAGTTGCCGCTTGGCTAGGTTACAGAATCCCAATGGCCTGGGAACGTGGATATCATTTGCACCTGCAACCCGGTGATGGACCACAGCTTGGACGGGCCATCTGCGATATGGATGGCGGGTATGCAATGGTACCTACATTGCATGGCGTACGCATTACCTCAGGCGTGGAAATAGCTGAACGTGATGCGTCCCCCAATCATGATCAAATTATCAAATCTGTCGCCAGCGCCCGAGATGTTCATGATATGAAGGATGTCATAGATGATGAGCCATGGATGGGACGTCGGCCAACACTTGTCGACTCACTGCCGATGATCGATGCTGCGCCACGGCATGGGGGCCTCTGGTTCAATTTCGGGCATCAGCATCTTGGCCTGTCCATGGCCCCGGGGTCAGCGTTGTCAATCGTTGCGATGATTGAGGGAAAAGAGCCGCCCTTTGACGTAAATCCGTTCAGCGCAACACGGTTTCCAATCTAGCGATGGTCAACAAGCTAGAAAATCCCCCGCATGACATGTTTGATGTGGTCATTATTGGTGGGGCGATGATCGGATCTTCGGTCGCCTGGTTTCTGTCACATAACGATGATTTTGATGGCCGTATCCTCGTTGTCGAGCGTGACCCGACCTATGAGAAAAGTTCGACTGCGCACACCAACAGCTGTATGCGGCAACAGTTTTCGAGTGAATTGAACATCCGCATCTCGCAGTTTGCCGCAGATTTTGTCCGCGACTTCAGAGATTATATGGGTGGCGATCCGGCCGTGCCTGATCTGCATGTGCATCATTTTGGCTACATGTATCTGGCCGACAACGAGACATTCGCCTCCCGTCTGAAGCAAAGCCACGCCATTCAAGCAGGCTGTGGCGCGGGCACAAGGCTGATGTCCCCTGGCGAAATTTCTGCCGCCTACCCCTTTTACCAACTTGATGATATTGTTCTCGGTAGCCACAACATTGTTGACGAGGGATATTTTGACGGTGCCACAATGTTTGATTGGTGGCGGCGCAAAGCACGGCAGAAAAATGTCTGCTACATTGCCAACGAGGTGGTGGGTATTGGCATTGATGCGGGCAGGGTCACCTACATCACATTGGCCTCGGGCAGCGTGATCAGGACTGGTATTGTGATCAATGCCGCGGGTCCGCGTGCTGCTGGAGTGGCGCAGCTGGCCGGACTGGAGATCCCGGTTGAACCACGGCCACGCTATACCTTTGTTTTTGATGCCGCTGATCCGCCTGACCGGGCAGTGCCACTGACGATCGATCCATCAGGTGTGCATTTCCGGACGGATGGGCACTATTTTATGGCCGGTTGCCCACCGGATGATGATGGTCCTGTTGACTGTGATGATTTTACCATGGATCACAGCCTTTGGGAGGAAAAGGCATGGCCTGCCGTCGCCAATCGTGTTCCGGCATTTGAGCGGGCGAGACTTGTCAATAGCTGGGTTGGCCATTACGCCTATAACCGCCTAGACCAGAACGCCGTTGTTGGCCCGCATCCCGATTTGCCGAATTTCATTTTCGTCAATGGTTTCTCCGGCCATGGATTTCAGCAATCACCCGCCATGGGGCGCGGGATCAGTGAATTGGTGGCATATGGTGAATTCCGCAGTCTGGATCTGACGCCGCTCGGCATGGAGCGAATTATCGCCAACCGCCCCCTTGTTGAGCTTGCGATCATTTAAACACGCTCCGTTGACTTGCCTAGGGTGATCTACAGGGTAAAGACCCCTTTAATCACAGGAATGCAGCTTCCTGTCAAAATGGGCGGCGCTGTTTTGCCCGCCACCTTTGTCACTTTCACATGCAGTCGGCTGGGACGCCTCATGTCATCACCCTGGTGGATGGTAAAGCTGAATTGCTTGTCGGTGGCCGTATCTAGCTCGGCCAGTAGGGCGCCAAGAGCGGTTGCAGCACTGCCGGTCGCCGGGTCTTCCGGTATGCCACCCAGAGGGGCGAACATCCGGGCATGCAAGACGCCGTCATCAGCCTCGAAGAAGACGAGCAGTGAAAAGAAATCTCCCTCATAGCCGTAATTTGAATCCAGATTGGCGAAATGTGCATTGTTCACCACGCAGGTAGCAAGGGCTTCACGGCTGTTCACTTCGGCAATGGCGAACGATACGCCTGTGCCAGCAACAATTGGCTCGGTCCTGGTGGTTTCAATTGTCTGCAGTTCTAGATTGAGAGATGCAGCAATCAGCTCAGCCGGCAGGGTCCGGCCTTTGGTGATTGGCTGTGGTGCCGTGATTGATATGGACTCAATGAGGCCACCCCTCGTAAGGTTGGGGTGGATTTTAACCAGCCCGGCCACTTCCTCAAACTTCAAATGATCACCATCTGTTGATCCGGGTATCAGGTCAGGCTGTAAGGCGAGAAGATATCCCGTTCCAACATTGGGATGCCCGGCAAAGGGCATTTCGTTTTGCGGGGTAAAAATCCGCACTCTGGCAGCATTGCGTGGGTCGTCAGGTGGCAGAATGAAGGTTGTCTCGGAATAATTCATTTCGGCAGCGATTTTTTGCAGATCAGCATCCTCGATGTCGCGCGCATCGGTAAAAACGGCAAGAGGGTTGCCGCCAAATACATGGTCGGTGAACACATCCACCGTTTGAAACTTTAGCTGTTTGGTCATCTGTAACCTCAATTCCATGTTCAGAACATGCGGGGGATTGCGCAATCAACCTAGCGGCGGTTTTCAATCCAAGGTGAATCTTAATCATCTTTAGACTTCCCGCCAACCGAGCTTTTCCTCTCAACAAGATGGAGACAGGAAAAATAGAAAAGGGGCCAGCATGAATTTCCAACCGCTATTTGGTTCGTACCATCCTATCGCAATTCACGCCTCCGCGGCGACGCTGGCAATTGGTCTTGGCGGCGCTCAATTTGTCCTGCCAAAAGGAACCTCTTTGCACCGGTGCCTTGGTTATGTCTGGGTCACCTTGATGGCATCTGTTGCCATCACGGGGCTGTTTATACATGAAATCCTCATGATCAGCGCTTTCAGCCCTATCCATCTGCTATCGCTCCTCGTTTTGGTCACTTTGGTCTGGGCGGTCAGGGCGGCCAAGAACGCGCTTGTCAGTCGCCAACGTACGGCAATGATAATGCTTTATATTTTTGGCCTTTTGTTGGCTGGAGCCTGTAGCTTTCCCCCGGTTCGAGTGTTTCATGTTGTATTCACTGGATGACGTGATTGCTTTGTCTGCACAATCACATTTGCCGCAATTGACAGACGCATCTGAATATTTACAGTGGTCCTGCGGACAATCGTGCTCCACACGCACAGTTGGGTGGGATAACTTAAAATGTTGATTGTTAAAGAGCACACGCGATGTGCAAACGGAGGAAACAAATGAAAAATTATATCGGACTCTCAGCCCTTGCCGGTTTACTTGTTATGGCGAGTGGTACAGCGAGTGCTTTCGAATGCAAGGTAAAGGACGCAACTATGGCAAAGCCTGATGGCTTTCCCTCACGCGCGCTGACGATGATTGTTCCTTATGGTCCAGCCGGTGGTTCTGGACAGGTTGCGGCTGCCATGGCTGAAGCGGTTACGGGCCATACTGATGTGGCCATCAATCGTGATCACAAGCCAGGTGGTTCAGGAACAGTTGGTATGACAGCCTATATGGCTGCACCTGCTGATGGGTATAACGTCCTTGAGCATATTGATGATGCCTCGTCGGCGCATGCGCTAGACTCATCGCGGCCAAACCCTGCGGCTGACTTGGTTCCTCTTGTGGTTTCCCAGGTGACATTTTCACAGGTTTACATCCGCACGAATGAGACGCGCTACACAGATTGGACGTCATTCGTGAAATGGGTGAAAGCTCAGGATGGTAAGGCAACAATTGCCAATGTGTCCAAGGAAGGCTCGATGGAGCGGGTGACGATGAAGTTCATCACCGATGCCACCGGCATGGAAATCCAGCAGATTTCGTTTGACAAGGGTGCGCCCCGCTATGGCGCGTTGCTCGGTGGTCAGGTTGACGCACTGTTTGAGCAGCCCGGCGACGTTCGCAAGTTTCTTGATGCTGACAACTTCAAGCCGATCCTGACGATCTTCAACGAGCGTCCGGGCGTGTTTGCCGATGTGCCGACCCACAAGGAAATGGGAATGGATTTCGAGCCGCTTCTGCGCTTTCGTGGGTTCTATGTCCATAAGGATGCGCCTGCTGACCGTGTAAAGTGGCTGCAGTGGGCTTTCCAGCGTGGCTATTGTCAGGACAGCTATCAGGCATTCAATGAGTCAAAATTCATGAATGTGATTGACAGCTACCGCGATACTGCTGGTGCGATTGATCTGATCAATGCCAGCGTTGATCAATATCGCGAGGTCTATAAGAGCATGGGAATGGACGTGAAGTAACACAGGCCTTAGCCCCGGGTTATGATCCAGATACCACCCGGCTTACTTGCCGGGTGGTGTTCTCTATATAAATTCATGGCTCACTCGAATTTTGATTTTCAACCACAATATGTCCAAGGGTAGCCGGTAGTCTGTTATGGGTAATCTGACGCGATCGCATATGATTGAAACGGGTGTTTGGCTCGCAATCTGCATCATTTTTTTCGTCTATTCTTTCGAATTTAACCAGCCCATCGAAATTTATAAATTCGGTGCCACTGGCTGGCCGCGCGTAGTTCTCGTGCTGCTTCTTTTGGCGACCATTGGGAATTTCTTTTATCTGCGAACGCACGGCTCAGCCGTACAAAAGGGGCGCGTCGGTATCGCTGATGAGGATGAGGCAGGCACTGATTACAGTGATACTGGTGCAGTGATGAAGGTAGTCGGTGTTTTG
Organism: SAR116 cluster bacterium; assembly: GCA_004212735.1. Classification (GTDB taxonomy): domain Bacteria; phylum Pseudomonadota; class Alphaproteobacteria; order Puniceispirillales; family Puniceispirillaceae; genus MED-G116. Next base: position 157,139 of record SHBD01000003.1, read on the forward strand.
GGGACGCCGTTTGTTTTTGCAATGCTTCTCAAACCTGTTGGGTTCTATTTTGCCACACCCTTTTTCATCGCTCTCATCATTTTTCTATTTGGCGAGCGGCGGGTAAAATGGATTCTTGGCATAACCGTGTTGATCTATGCGATGCTGCTTGGATTGTTTATGGTGGTCCTCAACGCGCCACTGCCGCAGGGTAATATGTCACCCTTCTATGATTACAGTGCGTTTATTTTGACACTGAATACCCAGCTCCAGCAAATGTGGTAGGAAAAAATTATGTGGGAAAATTTTGCTGCCGGAAGTTTGGCTCTTTTTAGTGACCCGTTTACTGTCGCCATCTTTGTCTTTGGGGTTCTGGGGGGAATGCTGTTTGGTGCAATACCAGGTGTGAGCATGCTCACGCTTGCGGCCATTCTGTTGCCATTCACCGCCAGCCTTACGCCTGCGCAGGGTGTGATGCTGTTTGCTGTTATCTACTGTACCGGCACCTATGGCGGTGCCATCACGGCAATTCTGTTCAACATCCCGGGGGCGCCCGAAAACGCACCGACGGCGTTTGACGGCTATCCGATGACTCGTCAAGGCAAATCGGGAAAGGCAGTTGGGGCGGCTGTTCTCTGTTCGGCGATTGGGGGCGTGGCATCAGCACTTGTGATGATGGCGGCTACCGAACCGCTTGCCAATTGGGCCATTCGCAATATCGGGCCACCGGAGATATTTGCTTTGGTGTTTTTTGGTTTGGCGGTTGCCTCGTCGGTAGGGGGACGTTCAATCTGGAAGGGTTGGATGTCGGTACTTCTAGGTCTGATTATTGCAACAATCGGCCAGGATCCCGTTGGCGGCATCAACCGGTATAATTTCGGGTTTACAGATCTTGCCGCCGGTATCGCCTTTGTGCCGGCCATCCTGGGATTCTTTGCCGTGTCTGAGATTTTCGTGCAGGCGGAAAAGAAGGCTACTGGCAAGTTTGACGCGCCCAAAGTTGGCATGTCATTCCCTTCATTTCTGGAAATATGGGCGCACAGGATCGCTGTTGTTCGCTCAATTCTGGTTGGTTTTTTCTGTGGCATTCTGCCAGGTATTGGCGCCACTCTGGCTGCCTTCATGGGTTATGGCGAAGCTGTGCGGTGGTCCCGCGACAAGGAGGGCTTCGGCAAGGGTAAGCTTGAAGGTGTGATTTCATCTGAAACCGCAAATAATGCGGCAACCGGCGCAGCGATGATACCACTGCTGGCGCTTGGCCTTCCGGGAGGTGCGCTTACTGCAATGATGGTTGCGGTTTTCCAGATGCACGATCTTGAACCGGGCCCGCTGGTTTTCTACAATTCGCCTGAGTTGATCTGGATTGTTTTTGCAGCAATGTTCTATGCCAATCTCTCAATTCTTTTTATTGGATTGGTTGAAACCAAGACCATCCTCTATCTGCTAAAGATCCCGTTCCAGTTTCTGGCACCGATGATTTTGCTTCTGGCGTCAATTGGGTCCTATATTGGTCGCGGTCTGGTACTGGACGTCATTGTCATGTTTGGGGCAGGTATTATTGGATTTCTGCTGAGACGCTCAGGATATTCCATACCCGGCATTGTGCTTGGTATAATCCTTGGCAAAATTGGTGAGCAGAATTTCGCCCAAGGGATGCAGATGGTTCATTATGATTTGGGCACCTATTTCTCGCGACCAATCTGTTTGATTCTGATTGTTGCTGGCGCACTAACCTTGCTTGCAGGCATTTATAAGGCTGTTGGCTCTTCTAGGAGCACTGCCAGTCAATAATCCGGCAGTAACCAGAGGCACAAAATGACGGATATGAAAGAGATTGCTGCCATTGATGAAATGGTCGCAAAGGCGCGTGTGGCGCAGAACTCATACGAGGCCAAAGGCTCACAGGCGTTGTTTGACAGTGCCTGTCAGGCGGTGGCTTGGGTGCTGATGGAGCCGACGCGAAATAAAATGCTGGCCGAAATGGCTGTGGCGGAGACGGGCCTTGGCCGGGTTGAGGACAAAATCCGAAAAAATCATAACAAGACACTGGGCCTGATGCGTGATCTCAAGGATGTAACAAGCTTTGGTCACCTCGGTGATGATGCGGTGACTGGCCTTTCATCCTATCTGCGCCCCAAAGGCGTTATCGCTGCCATTGTCCCATCAACAAATCCGCTGGCAACACCGGTGAACAATATCATCAATGCCCTGAAGACAGGTAATGCGATTATCTTGGCGCCGTCGCCGAAGGGAGTTAAGCCGCTGACAACCATGCTTACTGATATCCATCAGGCACTTGGCCGGTTTGGTCTGCCGGATAATCTTGTGCAGATGGTTCCAGCGCCACCCTCACGTGCCAAGACCGAACGGCTGATGAAATTGGCCGATCTTGTTGTCGTCACAGGATCGCAGAACAATGTGCGTGCTGGGTATGAGTCTGGAACACCGGCCATTGGCGTTGGTGCGGGCAATGTTGTGACCATCATTGATGAAACAGCCGATATCGCGGCAGCGGCACAAAAGATTGCCGCCTCCAAAACTTTTGACAATGCCACGTCATGCTCGTCCGAGAATTCAGTGATTGCTGTTGACGCTGTTTATGATGAGGTCGTTGCAGCCCTCGCGGGGGCGGGAGGATTATTGCTCAACACCTCACAGGTTGAACGCTTGGAAAAGCTGCATTGGCATGATGGCAAAATGACAACAACTCTGCTGGCGCAGGACATTGACAAGGTTCTGGGGGAAATGGGCATGTTGGAAGATGCGCCGCCCGCTACCCAGTTTCTCGTCGCGCCACAGAGTGAAATTGGCCCAGAGCACCCGATGACTGGTGAAAAGATGGCGCGCTTTCTGGCACTTCACCGGGCGTCCGATTTCGATGATGCGTTGGCCAAGGCTGTCGCCATTCAGGATTTTCAGGGAGCTGGTCACTCGCTTGGTTTGCACTCAACCAACGATGCCCGGGCACATCGTCTGGCAATGGAGGCCAAGACATGCCGCGTTATCGTCAATCAGGCCCATTGCTTCGCTACGGGTGGGTTCTTCAACAATGGGTTGCCCTTTTCGTTGACCATGGGGTGCGGCAGCTGGGGCGGCAACTCGATTGATGACAATCTGAACTGGCGGCATTTTGTCAATCGGGTGGATGTGGTTCGTGTTGTGCCCGAGCGCCGTCCCGAGCTTGATGAAATTTTTGGTGACTATTGGGATAGGTTCGGTAAATGACATTGACAATCACTGGCCAGATTGATGCCAACGCGTCCTCCAGCCCGGATAATATCTGGCTGACCTCACCCGACACGGCACAGACGGTGGCGTGGCATGAGGTGGCGCATCGGGCCCGTGACATCGCTTGCCACCTCGATGCCCTTGATTTGCCCGCGGGCGCACCAATTGCTGTTGCTGCGCAAAATTCAATTGGCTCTTGCCTTACATTTGCGGGAATTACCTATGGTGGCTATCTGGCAACACCGCTCAATCTGGTGGCCGGCGTGAAGGTTCTGAATTACGTGATCCACCATTCAGGCGTCAAAGTCATTCTTGTCTCTGATGACCATCGCGCACTTATAGAAGAGGCAATCAGCAGCATGGATCGGGCCATCACCCTGATCCGTCTGGATACCGCGACTGGCCCAGAATGGCTGATGGATGCGCAGCCTGATGCTGCGCCGCGCCATGTGCCGATGGCCGAGACCGCTGGTTTGCTGATGTATACTTCGGGCACCACAGGCAATCCCAAAGGGGTGATTCTGTCACATGGGAACCTTTTGGCGGCTGGTAACAATGTCGTCATTGGCCATGATATCACCGCTGCGGATATTGGCATGTGTGTATTGCCCATCTATCATATCAATGGATTATGCGTGACTGTCATGGGAACGCTGGCTTCGGCTTCAGGGCTGGTGATCCCATATCGATTTTCCGTGAGTGGATTCTGGCAGCAGGTTGAAGCGAACAACGTCACCTGGTTCAGCGCTGTACCGACATTATTTGCTTATCTGCTGAATGACGAGGTGCCCGTCACCATTGACCGGGACCGCCTCCGCTTTGCAAGATCGGCATCGGCACCATTATCACCGGAGATTCACCGCCAATTTGAGGAAAAGTTTGGCATTCCGATTATCGAAACCATGGGCCTTACCGAAACAGGTGCCCAAATTCTCTCAAACCCGATGCCACCCGCGGCCCGGAAAATAGGCTCCCCGGGTGTTGCTGTTGGTAATGAGATCATGATCGGTGATGAGAACCAGAAGCCAGTACCTGCCAATCAAACAGGTGAAATTCTGGTGCGTGGTGACAATGTCATGCAGGGTTACCTAGACCAACCAGAGGAAACCGCGGAGACGATTACGCCTGCGGGGTGGTTGCGAACGGGTGACCTCGGTCACATTGATGAGGATGGGTTTGTCTTTGTCACCGGCCGGATCAAGGAGCTCATCATCAAGGGCGGGGAGAATATTGCACCGCGTGAAGTTGATGAGGTGCTGCTTGAGCACGGGGCGGTGCTGGAAGCAGCGGCATTCGCGGTGCCATGTGTCAATTATGGACAAAGTGTTGAGGCTGGTATCCGGCTGAAACCCGGACGTGATGTGAGTGAAGTTGAATTGGCCGCACATTGTGTTGCGAGACTCGGCAAATTCAAATCGCCTGACGTCATTCATGTTCTGCAGGATTTGCCAAAAGGTCCGTCTGGCAAGGTTCAACGATTGAAATTGTTTGATCTGGTGCATGGCGATGGCTGACAGACCTGATCAACCAACGGGATGAACATGCCAATGCCCCTGTCATTTTTGCCATCGCTCGACCCACTCGTCATTTCTGCAATGCTGCTGATCTTTTTGTTTTCCGGGTTGGTCAAGGGGTTCCTCGGCATTGGGCTGCCAACGGCAGCGATGGCATTCCTGACCCTGGTGATGGAGCCGACAGAGGCCATATCGCTGCTGACCATACCGATTATTGTCACCAATTTCTTTCAGTTCTCGCGCTCTAAGGAGCGGCTGCAGACGGCGAGAAAATACAAATATTTCGCGCTCGCGATAATGGTCAGCATCTTTATCACCTCATGGAACATTACGGCCTTCCCAACGGGCTTTCTTACTGTCGCGATTGGTTTAGCCATGGTCATTTTTTCGGCAAATCTGCTGTTTGGCCTTTCGCTGCCAATTGGTCCCGGCCTGCGCTGGCAGCTCGGTGTGGGTGTTCTCTCTGGCTTTCTGGGCGGGTTGAGTTCGATCTGGTCGCCACCTGTGGCGATGTATTTGATGGCGCGCGATACGCCAAAGGAACAATTTATTGCTGCAACCGGCTTTCTGTTTCTTGCCGGTTGTTTTCCCTTGGCATTTGGTTTGTATCTTTCGGGAGTTCTAACGCCGGTCACGGCGATCAAGTCACTGATGGGTCTCGTTGTCGTTTTGCTTGGGTTTCGGATCGGTGAATTGTTGCGCGGTCGCGTGTCCCAGGAGCTTTTTCGTAAATTCGTTCTGATTGCCTTTTTGGTGATGGGTGTGCGGCTGATTTTTGCCGGCATTTTCTAGGCTCTGTCCTCTCTTAACCGAGACTGTCTCCAGCCTTGATCCGTATGCGCGTTGTTATCATCCGCAGATATTGCTTTTGCAGGTCAACCGCATCGGCTGGCTGCAACAGCGCGGGTTCGTAAAGTGCTTTCATCCACAATCCATTGAGCAAAGCAATGAAACCGCTACTGGCAGCATCAAGCGACCGCGCACTCACGAGCGGGTGCAATTCGCAACGGACAGCAGACAGCAGTCGATTCTGATACGTCCCATATGTGGCTTTAAGTATCTTGGAGTCATAGGTTGCGTGATGCATATCGCGGCAAAGTCGTTTCATCTCTGGCGTAAACAGGTCATCCCGGAAATGCGTGTTAATCAGAATATGCAATCGGTCCAAGGGGTCTTCATGCCGGTTAAGATGCTCTTTGGCGATGGTATGACAGCGGCGAAGAATTTGCCGTAAAATAGCATCGAGAAGTAATGTTCTATCAGGAAAATAATGGGGCAGAAGGCTGGGAGACAGGCCTGCTAACATGGCAATGCGGGCATTCGAAATGCCTGTAAGTCCGTCCTGCAAAATCACCTTGATGGCTGCATTGATGAATTGCTGACGGCGAATGCCACGCATTCCCTTTTTTGGCATTGTTGTTTCCTCCACCACGAAGATGGTCAGTTTTTATTGTCGGTGTCAACAATAAAAACATGATGAATGCGGTGATGATCTTAAAGTTAGGTGCGATTGTGACTGTTCCTGATGGAAAAACCTCATTTTTCAGCTATGCTTTCAGCCGGTATTTTTGTTGGATCTGTGCCACGCAACATCACAAAAACATCAACTATAAATAAGGTGCAGCATGAACCCGCTAACCGGAACCGCGAAGAGCAAAAAATTTGCGCCAATGCGTGATGTCAGCAAGACACTTCAGATTCGTTGGTACCGTTGTCCTGTCGATAAGAAACTATTACGCGAACTGATGACGCCCGATGACAGTCGTGGGCTGTTTTTGGCGCTCGGCCATCTTGGCCTGTGGGTAGCATCTGGGGCCGCTGCCTTTTATTTGTTTCTGCAGCAGCTATGGCTGCCGTTTGCCCTAGTGTTGTTTTGTCATGGGACAATTGCGGCGTTTCTCACCGCCCCGCATCACGAGTTATGTCATCGCACGGTGTTTCGTACCAAGTCACTGAACGAGGCTTTCCTGCGCATTTATGCGCTTATCGGCTGGAGCAATTTCGAAATCTACCAGTTCAGCCATAATTACCATCACCGTTTTACCCTTCATCCCGAGGGTGACCGTGAGGAAATCATGCCGGCGACACCATCGCTGCGTGCACTATATATCCTACAGCTTTTCACGGTGAATATCTTTGGAGGTTATCAGTCAAAGGGCTTGTTGCCGACAATGCATAATTTTCTCTGTATCGCCACAAATCGTTTTGACAATCCCTATAATTCATGGGGTGAGGAACTTTACGAAGGCTTTGATGAGCATCGTAAGCGGGCCACAAACTGGGCCAGGATCACCTTGCTGTTTCACGCGGCACTCGTTGCCGGCGCGTTTACCATTGGACATCCGATACTTGCATTACTGACCTCAGGCTCGCCGTTTCTGGCGAATTGGTGGCGCTATTTTGTTGGCGTGACGATGCATTGTGGTCTCAAAAGCAACGAGACCGATTTTCGCAAATCGGTAAGGACCGTCACCCTCGATCCGGTTTCAGAATTTCTTTATTGGCATATGAATTGGCATTTGGAGCATCACATGTATGCCGGTGTCCCCTGCTACAATCTCAAAGCGCTGCACAAAGCCACGGCAGACGATATGCCCGAACCCAGAACCCTGCTTGGGGCCTGGAGAGAAATGCGTGAAACATGGAAAAGACAGTTGACTGATCCTGACTTTGCCTTTGATACTCCAGTACCCAGTCGTGGTGGGGTTGGTGAGGCGAATCCGGATAGTCTGGCGCGCTCAATCGGGGATATTGGCCCGAAAGAACTGGCGCGATAGCGTGTAATTGGGGACAATACCGCGCCCGATTTGCCTGAGAGGAAATGTGGATGATGCGTGCTGGTGTGATTGGCCTCGGCGATATGGGCAGTGGTCTTGCAAAAAACCTGCTCCAGAATAGTTTTGAGACAACCGGCTTTGACCTTGACCAAAACCGGATGGACGCTTTTGCAGCCATGGGCGGTGTTCCAGCGCAGGACGCGTCTGAGGTAGGGCAAAATGCCGACTTCGTCTTTGTCATGGTGATGACGGGCGGACAGGCAAAATCAGTGCTTTTCGGAGATGGAGATGATGGCATAGTCAGCCAGATGGCCACTGGCAGCACTGTTATCCTGACGGCAACGATAAAGCCAAATGAAGCGCGTGAAATTGGTGAAATGATGCAGGGGACCGGCGTTAATCTCATCGACAGTCCGGTCAGCGGCGGTTTTCCCGGCGCACAGGGTGGCACCCTGACGATGATGGCAGCAGGTAAGCCAGATGTGATGGCGGCCTGCGCGCCAGCTATGAATGCCGTCTCATCGACTATCCATCATGTGGGTGAGGAAGCTGGCATGGGCCAGACGGTCAAGGCCTGTCTGCAAACGTTGATTGGTTCGATTTTCTCGGCAACTTTTGAAGCCTCTGTTCTCGCCGCCAAAGCCGGTGTTTCTGGAGAGGTGCTGCATAAGGTGTTCTCCACCTCAGGGGCGGGTTGTGGTGTCATGTCAACAGCGCTGGAGAACATCATTGACCGCAAATTCGAAAACACCGGAAGCCATATTGCCACAATGCACAAGGATCTCACCATTTCATTGGCGCTTGCCGAGGAGATGGGCGTGCCGATGCATATGGCAACAACGGCCATGCAGTTGTTTCATGCAGGAAAAACGAAGTATCCGGCTGGTGACAATTGGGTTGTGACCCGCGTCATCGAAGAGATTGTCGGCGCCGAATTGCACCGCTAGATTTTTTGGAGTTATTGTTATGAAGACTGGGGTTATCTGTGACGGCATAAGCCGTGACCTTGATCATGCGCTCACAGTGATGAGCGAGTTTGATCTTGAATATGCTGAATTGCAATTCGTTTGGGACAAGGAGGTTGGTGACCATTCACCAGATGAAATCGCGAAGATTAAGGAATTGTTGAGTAGCCACAACAAGCCCGTATCCTGTCTTTCGCGTCATATTTTTGCCGGCATGACAACGGCAAATCGTCCAGGTGATGCGTTGCACGAAAAACATATGGATGCGCTCAAACGTGTGATCGCCATGGCGCATGAGGTGGGATCGCCATTGGTTCGGATCATGACCTCAAAAAAGGAGCAGATCCTGTGGGGACTTCATGGCGCCGAACATTGGAATGTGGCGAAGGGAGCGTGGGACACACTACCGCCGCTGATCGCGCCTGCGGTTGACCTCGCTCGTGCAGAGGGGGTTAAGCTGGTGGTTGAGACGGGCAATGGCACCATGGTCAATTCAAACTACACCGCCCGCAAATTGATTGACGAGTTGGACGCCAAGGACACGTTGCAGGTTTTGTGGGATCCGGCAAACAATTGTTGGTGTCATGAAAATGCCTTTCCCGAGGGGTATGAAGAGGTCCGAGACGGCTATCTTGGTCATCTTCACATCAAGGATGTGATGGTCGACACGCCGCGCGCCACTCTGGAAGTGCGGGAGATGGGCAAAGGACAGTTGGCAGATCAGTTCGCGCCGATGGCCGCGGCACTCCTTGCGGACAATTATCAGGGTGTTATCTCATTTGAGAGTGTTTACCACTCCGGCAATGACAGCTTTGAGGATGGTTTTCGCAAATGTATTGACCTGTTCAAAACGCATTTTCACTGAAAGGTGAGGTGATGTGGCTCGAAGCTCACGTAAAAACCGTCTCGAGGATATAGCCCGCCACGCAGGCGTCGGCGTGGCAACAGTGGATCGAGTGCTGAACGAGCGCGGTGGTGTAAGTGAGAAAACAACCGCCAGAGTTCTTGCGAGCGCCCAGTCTCTCGGAACAAAGCGTGTTCTGCCTAGCAATCGAGAACGTCGGTTGTCAATTGAGGCTGTGCTTTTTCGCAATCATTCGGCGTTTTACTCCCGGTTGAATCAGGCTCTCAAGGAAGTCACCAAATTGGCCGACATTCCGGCAACAATATATCGGACGCATATAGATGTTGACGATCCTGAGCGTCTGATAAGCCATCTGGAGGCAGTTGCCGAAAGCCGCGATGGGATTATTCTGTTCGCCAGCGACCTACCGCAGATTTCGGATGCCATCAAACGGCTTGCCAAACAAACAACCATCGTGACGATAAGCACCGATATTCCTGATAGCGCACGTCATTGCTACATTGGTATTGATAATTTCAATGCGGGGCAGTCCGCAGCAAAGATCAGCGAGGCTATTTGCCGGAAGGGGGGGCGTATCCTCATCATCGAACCCGATCCGACGGCCTGGGCGCAAATGGAACGCTTCAAGGGGTTCCAGCAGTTTTTTGCCAATCGCGGCGAGGAGGAAAAACTGCGCCGGTTCTATCAGACAAAGCCGCTGACCTTGGCGCTTGGTGAAGTCATTGCCTTGTTACAGGCTGAGGAGGATATCCGCGTCCTCTACAGCCCGATCAACAACGAGTTTCTTGAGATGCTCGTTGAGGCCGGTAGGCATGAAACTACAATCCGCTCAGTCGCCAAGATCGTGCATGACCTAAGCCCTCATTCAATCAAAAACCTGCAATCAGGTTTGATCGATATTGTCCTGGATTCCAACCCTATGCAGCAGGTTTTTCAGGCCGTTGAATTTATCTCTGAGCAACATGGATATGTGACAAAACTGGAGAGCTCGGTGGTGGATTTCCAACTTTATACATCGGATAATCTGCCGCGCACACAATTTATCTAAACAACTTTTCTAACGAAACAGACCAGCGCAGATGACCAAGATTTAATGATGAATTTACATCATTTTTGACCTATCCCCATATGCTAAATTACTGTTGGTTTAGGTGTGTAATTGGGCGTTGGTGCGCTACTGCCACTGCCTGTGAGGAAGGGAAAAACATGCGGAACGCCGTCTTGGACAAGCTGGCTGATGACCTCGCCGCGGCGTGGCCAAATCCGGCACAGCCGGTGAAACTGACGCGTGATATGTTTCCTCTCGACAGAGCTGAAGCCTATGATGTTCAGGATCAAATGCACCTCCTCCTTGGTCAAGGTCTCGCCGGCTGGAAAGTTGGAGCGACAAGCCAGAAGATGCGTGAGCTCGATGGTCATGATGATGTCATACCCGGTCGGATTTTTGCCACGCGCAGTTATGTTGGGCCAAAACATGATTTACTGATTTCTGATTTTCCAAATGCACGGGTCGAGACTGAGTTTGCCTTTCGCCTGGTCGAGGCGCCTGTCATGCGACGTACTCCGTGGACCGCAGCAGAGCTTGTTCCGATGATGACGCTGCATCCCGCAATCGAAATCATCGGAAATCGCTATATCGTTGAAGATGCAAGCAAGGCTGAAAACTCTTTGCTGACAATTGCCGATAACGGCGGCGGGATGGCATTTGTCTTTGGTTATGAAGTCAAGGATTGGCAGGGCACCGACTTTCAGAATCATCCGATCTCGCTATCTGTTAGCGGTGCCGATGCAGCGGAAAATTTCCTTGGTGAGATGCGCTGCGTGCCCGCTGAAGCAGTGGCCGATCTGGTTAATCATCTTGCTGCGCGTGGGTATGAATTGGCAGCTGGTGATTTCGTGTCGACAGGTGCGGCAACGGTTCCACAGCCATTTGTGGCTGGTGACAATGTCATAGCGGATTTTGGGTCACTTGGTATCATCGAGTTACAATTTTAAGCAATGGGTTTGGCTAATAGGGGGCATGATCGTTGATTGACGTGCTGATAATTTTTGGCCCCAATCTGAACATGCTTGGGACACGTGAGCCGCAGATCTATGGCAGCGATACGATGGTCGACATAATGTCTTCATTGGAGACGCAGGCTAGCAGGCTTGGGCTCAATATCTCCATGATGCAGTCGAATGATGAGGGTGAGTTGGTGATAGCCATTCAAAAGGCCTGCATTACGGCGAGGGCAATTCTGTTCAATCTTGCTGCCTATACACATACTTCGGTTGTTTTGCGCGACGCTGTTGCGATGTTTGATGGGCCACGGGTTGAGGTGCATATGTCGAATAACTACCAGCGTGAGTCCTTTCGACAGATCAGCCTGACCGCTCCCGTCAGTAGTGGCGCCATTATCGGTTTCGGTGTGGACTCCTTCCTGCTTGGTCTTGATGCGGTTGATCGCCTTTTAGACGGGAATGGGGGCAAAGATCAAAAATCATGAAAGGCGTGATGGAGGTGGAACAATGACCGAGCCAATTCAAAAAGTGATGGTGATGGGCGCCGGCGGTATGGGAGCGTTGTTTGGTGCCATCCTTGCTGAGGGTGGGTTCGATGTTGTGCTTGTCGATAATGACCACGATCATATTGACGCCATTCGAGAGGATGGGCTGCATATTTCTGGCCTTGGGGGGGAGCGGTACCAGCGGATCACTGCAGAATATGAAGCCAGTGAGGTGACAGAGCCGCATTTGGTTCTGGTGCAGTGCAAGGGAACAGCGACTGCGGATGCCGCGAAGGCGATGGCCCATCTCGCTGGCACCAACACGATTTTCATCAGTTTTCAGAACGGTCTTGGCAATGAGGACACCCTCGCCGAGCATTTTGGGGCGGAGAACGTATTTGGAGGTTTGACGTCAATGGCCGGCGCACGTCTGGGGCCGGGCCATATTCAGGATTTTGACAGGGTGCCATCCTATATCGGTGAATGGAGTGGGGGCTTGTCAGATCGCGTCGATAGAATTGCTGTCGCTTTCACCGCTGCTGGGTTGGAGACCAAGGCCAGTGCCAATATTAAGACCGAAATATGGAAGAAGCTGCTTGGCAACATGACGATGAGCGCCGTCTCAGGGATTGCCAATCTAACCAGTACGGAAATTTTGCAGATTGAAGCCCTGCGCAAAGTTTGTTTTGCGGCACTGGATGAAGCGATTTCAATTGCTCATTCCGAAGGGGTGATGCTTGAAAAAAGTGCCGTTGTCGAAGGTTTGGAAATGATGACGGCACCTGGCGGCACTGGAGACAACAAGTCCTCCTTGTGCCTTGATGTTCTGGCGAAGCGGCAGAGCGAGGTTGAATTCATCTATGGGAAGCCGCTTGCACTTGCTGAAAAGGCAGGGCTTGTCGTGCCAACACTACGCGCATTGTATGGCTTAGTGAAGGGCATCGAAACACATTACGTAAAGGAATGACGCAATGACAAACCGATTTGATGGAAAGAAAGCCTTTGTTTCTGGCGGTTCGCGTGGGATTGGCCGTGCCATCGCAATGCGTCTTGCCAGTGAAGGGGCAGACGTCATGATATCCGGATCGCAGCAACGTCACCTTGACGCCGCCCTTGCCGCAATTGCTGAGAAAGCATCGGGCAAGGTGCTGACGTATGCTGCTGATCTCAGAGAGATGGCAGGATGCGAAGCCGCCTTTGCCGCGCATGATGCGGCCTTTGGGGGGTGCGATATTCTGGTGCATAGTGCTGGCGCAACAAAAGGTGGGGCGTTTCCCGCACAGCCTGATGCTGATTTTCAAGATGGCTTTGCCCTCAAATTTCATGCAGCCGTGCGGCTTTCTCGCCTGTTCTGGCCATCGCTTGTGGAATCGCATGGCAATGTGGTGATGGTCGTTGGCGGCGCTGCGCGGACACCTGATCATAAATTCATGGTTGGTGGTGCCGTCAATGCGGCTTTGGCGAACTATTCAAAAGCGCTCGCAGGCCAAGGGTTGATCGATGATGTGAATGTGAACTGGGTCAGCCCGGGGCAGACAGAGACCGAACGCCTGCAAGGGTTGCTTGAAACACGCGCGCGCGACGAGGGTAAAACCGTAGATGAAGTGCGCGCTGAACGGATGAACCAGGAGGGTATCAGGCGTCTCGGCAGGCCAGAGGACACCGCGGCGTTGGTGTCGTTCCTGTGCAGCTATGAGGCACGCCACATCCATGGCACCGGGATCAGTGTTGATGGCGGTGCCACAAAGGGATGTTTTTGATGGATTTTACCCTTACCGAAGAACAGCGTCTTCTTGTTGAGACGATCCGAGAATTTGTCCGACGTGAGCTAAAACCGCTTGAGGAGGGTGTCGAGACAAGTGGCTATCTGGCTGATGAGGTGGCAAGCGAAATACAGGAGAAATCAAGGGGACTGGGGCTTTACGCGATCAATATTCCTCGTGAATTTGGCGGCGGTGGCCTCTCAGTTCTTGAATGGATGATGGCCGAAGAGCAGTTTGGCCGCACATCCGATATTTTGATCAGACGCGCGTTTGGCAATGTCTATGAAATTCTGCTGGAGGCAAGTGAAAAACAGAAGCAGACCTATCTGTTACCGGCAGTAAGAGGAGAAAGGACGTTTTCCATAGCGTTCACCGAGCCTGAGGCGGGCTCTGACGCTGCGGCAATCAAAACGAAAGCAGAACGGTCCGGTAAAGGCTGGATTTTGAATGGAGCGAAGCATTTCATATCTGATGGGCTGTTTTCAGATTTCTTTGTGGTGACAGCAGTTACCGATCCAGCTACTGGCGCCCGGGGTATCTCTACCTTCATCGTGGAAAAGGGAATGACGGGTTTTACCGTTGGGCGTGATCAACCAATGATGGGATTGCGCGGCACCTCGCATGTTGAGATGCAATTTAAGGATGTTGTGCTGTCCAACGACCATCTGCTTGGCCACGAGGGGCAGGGTTTGAAACTAGCCTTGGCGACGCTTGGCCGTGTTCGCCTCGCCCAAGTGGTGGCACGGTCCATCGGCAAAGCTACGCTGGTGATGGATCAATGTCTCGATTATGCGCGTGAGCGCCGCCAGTTTGGTGCGCCGATAGGTGATTTTCAGATGGTTCAGCAGATGTTGGCGGATTCGGCCATGGAGATCAATGCAACGCGCCTTGCACTCTGGCACACGGCGAGCCGACTTGATGCGGGAGAGGAGGTGCGGGGTAGCATTTCCATGATGAAGGTACAGGCGGCCGAGATGATGGGCCGTGTCGTTGATCGCGCCGTGCAGATCTTTGGCGGGGCTGGCTATTGCCGCGATTTGCCAATCGAGCGGTATTACAGGGATGCCCGCATCTATCGAATTTATGATGGCACTTCGGAAATCCATCGTGCGGTTTTGGCCAAGCAGATGATGCGCGGTGACAGCTCTGTCTACGATATTTACGGGTAAGTGAAATGGGTAAAACACAATTCCTGTCTGCTGATGAGGCAGCGGCACTCATTGAGGACAAATCCGTTGTCGGCCTTGTGGGCGGTGGCGGCGGTCTGGTTGAAGCCAGTCTGTTGCATGAAGCCGTTGAGCGGCGCTTTCTGAAGACGGGTCATCCTCAGAGCATTACCTGTATTCATGCGCTGGGCATTGGTGACCGACAGGAACGCGGCATGAACCGGTTTGCTCATAAGGGTATGACGAGCAAGGTGATTGGTGGCCATTGGGTCTGGTCACCGCGCATGCAACAGATGGCCCGTGATAATGACATTGAGGCCTATGTTCTGCCCGGTGGGGTTATCATGCAATTGATGCGTGAGGTTGCTGCCGGTCGACCCGGCTTGATTACGCATGTGGGTCTTGGCACGTTCGTCGACCCGCGCTTTGATGGGGGGCGTATGAATGATGCCGCGAAGGCCAACCTGACCGAGGTGATCACCATTGATGGAAAGGATTATCTGCGATATCTGCCGATCCCTGTTTCAGTGGCCCTGCTTCGCGGTAGCTATGCTGATGAGGATGGCAATATTTCACTTGAAGAAGAGCCCGCAAATCTCGACATCTACGCGATGGCAGCGGCGGCGCATAACAGCGGTGGCAAGGTGATTTTTCAGGTCAAGGGCCGGGTTCCGAGAAACAGCATGAAAGCCCGCGAAGTTAGAATCCCGGCCGCGCTGGTTGACGTGGTGGTGATTGATGAGAGCCAGCGACAGGGATATGAGCTTGTCTATGACGCCGCTGTATCGGGTGAGCGATTTACCCATGACCTTGAAGCACAGACAGTACAGTTTTCACCCCGACTGGTTATCGCCAAACGTGCCCGTCAAGAATTGGTCGATGACGCGGTGATTAATTTCGGCTTCGGCATTCCCGATCAGGTGGCAAAATTAATTGCCAGGGATGGCATGTCGGATCGCTACTACCAGACGATCGAGCATGGAACCTATGGCGGGCGCTTAATGGATGGCGATTTGTTTGGGTATGCGATGAACCCGAACTGCATGATTGATGGCCCATCTCAATTCGATTTCTATTCGGGTGGTGGACTGGATATCGCCTTTCTTGGGTTTGGTGAAATTGATGCCGCAGGGAATGTGAATGTCTCCAAACTGGCAGGAAATACAGTTGGGCCTGGCGGCTTTATCGACATTGCCCAAAACGCCCATGTAGTGGTTTTCTGTGGCACCTTCGACACGGGCGGCACGCGGCTGGAAATTGGAAAAGGACGCCTTGAGATTGTGGCACATGGCCGTATCGCCAAGCTGGTAAATGAGGTGGATCAAATTACCTTTTCCGGCGCTCAGGCGCTTGCTCAGGGTCAGCGAATAATTTACGTAACAGAGCGCGCTGTTTTTGAACTTACGGAAGAAGGGGTTAGCCTGATTGAAATTGCCCCCGGGGTGGATCTGGAGCGCGATATTCTCAACCGGATGGGGTTTGCACCATATGTTGGCGTGGCACCGCGTGTGATGGATGGATTGTTGTTCACGGATGTTGAGGGAGAGACCTGATGGACAATGTTAGGGTTGGTTTGATTGGCGCTGGCTCGATCGGCGCCCGGCACATGAAGGCGATGGAGGACGTGCCGGAAATCACCCTTGCCGCGATAGCGGACCCCTCACCCGCAACAGTCCAGATAGCAGCGGCGCGGAGCATCCCTCTTTACCCCGATGTCGGCGCGATGTTGGCAAAGGGCGGTATTGATGCGGTAATCATCGCCACACCAACCGAGCGTCATCATCAGGATATCATGATGGCGCTTGAGGCTGGTCAGACTGTTTTGGTCGAAAAGCCGATTACTGCGACTCTTGAAGAAGCAGATGAAGTGACACGTTTTGCTGAAAAACAGGGCTGTCACGTTCTGGTCGGGCACCAACGGCGGTATTATCCTTGTGCGGCAATGGCACGTGAAATCATCGCACAGGGGCGCATCGGTAAATTGATGGCGGTGACGGGCCAATGGACAACCCGAAAGGATGATGATTACTACAACGCTGCTTGGCGGCGCGATGTGAAGGCCGGCCCGATTCTAACTAATCTGATCCATGAAATCGATCTACTGCGCTTTATCTGCGGGGATATCGCCACGGTCTCGGCTGAGATGACACATCATGATCAGGAATTTAGCAAAGAGGATGCAGTCGCAATCAGCATGAAATTTACCAATTCTGCGGTTGGCACCTTCCTGCTGTCAGACCGTACACCAACGCCCTGGACATGGGAAATGGCCCTTGGTGAAAATGTGCGTTTTCCAAAGACCGGCCAGAATGCGATCCGCTTTCTTGGAACTGAGGGAGCGCTTGATTTCCCAAATCTGACTCTCTGGTCACATGCCAGCGAGGATGGCAACTGGCATGACGAAATCACGGCTGAGCGTATCGAGACACCCTTTATCGATGCCTATATTGCCCAATGCAGACATCTCTGCGCAATCGTGCGCGGCACTGAAACACCAATCATTGATGCCAGAAATGGCAGCAAATCACTTGCAGCAACGCTGGCGGCAGCCAATTCAGCGGCCAGTGGCAGGCGTGTAATTCTGGAACAATAGCGAGGCGAGGATGGAAGATTTCTATGTAAAAATTGGTGACAGCACCAGCTTTACCAAAACAGTATCTGAGAGCGATGTTTACCAATTTGCTGGTATCACCGGTGATTTTTCACCCAATCACGTGAATAAAGTCTATATGGAAAAATCATCCTATGGCCGTTTGATGGCTCATGGCGCCTTGATTGTTGGTTTCATGTCCACTGTTTCGACAAATGTCATAGCGCATTGCAGGGACGCCGATGAAACACCGGTTTCAGTAGGATATGACAAGATCAGATTTCTCAAGCCAGTGTTTTTGGGGGATACAGTGACGCTGACCTATACGATCAGCGCGATTGATAGTGAGCGCAAAAGATCCGTTGGCAAAATTGAGGTGGTCAATCAGGATGATGAGTTGGTTGCGGTTGGTGACCATATTCTGCAGTGGGTGCCAAATGGCTGAGGTGCCGGGTTGGGAACCGATGGTTACTTGATGCGGACACAAAATGGGGAGTCTTAGGATGCGGAAACCGATGGATATTGAGGGCCAGGCGTTCATTGTGACCGGTGCTGCAAAAGGGATTGGCCTTGCTATCAGCACCCTGTTTCACCAGTTGGGCGCACGGGTTTCGGGGTGGGATCTGGACGACAGCGGCATGCGTGATAATCCGGTCTTTACGGATACGCAGATCGTTGACGTGTCTGATGAAAGCCAGACGCGTGCTGGTTTTGCGGCCTCGTTGGCAGCGCTTGGTGATATTGACGGCATCGTTGCGAATGCTGGGATTAATGGGCCGACAAAACCGCTATGGGACTATTCTCTTGATGAGTGGCAATCGGTGATATCCGTTGATCTCACGGGCGTGTTTTTGTCAGTGCAGGCATCTCTTCATCATCTGCGTGCCCGCAAGCGAGGACGGATTATCATCATTTCTTCCGTCGCTGGAAAGGAGGGCAATCCCGGTGCCGTGCCTTATGGTGCAGCGAAAGCAGGTGTGATCGGGTTTGCCAAAGGGCTGGCGCGGGAGATATTGCCGTCCGATATCACGGTGAATTGCATTGCTCCATCGATTGCGGTCACCGATCTGCTCGATGGGATGACTGATGAATATATTGCCGACAAAAAGAGCCGTATCCCGATGGGGCGGTTCTGCACCCCCGAGGAAATTGCCAACATGGCGGCTTTCATCGCGTCGCCTGCCTGCAGCTTTACCACTGGGCAGGTTTTTGATGTAACCGGTGGGCGCGCCACATGGTAGTGCCGGTGCGGCCACTGGGGCTTGATGATCTTTGCGTTCATCAGGTTTGCCTGTCTGGACAATGTGATTTTGCTTCCTCGCTTGCCCATTTGGTGGCTGCTGGAATGAAGCGCACGTCCCTGTGGAACCCAATGATTGAAACCTGTGGTGAAGGAAAGGCGCTGTCAATCTGGAATGATAGTGGGCTGATCGCAGAATCGCTTTGTGTGGCTGAGCTGTTTGCGGGGTCTGATGCGTTACGCGCCATGCTGGACAGGGCGGATTTGTTTCAGGCGCGTACGCTGGTTTTGATCACGGGAGGGCTTGAGACTGCCGGTTTTGAGGGCGGGATTGATCAGGCCAGAACATACCTGCCGGAGCTGTTGGCGCAGGCGAATGAACTAGCGATACCCTACAATGTGCGATTGGCCTTTGAGCCATTGCATCCGATGGTGTGTGGTCACAGATCCATAGTCTCCAGTCTCGGCGAAACACTCGACCTGCTGGATCAGGTGGGGCCGGCCAATGAAATCGGCCTTGCCATCGACACTTATGCGCTCTGGTGGGAGGACCGGTTGGATCAGAAGTTGACCAGGGCGGGCAAACGTATTCTGAATTATCATGTGTCGGATTGGTTGTCTGATACCTCTGATTTGCGTCTGGATCGGGGTATGCCGGGTGATGGTCAGATCAATTTGCTGCGATGGCGGGCAATGCTCGAACAGGCGGGCTATAGTGGGCCGGTAGAAATCGAGATTTTTTCGCGCGACCGTTGGTGGAAACGGACGCCCGAATCAATGCTACACCGTATCCGTGAGGGCCTTAATGTTGCGTACTGAGTGAGGGGTGTCAGAAGAATGAGATACTCACTTCAGGCAAAAATGATGATATTTCATCAAAATTGCCCTTTACTTGCCCAAATATGCCCAGACTATCACACTCAACTCAAATAAGGTCTTGCTAAGTTAGCGGTGATATTCGAATCTTTTTCCGAGAAAAAAGCCGATTTATCAAGGCTTGTTGGATTTGGGGGAATCGGGTGCTTCAGATTAATGATGTGCACGCTGGCTATGGCAATCTGAAAATATTGCGTGGCGTGAATATGCAGGTGCCAACTGGTGGTATCGTCACGCTGCTTGGTGGTAACGGTACTGGTAAATCCACTTTGCTGAAGGCTGTTTCAGGATTGATCCCATTGATGGAGGGTGAGGTTCTGTTCGATGGTGTAGGCCTTTCGGGCATGAAACCTCATGAACGGATGCGCCTTGGCCTTGTTCAGGTAACCCAGGCCAAAGAGGCCTACCCAGCGATGACGGTTGAGGAAAATCTGGTGCTTGGCGCCTACACCCGCCGTGACCGCGCAGCTGCCGCGGTAGATCTGGAACGCGTCTACGAATTTTTTCCGGTACTTCGCGAGAGACGCAAGCAATTGTCTGGCACTTTATCTGGTGGTGAAGTTCAAATGTTGGTAATTGGTCGTGGCCTGATGGCCAAGCCAAAAATGCTGATGCTTGATGAACCCAGTGCTGCGCTGGCGCCGAAAGTTGTGTTGGAGATTTTTTCCAACATCAACCGGATTGCCAAGACTGGCGTGACAATTCTGGTTGTTGAACAGAATGTGCGGATGGCGCTGATCCTTGCCCAATATGGTTACATCATTCGGGATGGTGTAATCATGATGGAGGGTGAGGCAAAAAAATTGATCAGCGATCCGGCTGTCAAGGAGTCTTTCCTTGGTGGCTCAGTGGCAAATTCATCTAAGGCGCTCAGGAAATGAGCTGCAGTACCGCGGGGAAAAGATAACATGGGTTTTGATTATAACTCGCTGTTAGCATTTATCATTTTTGGCGTCACGATTGGCGTTGTCTATGGCATTGTCGCCCTTGGCATTTCGTTGATTTATTCAGGTTTGGATATTGTGCATTTTGCCCACGGTGAGATGTATATGTTCGGAGCCTTTTTTGGCCTTGTTCTTGCCCACAATGTTGGTGTTCCTTATCCAATTGCATTGATTGGGGCAATGGTGCTTACCGCATTGCTGGGAATGGCGGTGGAACGGGTATTCTACCGACGCCTTACCCGTGCTGGTGGAGGTTATACAGTTGCTGGCATGGGGATGATCATTTGCGGATTTGGTATGTCTGTAGCGCTTGTGAATGTCGCCTATTTTATTTGGGGCGCAGAGGCCGAGCCTTTCCGAGCCAACCTTGACTATATTCCCCGATTGAGTTTTCCCGGAGATATTGAGGTCCCTGAAAGTTATGTACTGACGGCGATTATTTCTGTCGCCTTGATGGCTGCTCTGCATTACTTCCTTCGTCATACAAAAACTGGCTTGGCTGTCAGAGCGGTTGCCCACAACAAGGATATCGCTTATCTGATGGGAATTAACGTCCCATTGATGATCTCCTTGATCTTTGGTCTTGCTTGCGGACTTGGGGCGGCCGCGGGAGTATTGATTGGGCCGATGCAGTCGGTTCAAGTTGAAATGGGTTACTTGATGCTTATGAAAGCCTTCGCGGCTGCTGTGGTTGGCGGATTTGGCTCGCTGCCGGGAGCAATCATTGGTGGTATAATGGTAGGCGTGTTCGAAAATCTTGGCGCGGCCTACATTTCGGCAAGCCATAAAGATATTTATGCATTTTTGCTGTTGATCCTTGTGCTGATGTTTAAACCATCAGGGCTGTTGGGGGTTGACGCAAAAGTAAAGGCGTAGTGATTGAAAAATCATTACAAGGGTATTCAACCTAGATAAGAAAACTGGAGGAAAAAATGCGAATATTAAATAAAATGTTTGCCGGTGTAGTTGCTGCCGGTATCGGCATTACTGCCACCGCTGCCTTCGCTGACGATATCAGAGTCGGCATTACCATGAGAATGGTGAGTGAGAATGGTCAAGCCTATGGCCAGATGATGATGGATGAAATCAAGGGTATAAATGAATCGGGCGGTATCAATGGCAACATGATCAAAGCCACCCTAATGAATGACGAATGCAAGTCAGACAAGGGTGTCGCTAATGCGAACAAAATGGTGTTTCAGGAAAAGGTTCACCTCCTAATTGGCTCAAGTTGCTCGTCAGTGACACTCCCTATTGTGGACGTTACAGCCAAAGCCGGCGTGCCGCAGTTGGTTCCTCACTCAACTAATTCAAAAATCACCCAAAAAGGAAGTGAGTGGATTTTCCGTGTTCCTGTCTCAGGCCGTTACTATGGTGGGGTAAATGCCAAATATGTTGGCGAGAATATTGGAACGAAAATCGCTTATATCTGTGCAGCAGATGCTGCGTCTGTTGGTGATTGTGCCAACATGGAAAAGCAGATGAAGGCCCGCTTTGGAGTAGAGCCTGCGTATCGTGCTGACGTGCAGGAGAAGGAAGTGGATTTCCGCTCGCATATGCAGAAAATTAAGTCAATGGATGTTGATGGAATTCTTGTTGCTGCTCTTGCAGAGACAATGGCACGTGCGCTTGTTCAGTCGTATGAGGCTGGCATTGGTGAAGATGTCCGCCGCATCGGTTCGTCATCAGCATCAAATGCTCCTGTGCCAAAGATTGCTGGAGACGCAGCAAAAGGTGTGTTTTTCACAGCTGCGTACGCCGCTGCTGACCAGCGTCCGATTGCCAAACTTTTCAACGAAATGGTAAAGACACGTTATGGCATTCACGCGCCGGACCATGATTTTTCACAAGCATATGATTTGGTGAGAATTATGGAAATTGCGCTCAAGAACACAAACTTCACAGGCTCTCTTGCCGATGACCGTACGGCTATTCGCGACGCAATTGCCAATGTTCAGGGGTACGAGGGACTTGCTTCAGGCCCAATCAGTTTCTGTGCTGCGGCAACACCACAGTGTCGTGACGGTAACAGAACAGCTGTTCTGATCGGTTACACAAAGGGCGGTGAGAACTTTGAAACAGAGGTTCTGGCCCGCGTGACTATGGAGCCGGATTTTGGCCTGGAATAGGTCTATAATTCGCTAAAATAAGCGGTGCAGGCAACGGCCTGCACCGACGCCTGACACCTTCAAATAATTTGTCCTAACGCGGGGAACTAATTCTCATGGGAATTCTGTCATTCATGGCTGACTTCATTGACAGTCTGGCAAAACGCCACCGGCTTTTGCCATGGCTTCTTGCCTATGCATTGTTATTGCCACTGCCATTTGTTCTGACAATTCTTTTTAATGAATATCTGATCGATTTGGCAAACCGTATCTGCCTTTTCATTCTGCTGGCAGTGGGTCTTAACATCGTGAAGGGATTTTGTGGGCAGGTTACTGTCGGCCACATCGGCCTTTATGCAATTGGTGCCGTTACATCTGCTGTGTTGTCCTTGGAACCTGGCGGATTTGGTGGTGCTTTGGGCTTTGGGTGGCCTATATGGGCAGCTATTCCGACAGCGGTACTTGTGACGGCCTTTGCAGGACTAATCATAGGTCTGCCATCAGTACGTTTAGAAGGCGCTTACCTTGCCCTCGCAACATTGGGCCTTGGCGAATCAGTGCGTATTTTTATCGCCGTGACACCAGCGTTGGGATCAAGTACGGGCCTGATGATGATCCCTGCGCCTAGAATTGGCTCGTTCGTTTTTGACAGCTTCACAAGCTATTATTATCTCGTGATGACGGCAGCCATTACTGGGATCTATTTCTCTTTTTCAATCCTTCGATCGGCAACTGGTCGCGCTTTTCAAGCCATCCGTGAAGATACAATTGCTGCCTCCGTCAATGGTATCAATGTAGTGAAATATAAGTTGCTCGCTTTTGTCTTAAGCGCAATTTACGCCGGTCTTGCCGGTGCGCTGTTCGCGCACATGCCACCTGGCTATCTTCATCACAATAATTTTACCGTGATTGAGATGGTCACATTGTTGTTAATGGTGGTCCTTGGGGGCATTGGCAACGTCTGGGGAGGTGTGATTGGAGCAATTGTAGTTGCGATTGCCTACGACCAAACAAAGGATCTGGTTTTCTATTTCATGGATAGACCAATTGTCTTTCAGCCGTTGGTATTTGGCCTGTCCATGGTTTTGCTAGTTTTGTTCATGCCCCGCGGTATCGGTGGTTGGATTGAGGATTTCCAGCGTAACCGCAGGTTCGTTCGTAGAAGTGAGGAGAGACTGAGTGGCACTGCTAGAAACCCGTAATCTGAGCAAGAGCTTTGGTGGCCTGCAGGCGATCAATAACGTAAGTCTTAAAGTTGAGCCGAATACAGTGCATGGCCTGATTGGGCCAAATGGCTCAGGCAAATCAACATTCTTCAACTTGCTGACAGGTGTCTATCAGCCGGATGCAGGAAGCTATATCGAGTTCGACAATATTAATGTGACCGGTAAGCCGGCCCATTACATTGCGGAACATGGGCTTTCCAGAACCTTTCAACTGCTTCGGCTCTATGGTGAATTGAGCGTATTGGACAATGTGCTGGTCGGGTATCACCCTCACACCAAATACAGTCCGTTTGCACCGTTCTTCAATGGCGCTGAAGTGCGCCGGCAGGACAAAATTGTCAAAGATGAAATGTTTGAGCTGCTTGAGTTCATCGGACTCGCTGAGCATGCCGAGATTCCAGCCGCTGAATTGTCTGGTGGACAACGCCGTCTGCTGGCGCTTGGTCGGGCAATTGCTATGCGTCCAAAGATGTTGTTGCTTGATGAACCCGGTGCGGGTCTGTCACCAGTCAATGTCGATAACCTCATGGCAACCATTATGACATTGAAGGAGCGCTACAAACTGACCATTGTCGTTGTCGAGCATATCCTGAAAGTTGTGATGTCCACTTGTGACACCATCAGTGTTCTCGACCATGGGCAGAAGATATCTGAAGGAACACCGGAATTCGTCAAGAACGACCCAGCGGTAATCGAGGCATATCTTGGCCGCGAGATGGCAGATGAGGATATCAGGGCAGCGATGGACGCATAGGTCTGGGAGCTTCAACAAATCGAACACAAAAATGCGGTTAGGCTGCTTAGGGACGTAGGGTTTTTTTAAAAAATCTGAGCCACGCTAACTTGCAGAGTATCGCAATTTCAATGTGTTGGAGGTGACAATCATCCTGCGTCAATGCTGAGCAGGACTTCGTGGGTTATGGCGGTTCGCCCGTTGACGTTGGCTGGTTGGTCGGTGATTACGGTCTTGAAATCATGCTGTTTCAGCCATTTCGTGATTTTGAGGGGCTTCCGGAGCCGTATCGTAGTCGTGCCTTTGATCGGGCCGAGCGAAAATTTGACTTGATGAATGACCTTGGTGTGGATCTGGTGCTTGTGTGTTCGAACATTTCACCTGCTGCGCTTGGCGGCATTGATCGGACGGCAGATGATTTTGCCGAGCTTGGTGAGCGCGCCAAGGCAAAGAATATTCGGATTGGCTATGAAGCATTGGCCTGGGGTCGGCACATCAACGATCATCGTGATGCGTGGGAAGTGACTCGGCGGGCAGATCATAGCAATGTCGGAATTATTCTCAATAGTTTTCACACGTTGGGACGCAAGGTAGATCCGGACTCCATCCGCTCCATTCTCGGCGACAAGATATTTTTCGTGCAACTTGCTGATGCACCCAGAATTGACATGGATCTGTTTTATTGGTGTCGGCATTTTCGCAATATGCCCGGAGAGGGTGACTTGGCAGTCGTTGATTTCATGCGCGCGGTTGCGGCAACCGGTTATCATCGGCCGTTGTCGCTGGAGATTTTTAATGACCAATTCCGGGGAGGAAGCCCGCTGACCATTGCCCGGGACGGGCATCGGTCACTGGTAAGTCTGATGGATGATGTTCGCCGCTTGGAGTCGGACATTTACCTTGATGTTGCCCCGATGCCGCCGCGCAGCAGATGTCATGGTTTCGAGTTTATTGAATTTACCTCCAACGAGCAGGAAGCGGAGGAATCGTTTTTCAGCCGGTTAAAGGCCATGTATGTACTCTATGATGAAGACGAGAATGGTAGTTTCTTCCAGCTTTACAGCCGGTCTTGGGGCGACGAGCTGTTCTTTGAAATTGTGCAGCGTGATGATGGTTACGAGGGTTATGGCGCGGCCAATGCACCTTTCAGAGTCGCCGCGCAGAAACGGGATCTTGCTTGACCGTCAGCCAGTGGTGGTCTGGCCTGCCTCGTTTCTTCGAAAGAAGGCAAGGAGAAAGACCAGCGTTAGCAACAAAATAACTGTCGGTGCCGGTGCGCTGTCGATCCAGAAACTGAGATAGATGCCACCAATCATGGCGGCCATGGTCACCGCAATGGCGATTGGGATCATTCGCTTGAATTGGTTGGTCAGTAGAAAGGCTATCGCTCCGGGGGCGATCAGCAATGAGATTGCCAATATCAAGCCCGCCGCTTTCAATGTGGCGACAATGGTCATGGACAATGCCGCAAGCAGTCCGAAATGAAGGGCTGCGACATTCAACCCGATAGCACTGGCTTGCACTGGATCAAAGGATTGCAGCAGGAGATCGGACCATTTGGCCATCAAAAACAAACTCACGCAGGTGGAGATTGTCAGGGCTGTGAGCAAGTCAGCGCCATCAACACCAAGCATGTTACCAAACAGGATGTGGTCGAGATGGATATCCGTCTCGATGCCCGTATAGAGAACCAGCCCGAGCGCAAACATTCCGGAAAACACCACACCCATGACGGTATCGCGCTTAACCCTACAATTTTCAGCCAGATACCCAGTTGTTAGGGCGCAACACATGCCAGCTGCAAACGCCCCGATCATCAGGGGGAGGTTCAGCAGATAAGCAAGCACAACGCCGGGCAGAATGGCATGACTTACCGCGTCCCCCATCAGTGACCAGCCTTTGACGATGAGAAAACACGATAGAAACGCAGTGGGTACAGCGATGATCAACCCAATGACAATGGCCTTTTGCATGAAGCCGAAGGTGAGGGGTTGCAGCAGAAGATCAATCATTGGTGCAACCCTGAACGTGTAGTCGTCAGACTTCTTGTCGCTAAAAGGCCGTGCTTTGGGGCAAACAGAAAAGCAAGGCCAAACAGGATTGTTTGCAGGCATATAATTATGCCGCCCGTTGCCCCGTCTAGAAAAAAGCTGGCATAGGCTCCGAGGAAGCTGGAGACCGATCCAATTATCACGCTGAGGACCAACAGACGCGGGAAATGATCTGTCAACAGATAGGCTGTTGCGCCCGGCGTGATCACAAGTGCTATCACCAGAAAGGCGCCAACTGTCTGCAATGCTGCAACACAGCAGGCAGACAATATAGTGAAAAAGATCAGGTTCAGTCTTTCCGGGTTCAGGCCTATAGAGCGCGCATGAGTCTCATCAAAGAATACAACCATCAGGTCGCGCCATTTTAGCACAAGAACAACCAGTGAAATGAATCCGATCAGAAGAAGTTGCAATGTGTCATAAGGCGTGATTGCCAGAATGTTGCCAAGCGTGATGGTGTTCACGTCAACCGAGGTTGGCGACAGCGATATCAGAAATAACCCCAACCCGAAAAAGGAGCTGAAGATCAAGCCGATAACCGCATCTTCCTTTAGCGCCGTCCGCTGTTTGAGGAATAGCATTGCACCCGCAGCGAGACCACCTGAGAAGAACGCACCGATAACGAACGGCAGGCCGATCATGTAGGCCAGCGCGACACCAGGCACAATGGAGTGGGACAGGGCATCGCCAATTAGTGACCAGCCTTTGAGCATGAGATAGGCGGACAGAAAGGCGCAGACACCCCCGACGAGGGCGCTAACCCACATCGCATTTGTCATATAGCCGTAGCTGAAAGGCAGCAGCAAGGTATCAGTCATTGATCTCTTCCTTGTTGCGCGCTGTCTGGTGCTTGCCATCATAGGTCACAAGCGGGCGTTCATCATCCGTCAGGATAGACACCTGCCGGCTGTCCATATCGTCGTGGAGATCCTTGCCGCCAATCACAAGATGTCGCAGCACCCCACCAAATGCCGACTCGAGATGTTCGTGTGTAAAGTTTGTCGCAATCGGCCCGTGGTTCAGCACCGTGCCATTAACCATGACAACATGATCGCAGAATTCCGGTACCGAACCAAGATTGTGTGTCGAGACGAGGATCACACATCCCTCATCACGAAGGGTCCGCAACAAGGTAATGATGGCATCTTCGGTTTGTACATCAACGCCCGTAAAAGGCTCATCCAACAGGATAACCTGTCCCTGTTGAGCGAGGGCACGGGCAATAAAGACACGCTTCCTCTGGCCGCCTGACAACTCACCAATCTGCCGGTCCCGGAAAGCACTCATGCCAACCCGGTCGAGTGCCTCATCAACGGCTTTATGGTCTGCGGCGCTCGGGATGCGCAGCAGGCCCATATGGCCATAGCGGCCCATCATCACCACATCCCCCACCAGTACCGGAAAGGACCAGTCAACCTCCTCTGATTGCGGCACATAGGCAACCAGGCGTAATTTCAATGCCTGCTTTATTGAGTTGCCAAGGATGCTGATGTCACCATTTGCAATTGGGACGAACCCCATCAAGGCTTTGAAAAGTGTCGATTTGCCAGCGCCATTTACTCCTACCAGACCACTTATGGTGCCGGTCTTTATGGAGAAACTGGCGTCGTGCAGTGCTGTATGCCCATTTTTGTAGCGGACTGTCAGATCGCGAACAACGATGGCAATGTCTGTCTCCCTTTCCATCACAAAGCCTCCACCAGGCCATTCACTATAGTTGAGGTCGTGACTCGCAGCAAATCAATATAGGTGGGAACCGGGCCATCAGAAGCGCTCAGGCTATCAACATACAAAACGCCGCCAAAGATCGCATCGGTTTCGCGTGCTATCTGCTTGGCCGGGTCGTTGTTGACCGTGCTTTCACAGAAAACAGCAGGAATGTTGTGGGCGCGGATTTCATCAATGACCTTGCGAACCTGCTGTGGTGTTCCTTGTTGGTCCGCATTGATTGGCCAAAGATAGAGTTCTTTTAGCCCTAGATCCTGGGCCAGATAGGTAAAGGCACCTTCACAGGTAACGAGCCATCTCCGGTCTTCTGGAATACGGTCAATCAGCCTGCGCAAAGGCATGATTGCGGCTGTGATGCGGGCTTTATAAGCGTCACCATTACGGCGGTAGATTTCAGCATGTTCAGGGTCATAAAGAGAGAAAGCGTCAACAATGTTATCGACATAGATCATCGCATTGTCAGGCGACATCCAAGCATGAGGGTTGGGTTTTCCCTGATAACTACCGTCGCGAATGCCAAGTGCCTGCACCCCGTTTGAGAGGGTCACTTGTGGCATATCACTCAAGTGACCGAAAAATTGTTCAAACCACAATTCAAGGTTCATTCCATTCCACAAAACCAGATCAGAGTTCTGTGCTCGCAATATGTCGCGCGGGGTTGGTGAATAACGGTGAATTTCGGATCCTGGCTTGGTGATCGACTCAACGATAGCTTTATCGCCAGCGACATTGCGTGCCATATCTGCAATCACAGTAAAAGTGGTGATCGCCTTGACTCTCTCATCCGCATACGCGGCTGACCCGGCAAGGTTGCCGAATATGATGCACATAAGGAAGCAGATCGCGATCTGTGCTGAACGGGCACTAAACCAAGCAGCCGTTGCTAAGGACATGACACGTGGCAAAAAACAGATTCCTTGCGTAAATAATTGTTCATATGATAGCGCTAATAACATTAGGCATGCCTAACTCTAAAAGCAATGTCTTAAGTTTGCCTTTTTCCAATCACCACTCACGTCTTGCGCTTGATATCATTTTCTGAAACCAATTTATTGTACCGATGCAGAAAAGAAAAAATAATAAATATAATAAAAACAACAAATTGATGTAATTTTATAGAAAAATGAAAAATAATTTTAAAAAAATTTACAAAATAGATGAAATTGTCCATGATCCGAAAGTTACATTTATGCGTGTTTGCAAAGGGCAGACTATGTTTGATCAAAATCCGTTATTCATTCCCGGACCAACGAACATCCCTGACCGGTTGCGGCAGGCGATGGACGTTCAGACAAGAGACCACCGGTCACCTGATTTTGTTGATTTGATGGTGCCGGTTCAAACAGGTGTGAAGGAGGTTTTTGGCACAGAGAGCGCCCGCATATTGTTTTTTCCGGCAAGTGGCACTGGTGGGTGGGAAGCAGCCATAGCCAATACGTTGAGTGCTGGAGATAAGGTTCTGATGGCACGCAACGGTGTTTTCAGTCACCGATGGATAGATCTGTGCCAACGTCATGGACTGGAGGTTCAGGTGATCGAGTGCATCTGGGGAAATGGTGTCCCAGCTGACAGGATCGAGGCAGCGCTGGCAGCTGATGTTGAAAAGCAGATCAAGGCAGTACTGATCACACACAATGAGACAGCCACCGGTGTGCGCTCTGACATTGCCGCCATTCGCGGCGCGCTGGATAACGCTTCGCACCCGGCATTGTTGTTTGTCGATTGTGTCAGCTCGCTTGCCTCAATGCCGTTCTTGATGGATGCCTGGGGCGTTGATATCGCTGTTGCAGGGTCTCAGAAGGGTTTTATGCTTGCCACCGGGATGGCGATCCTCGCGGTCAGCGAAAAGGCACTCGACGCGATGGAGCAGGCGAGATTGCCGCGCACGTTTTTTGATTTCAAAGACATGATCAAGGCAAATGATGCAGGGTGCTACCCCTACACACCGCCGATGAATTTGATCACGGGGCTTCAGGAAAGTCTCAAGATGCTGGGTGAGGAGGGATTGGACAATGTCTATGCAAGACATTTCCGTCTCGCAGAGGGTGTTCGCCGCGCGGTGGCGGCCTGGGGTCTTGAATTGGTGGCATCGTCACCGGATTTGTATTCAGACACGGTAAGCGCCATTATGACGCCGCGGGGGTTTGACAGTAACCTGCTGACGCAGCATGCGTTCTCCGGGTATGGGGTTTCATTTGGAGTCGGACTTGGAGAGTTGAATGGCAAGGTATTCCGCATCGGCCACCTTGGTAGTTTGACTGATGTTATGGTCCTCTCTGGCCTTGCGACCATTGAAATGGCAATGGCTGACCTTGATTATCCCGTTGAATTGGGATGTGGGGTCGCCGCTGCGCAGAGCTATTTCCGGCAGAGCCGGATTGGTGCTGACAGACTGGCTGCGTAAGGAAAGGGGTACGTGACGGTGACAGAGCATATGACAGCAGCCGACCTGACCGTGGATGACATGCGGCGGGCGCGTGAAAGGATCAGGGATCACACCCACTATACACCTGTTTTAACATCCAGCTTTCTGAATGAAATGACCGGCGCTGAACTGTTTTTCAAATGCGAAAATTTTCAAAAGGCTGGTGCTTTTAAAGTGCGTGGTGCCACAAATGCTGTCTTTGGCTTGCATGACGATATCGCGGCCAGAGGTGTGGCGACACATTCCTCAGGCAATCATGCGCTCAGCCTTTCCTATGCGGCAGGCCGGCGAGGCATACCCTGTCATGTGGTGATGCCGCATACCGCACCGGAGGCGAAGAAGGCGGCAGTGCGTGGCTATGGTGGGCTGATCACCGAATGCGAGCCATCAACGACAAACCGTGAGGCGGTATTTGCCGAAGTCCATGCCAAAACCGGTGCGGATTTCGTCCACCCATATAATGATCCGAGGGTGATTGCTGGACAGGCGACTTGTTCTGCTGAGTTGCTAGAACAAGTTGAAGAGTTGGATGCGGTGGTTGCGCCAATTGGGGGTGGTGGAATGATTTCTGGAACCTGTTTGACGCTGTCCAACCTTGCCCCCGATACAGACATTTATGCTGCCGAGCCTCTACAGGCAGATGATGCCGCGCGGTCGTTTCGGGCTGGCAAGATCATTGCCGATGATGCCCCCATTACCATCGCAGATGGCTTGAAAGTACCTCTCAAGGAAAACACTTGGCACTTTGTGTCCAATTTTGTAACGGATGTGCAGACGGCGAGCGAACAGGAAATCATTGCAGCAATGAAGCTCACATGGCAACGCATGAAGATGGTTATTGAACCAAGCTGTGCTGTTCCGCTTGCTGTGATCTTGCGTAACCCAGAGGTCTATCGCAGCAAACGAGTTGGTGTCATCATCACCGGTGGCAATGTTGACATGGATAGGCTTCCCTGGGTCGAAACAGGTGAAAGCGCTCACTGAAGTGACTACTCTTGAAGGAGACGTCAAAATGAATGAACAGATAAAGATTGAGAATTTGGAGGTTGGATATGATATCCCGGCCGCCATTGGAATGGATGAGTCGGAAATTCAGACGCCATGTCTGGTGCTTGATTTGGATGCGTTGGAGCGAAACATCAAAAAGATGGGCAATTTTGCCAAACAAATGGGTGTCCGGCATCGGGTTCACGGGAAAATGCACAAATCTGTCGATGTGGCGCTCTTGCAGGAACGGCTTGGCAATTCTGTTGGTGTGTGTTGTCAGAAAGTGTCAGAGGCCGAAGTGTTCGCCAGAGGCGGTATCAAGGATGTTCTGGTCTCGAATCAGGTTCGACATCCAGCAAAGATCGACCGGCTTGCACGCATTCCAAAGCTGGGTGCGCGGGCGATCTGCTGCGTTGACGACATAGAGAATGTGCAGGATCTCTCTGCGGCCGCCATTGCCCATGGGACGCAGATTGAATGTCTTGTCGAAATTGATTGTGGTGCAGGCCGCTGTGGTGTCACCACGACAGCTGAGGTTGTGGCTATTGCTGAGGCGATTGACGCCGCAGACGGGTTGAAATTTTCCGGCTTGCAGGCTTACCAGGGGGCGATGCAGCATCTTGACAGTTATCAAGACCGGAAAGCCAAAGTCGATCTGGTGGTGGCCATGGTCAAGAATGCTGTGAGTGGCCTTAAGGATAAAGGGTTGGAGTGTGATATCGTCGGTGGCGGCGGCACAGGTTCCTATTACTTTGAGGGAAATTCAGGGGTCTTCAACGAATTGCAATGTGGCTCCTACGCCTTTATGGATGCTGATTACGGGCGCATCCTGGATGCTGAGGGAAACCGTATTGATCAGGGTGAGTGGGAAAATGCCCTGTTCATCCTGACCTCGGTGATGAGCCATGCGAAGGCCGATAAGGCCATCGTCGATGCTGGCTTGAAAGCGCAGTCGGTTGATTCAGGTTTGCCCGTCATCTTTGGTCGAACAGATGTCGAATATGTGAAATGTTCAGATGAGCATGGTGTTGTGGCGGATCCCAACAGTGTACTGAAAATCAATGATAAATTGAAACTGGTACCCGGCCATTGTGACCCGACATGTAATGTCCACGACTGGTATGTGGGTGTTCGTGCCGGCAAGGTCGAAGTGGTTTGGCCTGTATCGGCGCGTGGAAAAGCCTATTAAAACAAGAACCACATGCAACAGGGCAGGTTTTGATGAGAGATCATGGTAATGGAGATTTGCTGCTTGTCAGTGAGGCTGTATGTCAGCAGGTCATCGACCAGACATCGGCTTTTGATGCGGTAGAGGCTGTATTTGCGGCAATGGCCAACGGGCAGGCCCAGAACTTTCCAGTTGTCAGACAGGCCATTGGCTATGCTGATGCGCTTTATGGTTTCAAGTCTGGCTTTGACAGTGCCGGGCTTGTCCTCGGGGTAAAATCGGGTGGTTACTGGCCACATAACGCCGATAATGGTCTGACCAACCACCAATCAACAATTTTTCTGTTTGATCCAGACACTGGATGTCTGCAGGCGTTGGTTGGCGGCAATTACCTCACCGCTGTTCGAACTGCCGCCGCTTCCGCGGTATCCATTGCCCACCTTGCGCGGGCAAACGCAGAGGTTATTGGCATGGTTGGAGCTGGTCACCAATCAGCTTTTCAGCTTCGTGCCGCCGCAGCGCAACGCGATTTCAAAAAAGTAGTTGCATGGAATAGGAGTCCGAAAAACCTTCAACAGCTTGAGTCTGTGGCTGTGGGTCTCGGCCTTGATTTTGAGGCCGTTTCTCCCGAGCAACTCGGGGCCAGCGCCGATGTCATTATTACCATTACTTCGGCGTTTGGGCCATTGCTGGCAGATGCCGACATTCGGCCCGGGACACATATTTCCTGCATGGGAACCGATACGAGGGGAAAGCAGGAAGTCGATCCGGAAATTATGTCAAGGTCGCGTGTTTTTACCGATGAGATTGCCCAGTCGATCAGCATTGGCGAGGCGCAACATGCTATTTCGCTTGGGCTGGTGACAGCGGATGCGATCACGTCGATTGGCGAAGTTATCAATGGTCAGCATCAGGGTCGGATTAACGATGATGATGTGACTTTGTTCGATGGTACGGGCGTCGGCCTTCAAGACCTGGCTGTTGCATCGGCTGCGGTGAGGTTGGCTGATAAACAGGGGTTGGCGACGAAAATATCCCTCTAGCTCATTTTGGTGCATGTGATGAATAACAGCCGAATACCTTTGTTTGCATAAAATTACCACTGATCAATATTGTATGTTGAAGAGGCGAGGATGGCAGGACAGATGCGATGGCGGAACAGGTAAAACGGCAGCGTGGCCGACCGAGAAACCCCTTTCGGGACGCTAATGCCAACACACTACAATCTCTTGACCGCGCCCTCAGTCTGCTCAAAGCCTTGTCGCTGTCACGCTCATCGACATTGACTGACCTTGCAATGATTGCGGGCTTGCCGGCGCCAACAGCGCACCGTATTCTGGCGACTCTGCAGGTTCATGGTTTTGTTGATCTTGACGAGGCACGACAGGAATATTCTGTCGGACTAGAGGCATTCCGCGTTGGCTCAGTCTTTCTGAAAAGTAAGGGACTCACCGAAATCGGGCTGCTGGCGATGCGTAAACTTGTTGAAGCAACGGATGAGACCGCAAATCTTGCGATAGCTGATGGCCACCAGGTGGTGTTTATTGGCCAGATTGAAACAGGCAACCCAATCCGCGCATTCTTCCCGCCGGGAACACGAACGCCAATGCATGCATCGGGGACAGGCAAAGCCATTCTGGCGGCATTACCCCGCGAGACGGTTGTTCAACTCTTGCAAAAGACGGGATTGGCCGGTTTTACTGACCACACACATGTAACCCCTGACGCTTTGTTTGCTGATCTTGATACAACGCAGGAGCGTGGTTGGTCCTTTGATTGTGAAGAGCGCTTCATTGGTATGTCCTGTGTCGGCAGCGCCATTTATGACGAGACAGGACAGCCCGTTGCGGGTGTGTCGATTTCTGGACCCAGTAACCGGTTTGACCCCTCGCGCATAGCCGATTTTGGCGCAACAGTAAAAGACGCCGCAGAAGAGATTACCCGTTTGAGTGGTGGTGAGCTGCCGCGCTAATGCTGTCCGGGATCAGGGTAGGATGACCACACCCTCTCCTTTGGGTGATGATCAGACTTCTGGGTCATGGAGTAACCGGGCGACGGTGCGTTGCCACCCCGCGTAAAGCGCATCTGCTTGATCGGCTGTTTTTTCAGGCTCAAAGCGTTTCTCAAGAACCCACTGCTGGGCGAACTCTGATGGCTCAGGACACAGCCCAGCGGCCAGTCCGGCAAGGTACGCCGCTCCCGAGGCTGTTGTTTCTGTAATGATTGGCCGGTCAACGGGCGCCGCAAGCTGGTCTGCAAGTGCCTGCATGGCCCAATCATTCGCGACCATACCACCGTCGATTCTAAGCACCGCCTGTTCTGATCCGCCCCAGTCTTCACGCATCGCCTCAATCAAATCGCGTGTTTGGAAGGCCACACTTTCAAGCGCCGCCTTTGCAATTTCGGCAGGACCTGTATTCCGGGTGAGGCCGAATATGGCTCCACGGCAATCTGCATTCCAATAGGGCGCTCCAAGACCGGTAAATGCAGGGACGAAATACACTTGTTCGTTGTCACTGGCGGCTTCAGCCAAAGGCCTTGTCTCGGACGCGTGCCGGATCATCTTCAGGCCATCACGCAGCCATTGAACCACTGCACCAGCGACAAAGATTGAGCCTTCAAGCGCATAGACCGGTTTCCCGCCAATCTGATAGGCGATGGTTGTAAGCAGCTTGTTCTTGGAGAAAACCAGCTGATCGCCCGTATTCATCAGGGCAAAACAGCCGGTTCCATATGTGGATTTAACCATGCCGGGTTCAAAACAGGCTTGGCCAACGGTGGCTGCCTGCTGGTCGCCAGCCACTCCAAGAATGGGTATCTTGGCACCGCCAAACAGATCAGGCCGTGTCACACCGAATGTGCCAGAACTGTCTCGCACCTCTGGCAGCATCCCTTTGGGAATTGCAAACAAGGCGAGCAGGTCATCATCCCAACAACCTTCTGAGATATTGTACATCATGGTGCGCGCGGCATTGGTTGCGTCGGTTACGTGCGACGCCCCATCGGTAAGCCGCCAGATAAGATAACTGTCGACGGTTCCAAACAAAAGATCACCAGCGTCTGCTGCGGCGCGCGCGCCATCGACATTCTCGAGGATCCAATTCAGTTTCGTAGCTGAAAAATAGGGATCAAGCAAAAGGCCTGTCTTGTTTGTCACCTCTGATTCATGACCAGCCTCTCTCAGTTTTCGGCAATAATCAGCGGTGCGGCGATCCTGCCAGACAATGGCATTGTAGATTGCACGCCCTGTATGCCGGTTCCAGACCACGGTTGTCTCACGTTGATTGGTGATGCCGATGGCCGCAATGTCGGCGGCGTCTATATGCTCGCGCTCAATCGCCTGACGGCACATAGCGGCTGTTGTTGACCAGAGATCCTCTGGGTCATGCTCGACCCAGCCGGAATGCGGAAAATGCTGGGCAAATTCTTCTTGAGCTGTTGCCAGTGGTTGGAGTTTCTGATCAAAGATGATTGTCCGGGTCGATGTTGTTCCCTGATCTATCGCCAGAATGTAATTTTTGCCCATTTAAAAATCATACTTTCCAAAAGCAGAAAGCACTCCCACAAATCGAAAGACCGAGTGGCCACCACAAAGGTGTGCCAACAAGACCCAGCCATGCAAGAAAAATATAAGCGCTGCCCAGCAATGAAATGAACAGCCTGTCACCGCGTGAGGTTGTTAGCCCTAGAATGCCCCGTCGCTCCTGACCACCCGGATAACGTATCTCGAGTATGATCAAAATCGCCATGGCAGAAAAAATTCCGATAAAGACAAAGGCAGTTGGCCAGGTCCATGCCATCCAGGTAAGCATCATACTCTCCCCATCGCAAAGCCCTTGGCAATGTAATTTCTGACAAAGTAAATCACGATCGCCCCGGGGATGATTGTCAAGGTGCCGGCCGCCGCCAAAAGGCCCAACTCATAGCCGGCACTGGATGCTGTTTTTGTCATTGTTGCGGCGATCGGTTTCGCGGCAACAGCGGTGAGGGTCTTTGCCAGCAAAAGCTCAACCCAAGAGAACATAAAACAGAAGAAGGCAGCCACACCAACGCCGGCCTTGATGGTTGGTATGAAGATGGTGGCGAAAAAGCGCGGGAAGGAATAACCATCAACAAAGGCGGTTTCATCCAGTTCCTTGGGAATGCCCTGCATGAAGCCTTCGAGAATCCAGACAGCCAGCGGAATATTGAACAGGCAATGCGCGAGTGCAACGGCAAGATGTGTGTCGAACAGCCCGACCGCTGAATAAAGCTGGAAGAAAGGTAGCGCGAAAACAGCGGCCGGTGCCATTCTGTTGGTGAGCAGCCAGAAAAACAGATGCTTGTCACCCAGAAAATTATAGCGCGAGAAGGCATAGGCAGCCGGCAATGCAACAATGACCGAGATAACGGTGTTCAATGACACATAAATGATTGAGTTTACATAACCCCAATACCAGGATGGGTCGGTGAAAATTGTAATGTAGTTTTCTAGCGTCCATGTCTGCGGGAACAGCGAGAAGCCGGACAGAATTTCTCCCGTTGTCTTGAAGCTCATGGCTATGAGCCAATAAATAGGCAACATCAAAAACAGGATGTATAACAGCGGAACAAGCGATCTCTTTGACATTCTGCTACAGCTCCTATTTCGCGTTGTCTTTTGTCATCAGCGTGTAGAACAGCCAGCTGACAAGCAGGGTAATGGCGAAGTATATGAGGGACATGGCTGCGGCCGGGCCAAGGTCAAATTGGCCAAGAGCAATTTTAACCAGATCAATCGACAGCAGCGTCGTTGAATTGCCAGGGCCGCCGCCGGTTAGAACGAAAGGTTCGGTGTAAATGTTGAAGCTATCCATGAACCGAAGCAGGATCGCGATCGTCAGAACTGACTTCATCTTTGGCAGTTGGATGAATCTGAACACGGCCCAGTTCGATGCGCCATCAATTTTGGCTGCCTGGTAATAGGCCTCGGGAATGGAGACAAGACCGGCATAGCTGAGAAGCACCACCAGCGATGTCCAATGCCATACATCCATAACAATAATGGTGATCCAGGCCGCGACCGGATTCTG
>SHBD01000030.1 GCA_004212735.1 SAR116 cluster bacterium
CTTATTCATGGATGTGCGTGAGTTCGCTAATTTGCTTGTAATGATAATTAGCCATGTTTGTAGGGACTTAACCAAGGGAGATTGAAATGCTCGGAGACAAGGCCGGAACATTAACTTTAAAAGAAACAACCAAGCCGATAGATTCGGGGAAATATGGCTTGCCCGCTTTTGAAACCCACAATATCGGCAGTGGAACACTTGTGGGCCACGAGGTCCAGGCGAGGGCCACCTTCACCGCTGAGATGAGGCCTGACGGGTCTTGGATAGGTTATGCTTCTGCTGGAGTAATAATGTGCTCAGAAGGTGTGGCCACATTCAAATGCATGGGTGTCGGCAATATGACGGAGAGTGGGGGAGTTATGTTTCATGGCGGTGGTTCATTTGAAACAACTTCAAATGCACTGTCTGAGCTCAATGGTAAATTTTACGTGTTTTCTTATGGGTCTGATGCCGACGGAAATGCAGAATGGAATCTGTACCCCTGCGTTTAGCAACAGGTAAGGCTTGGAGCCGAGGTTCCAAGCCTGTGCCAACCCATCATACAACCACGGTCACAGGACGCAGGATCTGCGTCCTCTGACCCCCACCCCTTCATCGAGAAAGCAAAGCTGATTGCCAGACAGCATCGGTAACCCCGATCGGTGGTGGGGTGAAATGAGGGATCGTCGTGGCAAGAGTATCAAAACCTATTTTCTGTCATAGACTTGCGAAGCCATGCGGAATCCACCTTCTCCGCCATACCCCCTCAGATTAGATCATCTTTATGCCTTCGATATCCCGTATTTATCCCTGTTTTCATGGGATAATTTAGGTACAAAGACGGTTTTCCGCTTGATGGTCGAGACGCTTTCTTCGCCTGGCGGCAAGGCGGACGTCAAGTGCCACTGCCTCACCGTCTCAGAATCAGGATCCGAAAGCTGGCTCTTTCGCGGCGTTGTTTGGGGCCTTAGGAGGCATCTTCCAGCTCCACTTCGCCGCTCATCACCTTCTCGAAAGTTTCGAAGAACATCTTCGATAGTTTCTTGGCGGTGCTTGTGATCAGCCGCCCCCCAAGCTGCGCCAGCTTGCCGCCGATTTCGGCCTTCGCCGTATAGCGCAGTATCGTCTGCTCGCCATCCTCAACCAGCTCGACATCAGCACCGCCCTTGGCAAAGCCGGCGATACCGCCATCGCCTTCTCCGGACAGGCTAAAGGCATCGGGAGCCTTACTCGGATCCAGCGTCACACGCCCACCGAACTTCGCCTTCACCGGGCCGATCTTCAGTGTGACCTTCGCCACCAGATCATTTTCACCCTCGCGCTCCAGCTCTTCACAGCCCGGGATACAGGCCTTCAGCACGGCAACATCGTTCAGCGCCTTGTAGACCTCGTTACGTGGGGCCGGGATGGCGATTTCATCTTGCAGTTCCATGGGTAGTCACTCCGTTGGGGGTAGGTGCCTTGATTAACTAGCTGGCAGACACCAGCAGAGACTTCCCGGTTTCCACCATGTAGGCCTCGGGGGTATCGATATCGACAAAGAAACCGTCGGACAGGGTTGTGTGGGTATGAATGAGGTTGGGCCGTCGGTCAAGAAGACCACGGCATCCCAGATTAATCCCGCCGGCGATGACGTCATCCCGTGCCGCGCCGGACAGCATGATCGGATTGCCGCGCTCTGGGCCGTCCTGACCGAAACGCATTGGCACGGTCACAGCCCCATCTGTTGCGGCAGCGTGCGATGCGATCAGCGCACAACAATCCGCTGGTGTCAGACGCGGCAGATCGGCAGGAGTCACCATATAACTGTCTGCCTCACCAGCATTGACAAACCCGTGATGAACGCTGGCACGCTGCCCTTCGGCAAAATCGGGATTTACTGTCATCACCACATCCAGCCCAGACAGCGCCGCGGCAACCTCCTCCGCCTCATGCCCGAGGACAGCTGTCACCCGTGCGCTGGCAAGCGATGCCAAAATCTTCGCCGTGCGACGAACAAGCGGCTCACCATCCACCGGCAGCAACAGCTTGTTGGCTGCGCCCATGCGGCGCGACTCGCCAGCTGCGAGAAGTATTACAGCGATCTCAGCCATTAGCCATCAGCCTTCTGGCTGACGCGGGTGGCCCGGCGTGTCTGAACGATTTCTGCCATTATCGACAGCGCAATCTCCTCCGGCGTCACAGCGTTGATATGAAGCCCCGCAGGTGAGCGCACCCCAGCCAGCGACGTCTCACTAATACCGGCATCCGTTAGCTTCCCGGCATAAGCGGCGAATTTGCGCCGGCTGCCGACAAAAGCGACATAGGCATGGCTGGTCGCCAGTGCCGAGGTGAGCGCTGCGATATCCCCTGCCCCTTGCGTCGCCACCACGATGTAGCGCGCGGCATTTGAAGAAGGCTGCGAATCCAGATCGGCAGGCGCGGCATAGTGATGGTCGGCGTCAACGATGGCAGCATCAAGAATGCCACATACTGTCAGGGTAAAGCCGAAGCCACGCGCAATCCGCAATAGGGCCAGAGCCACTGGCCCCTCACCATACACCACAAGTTCAGGCAGCGGCACCACTGGCTCGACAAAAATATCCATCGATCCCTTGCTGGGGCACCCGTTCCGCGCCAGCGTCACCATTTTGGCATCAGTCTCATCGGCAAGAAGCTCTTCGGGGCGAAGACATACAAGTGTTGCCTCACCTGTCTCGATGGCTTTCTTCGCCGCCTTACGCACAGCAGATGTTACGCATCCTCCACCAAGCCATCCCTCGGCGAATTCCCCATCGGCAAGCACGATTGCCTTCATGCCAGGCTTGGCGGCCGTCGATGACAGGGTGCGCACCACCGTGGCAACAGCATGCGGCACCGCATCAGCACGAAGCTGTTCCTGTGTCCTGTCGATTACACGCTGCGCGGCGGATTTCATAGGCGCTCCAGTTCGAATTCCAG
Organism: SAR116 cluster bacterium; assembly: GCA_004212735.1. GTDB lineage: Bacteria > Pseudomonadota > Alphaproteobacteria > Puniceispirillales > Puniceispirillaceae > MED-G116. Next base: position 2,920 of record SHBD01000030.1, read on the forward strand.
TGCGGCAAGGCTTTCCAGCGTGTTGCACGGCGCAAAACAATCCAGATAGGGCAAGGCTGCAGCCATGCTCGCCGCCACCGGCTCGTAATCCCGCCAACCGAGAAGCGGGTTCAGCCAGATGATTTTGCACCCTTTCCGGCGCAGCCGTTCCAGTTCAGCGCCAACGAGCTCAGCACTGCCGGTATCATACCCATCAGACATGATGATGACCACGCTTCGGCGCCCGATGATGCGGTTCGCATACTGACTGTTGAATTGTTTCAGGCACGTGCCAATGCGGGTGCCGCCACCGAACCCCTGCGCCATAATCGACAAGCGGTTCACCGCGCGCAGCGTGTCATTGTCGCGAAGCGCGTCACTCACACACATCAGACTGGTGTGGAAGACAAAGGCATCGGCCCGCTGATCGGCATCGATCAGCCCTCTTATAAAAGCCAGAAAGGCCCGCGCATAAAGTGTCATTGATCCTGAGACATCAAGTATCGAGACAAGATGCACCGGCCTTTCGGGGCGCCGTCGGCGAAGAAGCTGCATCGGCTCACCACCGCTTCCTATCGAACGTCTGATCACCCGGCGCAGATCGATTGTCTCGCCCTTTCTGGCCGCCTTGCGGCGGCGTGATCGGCGATAGCGGATGGCAGCAGCGATCCGCTGCGCTGCGCGTTCGGCAAGAGCACGATCTTCGGGTCGCAGAAATTCACGAAGATCGGTGTGGTTGTTGTTGACCACTTTGGTCGAGACGAGCTTGCCCTCACCGTCATTGTTAGCCTCGCCGTCATTATCATTATCTGGCGTATCGGTTTCGCCTGTCCGGCCGGTATCCTGCTGCTGCATGAAGGAGGATAAGTTACTGAAGCTTGACGGGTTAGGCTTGCGAATTTCGGTTTCCTGATGCTGCATGCGCATAACCGACTGGTTCAGCCAGAAGGCATCGAAAAGGTCGTCGAACCTGGCATACCGATGCAGATCGGTGCAGCATATGGCTTTCAGTGCCAAGCGTACCTCAAAGGGATCGGCAAGGTCGATATGACCAAGGCTGCGAAGCGCCATTTCAGTTTCCTGTACGCCAACCTTAAAGCCGTTCTTGCGAAGATGATGAGTAAAGTCGCCCATACGTTCGGTTGTTGAGGCGCGCGTTGGGAATTTGGTCACCTTCGGCATGGGAACTACTCGGCCACGCCTGCCAGGCGCTGCGCCACCTCCCCGGGGACGGCGGCCTGATCGGCCTCGGTCTTAAGAAGCGCCACGAGCGATGCCTGAAGCGTCACCGGATCATCTGTCAGATCCTTCAGTCCCAGCCCGGCAAGCGCGGCGGCCCAGTCCAGCGTTTCGGCAACGCCGGGCTTCTTATCCAGCTCTTCCTTGCGGATGGCCTGAACAAAACTGACAATCTGCACTGCCAGATGTGGCGAAAGATCGGGCCCGCGTTTCTCAAGAATCGCAAGCTCTGTGGCACGGTCAGGATACGGAACATGGCTGTAGATGCAGCGCCGGCGCAGCGCATCCGACAGGTCGCGCGTTCCGTTCGCGGTCAGTACCACAATCGGCCGGCTTGTTGCAGCGATGGTGCCAAGTTCGGGAATGGTGATCTGGAAGTCGGACAGCACTTCCAGCAGGAAGGCCTCGAATTCCTCGTCGGCACGGTCAATCTCATCAATCAGCAACACTGGCGGGCGATCCTGCTGGATGGCCCGCAGAAGCGGCCGCTCAAGAAGAAACTCACGGGAAAAAATACGGGCTTCCATCGCCTCGGCGCTAGCACCGCTGTCAGCGGCAGCACGGATCGAAAGAAGCTGGCGCTGATAATTCCATTCATAGATCGCGGCAGCAGCATCCAGACCCTCATAGCATTGCAGCCGGATTAGTTCGGTAGATTCAATCTCGGCCAGAGTCTTTGCCACCTGCGTCTTGCCAACGCCGGCATCGCCCTCAAGCAGGATTGGGCGTTCCAACTGCAGCGCGATATGGATCGCCATCGCCAGCTCGTTGGAAGCCACATAGCCAGCCTGTCCAAGGCGGGATTTCAGATCTGTCCAGGTCATCATATGGCGGCAGGGGGCCATGACCCCCTGCCTGTCCTTCTTTCAATTGGCTCAGTCGTGAAGACCGAGACTCTGTGCTGTCTTCCATATCCGCCAGTGGTCGTGCGGCATGTTCGATTGTGTCAGTCCGAATGCCCGAAAGGCATCATGTACCGCATTCGAGAAGGCCGGAACACCACCAACATTCGGGCTTTCACCAACACCCTTTGCGCCGATCGGGTGATGCGGGCTCGGAGTGACTGTGTAGTCCGTCTGGTAGTTTGGCGTTTCGACAGCTGTTGGCACAAAGAAGTCCATCAGAGTGCCGGTCGTCACATTGCCCTGCTCGTCATAGGCAATTTCTTGGCCCATGGCGATGGCAAGTGCCTCGGTGAGACCTCCATGCACCTGCCCTTCGATGATCATCGGGTTGATCCGAGTGCCACAATCATCCAGCGCATAAACCTGGCGGATTTCGGTTGTGCCCGTATCAACATTGATTTCCATCACACAGATGTAGGACCCGAACGGATAAGTCATGTTCGGCGGATCATAGTAGCTGACCGCCTCGAGACCCGGCTCTACGCCTGGAATTGCCTGATTGTAGGACGCGAAGGCAATTTCCTTCATGGTCTTGAACCGCTCGGGCGACCCTTTCACAACAAAACGGTCGACATCCCATTCAAGGTCATTGTCATGCACCTCGAGAAGATAGGCCGCAATCATCTGCGCCTTGGCGCGGATTTTACGACCTGCCATGGCAGTGGCAGCACCAGCAACCGGGGTCGAACGCGACCCGTAAGTGCCAAGACCGTAGGGTGCGGTGTCGGTATCACCTTCCTCAAGCGTGATGTCCTCTGCAGGAAGACCGATCTCGGACGCAAGGATCTGCGCAAAGGTCGTGGCGTGGCCCTGACCCTGCGAGATGGTGCCGAGGCGGGCAATTGCCGATCCGGTGGGGTGAATGCGGATTTCACAGCTGTCGAACATACCGAGGCCGAGAATATCGCAGTTCTTGACCGGGCCGGCACCTACGATTTCGGTGAAGTGGCTGAGGCCGATACCGAGAAGCATACGTGTTTCACCGCGCTTGAACGCCTCGACGCGTGCAGCCTGCTCCTTGCGAAGATCTTCATATCCGACCGCCTTCAGCGCCTTGTCCCATCCGGTGTGATAGTCACCGGAGTCATACTCCCAGCCGAGAGCAGACTGATATGGGAACTGGTCCTTTTTGATGAAGTTCTTGACGCGCAGCTCGGCAGCATCCATGCCAAGCTTAATTGCCAGAATCTCGATCATCCGCTCGATGAAATAGGCTGCCTCGGTTACCCTGAAGGAACAGCGATAGGCAACACCGCCCGGCGCCTTGTTGGTGTAGATGCCGTCAACAGCCAGATAGGCGGTCGGGATATCATAGGACCCGGTGCAGATATTCATGAAACCGGCCGGGAACTTTGTCGGGTCGGCGCATGCGTCAAAGGCACCGTGATCGGCAGTGGTATGGCAATGCAGGCCAGTGATTTTGCCGTCCTTGGTTGCTGAGATCCGGCCCTTCATCCAGTAGTCACGGGCAAACGCGGTGGCCATCAGATTGTCGGAACGGTCCTCAATCCACTTCACCGGAACGCCGGTAACAATCGACGCGACGATCGAGCAGACATAGCCCGGATAGACGCCGACCTTGTTGCCGAAACCACCACCGATATCTGGCGAGATAATGCGGATATTGTGCTCAGCGATACCGGAGATCAGTGATGCAACTGTCCGCACCGCGTGCGGTGCCTGGAAGGTTCCCCAGACAGTCAGCTTGCCATTTACCTTGTCCATCGAAGCCACGCAGCCGCACGGTTCGAGCGGACAGGGATGGGTGCGATGATAGTAGATCATCTCCTCAGCCACGACATCTGCCTCGGCCAGCACGGCCTCAGTCGCCTCGCGGTCGCCGGATTCCCAGGTGAAGATGTGGTTCGGATGGCGACGCGGCCCATGAGCGCCTTCCGTCTGGTCGGCAATGTCCTCGCGCAGCACGGGTGCACCATCGGACTCGGCTTTAAACGGGTCGACCAGAACTGGAAGTTCTTCATACTCGACCTTGACGGCGGCTACGCCATCAGCGGCAGCATAGCGATCGTCGGCAACTACAAACGCCACTTCCTGAGCTTGGAAAAGAACCTTGCCATCGGCAAGAACCATCTGCTTGTCACCGGCCAAAGTCGGCATCCAGTGAAGACCAAGCGGCTCAAGGTCGGCAGCTGTCAGCACCGCATGCACACCCGGAAGCGCCATGGCCTTTTCGGTGTCGATCGACTTAACGCGCGCATGGGCGTAGGGCGAGCGGACGAAGTCACCGAATAGCATGCCCGGCATCTTTAGGTCATCGACATAGTTGCCCTTGCCTTGCGTGAACCGCGCATCCTCGACGCGCTTGCGCGATGTACCAAGACCGCTTAGGGCGGCGGTACGCTCTTCCTTTGGAGGGGTTGCTTCGTTCATTACGCTGACTCCTTTATCTCGTTCATTTTCGCAGCGGCCTCAAGGATCGCCTTGACGATGTTCTGGTAACCGGTACAGCGGCAGAGATTTCCGGCAATGCCGAAACGAACCTCTTCCTCGGTCGGGTTCGGATTTTCCTGAAGCAGGCGGTAGGCTCTGGTGATCATACCCGGGGTGCAGTAACCGCATTGCAGGCCATGATGCTCCTTGAACATCTCCTGCAGGACATGCAGGGCGTCAGGCGATCCAAGACCTTCGATCGTTGTGATCTCGGCACCGTTGGCCTGGGCGGCGAAAACCGTGCAGGACTTCACCGACATGCCGTTCATGTCTACAGTGCAGGCACCGCAATGCGACGAACTGCAGCCGACATGCGGCCCGGTGATGCCGAGTTCCTCGCGAAGCGCGTGGATCAGCAGGGTGCGCGGCTCAGTGAGAAGGTCAACCTCTTTACCGTTCACATTCATCTTCACATGCATTTTTTCCATCTCGGCCTCCCTTACGCCCGCGACCTGGCGCTTTCGATCGCTTTCTTAACGATCACGCCGGCAACATATTTTTTGAAATCGACCGGACCGCGGGTATCGGCCACCGGATCTGACACGTCGACTGCTGCTTTCACCGCGGCGGCGACCGCTTCATCATCAACAGAACTGCCGACAAGGATGTCGACCGCATCGGTGCAGTAGACAGGTGTGTCCGACAGATTGGTCAGCGCCACCGATGCGGCGGAACAGGATCCGCCATGCATAGTCAGCAGGACGCCAGCAGCAGCCGTGGCGTAATCACCGATCTTGCGCTTCTGCTTTTCATAGGCGTAGCCGCCGCTTGTCGCGGCAAAGGATACAGCCGTTAGGATCTCATCATCCTCGCGCGCGGTGAAGTAGGCCGCCTCGTAGAAGTCGCGGGCAGCGACGGTGCGGCCCCCGTTCGGACCGGCCAAATGGTAGGTGGCGCCAAGCGTCTGCATCAAACCGGGCATGTCGTTGGCCGGGTCGCCATTCGCGACATTGCCGCCGATTGTGCCGAGATAGCGTACCTGCGGATCGGCGATCTGCAGCGATGCCTCTCGGATGATCGGCGCAGCGGACGCCAGCGCGTCGTTGGTGATCAGCTCATGTTGTGTTGTCATTGCGCCGATTGTGACGGTTCCGCCGTCAATGATGATCCCTTTCAACGCCTCGACGCCACCAAGATCAATTAGATGACTGATGTCGCTGAGCCGCTGCTTCATCACCGGAATCAGGCTATGCCCGCCGGCGATGACGCGCGCATCATCTCCCCACTCACCAAGCAATCCGATCACATCATCAACGGTGTCGGGCCGGTAATAATTAAATGCACCAGGTACCATTAGTATCCTCCTATTATGTCCCCAGACCGTGCCCCGTACTCCATCGTTACGGTCTCGCGACGCTGTTTACGACCACGAATCTAACAGGCCCCTTTGTTATAGAAGATAAGTTTGACGAGCTTGGGAAGCCCCTTTGCCAAAATGGGCTGTGACCAATTCGCACAACCCTGACACCCCTTGCATGAGCGCACCGTCCTGCCAAAGGTGTCATTCAGCCCTGAATGTGGCGGTCACCGGGACGTCCAGCTTGGAACGCAGTTCGCCAATCTGGTCATCGCTGATGATGAAAAGCAGTGCCAGCAGAAAATCGTCTCCCTGACGACCGTCAATCGTACCACCCATAGGATCGCAAATCAGCGCGGCTTTGAAGACTACCGAATCATGCCAGCACCCCTATGATCAATTCTCCTGGCATTTCGCAACCAGCCCCAGTAACCCCGATCCGAGGTCCGCGACCCGTAGCTCAGGGTCCGTGGACCACGGAATTTTGTGTTTGGACCTTGGCCCTCGCACCACGGCCCAGGGTTCAGGCAAGGTTGCAGGTAAGGTTTTGATAGTTGACCATATGTGGCGATTTGCTAAGATACTGAAATATCTGGATTCAGTCACAATGTGGCGCCACGGATAGGCATCGAACCTTCTCTCGGGTGCGCCATCCTTCCATCGATATCCGCAGAACGCATAGCAAGCCTGGTGGACAGCCAGTCAAACGCATTGCCACTTTGATCTTTATGGGCTCCTGGCGATTGAATTTTCAGATCCTTAAGCCTCAATCACGGGTGTGTTCTACCGCTTGAGCCGCAGTGCCCAATCCCCATATCGGTGATTGTTGGGAATGCCGGACCATGTATACTCCGTTTGCTCCATTGCCGACTGCCGTGCGGCAACTATTTCCCTGAGGTATCCAGATAATTTTTTGGAATGGTTGGTCTGATGCTTAAGAAACCTGATTTCAGGTCACTACAGGGAAAAACCTTGACCGAGGTTGCCAATCACGCTGACAGGTTGGCGAAAGGGGGGCTCGCGGACAGGCTAAACGCGCATGCTATTTTCACTTCCATTCTGGAACAGTTGCCAGCATCAGAAAACGAAGGCACACCGCTCCTGACAGGCAAGCTCTGGGCCCTTGAGAAGAGCTTTCACTGGCATGAGCGGTATTTTTCGCAGGCTGGTCAGGACAAAAGGATCAAGGACGCCTTTTTCAAGAATTGCAGAGACGGGTTCTTTCTGGAAATTGGCGCCTTTGACGGGGTGACAGGAAGCAACTGCCTGCATTTCGAGAAATTTATGGGATGGGACGGTATTGCCGTTGAGCCGTCAAAAACGCAGTTCGCTTTCCTGCAGAAAAACAGGCAGTGCCAGACCATCAACAAGGCTGTCGGCTTTGGCGACGACACTGTCAAATTCATCGAGGTGGTCCAAGGCCTGTTACAGATGAGTGGCGTCGACACAGAGGATTTTGCCCGCACCAAATCCCTGGTTGACGGCGACAAGGCAAGCCGCACGGTTTCCTATCAGATCGAGACGATCAGTGTCATGGAGATGGTAGGTGGGCGTAGCGAGGTCGATTTCATGTCGCTTGATATCGAGGGCGCGGAGCTGAAAGTGCTGGAAAGCATTGATTTTGACGCGCTGCGAATCCGCGTTATAGCCGTGGAAAACAACATCGTCGGAGAGCCGAAATTCAGGCATTTTTTCGATAAGATCGGCTACAGATATTACGATACTGTCGGGTATGACGAAATCTATTTTCACCCTGACAGCGTCGACTTCACCCGGGCCTAGCCGTGCGGTGACCCGTCCAGCGTTTGGATCCCGCACCACTTCCCGAACAACCACCGCACTGCAATATGTGACACCCCTGTCACAACTCGTCACAACGCAAGGCAGGATTTGTGGTGCCATTAAGGATCGCAGAATTAGCGCTTGAGAAACAAAGCTTCACTTCTGGAAAGATAGGCCAGCAACATGGCCGGAACACCCAGAATGAATGCGGGTGGCATATGGCTCAAACCATCCGGTTGGTTCACGTTCACCCCAATGATTCCCAAACATACGATCACAAAGCCGCTTGCGGCCCAAAATCTGAGGGGCTTCACCCAAATCGCAGCAGCGCCCGCTATTTCGCTTAGCGCGATGAAATAGGCGAAGGCCACCGGAAACCCGAGTTGCAGGAACAACTCACTCACCTGTTCACCAGCCGTTAATTTGAAAATACCCGCCCCCGCGAATGCGAATGTAAGAAACACCATCATGACATAAGGGCCATATTTCTTGATCATTTCCATAGTCGATCTCCCCTGTTGCAATCACGGGTGTTTTAAATGATTTATTTTTGATCTAACATATAGCCAATTTCACCATAATATGTGTGATTATTAATCATATGAAAACGTGGCAGGCTCTTCATACGGCTTTCGTTGTGGCGGAAGCAGGAACCATAAGCAGGGCAGCAACCAGACTGAACTGCCAGCGTTCCACCATTATTCGTCATATCGATATCATTGAAACCTGGCTGGGAAATAAGCTGTTTATCCGCCATGCGAAAGGTTATGACCTCACCGAGGCCGGGCATCAATTCACCCAGTCAATGAAGGTGGTTGAACAACAGATATTGTCTCTGAGATCACAGCTTTCTTTCCAGGCGGAGACGGTCAGCGGAACACTTGTGATCTCCGGTCTGGAGCCCTTATTCGGTCTGTTTGCCCCTGCCATCGCGCGATTTGCCGACGATAACCCGCTTTGCCGGGTTGAAATCCAGTCGTCTACGGCATTTGAACCTCTGGAGAAGGGCCAGGTTCAGATCGCGCTTCGGACAGGGAAGAAAACCGATGTGCTGGATTATGTGCCGGTAAATCTGGGCACTTTGAGGTTCGGGATTTTCGGCCATGAGACTTACATGGCGAAATATGGAACCCCGGAATCCACTGCCGATCTGGTGCAGCATCGTTTCATCTGCCCGCCCATTCATAATCCGCGCATCCCCTTTTCAACATGGTTCGATGAAAACGTCTCGCCGGCACAGGTGGCTGCGACATCGTCGCATGCCTATTCAACCATTGAATTGATCAGTGAAGGAATTGGATTGGGTGTCGCCCCGCTGTTCAAACAAACGGAGCACATGGTCAGAATTCTGCCGATGGAATTGAACTGGGAGACCAATGTCTGGGCTGTGTCACACCTCAGCCTGTATCAGACGCCGAAAGTTCAAAAAATAATTGAATGTCTAAAGAACAACCCGCAATTCTAGATAATGACCGTTAGCCTTTGGCGATTGCGAGAGTTCTGATCATGGTTGGTTTTTATCAACAAGGCTTGGCTGTCGGCGCCCCTCTGGTGACGTTCGCTACTGTGAACACAGCAACCGCGCAAGACATCAAATTCCGGTGTGAGGACCACGGTGCCTCATCGACAATACCCCAATGGAGTCGATCAAAGGCCTGAGGCGGAGCAGGAAGATTTCACCACCGTATTGACGCTTTCATCCGAGCAAGATGGCAAAGCCAGGATATTTGGAGATGCGGCAGAATCTGCTTCCAACAATTACGTTCTGACGGAATCAACGTTATGCCGTGAGATCTGTGCCAAGGCTGCACCAGTCAACAGCACCTCGCCATTCAATCGTCAGCTACGCCTGAATAACAATTTCTCTGCGCCAGATATAGAGCCCGGCCCCGATCGTTAATGCGCATCCCAGAAGCATCATTGTGTTCACCTGTTCGCCAAGAATGAGGATGCCCGCCGCCAATGAGAACAGAAGCCGCGTATAGCGAAACGGACTGACCACAGACATATCCCCGAGTCGCACCGCTCTGGTCATGAAGATCACGCCGAAAGAACCAAGAGCGATCATGGCCGCAAACAGCATCATCATATCTGTATCAGGAACGCTGGCGCCTCCCGTAATCAGCAGCAGAACACAGCCGCCAAAGCTGAACAGAACGCAGGAATAAAATGAAAGAAGCAGGGTTGAAAAATTATTAGAGACCAGTTTGGTGCCGACATCTCTTACCGTCATGCCAACCGCAGAGACAAAGGCAAGGATTGTCATGACATCAAAGTCAGACCCGCCAGGCTGAACGATGAAGATTGCGCCCAGAAAACCAACAACGATGGCAGACGCACGCCGTATGCCAACACGCTCGCCGAGAAACAGCGCCGCAACGGCGGTTATCATCAACGGCACAGTCTGAATCACCGCCCCAATCGTGGATATGGGCACATAGACCAATGCCAGACACATGCTGGTTGCCGCAATCAGTTCCCCAACATTGCGTAACATAACCGCAGGGTCCGCAAGGGGTGAGAGCCGAATAGCCTCCCCCTTGAACTTCATGAGCCCCCAAAACACCATCGACGAGCCGACACCAAGCAGGATCATCACTTGCCCAACCGGCATTGTCTGACTGGCAATCTTGATCAGCAAGTCGGCAAAGGTGAAGCAGCCCATTGCGGCTATCATCAAGATTATGCTTTGCAGATTTGCGCCTGCGGGTGCTTCGGCAATGACCTTGTCGATGATGTCACCTATGAATATGGGCTTTCGGCGGCAAGCAACCGTTGATCACAACTAATGCACGCTGCACCTCTTGGTGCAACATTTCTTGGTGCAACATTCATTGACATCCCGTGCCATCGTTTGCCACCTTGATCATCATAGTTTGAGGGTGGTCGTTATGGTCAAAGAACATTTCTCGCGTCATTATCTTGTTGTGCACACCTTCGTATCTGATGAAGCCCGAAAGGCTTATCTGACACCGCCGGAAAGACGTGATCCACCGGAAAAAAGACAATCAGAACGCCAATGGGCAATGAACTCCAATGGCGAGTTTGCCCAATGCATGCAGACCTGGGTGGGCAATGATGATTTCCTTTATTGTCACTGGATGGCCGAGAGCGAAGATGATGTCTATCGGCAACTGGATGAATTTGGTCTCGAAGGAAATGTTGTAAGCTCAATGGTCAGTGAAATGTTTCAATTCATGTCCGCGTACCGTGATTCGGACCAGATTTTGCAGCAATTCCCTGAAGAGAGCGACAAATGGTAGTTTCATCCGGCCAGTCGACATTTCTAATGCGTCTTCTGGCCAATCGGGTTGCCCGTCGGCTGCGATAAATATTCCGATTATTTTTTTGTTTGGACGACCGGGCATCTCACCTGATGGCCGCCATTCAGGAGTTCCAGCCGCGGCATGTCGGAGCGGCATGTTTCCGTTGCGATCGGGCACCTTGTATGGAACCGGCAGCCGGCTGGCGGGTTCAGAGGTGACGGCAATTCACCTGTCAGCGCATGTTCCTCCGACAGGCGGGCATCCAATGAGGGAACCTCGGCGAGCAAAGCCCTTGTGTAGGGGTGTTGGGGGTTTTCAAGCAATTCCCTTGTCGGGGCAAGCTCAACAATCTGTCCAAGATACATTACGGCAATCCGGTCCGAGACATGTTCGACAATACTGATATCGTGACTGATGAACAGATAGGACAGGTTCAACTCTTCTTTCAGGTCGAGGAACAGATTGATGATCTGGGCCTGAATGGACACGTCCAGCGACGCGACAGCCTCATCACAGACAACCACACTCGGATTAACCGCCAGCGCCCTGGCGATACATACCCTCTGGCGCTGCCCACCTGAAAATTGATGTGGATAGCGGTCCAGTGCATCTTCGCGCATTCCCACTCGCTCGAGCGCCCTGATGGCAAAATCGCGGGCCTCTGAGCGCTTGATCAACCCATGGGCAATCGGCGCCTCGGTAATGGCATCAATAATTTTCTGGCGAGGATCCAGGGCGGAGGCAGGATTCTGAAAAATCATCTGGACGCCAAGACCAGAGCCATCTTTACACCGGGTCTTGTCGACCATCGGACGCCCTTTAAACAGTACATCGCCTGTGTCCTGCGGCAGAATACCAGCCACAATCCGGCCAAGTGTGGATTTGCCACATCCTGATTCCCCGACCAGCCCGACCACTTCGCCTTCGGCAATGGCAAGATCTACACCGTCGACCGCGCGCAACGTTCCTGCGCTGGACTTCGCGCCGAACATGGACGCAATGCGGTCTGCCAGATCCGGCTCTGTTACAAAGCTGCGCTGTACCGATCTGAGTTCAATGACGGTCTCCATTCAGGCCTTCCCGTGAAGTGGGGAAACGCAGCGGACGGCATGTTCAGACGATGTCGGGATTAGCTCAGGCAATATATCGCAGGCTGCCGAAACATACGGGCACCGCGGCGCGAATGAGCAGCCGATTGGCAAATTCGACAATTGTGGCAGTCCGCCCGGAATGGAATGCAGCCGTTCGCCTGGCGGCGCGTTGGCCGGCATGCTGGCGATCAGGCCTTGCGTGTACGGATGGGATGGCTTTTTTAGCAATTTTTCCGTTGGTCCTTGTTCCACTATCCGGCCCGCATACATGACCGCGACACGATGCGCGATCTGGGCCACCACGCCAAGGTCATGCGAGACCCAGATCAACGCCGTGCCTGTGTCCCGCGACAGTCGCCGCATATCACGCAGGATTTGGGCCTGTATGGTGACATCAAGAGCCGTTGTCGGTTCATCCGCAATGATCAGATCCGGCTCGTTCAACAGCGCAATGGCGATAACCACGCGCTGCCGCATACCCCCCGAGAACTGATGTGGATAGGCATCCAGCCGTTCATCCGGACTGTTGATCCCAACACGAACCATTGCCTCGCGGATGATCTGTCGTGCGGCATCCGAAGAGATGTCGCTATGCGACTGAAGCGCCTCAATCATCTGGGTGCCAACGCGCTGAACCGGATTGAGGCTGCTTGTCGGGTCTTGAAAGATCATGGCCATCCTGTTGCCACGGATGCCTTGCCATTGGGCTTCGGAATAGCTTGTGACATCCTCGCCATCAAACAACACCTGGCCTGCTGTTATTCTGCCTGGCTGGTCTGTCAGACCCATTGCCGAAAGCCCAAGTACAGTCTTTCCAGACCCTGATTCGCCCACGATGCCCAGCACTTCACCACGCGCGATTTCCAGATCGACATTATTCACCGCAACCAAGGCGCCATCCCGCGTTGGAAATTCGACCCTCAGTCCTTTGATTGTCAGAAGTTTACTGTCCTTCATCTCGACAGCCTTGGATTGATTATGGTGCGAAGCTGGTCACCGAAGATATTGATCGCCGCCACCGTGGCAAGCAGCATGGCACCCGGGAAGAAAGTGATCCAATAGGCCCCTGCCAGGATGTAGTCGAAGCCATTTGAAATCAGCGACCCAAGTGACGGCTGGGTGATTGGCACACCGACACCAAGAAAGCTGAGGGTGGCTTCGATGGTAACGGAATGGGCTGTTTGCAGGGTTGCCAGAACAATCAGGGACGACACGCTGTTGGGCAGAAGATGCCTCCAGATGATGCGGCCGTTACTGAGTTCAAGGCAGGTCGCAGCCTCAAAATATTCCTTGCGCCGTTCAACCATGGCGGCAGCGCGGACGGTGCGTGCATAGACCGCCCATTGCACGATGGCGAGCGCGATGATGACCTTGTCTATCCCCTTGCCAAGCAACGCAAGCAAGACCAGCGCCACAAGGATGGCCGGGAACGATAGCTGAATATCGACAACGCGCATTAAAAAGGAATCCAGTCGCCCCCCATAGAAGGCGGCCACCAATCCAACCGTCAATCCAACGGTCAGCGCGATCGCAGCGCTGCTGATGGCCACTATCAGGCTGGTGCGCAATCCCCAGAGAATTGCACTCAGGACGTCGCGCCCTGCGCCATCCGTTCCCAACAGGGCGACAGTGCCATCAAACATTACCTGTCCTGGTGCAAGCCGCCCATCCAGAATGCTGACAGTTGCCAGATCATAGGGGTCCGTTGGCGCAATCAGGGGTGCGAAAATCGCCGCGGTGGCGATCAGCAAGACCAATAGGCCGGAAACGAATGTCGAAGGTCGCGACCGCATCGCCCGCAATGGCTTCAGGAACAATCGTTCGAATGATTTTTCCACAATGGTTCTGTGTTGCGCACTCATCCATCATCCCCTTGCAAGCGCACGCGCGGGTCAAGCGCCGCGTAGATGATGTCTGCGATGAGATTGAGCGCCAGAAACAGCGCCACAACGAAAAGCAGGTAGGCCACGACAACCGGTCGATCAAGATTGACGATCGCATCGATGACAAGTTTGCCAAGACCAGGCCAGGAGAAGATCGATTCAGTAACTGTCGCAAACGCTATGAGCGTTCCGAATTCGATGCCCACAACAGTGACGATTGGAATAAGTATGTTCGGCAGCAGGTGTGATCTTACAATTCGCTTTGACGGCAGACCTTTGGCTCTGGCGAACCTGATGAAATCCTGCGCCATGACCTCGACAGTCCCGGCGCGCGCCAGACGCATCACCATGGCAATTTTGAAAAGCGCCAGATTGGTGGCTGGCATGATCAGATGTTGCAGCCCGTCCAGCGTGAATATGCTGCTTTCAATGCCAAGGAAAACACCGGTCTCGCCACGGCCCGACACCGGCAGCCATCCAAGGATGACGGAAAACACGATAATCATCATCAGGCCCAGCCAGAAGGTCGGGATTGAAATTCCGAGAACCGACAGGCTCATAATAATACGCGCTGGCCATCCATCTGGCCGAAGACCGGAATATATGCCCAATGGCAAGCCGATCATGACAGCGATAATCAGTGCGCATACGGCCAGCTCCAGAGTGGCCGGGAACCTCTCGGCCATCAGCGTCAACGCCGGACGGCCGAAGACATAGGAATTGCCTAAATCTCCTGAAAGTGCCCCTTTCAGGAATTCCCAATATTGAACATAGACTGGTTGATCGAGGCCGAAATCCCGCCTCACACGTTCAATTTCGTCAGGCAGACTTTCCGGGTTGACCAGCATGTC
>SHBD01000031.1 GCA_004212735.1 SAR116 cluster bacterium
TCACCAACAAAAGCACCTTTGTCATTCAGCTCGGCATTTGCCTGCGCAATCGTATAGCGACCTTCTTCCATTGCCGAAATATAGCTCACCTCGTTCGTGACCTTGCCATCAACAACCTTGCGATACGGGGTCTCAATGAACCCATAGCGGTTGATCTTGGCATAGGTGGCCAGCGAATTGATCAGGCCGATATTTGGGCCCTCAGGTGTTTCGATAGGGCAGATACGACCGTAATGCGTCGGGTGCACGTCGCGCACCTCAAAACCGGCCCGCTCACGCGTCAGACCACCCGGCCCAAGCGCCGACACGCGGCGCTTGTGGGTGATTTCAGACAGCGGATTTGTCTGGTCCATAAACTGTGATAGCTGCGATGAGCCGAAGAATTCACGAACGGCAGCAGCAGCTGGCTTGGCATTGATCAGGTCAGCCGGCATCACGGTGTCAATCTCGACCGAGCCCATGCGCTCGCGGATTGCGCGCTCCATGCGGAGCAGTCCGATCCGATACTGGTTTTCCATCAATTCACCAACAGAGCGAACCCGGCGATTGCCAAGGTGATCAATGTCATCGATGTCACCACGGCCATCTTTCAGCCCGGTCAACACCTTGAGAATTGACATGATGTCCTGCTTGCGCAGCACGCGCACGCTGTCATCCGTGTCGAGATCCAGGCGTGAATTCATCTTTACCCGGCCAACAGACGACAGATCGTACCTGTCAGAGTTGAAGAACAGGCTCATAAACAGCGCGTGTGAGCTTTCCAGTGTTGGCGGCTCACCCGGACGCATGACCCGATAGATATCGACCAGCGCCTCCTCACGACAGGTGTTGCGGTCAGCCGCCAGCGTGTTCCGCAGATGCGGACCGAAATTAACGTTGTCGATGAACAGCACGTCAACCTCGTCAACTCCATTCTCCGCCAGCTTGACCAGCAGATCTTCGGTCAACTCATCGCCAGCCTCAGCAAACACCTCACCAGTGCTCATGTTGACAATGTCGGCGGCAACATAGCGTCCCAACAGGTCCGAGTCCGGCACATGGATTGCCTCAACGCCGCTCTCAGCAAGTTTGCGGAGCGAACGCGGTGTCATCTTTGTGCCAGTCGTGGCCAGCACCTTCTTGCTTTTGGAGTCGACCAGATCACGGACCAACTTGCTGCCCTTCAGCGAGTCAGTGTCGAAAGCGTAGCTCCAGCCCTCACCATCGCGCTTGTAGCTGACGGACCGGTAAAAATGCGCGAGGATCTCGTCACGGCTCATGCCTTCAATCTTCGCAGGATCAACAGCCTCGCCGGCCTCAGCACATTTGTCGGCGTAGGACAGCGACTCTTCATCAGGAAGTGCCATCATCAACGTCGTTGCCGGCAATTTACGCTTGCGGTCGATGCGAACATTGAGAATATCCTTGGCATCAAATTCAAAATCCAGCCAGGACCCACGATAGGGAATGACCCGGGCGGCAAACAGGAATTTTCCAGAGGCATGCGTCTTGCCACGATCATGATCAAAAAATACGCCGGGTGAGCGGTGCATCTGCGAGACAATCACACGCTCTGTGCCATTGACAATAAACGTACCATTTGACGTCATCAAAGGCATATCACCCATGTAAACGTCCTGCTCCTTGATGTCGCGGATTGACCGTGCGCCGGTGTCCTCATCCTCTTCCCACACCTCAAGACGGAGTGTGACCTTCAGCGGCGAGGCATAGGTCAGGCCACGCTGTTGGCACTCTTCAACGTCGTATTTCGGTGTCTCGAGATCGTAGGACACAAATTCCAACTTTGCCCGGCCGGCAAAATCTTCAATCGGAAAAACAGACTTGAACGTTTCCTGCAATCCATGATCGCCCCGCTCATTGACCGGGATGTCCATCTGCAAAAATGTATCATAGCTCGAACGCTGAACATCAATCAGGTTCGGCATTGGCGTGATCTCTTCGAGATGCCCGAAAGTACGGCGAACGCGCTTGCGACTGTCAAGTGTGCTTATCTGAGATGCCATGTAGAAGATCCTCTTGAAAATTCCCGACAAAACAATCTGTTATTCAACAAATTGTTGTCATTGACCTGTGCCTTCAACCGGCCTGAAAAAGTCCGATCGATAAACGACCTTGCACCGGACGGCAAAACCATCCGGTGCAAGTTCAGTATTCAGCGTCTGGATAGATGCTGAACCGTCAAAGTTATTTAACTTCGACAGTCGCGCCAGCTTCTTCCAGCTTGCCTTTGACTTCGTCTGCCTCGTCCTTGGAAACACCTTCCTTAACGGCTTTTGGTGCGCCTTCGACAAGATCCTTGGCTTCTTTGAGGCCAAGACCAGTGATGGCACGTACTTCCTTGATCACGTTGATCTTGGACGCACCAACGGCTGTAAGAACGACGTCAAATTCCGTCTTCTCCTCAGCGGCTCCGCCTGCATCTCCGCCACCAGCTGGCATAGCAACAGCCATAGGAGCAGCAGCGGCAGAAACGCCCCACTTCTCCTCAAGCAATGTTGCCAACTCAGCAGCTTCGAGCACTGTAAGGTTGGATAGTTCTTCTGCGATTTTTTCGATATCAGCCATGATTTACTCCATTGGGCTTGAACTTCTGATCGGGTCGGTTAAGAACCCTGCTGCAATTGGTCTTCTCGTGCCTTGATAACGCGCACTACCTTGCCGGCCGGAGCCTTGGTAACACGTGCCACTTTGGCTGCCGGTGCCTGTAGAAGCCCGACAAGCGTGCCACGCAATTCGTCAAGGGACGGCATCTTGGCCAACGCTTCGACGCCAGCCTTGTCGAGAATCTTCCCGTCCATGCTGCCACCAACGATGGTCAATTTGTCATTACCCTTGGCATAATCAACGAGGGTCTTGGCCGCCGCCACCGGATCAGCCGACGTGCCAACGGCAGTCGGTCCGGCGAAAAGTGGCTCAAGTTCCTCAAAGCGTGTGCCTTTGAGTGCCAGCTTGGCAATCCTATTTTTGGTTACCTTGAAGCCAGCTCCAGCTTCCCGCATCTTTCCACGCAGGTCGCTGCTCTCTACAACGGTCATACCAACCTGATGCGCCACCACAATTGTGGATGACGCATTAAAGGTCGATTGCAGCGTTTCGATCAGTTCGGCTTTTTCAGATCTGTTCACCGATCGTCTCCGCTCTTTTTCATGAAGATAAGTCAGCAAGACCTATCTTCGGTTGCAAAATGAACTGGTGATCATCACCAGCTCGCTGGCCTGCCCATAAGAAGGTCAAGCAGTAATTCTGCTCTTGCTCCCCGTCTATTGCAGGAGATTAAGCCAGAAAGGTTGCCCGTTCCGGCCCCTGCAGTCTTGGACAGGTGCGGGGCCACACCGAATAGTCAGATACAGCCCCTATTCGCCAGCCAGGTTACCCCGGATGGCAAATTCGGTGTGCGTCGCCTGCTAGGCGACGTCCTCGACAAACACGCCAACGCCCATTGTTGAGCTCAGCGTTATCTTTTTGATGTAGGTTCCCTTTGCACCGCTTGGACGCGCCTTGCGGACAGCATCGATGAAAGCGGCTGCGTTTTCTGTAATCTGATCAGCTGTGAAGCTCGCCTTACCAATCCCGGCATGCACGACACCAGCCTTTTCAGCACGGTACTGGACCTCGCCGGCCTTTGCCGCCTTAACTGCTGCGGCAACATCAGCTGTGACTGTTCCCAACTTGGGGTTTGGCATCAGGCCACGTGGACCAAGCACCTTACCAAGCCGGCCAACAACACCCATCATGTCAGGCGATGCAATCACACGGTCAAAATCTGACTGTCCGCCCTGGATGGCTTCGGCCAAATCCTCAGCCCCCACCAAATCGGCACCAGCTGCCTTAGCTTCATCAGCCTTGGCGTCCTTGGCAAAAACCGCTACACGCATGCTTTTGCCAGTGCCATTTGGCATGGCAACAACACCGCGGACCATCTGGTCAGCGTGCCGTGGGTCAACCCCCAGATTCATTGCAATCTCGATGGTTTCATCAAACTTCGTGCTGGCTGCGTTCTGCTTAACCAGTGCTGCTGCCTCGGCCAGCATATATTCCTTTGTCCGGTCCACAGCTTCCACAGATGCTTTCATTTTCTTTGAAATCTTAGCCATCGGCTCAACCCTCCACTACTTCAAGGCCCATAGCGCGGGCTGAACCCATCACCATCTGCATGGCACCCTCGACGTCAACAGCGTTCATGTCGCTCATTTTCTGATCCGCAATCTCGCGCACCTGTGCCATCGTCACCTGTCCGGCAACAGCACGGCCCGGCTCCTGACCACCTTTTGGCAGACCGGCAGCTTTCTTTAGGAAGAAACTGACGGGCGCCGTCTTCGTGGCAAAGGTGAACGACTTGTCCTGATAGACAGTGATGACCACCGGAATCGGCATGTTTTTTTCCAGCGAATCCGTCGCCGCATTGAACGCCTTACAGAATTCCATGATGTTCACACCGCGCTGACCCAGTGCTGGTCCAACTGGAGGCGACGGATTTGCTCCGCCTGCAGGAATATTCAGCTTGATATAGCCGTCAATCTTCTTCGCCATAATCGTCTTTCCCTAACGCCGCGTCGTCATGACCCGGTCTTCAACCTTAGAATCTATATTTTCTCAACCTGTGAGTATTCCAACTCAACCGGCGTTGACCGGCCGAAAATTGACACGGTCACTCGTAGGCGCGACTTGTCATCATCAGCTTCCTCAACATATCCATTAAAGGAAGCAAACGGTCCATCAGACACGCGGACCTGTTCCCCAATATCAAAGCTAACTGTTGAGCGTGGCCGCTCTACACCTTCACTCATCTGCTTGATCAAGCGTTCTGCCTCGGCATTGGTGATCGGCACGGGTTTACCCTTACCCCCCAAAAAGCCGGTGACGCGCGGCTGGCTTGTGACCAACTGCCAGGCTTCATCAGTCAATTCCAGCTTCACCAAGATATAGCCGGGGAAAAATTTCTTCTCACTCTGTACTTTTACGCCCTTCTTGACCTCAACGACTTCCTCAGTCGGCACCATCACCTCTTCGATCAGATCAGTGAGACCATGTGTGTCCGCCTGCTCACGGATCAACTGAGCCACTTTTTTCTCAGAACCCGAGAAAACATGAACAACATACCAGCGATGGGCCATAATCCGCCTATTCCAATCCGTTCTTCAAACCTGAACCACGTATCCCTGTTCTAGCTGCCAAGACCAAGGACGAACTGCACACCACTTGACAGGACCATGTCCACAAGCAGGAAGAACAGCGCGGCAATGGTCACCATCACAAACACAGTCAATGTTGCGGTCCCGGTTTCGCGACGAGTAGCCCAGGAAATCTTTGATATTTCCTGGCGGACCTGCCTTACAAACTGTGCGGGTGATGTATTTGCCATCAATCAAGGTGCCGATTCAAGTTCCTACAATGACGGTGTGGACATGCTCAACCTGTTGAAAACAAGCGCAAAAAACGCATCTCCAGAGCCTTTGCCCTCGATCAGCTGTTTTCGGGTTTCACTGGTGTCGCTACCGTGGACACGCGTTCTATCAAAACATGCCCCCCAAGGCAACCATCAAATGCACTAAATTTTGCAATGTATCGATGCGTTATTGTCAATGCCGACGCATCGGTGCCAAAGTGTCGGTGCCAAAGCGTCAGTGTCCAAGTGTCGATGACTTTTCGCCCGGGTGGGGGACCGGTGATGACTGGAATGAACACATACCACCCATAGGCTCAGTTTGCCTGTTGCAGGCGCAACGCCAAGACCGACATGATCACGCCAAACAAACCAACGCCGACGACAGACCCCATGCCAATGATAAAGCTGGCATCACCACCCATCGCCACGATACCACTGCCCAGCAATCCACCGATCAACATTTGTGCGGCGCCAACAAGACCCATAGCGGAACCACTGTCAGCACCAGCGGCACGCACTGCGGCGATCACGCTGTTGGCAACTGTAAGGCCATGGCCAAATCCCATCACCACCATGCAGGCTGTGACCAAAATAGCCGAACCAAAACCGGCAATGTCAGCAAGCAACGCAAATCCCACGCCTGCCGCTGACAATAGCGCCCCCAAGAAAGAGGCAAACTCCAACCCTAAAGTCGGGACAAAGCGCCGGTTGACTATGCTGCCAGCCATATAACCAACAGAGCACAGGCAGAAAAATATCCCATATTCCAGTGGACCAACGCCGTAGCGTTCATACTGGTAGGGCATGATCCCGCTGAGGACAAAAAACGTTGCGACTGCCATCCCCGAAGTCAGACCATTGGCCATGAAGGTGGGATTGACCATCAAGCCAGCATAGGCTCGCACGATACGGCCAATCCGGATTCTGCTCTCACGCTTGGCCTTCGTTTCCTGCAACAGGAATAATGTGGCGAGAAGCGTCAAGCCGGCGCTGATTGCCATGATCACGATACAGCCCTGCCAACCAATCGATTGGGCAATTGCCCCTCCAAAGGCAAACCCCACGATCGGCACGATTGCCTGCACCATGGTGATCATCGATAGCTGACGGCCAGCCTCGGCACCAACAAAACTGTCATTGATAATCACACGCCCCATGACAACGCACGCGGCGGCCCCCGCACCCTGCAGAATGCGCATGAAAACAAGCATATCAATGCTTGCCGCGGTAAATGCCCCAAATCCACCCAGAAGAAACAGCGTAGCGCCGACCAGCATCACAGGCCGCCGACCAAATCTGTCAGAGAGGGTACCGGCAATAAGCTGGCCGATGCCGAGTGCCATCATGAAACCAGTCAGAACAAGCTGCACCTGATCGGCAGTCGCCACCAAGCCCTGCCGGATCAACGGTACCGCCGGTGATAACAGAGAAACCCCGATGTTGGCGCCTGAGACCGCAAGCACGAGTACCCAGATTGGCGGCCTTGCCGGCGCGATGGCACGAGAATTAGACATAGGGCCTCCCCCAAGGGTTTGCGGCAGTGACACCGTAAAGTGAACGACCGCCAAAATGGCAGCGTCGCAAACAGCGTTTCTGTCCCGGCCACACCCTTTCTACTAGCATTTTGCAGTGGGTTGAAACAAGCTCAGCCCGACTTCAACTGCCAGATCCTGCCTGATCTGGTCAACTCACTGTGAGGAATACAATGCGCCTGACTGATAATCTTATGGGTGCCGCCCTGATGACGGTTTGTGTTCTGGCCTATGTCGTCAATGACGCTGTGATGAAATTGCTGTTTGCTGACATGGCACTGATTCAGGCGGTCTTTCTGCGTGGATTGATAACAATTCCGCTGCTCTGCGTGATAGTGTGGCGCAGCAAAGCGGCGATCCGCGGTCTCTCTCATCAGAATAAATGGCTTGTCGCGCTGCGTGTTGGCGCTGAGACTGGCGCGACAATCGCCTTTCTGACGGCCCTCAAACATATGCCACTTGCCAATGTGTCAGCCATTCTGCTGGCGGTGCCACTTGCGGTGACAATGGCCGCAGCGTTGTTCCTTGGAGAACCGGTGGGATGGCGGCGCTGGAGCGCGATCATTGTTGGCTTTGCCGGTGTTCTGATCGTGATCCGGCCCGGGCTTGAAGGCTTTAACATTTATTCGCTGTCAGCACTTGCTGCCGTTGCATTCATCACGTTACGCGAGATAACCACGCGGCGTCTGACCAGTGATGTCCCCTCACTCACGGTGGCCCTATGGACGACGATCGGCATCACTATGTTTTCTACGGTGATCATGGCTGGCACTGAGTGGAGCGCCGTTGGCCAGCTATCCTGGCTGTTGCTGCTGGGGGCAGCAGTTGCGATTCTGTTTGGCAGCCTGTTGAGCGTCATGGCAATGCGTGTTGGCGAGATCAGCTTTGTTGCCCCTTTTCGCTACACCGCCATGATCTGGGCGATCGCACTTGGCATACTGATTTTTGGTGAGTGGCCTGACCAGCCAACCCTCATCGGCACTGGTATCATCATCGCCACCGGTATCTATTCCCTGCACCGTGAACAACAACGCCGCCGGATGGCCGAGGCGAAGCAAGGGTGAACCTGCAACCATGGCTCATCCAGCCACTGTCTAATCGTCCGTCACCCGTAATTCCTCATAATCCGCCTTTACATATTTCCGATAGGCAGGACGCGAGGACAGACGGTCATAATAGCGGCGCAGATTGGGCAAATCTGGGCGCTCAATCGCAATGTCGTAATAGCGATAGAGACAATGGCCCATCTGGATATCAGCAAGGGTGAAATCTGACCCGGCCAGATATTGGTGTGTCCCGAGCCGGTCATCAGCTAGTCGCAGATATTTTTCCAAAACCTTCAAATTTGCAGCAATGGTCTCCGGGTTCTGTCGTGATGGCGCGGTCCGCACCACCAGCCAGAAAACAGGCGCGGTAAATTTCAGCGCAATATTGATCTTGGCCCATTCGGTCCATTTGTCGGTTTGGGCGCGCTGCACGGCATCGGTTGGCCAGAAACTCTCAGGCGCATATTGACCGGCAAGATAGCGCAAGATGGCACCAGTCTCGAACAGCGGCGGCCCATCACCATCAATGAGAGTTGGCACCAGACCATTGGGATTCATCGCCAGATACTCCGGCGTGTCGACGACACCATGGATATAGCCTGCATTGATCCGCTCAAACGGCAGGTTCAATTCGGCAAGGCACCACAGAACCGCCTGCACATTTGATGATGACAAACGGCCCCAGATTTTAATGGCACTTTTGATGTTCACCTCCATTTCCTATCTCCTTGTCCGCTATGTGGTGCATCATTCGACAGCCAAGTGTCCAAATTTAACGATGTTAAGGATTGCCCCTGTCAACAAGGAACCAGTCTCAGCGCATGAAAATCATCCGCGGGCGCGGACGACGGCCCGTCTTTGGCTGGTGCCGGTTGAGAAAACGCTCAATCAACCCCCACAGCCCAATGATACACAGGGTCAACGCGATGAAATAGCCTGCCACAATCGGATAGGGAACAAAGGGGTTAAAAGTCTTGTCAGCAAAATAACTGGCGTAATAGAGAGCATCACCCGATTGCCGCCACGCCGGAAAGCCAGAGAAAAACACCAAGGTCGTCGCATGAAACATGAAAATGGCCTCATTGGTGTAGGAAGGCCAAGCCAGACGCAACATCGTCGGCCAGACCACCCGCCAGAATTTTTGCCGCTGGTTCATGCCATAAGCGTCAGCTGCCTCAAGGTCGCCAACCGGCACAGATTGCAGCGCTCCATGAAAGATATTGGCACTATAGGCGGCCGTATTCAGAAACAGCACGATCAACGCGCCAAGCCATGCACGCGTCAGCCAGCGTGTTTGCGCATCAATCTCTACAAAGCCAAGATTGATCACCACCCCCAGTTTCGGTAGCGAGACGAACAGCAGATAGGCAACAAAGAATTGGATGAATAGGGGCGAGCCGCGAAACAGAAAAATGAAACTCGAAGCCGGAACACGCACCACCGCCGATTTGGTATTCTTGCCAAGCGCAAGTGCAACCGCCAACCAAAAGCCAAAAGCCAGCGACAGGATGCCGAAATAGACATTCCAGATCATGCCGCTGCCGATCAGAACTACCTGCTCGCACAAGGTGATATCAGCTTTTGGCAGCAAGCGCTCACCAATGCCGATCGAACGCAGGCCGTAAGCTTGCAATGTCTCAAAACAACTCATCGGCCGACCTGCCCCAGCTGCCGGCTGCCGCCAAGAGTTGCCTGACCCATATTGTAGCGCGCCATCAATCTGGCAAAGACAATCTCGCTGATCTTGGTCAGCCCCAGATAGAACAGCAGCAGCACCAGAAAATACCATAGACGCCAATCGGGATGCGGAAACGAGAAGGCGCTGGTTTTGGCGCTGCCAAGCTCACGCGCCCAATAAACGATATCCTCAACCCCCAGCAAGAACAGCAACGGTGTCACCTTGATCAGGATCATCCAAAGATTTGACAAGCCCGGCAGCGCATAGATCCACATCTGTGGCAGCAGCACCCGCCAGAAGACCTGTAGTCTGCTCATCCCATAGGCCTCGGCCGTTTCAAGCTGGTTGCGTGGCACCGCCTCGAACGCGCCGCGAAAAGTATTGCCGGCAAAGGCGCCGAAAACGATGGCAAAAGACAAAACCGCAAGGGCAAAACCATAAATTTCATGCAGCCATTGTGGATCGCTGTTCAGCGGTAATTTGGCGATTGTACAGACAACAAAATCATTGCCTTGGCGCACCGGCTCAAGAACCTCTGGACACATGATGCGATGCCGCAGATATTCAAATCCCTGATCAAGTGCGATTGGCACAAACAGGAAGAAAACGATATCTGGCACTCCGCGCACGACCGAAATATAGCCCCGACCAAGCAGCCGCACCGGCAACAATCGGGCGCGGCTGCCAACAGCACCAAGCAGACCAAAAATGATCGCGACCGGCGCGGTGATCGCCAACAGAATCAGCACTGTCAGAAAAGACAGGTAAAACGCCATATGCTTGCCCGTCATGAGATAACAGGACAACCAGGCAAGCCCCTCCAAGAGGGATGGATCTGCGCAACTGACACCCATCATCCGGTTCTCGATCCACTCTCATGGATAGCGCCAGATCCTGGCCGAAACGGCGTCAGCAATGGGCTCGGCGCGCCAGTGACAATTTCCGCGATGCCGTGGTCTGCCACGGCGGCGGCGTTTGAGATGCCGGAATGCATCACCGCGAGGTAGAGGCCAGCAATTTCACGTCCGTCCGAACGCTGGATGCGGCCAATTCTGGGCCGGCCTCCCTTCGGAATGACACGCTGGCCAAGGCTGAAAGATGCCACCTCCAAGGATGCTGGACAATGCAGTGCACACTCAACACGCGCCGCAAGCTCGGTAGCGGCATCTTGCTGGCTCTGACCCGCATCCGGTGTCTGGTGGTGGTTGAAAGTGCCACCGATCAGCAACTGCCCGGTGCAAGTCTGGCGAACATGGTAATCAGGTGCGGTCAGCAGATGCGGCAAAAATTTGGGCAATGGCTGGGTTTTGACAAGCAGGCCGGTTGTCGGTGTCATCTGAATCGCGGCGCCCACACTCTCCAGCAGCGCCGGCGTGCCATTACCGCTTGCCAGAATGATCTCATCGGCGGTGCAAGGGCCGTCATCTGTCATCACTCCATAGACGCGATCCTGGTCAATCATCAGGCTGTGTACATGCCGCTGTTCAGGCTCTATCGCGCCAGCAGCGAGTAGCGCGCTGACAGCATCTCCCGGCTCAATGGCCATTTCCGTTGGCACATAAGCGGCGAGCGCCGGCACATCACACAAGCAGGGCAGCTTTGCCGCAATGGCATCGGCAGACAGTAACTCGACCGGATAGCCCCATTCCTCGTGACAGGCAGCAAAGGCACGAAGTGTCTCGGGATCCATGTCCCAGACAAAGCCACCACTCGAGGAGGCAACAAGATCAGGCACAATCTGCATCCAGCGTTGCCAGAGCTGCATGCTGGCATGGCGCAGATCGAAATAGCTCCTGTCATTGTCGGTGTTGGCGTTAATCCATGCCCAACTGTTAGCTGTAGCAGTGCCACCACTATTGACCGGCAAGCTGGATATCACCCGCGTTGGCAGATAGCGCTGAGCCGCCGCATAGGCAAACCCGGCACCAATGATTCCGCTGCCTACGATCAGCACCGACGGTGGGGTCATGAGAGCGGTCTCCAATGGACGGTGTTCTCAGGTACTGGGCCGTATTGTAAAAACACGGTCTGCCAGATATCAGAGGACATAAGCGATCGGCTATAGTTTAACAAAAAGGGCAAAGGCGACCCCAAAATCGCCTTTGCCTGAAATACTCTGTTCAATGGCATCAATGCTCTAAAACAAGTTGGCGTCAGCACCGAACCATTTTGAGATCAATTTGTTCAGCGAGCCGTCAGCCTTCATTGAGCCGATGGCCTTATCCATTTTTGCTTTCAGATCACCATCAGATTCGCGGATACCCATGCCGACACCACCACCGATGCTGACCTGGCCGACGGCGGCAAGCTCACCACCTGACTCGGCAACAATCGGGTTCAGGTAATCACCGTCAGCAAGAACGGCATCTGCCTCGCCATTGCGAACTGCGGCAATGGTCTCATCCGGTGTCGCAAATTCCACCAGAGTGGCACCGCTTGACGCGACATATCCTGCCTGAATGGTGGCTGTCTGCGCGGCAATCACGCCCTTATTGACATCAACCGAGCTGCCAGAAAGCGCAACGTAGGTGGATGGCGAAGGCGGGAAATATTCCTGGGTGAAATCAATTACCTGATCACGCTCATCCGTGATCGACATGCCGGCAATGATCGTATCATAGTTGCCGGATACCAGATTGGGAATGATTGAATCCCACTCATTGACCACCCATTCACAGGTCAGATTGGCCCGTTTGCACAGCTCGTCACCGACCTCGCGCTCGAAACCGTCAACATCGCCTGCATCATTGATAAAATTGTAAGGAGGGTAAGCTCCCTCCGTTCCCATCCGCACCGTCTGCGCGGTGGCTGCAGTTGACACAATGGCACCAATGGCAACACCGGCAATCAATGCACTTTTGAAAAGTGACTTCATTTTTCTCTCCCTTTAGAGATCACCAAACTTCACGCTGAACAATCAGGCGGCTACAGATGCGTGAAGAAACTTCTGCAACCGCTCTGTTTTTGGGTTTCCAAAAACAGTTTCAGGCGATCCTTCCTCTTCGATGACCCCCTGATTCAAAAACACCACATGGTTTGAGACGTCACGCGCGAGTTTCATATCATGCGTGACCAAAATCATTGTGCGTCCCTCGCCCGCAAGCTGTCGGATAACTTTGACAACCTCCTGTTCCAGTTCCGGATCAAGTGCCGAGGTCGGCTCATCGAACAGCATGGCCTTTGGCCGCATCGCAAGCGCCCGCGCGATTGCCGCACGTTGCTGCTGGCCGCCCGACAGCTGTGCCGGATAGATATGTGCCTTGTCAGCAATGCCAACTTTTTCTAACAGTGCCATCGCCTCGTCAATCGCCTCACCGCGTTCGCGCTTAAGCACTGTGACCGGCGCCTCAATCACATTTTTCAGCACAGTCATATGCGCCCACAGATTGAAGGACTGAAACACCATCGAGAGCTGCGTTCGCATCCTGACAACCTGCGCCTGATCAGCTGGCATCCGGCCGGGTCCATCGCCAGACCAGCGCACCGCCTCCCCACAAAACTGAATGTCACCCTGCTGACAGAT
Organism: SAR116 cluster bacterium; assembly: GCA_004212735.1. Classification (GTDB taxonomy): domain Bacteria; phylum Pseudomonadota; class Alphaproteobacteria; order Puniceispirillales; family Puniceispirillaceae; genus MED-G116. The sequence continues at coordinate 13,166 of SHBD01000031.1, forward strand.
TTCCAGCATATTGATACAGCGCAGCAGCGTTGATTTGCCCGACCCAGACGAGCCAATCAGCGAGATCACGTCACCTTCATGCGCCCGGATATCGACACCCCGCAACACCATTAGATCATCATAGCTTTTGTGAATGCCACGCAGTGCAATGACGGGGTCAGATTTGGATTGCTGGGTCATACGCCACCAATGAGTAAACTAGCGGCTCCAGTCTTTCAGAATTTCACCGCCTTTGACACTGTTTTAACAGCTTTCCCGGAGAAAAACCATCGCAACGGCAATCACGCAGCCAATCGCTCAGGCAAACGATTTCACTAGCCGTTGCGCGGTCTGCTGCCCAGAAATGAAGGCACCATGGCAGGTTCCGTAGTGGCTGACGCTCGCTGCCTCACCCGCGAAAAAAACAGTGTCCGCCACCGTATCACACAGAAGTTCCCTCGCTGTTGAGTGACCGGGTTCAGCGTAAGAATAGGCCCCCAACGTCAAAGGCTCGCTGTGCCAGGCCGTGGTAATGACGTCGGTGATTCTATCAATGATAGAACTGCCAAAAACGGTAGCGAGGCTTTTTTCAGCATAATCACGCATCGCTGCCGGCCCCTGTTTTTCCAGATGGATGCCAAAACTGCCGCCCGCAAAGATAATCGCCTGTTGTTTTCCATCAACATTAACATCAAATGAGGCGATGTCTCTTGGGTCAGTGTGTACCGTCTGACCCGGCCAGGCAACATGCCAGCCAGCCTGATCATCACCAAAACTGTCCGGCGTCAGGCAAAGGCCAATTTTATTCAGTGTGCCACAGGGAAGATGATTGATCGCAGATGTCAATTCGTCAGGCAGGTCAGGTGCAAACCGGATCAGCCCCGCCGCCAGAATGTTCGTCGAAACGGTGACGATAACCCGCTTTGCGGTAATTCTGCCCCCTGCTGTGGTCACCGCGACATGCCCCGGATGCCAGTCAATTGCCGACACCGCGCAATTCAATGTCACCGGCACCTCAGCGCCCCAACGCGCAACAAGACGGCCGAGCCCTTGATCCACCGGCACATCAAGACCAAAACCCGATTTCAGAAAATCCGTGACCGATTGTTCAGTTACATCCGAGCCATTCAGCCCTGCCATGAGATGGCTATAGACCGGTGCATAGGGCGAATCCCAGTCCATAGCCGACGCCATATCCTTATCACCGAAGGTCGCTTCATCCCCGGCAATCGCCGAGATGCCGGCATCACAAGCCTCAAAGTAGGCGCTAAAGCCTGCCAGACCGGCACCCCCGTTGCTTCCGTCATGGAGGTGGGTTTTTTCAGTCTGAAACCGTGTGCCATCACCCAAGGCAAAGCCATGCTCTTTGGCAACCGGCATGAGGGGATTGAGCTCGGCTTCGTGGAGATAGGAGCAACCAAGATCAAACCAGCTGCCATCGGCAAATTGTTCGGAATAGGCGCGGCCACCAATACGGTGCGATGCCTCCACAACAATAAAGGAAATGCCAGCTGATGCCAAACTCTTTGCCGCTGCAAGTCCGGCTACACCCGCACCAATGATGATGACATCCGTATCTGTCTGCATGATCTCCTCCAGACTTCGAAATGTAAGCCTGCCCGTAGCCCTTCTCGGGCACAATGAAAATCTGCACCCCACAACAAGGCATCATCGAAGGGTGAACCCGAAGGTCCGGCCAAATTAGGCTAGCCCACGGCCTTGGTGATTGAGTGAATGACACACCCGTGTCTACTGCCAGAGTCATCCATACCAGCGGCATGAAAAAAACCCCCGGCCAGTGATGGCCGGGGGCTGACAAGAGATTTGTCATTCAGTGGCAGGAGTGGAGGGGCTCGAACCCCCAGCCCCCGGTTTTGGAGACCGGTGCTCTACCAATTGAGCTACACTCCTAAGCTCTTTTAACTGATTTTTATTTTACGACTGATGCGACGACGCCGGCACCCACGGTGCGGCCACCCTCACGGATCGCAAAGCGCAGACCCTCATCCATCGCAATCGGTGCAATCAAAGTCACCGTCATCGCAATGTTATCGCCCGGCATAACCATCTCCGTGCCTGATGGAAGCTCAACAGAACCTGTCACATCCGTTGTCCGGAAATAAAACTGCGGACGATAATTCGAGAAAAACGGAGTATGACGGCCACCCTCATCCTTCGTCAGAACATATGCCTCACACTTGAACTCGGTATGCGGAGCAATCGAACCAGGCGCACACAGAACCTGACCTCGCTCAACCTCTTCACGCTTCGTACCACGAAGCAGAACGCCAACATTGTCGCCAGCCTCACCCTGATCCAAAAGCTTGCGGAACATCTCAACGCCCGTACAGGTCGTCTTCTGTGTCTCCTTCAGACCGACAATCTCAATCTCCTCGCCAACATTCACAATGCCGCGCTCAATCCGGCCCGTC
>SHBD01000032.1 GCA_004212735.1 SAR116 cluster bacterium
ATTCACTTTGTAGGTGAGATCTACTTTTTCTTCCCCGCCGACGTGAAAGAGTATTGGCAGTCCAGCCTCCTGGGCCATTGCCCAAACCGGGAATAGGCCGATATGGCTGGGGCTGTGATTCTGCGGACACCACGAAGGGATCATCAGTGCCTTGGCACCCATTGCAATGGCGGCTCTGGCCGTTTTCTCGGCCTGATCAAAATCTTCTAGCGGTATATAGGCTGTCGCCAGCAGCCGCTTATCGACGCTGCAGAAGTCCGTCATCATGCGGTTGTGGGCGGTCGCCGCGCCGTAACACAGGTCTGTGTCGCCAGACTGATCGAAGCCGAAGTTGCCCAAGCAAAAAGTGGTAAAAACCAACTGGCTGGCAACGCCAATATGGTCGACAGCTGCGGGCCGATCATGCTTAAGGAACGCACCTTGAGCGTCGTAGTTCTTACGCAGCATGATGTTCTCTCCCGCCGCTGCCCGAAAGACTTCGTCTTCTTGCCGCTTCTGGGCTTCCTCCACAGCAATCCTGTTACCGACGCGCACGCCTAGGTTCGGGTGCTCTAAGAAACGGCCAAGCAACGACTTTTCAAAATAGGGATTCAGGCAATCCGACATCTCCATGAGGTGGCTGTCAGCATCATGAACGAGGCGATTTTCGATGTATGGCATTAGCATTTCCCTCCCTTACCAGCCGTCGATATTAGCCCCCAGATAGCCCACAAAAAACCCCTGCCAGTAGTGGTCGATAGAGCGCCAGTTGAGTAGCGCCGGATCAGACCAACTCTCGACCGTAACGTTTATGATCGTAATCATCTCTGTATAGTCTTGTCTGCGACCCATGAGTCGCGACAGATCACCGGCAACGGTGTAAAAAAACGAGAACGTCCTCGCTCCAACAATAAGCAAAATAAGGTGAAGCTATGAAAACACTAACCACATTTCTCGCAGCCGCTTTGGTATTTGGCGCTAGCAGCGCAGCAGTCGCATCTGACGATGAGCCGATCACCATTGGCGGCGTCGCCATGGAAAACTCGTCTTCCAGCGCGGCCTTTGCCGCGGTGAAAAAGAAGCTGGGCAAATGGGAAGGCCAAATGACTCAGTCCATAACAGGCGCGGTCTTTGACGTTTCCTATGAATGGAAGCTGACCTCTGGTGGCAACACCATTACCGAAACCATCGTCGAGGACGGTGTGGAAATGCTGACAACCTACACCGATCAAGACGGCGAGCTGGTGGTCAAGCACTACTGTGCGCTGGGCACCGAGCCTGTCTTCAAGGTTAGCGAGGTTTCTGACGCCAGCATGAGCATCGCGCTTGACCAAGCGAGCAGCGGATTGCACAAAGCGCATCACAGCTTTGTCACCGACATGAAGTGGACCATGGACGCTAGCGACCCCAACGCCATGGTGTTCGAAAACTCGGTGCTATTGGATGGCGAAGTCACCAACAACCGCGCGGAACTCAAGCGCAGTATGTAGATGGGTGCTGTTCGACACGAGTCCCCGGCTGATCGCCGGGGCGCTGCCGCAACTACTTAATCATTTATCTAGAAGCTCTCGCCATCATCGCGAAGAGCAAAAAACTTAGCCATAAACTGGGCCCTTTCCTCGGCGGACGGCAGTGCCAAGGGCTTGCGCGACAGAATCTTGTCAAAACGGTCTCGCAGTAGTTCATCGTAAAGCGGGTGCGTCAAAATATAAAAAACCTCTTCGTTGATTGCATCGAAAGCAATGTCCGCAATCTCCGATGGTTTCTTGCCGCGTCTGAGCAGCGATGCTACCGGATTGATTTCCGCCTCTACCGCGGGGCCTCTCGACTGAGATAAATGTCCCGGCCGATTGCGTTCGGACTTGTCGATATTCGTATCGACAAAGCCCGGGCATAGCACCGACACCGATATGTTTGCACCATGCAGGTGCAAATCCCAGTTCACCCCCTCTGTGAGTGCCAGCACCGCGTGCTTACTCACCCCATAGGTGCCATCCCCGGAGAGTAGACCGGCAGCGGATACCGTGGTCATCAAGTGAGATTCTTCGCCGTGCTCGATCATATGCGGGATAAAGGTTTGGAAGCCGTGTAGCACGCCTTGATAGTTAACGCCCATCACCCAGTCCCACTCGTTTTTGTCTACCTCCCAAATTGCCTTGTCGCCCGGATTGGCGCCGACGCCGGCGTTGCTGCACAGCATGTGGATGTTGCCGTACTCAGCCTTAGCTCTTGCGAATAAGTTCTGGATTGACTCCTCTACCAATACATCGGCCACCACCCCGCTGACGGGCAGCTGGTACTTTCTTAAGTCCTCAACCGCTACTTCGAGGGATTCCTCCTCTACGTCGGCCATCACGACCTGCATATTTTCTCGCGCCAGCTTCTCTGCCAACGCCAAGCCAATACCGCTTGCTGCTCCCGTCACCACCGCTGTTTTACCGGCAAAATTTTTCATAGGCCTTTCCTGATTTTTTTATTTTTTTTGTTGCTATCAGCAACTGCTGCGCTTGAACGAAGCTTGTGCGGACAATCCACCGCTGGCCTGGGCTCTGGACTACCGAAAAATTCCCACGTCTAGCTTGCCCGAGGTATCGATGCTGGCGCGATACATGCCGGTCGTATTAAAGGCATAAACCACCTCGCCGTTTGGATCGAGACCGATCACGCCTCCATCACCGCCCATGTCGAGCAGGGTACCGTGAACCACCGCGTTGGCCGCAGCCTCCAACGTGACGCCTTGATAGCGAACGCGGGCACAAATGTCGTAGGCCACTGCTGCGCGGATAAAGTACTCGCCATGCCCTGTTGCGCTGATACCGCAAGCGCGGTTATCGGCATAAGTACCCGCACCTATGATGGGTGAGTCGCCAATTCTGCCGAAGCGCTTGTTGGTCATGCCGCCAGTGGAGGTGCCAGCGGCAAGATTACCCTGCTGATCGAGGGCGACTGCTCCCACCGTGCTGTACTTGCGACGCTCGTGTGAATCGCTGGACGGCTCAATGATCGCCACACCGTTTTCCTTAGCGATAGCCTGCTGCAGCTGCCGACGCCGCCGCTCGGTGTGAAAATACGCGTTATCTACCAGCGCTAGCTGCTGTGTCTCAGCAAAGGCCTCTGCGCCAGCACCCATAAGCATGACATGGGGTGACGCCAACATAACGCGCTCGGCAAGCAGTATGGGATTGCGGACCCGCTTCACCCCGGTGACAGCGCCAGCGTTCAGGTTCTCGCCAAGCATAATCGACGCGTCTAGTTCTGCCTCCCCTTGGTTGGTCAATACCGCGCCACGTGCGGCGTTAAATAAGGGGGAATCTTCCATGACTAAAATCGCTGCAATAACGGCATCCTGACTCTTGCCGCCTCGCACCAAAACCTGATGGCCTGCTGACACAGCTGTGGTAAGCGTCTGTCGGTACTGTGCCTCAACCTCAGCACTCATGTTTGCGCGCTGAATGGTGCCCGCACCGCCGTGAATGACGATGGCTGTTGGGCCTGCACTGCCTATCGTTGGCAGAGCGAGAGCCCACAACAGCGCTGTCCGCGCGAATAGATTACCGATGCTCGACATGGGCGCGTCTCCTGTTGGCTTCAATCAGATAAATCAGGCAGACCCGCTACTCCTGCCCGATAGGCGCGGTACTCTTGGGCCACCGATTCCCAGTTCACGGGGTCGTATAACCGCGCCAGATCAGTCAGTTTTGGCGGTGTTTTGCCCTCGCGTGTGGCCGATTGCTCCAAGTAGAGCCAGTGTAAAAACGCATAGTCCTTGGCTGCCTTTGTGCCGCTGTCTGCTTTTTGCAACGCATAATTTACGCCGCCAAAGAAGGCTTGTTCCAACGTAACCGCCCCACCGGCGCGCAGATAATGATTCCACTGTTCGAGAATGACCGGTGTCGCCGCCGCCAGATCTTGCAGGAACGCTTCGTCTGACTCGCTGAAAAGCGCTGGCTCTTTGTTATCACCCGCCACCGCATCGCGCTGTTCTTCGGCCTGCTCTTTCGCCTGCTCTTTCGCCGCTAGAGCCCCGTCATAATGCCCTTCGTGCTTGCGACGCAGCACGTTCATAAAGTGTTCAAAGGCGTTGTCCAATCCTGTCACTCTTCTTTCTCCGTCACCGCCGGTTTGTCACGCCAACCCTTCGCAGGCGATGCTGATTACAGGCGCACATAGTGCCCGAATGCATCATGTCGGTCTGCCCCAGCGAATCGGTAAAACAATTCGTCCCACCAATTCTGCTCGAGCGCAGACAGTGGTGAAACGCGGTGCTAGTGTTTGCGTCTATTGAAGCGCGCTCAGTAGGAGAGACTTTTGAACAAAGAAGCGACACCACACGCGAATAACAACGACCAAGTCACGGGAATGCTTGGCTGGATCGAGCGCCGCGGCAATCAGTTACCTGATCCGGTATTCCTGTTCATTTGGCTGATTTTGTTTCTCGTCATCATTTCCGTTGTCGCCAACCTCGCGGGCCTATCAGCAGCGCATCCCACTGACATTGATCCACAAACCGGCAGTAAGCGCATCATCTTCGCCACCTCCTTGCTGTCCGCCGAGAACATCGCGCGGCTGTGGATCGAGATGCCCAAAACCTTTACGCATTTCCATCCGCTGGGCTATGTGCTGGTGGTCATGCTGGGCGCAGGGGTCGCCGAGCGCTCTGGCCTGTTTGCTACCGCCATGCGCGCCGGTGTACGCGACACGCCAAGTGCTCTACTCACCCCCTTGGTCGTGACCATTGGCATGCTGGGCAATCTGGCCGCGGACGCCGCCTATGTGGTGCTTATTCCGCTGGCGGGCATTTTGTTTCATGCCGCTGGGCGACATCCCATTGCGGGCATTGCCGCAGCCTTTGCCGGCGTCTCTGGCGGATTTTCCGCAAATCTGCTGCCGGGCCAATTGGATGCGCTGTTATTCGGCATCACTGAAGCGGCGGTGGAAACCGTATTTGGTGACTTTAGTGCGAACATTGCCGGTAACTGGTTCTTTATCGCGGCAATGACCGTGATTTTTGTGCCAGTTATCTGGTTTATCACCGACAACATGATTGAGCCACGCCTAGGCACCTATGACCCCTCACAGGCATCCAACGATGCCACGGATGACAGCGACAAGCCGTTATCTGCGCTGGAACGCAAGGGGCTTGTCTATGCCGGGTGGGCAACGCTCTTTGTTATTGCCCTGTGGATTTTTTTCACCCTCGGGCCGGGCACACCGCTGATTGATGAATCCGCCAAGGCAGAAGCGCAGATGACGCCCTTCTATCAAAGCTTGGTCGCGGCGTTTTTTCTGCTCTTCTTGCTTGCGGGCTGGGCCTATGGCAAAGGAGCTGGCAGCATCAACGATCATCGTGACCTCGTCGGTATGATGACTGGCGCCATGGAAGACCTCGCCTACTACCTCGTGCTGGCTTTCGCCGCCGCACACTTTGTCGCCATGTTTGCGTGGTCTGGCTTGGGCCTCATATTGGCCGTACATGGTGCGGACTTTTTAGCCGCCACCAGCCTGCCGGCATGGGCACTGCTGACCGCCATTATTCTGATCTCATCGCTGCTGAATTTATTCGTTGGCTCCGCCAGCGCTAAGTGGGCGCTTATCGCTCCGGTCATGGTGCCTATGCTGATGTTGCTAGGCATATCGCCGGAGATGGCTACCGCCGCATATCGGGTCGGTGATAGTGCAACCAATATCATCACGCCGCTGATGGTGTACTTCCCGCTGATATTGATTTTTTGTCAGCGCTGGCAGAGCAGCTTTGGGATCGGCAGCCTGACCGCCACCATGCTGCCCTACTCTATTGGCCTGATGGTTGCCGGTCTGCTCATGACCATTGGGTGGGTGGTACTCGACCTGCCGCTAGGGCCAGGTGCCGGCGTCTTCATCGATGCGCCCGGAGGCAGCCTCGCCCCAGGCTGATCGAGCGCGGCATGGCTGAAGCACGCGAGATGCGATGTATGAACAATATCGCCGTGAAAGCTGCCGCCTTCGCCTTACTGCTCAGCGTGTGCGGGCTGGGCTTTGCCCACCCGGAGGATGAGCTTTGTCACGCCGGTACTGGGGTCATCGACCCCCAGCTATGCGCCCTGCTGGGAGAGATGGATCGTGCCGGGGGCGACGTTGCACAAGATGACCCGGATGAACTGCTGGCCGTCTTTGAGGCCGAGCGTGGTTTCATGGCGAATCTCGCGCGCTATGTTTGGGTGGGACTAGGTCACATACTGCCTGGCGGGCTGGATCATATTCTCTTCGTTGTTGCGCTATTTCTGGCCGCGCAAAATTTCCGCTCGCTCATCTGGCTAATTACGGCATTTACCTTCGCCCACTCAGTAACCTTGGCGCTGGCGGCTACAGGCGTCATGGTCCTGCCGCCTAGTATCGTCGAACCGCTGATCGCTTTTACCATCGCCTTCGTGGCTTTCGAGAATCTCTTCGACAGCCCGACAGCCAAGTGGCGAACGGTCATCGTGTTCATGTTTGGACTGATTCATGGGCTGGGTTTCGCTGGCTTCTTTGGCGAGCTCGGCCTGCCTGAGGGCCTCTTCTTCAGTTCGTTGATCGGCTTCAACTTAGGCGTAGAGGCGGGTCAAGGTGCGGTCATCGGCATCACCGCCATGGTTGCAGGACTGGCAAATTGGCTGCTGCGGACACTGGCGATGCCAAACGCATACCAGTATTTCATCACTAGACCTGCATCAGCCCTTATTGGGCTGATCGGTCTGTACTGGGGCTGCGAACGCCTGCTAGGCGTCGGGTGATGTGTCGCTGGTAAAACCACGACCCTCAAGCAATGGTTCAATGCTTGGATCTTGACCGCGGAAGTTGCGGTACAGCTCGTCGGCGGGTTTCAAACCACCGGCCTCATACACCCAACGCTTGAGTCGACCTGCTAACTCTGGATCCCAAATATCTTCTGCTTGTTTGAAGGCGGCAAAACCGTCTGCATCAAGAATCTCGGACCACAGATAGGCGTAATAGCCCGCTGAATAACCACCGGCAAAGATATGGCTGAAGTATTGGGAGCGGTAGCGCGGCTCAATTTCGTCAATCAAGCCATAGCGCTCGAGCACTTCTTGCTCGAAGGCTCTGGCGTCGGTGATTTGTTGGGCTTCTTCCACGCTGAGCGAATGCCAGGCCAAGTCGAGTAACGAGGCCGCCACGTATTCTGTCGTGTAAAAGCCTTGGTTATGGTTTGCCGCAGTACGAATTTTTTCTACCAACTGGGTAGGTATGACCTCACCGGTTTCGTAGTGCCTTGCATACATGGCTAACATTTCTGGCTGGCTAACCCAGTGCTCTAAGATCTGCGCGGGGAACTCCGTATAGTCCCTTGGCCCATCAACACCAGAAAATGTGGGGTAGTCGATCTGCGTCATCAGACCATGCAGACCGTGGCCAAATTCATGAAACAGCGTTTCCACATCCGAGTAGCGCATTAAGGCCGGCTCACCCTCAGGAGGTTGGGGTAAGTTCATATTGTTGGTAATTAGCGGACGGATCGCATCGCCGTTGATATTCGATGTGCCGCGATAGCTGCTCATCCATGCGCCACCGCGCTTGGAATCCCGAGCGAACATGTCGGTCATGAACAGACCAAGATGTTCACCAGCCTCATTTTTTACATCAAAGGAGACCACTAAGGGGTTCCAGCCCTCGACGTCCACCTGCTCAAAACTCAATCCAAACAGCTTGCCAGCCATGGCATAGGCCCCGGCTTGTACGTTTTCAAGCTTGAAGTAGGGCTTGGTCGCACTTTCATCCAACGCATAGCGCTGCAGTCGAAGCTTCTCTGCCTGATGCCACCAGTCCCAGGCCTCGAACTTGGTGTCACCCATCATGGCCTGCATATCTGCACGTTCTTGTTTTGCCTGAGCGAGAGCAGGACGCCATACCCGCAGCAGAAAATCCTCAGCGCCTTGAGGCGTTTTCGCCATGTTGTACTCGAGAATAAAGTACGCGTGCGAGTTATAGCCCTTGAGCGCCGCAAGCTCTGCACGCAGTTGCGCAATCTTCACCGCGATAGGGCCATTATCCTGCTCCCCTGTCGAAGCGCGCAGTCGATAGCCGTTGAACAGCCGTTCACGCAACTCACGATTGGTGGACTGCACCATGAAGCTTTCATACGCCGAGCGATTCAATCCCACCACCCATGCTTTTTTCTCCGCGTCATAGATCGCGGCTTTGAAGTCTTCACTTAAACCGGCGACTTCCTCCTGGGTGGTCAGTTCTAGCGTGAAACCCTTGGTCGCGAACAGCAGGTTCTGCGCAAACTGCGTATTAAGGCCGGAAATCTCCGTGTTGATCTGCGCCACCCGTTCCTTTACCTCGGGAGCAAAAACCGCCCCTGCACGCACGAACCGACGATGGGTTAGCTCCAGCAAACGCGCTTGCTGTTCGTCTAGGTCTAGCTCGTCCCGAGCATCAAAGACTGCCTTAACCCGACCATACAAAGCCTCATTGAGGACGATGGCATCGAACTCACGGGTCAGCATGGGGAAGATCTGAGTTTCAAGCTCACGCAGCACATCGTTCGAGTCGGTATTTGTGACGTTGTTGAAGGTGTAGGCGACCTTGTTGAGAGACGCACCAGCGAGTTCCAAGGCCAATATGGTGTTTTCAAAAGTTGGCGCTGCGGTGTCGTCGATAATCGCGGCAATTTCGCTTCGCAGCTCTGTGATGGCTTTGCTGATGGCGGGCAGGTAGTCGTCGTCATCAATTTGCGCAAAAGGCGGCACGCCGTAGGGTGTTTGCCAGTCGTCGCGGAAGGGGTTGTCGGCAAGCTCTGCGTCGCTCACCGCAGGCAGAGCGTTCGCAGGTTGCGCGGTTTCATCGTCTGTGGGCGCGCTGGTTTCAGGAGCAGTGCAGGCTGTTACCAACAGGCACGATAAGACGACAGTCATCCAACTTGAGTATTTCATGTGACACTTTCCGTTTCCGAATTTTTCAATGGGAAGGTTACCTTGAACCAAAAGCGGCGCCTATCGCCTAGAACCCAAGAACAACGTTAAGAGCGTCTAGTAGTTCTCTAAATCCTTTGCAAACAGCATCTCTATGTTGCGAAACGCCTTGAATTCCAGATGGTTACCGCTGGGATCCCGCAAAAAAAAGGTGGCTTGTTCCCCCGGTCGACCGCCGAAACGCACATGATGATCGATAACAAATTCGGTGCCTGCATCGGTCAGCCGTGAAAGCAGCGACTGATAATCTTCCCAACTCATCACGATGCCAAAATGCGACGCTGGGACGTCATGACCCTCAACCTCGTTGGTAGCACCACCGGTATCAGCAGCATTCACCTGCGAGGCATCCACCTCATGAGTGACCAACTGGTGGCCGAAAAAGTCGAAGTCGATCCAGCGTGCTGACTCACGACCGGTAGCGCATCCCAAGTCACCCCCGTAAAAGCCACGAGCAGCGCTCAGGTCAGTGACCGGTATGGCCAAGTGAAAGCGTGGATAGTCTGGGTGCATGGGATTAGCGCGCGTTGCATGTTTGAGCCGCCATATTACATACTCGCTCGGCTTCGTTTTTCATCAAAACACCGATTGGATTCATGCAGCACTTCGACAAAATCTACGCGCGCGCGAGCAAGCGCAAAGGCGGTGACCAAGCATTGGAAGCCTTACTCGGGCCAATGCGCCAGACTACGGACCTAACCACACTGAACGATGCCGAGGTGCTTGCCGAGATGACCGCCTGCATTTTCCGCGCAGGATTTGTCTGGCGCGTGATTACGGCGAAGTGGCCGGGTTTTGAAAAGGCCTTTCACGACTTCGACGTGACCCGCTGCGCCATGCTGAGCGATGAAGAAATTGAGGAACTGACCCGCAATACCGACATCGTCCGCCACGGCACCAAGATCGCCAGCGTGCGCGCCAATGCACTGTATATTCTCGATATACGCGCCGAGCACGGCTCCTTCGGTCGTTTCATGGCCGACTGGCCCGATTCAGACTTTGTCGGGCTATGGATGCATCTGAAAAAAAACGGCACTCGCTTGGGCGGTCAAACCGGTCGCTACTGTTTACGTTTTCTGGGCTATGACTCGCCAATCTTATCGCAAGATGTGGTCGCTGCCTTGATTGCCGCGGGCGTGGTGGATAAGGACCCCAGCAGTCAAAAAGATCTGCTGGCGACTCAGGAGGCGTTCAACGTCTGGCGAGATCAAAGTGGCCGCAGCGCGCGGGAGATTTCGCGCTTACTCGCCCTGTCCACGGGTTAGCTGAAAAAACCAACGCACGTTATAGTGCGGCGCTTCGTGCAGATATTTCAGGGGATAGCCAATGAACATCACGCCCAGCGGGCAGGCCTGCGGCGCCCGTATTACTGGCCTCGATTTATCGAAACCGTTGCCTACCAACACACTCCAAGGCATCCGCGATGCTTGGCTGGAACACCATGTGTTGGCTTTCCCCGATCAACAGCTTGACGACGAAGACCTGGTTCGTGTCACTCAGGCACTGGGCGGCATTGGCGACGATCCCTTCTTCGTACCGATCAACAAAAAAACCCCAGTGGTAGCTCTGACTCGGCGCGCTGATGAACAGGCGCCGGTGTTTGCGGAGAATTGGCATACCGATTGGAGCTTCAAAAAACACCCACCCATCGGTACCTGCCTATACAGCTTAGTCGTTCCGCCTGTGGGTGGTAACACGGGGTTCGCCAACCAACAGATGGCGCTGGCGCAGATGCCGGATGAGCTGCGAAGCCGGCTCGAGGGCAAGGTCGCCCTACACTCCGCCGCAGCGGCCTACGGTCCGCAAGGCACCTACGGAGAAAAGGACCAGGGCAATGATCGCAGCATGAAAATTCTTTTTTCGGAGCAGGCGAACAATTCAGAGCCACACCCAATTATTGCCAAACACCCGGAGTCAGGTAACGACACCCTCTTCGGCACCGTTGGCTACATTCATACCATCGTGGGTCTGGAAGCGGATCAAAGCCAACAGCTGATCATGGACTTGTACCATTGGCAGACACGCGAAGAGTTCCAGTACACCCATGTGTGGGAACCCAATACGCTGGTGGTATGGGACAACCGGTCGGTACTGCATCGAGCTTATGGTGGCTATGACGGCCATGCCAGAGAGCTGCATCGTCTGACCATTGCTGGCAGTGCTGGGTTGTCGCTTTAAGCCTACACCGAATGAAAAAATTGATTGATCAATACAAGAAAGGGAAAAACGGATGAGCGAATTTGAAGACAAGGTAGTTGTCGTTACCGGCGCGGGCGGCGGGTTGGGCAAAGCCCATGCGCTGGAGTTCGCCAAACGCGGTGCCAAGGTTGTGGTCAATGACTTGGGCGGCAGCGGTGACGGTGTGGGCGCCAGCGATATGGCCGATGTGGTCGTGGAAGAAATCCGTGCGGCCGGTGGCGTCGCTATTGCCAATAAGGCCTCGGTGTCCAGCCGCGAAGGCGCAAAGTCGATTATTGACGATGCCGTAGCGGAATTTGGCACCGTCGATATTCTGATCAACAACGCGGGTATCTTGCGAGACAAGAGCTTTAAGAAAATGTCCCTCGATGATTGGGATCTGGTCATGGACGTGCATTTAAACGGCAGCGCCTATGTCACCCATGCGGCTTGGCCGATCATGTATGAGAAGAACTATGGCCGCATCGTCCTCACCAGTTCGACATCAGGCATTTATGGCAACTTCGGCCAAGCCAACTACGGGGCGGCTAAAATGGGTATGTTAGGGCTGATTAATGTACTTGCCCTCGAGGGCGCTGCGAAGAATATTCGGGTCAATGGCCTTGCTCCCAGCGCTGCCACGCGCCTGATTGCGACCATTCCTGGCCGAGAGGATCTCGACCCTGAAAACCCAGACCCTGATGTGCATCCACGGCTGGTGACACCGGCGGTTCTGCTGATGGCAAGCGAAGATGCGCCCAACGGCAAGGTCATTCAAGCAGGCGGCGGCCGTTTCTCAACCTGTGCAATCTTCAACAACGCCGACCTAGAGTTTGGTGTTGATGCTGAGTTCGAAGACTTGATGGCGCGCAAAGAAGATTTACTAGACATGCGCCAAGCCCTCGAAGGCTGGAACCGCACTAGACGCTAACCAGCATCGCTGGCGACATAAAAAAGCCGGGTAACCCCGGCTTTTTTTCGCCTTGAAAACCTTCAGAAACCTAGCAGCGTTGCATAGCGATCCCGATGCAGCGCCTGATTCCCGTACAGCGCCTCTAGCGCACGCGCGCGTTTGAGGTAAAACCCCGCATCATAGTCGTCCGTCATACCGATTCCGCCATGTATTTGTATGAGTTGATTCGACATGTCGAACAGAAACTCACCCGTCTTGGCTTTTGACAGAGCGCTCATGGCAGCTTGGTCATCGGCATCATTGTCGATAGCAATCACCCCTGCTTCGGCACAGGAGCGTGCCATTTCCTGAGCCGAATAGAGTTCCGCTGCTCGGTGGCCAAGTGCTTGGAATGAGCCAATAACTTTGCCGAACTGTTTGCGGGTTTTCAGGTAGTCCAGCGTCATTTCAAAGCTGAAACAGCCAACCCCAAGCATCTCCATGGCGACCCCGGCACAGGCGCGGTTGAGCACCTGCTCATAAAGCTCACCGCCGGACATTGCGCCAAGATGCGACTCAGCGGGCACTGCCACATCGCTCAAGGTGACGCGTGCATAGTCGCGA
Source organism: SAR116 cluster bacterium (assembly GCA_004212735.1). Lineage (GTDB taxonomy): Bacteria > Pseudomonadota > Alphaproteobacteria > Puniceispirillales > Puniceispirillaceae > MED-G116. The sequence continues at coordinate 12,625 of SHBD01000032.1, forward strand.
TTGTCCACGGTCGCCATGCCTGATCGGCTGACGCCGGTTGTATTGGCAGGCACTAGGAACAGTTCAACGTCTCCCGCGTCGCTTTTCGCGGCAACCACAAAGGCTGTAGCGCTCATGCCTTCAGGCACAAATGTTTTGGCACCACTGAGCACAAAGCCTCCATCGCTAGCCTTCGCCGCACAGGCGATGGCGTCGCGCTGATGGCGAGGCTGCTCGTCCACGGCAAGGGTCAGAATCTCACTGCCATCCACAATGGCCGGCAACCACTGCTGTTTTTGTTCATCGCTGCCACCCAAGTTGATGGCGCTGGCCCCCACATAGGCTGACGCGAAGAGCGGCGATGCACAGAGCTGGCGGCCCAACTGCTCCAAGATGACCCCAAAGGTTAGGTAGCCAAGGTCTGAACCGCCATAGGCTTCCGGCACCAAGATGCCAGTCCAGCCCATGTCTACCATGGCGGACCATGCTTTCGGGTCGAAGCCGCCATCGCTGTTAGCGTTGCGAAATTCGCGGAACTTCTGCACCGGCAACTCCGCCTCGACCCATGACGTTGCCTGATCTTTCAGGATCGACTGTTCTTCAGTTAACGCTGCCATTGGCTATCCTTTTTGCGTGGTCTCGGGCAAACCCAAAACGTTCTTGGAAATAATATTGTTTTGTACCTCGTACGAACCGCCGTAAATCGACATCGCCTTACCCGAGAGCCATTCGCGCACGATGCCCAGTTCCTCTTCGGCAAAATCATCGCCACTCCAGCCAATGCCTTGGCTACCCATAATCTCCAGCGCCAACTCGGCTTTTTGCTGGGCAAATCGGGTGTTGGAATTTTTCAAAATGGAAGCGGCAGCGCTGACCTCGACCCGTCCGGCGGCCTCGTCGGTAATGCGCTGAGCGGTCAGACGGTGTGCTGTTCCGTCCATGTAGTTGCGCACCAGCCGCTGACGCAGGTCTTTATCGACAAGTGCGCCGCTGTCATCGGTACCCACAAAGCGCTGGGCTTTCACATGCAGCGGCTCAGAGTCGAGCATGCTCACCCCTCGCCCACCCGTTTGGCTCTGGCGTTCGTGCTGTAACAGGCGCTTCACCACGCTCCAACCGTCGTTGAGATTGCCCAGTAAATCGCCTTTCTCGGCGCGTGCATCAGTGAAGTACGTTTCGCAAAAAGGCGATATGCCAGAGATCAGGCGAATAGGCCGAGTCTCCACGCCGTCTTGTTGCATGGGCAGCATGACAAAGCTGATGCCATCGCGCTTTCCAGCATCCGTGTCTGTCCGCACCAAGGCGCCACACCACTGGGAAATGTGTGCACCTGAAGTCCAGACCTTCTGCCCGTTCAAGGCAAAATAATCGCCCTTGTCTTCGGCCTTGGTCGACAGTGAGGCCAAATCAGATCCGGCATTAGGCTCAGAGAGGCCCAGGCACCAACGAATCTCGCCGCTGGCAATCCCCTTCAAATGGCGCGCCTTTTGTTCGGCGGAGCCGTATTCCAGCAGCGTTGGCCCAACCATGGTAACGCCCATGCCTGTCATGTGGGGAATGGGGTTGTATGCACCGGCGTTGTGGATCTCCTCGCCGATAATATCGGCCTGGGGATCACTGAGGCCTGCGCCGCCATATTCCACTGGCCAAGTGGGCGCGCCCCAACCCTTTTCTGCCAGTTTTTGACGCCAGGCGTCTAGGCCAACCTTCACGTCATCGTCGGCCTTGGCGCCGCTTTCGCCACCGGCGATACCCGCCAGATCGACCCCCTGCAGACTGGTGGGGAAATTTTCATTGACCCAAGCCCTGACGTCGCTGCGAAAACTTTCCATCTCGTTCGCGTTCTGCATTATTGCTTTTCCTTCCTTAACTAAAATTCGTTAACTGGTGCGGTCTTTGCGCGACTTCTTACAGTCGCTCGATGATGACAGCAGGCGCCATACCGCCTGCTGCGCACATGGTGATCAGCGCCGTCGACTGCCCTCGGCGCTCGAGTTCGTCCAAGGCCGTACCGATCAGCATGGAACCTGTGGCACCGATGGGGTGCCCTAGGGCGATGGCGCCGCCATTCACGTTGACCTTGGCGTGGTCTACGTTGAGATCGCGCATAAACTTCATTGGCACGACTGCGAAGGCCTCGTTTACTTCAAACAGATCGATGTCATCCAACGTCATACCTGCCTTGCTCAGTACCTTCTTGGCGGCATCCACTGGGGCATTCAAAATGTACTCAGGGGAATGTCCCATGTTGGCCATGGCAACGATACGCGCACGGGGCTTGAGATCGTTGCGTTGAGCGTAATCTGGAGAGGCCATCACCAGCGCTCCGGCACCGTCGACAACACCCGAGGAACTTCCCGCGTGGTGGCGATGATCTACTACCAATCCTGGCCAACGCTCGGCCACCCACTCGCGGTAGGTTCGACCGGAGTCGAAGAATTCCATATCCATGAGGCCTTCAAAGGCCGGCTGCAGCGTAGCCAGGGACTCGGCGGTAGTTTGTGGTCTTGGGTATTCTTCTTGATCGAGTGCCAAGGTGCCGTCGGGATTTTGTACGGGCACTAGGGCTTTGCTAAAGGCCCCCTCTGCGACGGCCTGGCCAGCACGCCTCTGGCTCTCGAGTGAGAAAGCATCAAGCTCAGCGCGACTAAAGTTT
>SHBD01000033.1 GCA_004212735.1 SAR116 cluster bacterium
TATTGATCGTGGAGGTGTTATCGCCAGCCTTGTCGGTACAGACTCTGTTCTTGATGAACAGGACAAATCATTAATAAAATCATTTATAATCAATAAATTCAGAGGTGATACTTCACTATTTTCTGAGGGAATAAAAATCATTGAACAGGCAACGGGTTGGACTGGTATTGGCATCCTTCCGTGGTTTGCCGATGCCCGTTTTCTGCCCGCTGAGGATATTTTGGATCTATCCGGCAAGACAGGACATACAGACACTCAAGGCGGAACTGACGCGCTGCATGTTGCGGTTCCGGTGTTGCGGCGTATTGCCAATTTTGACGATCTTGACCCGCTTTCAGCTGAGCCTGGGGTCAGGCTTACGTTGGTCGCCTCTGGCGAAGCTATACCCGGTGATGCTGATCTGATTTTGCTTCCCGGCTCCAAGGCGACAATTGATGATCTGGAGTTTTTGCGCGAACAGGGATGGGACATAGACATCAACGCGCATGTTCGGCGTGGGGGCATGGTGATGGGTCTATGTGGTGGATATCAGATGCTGGGCACAGGATTGGCGGATCCGCATGGTATTGAAGGCGAAGCGCGCAGCGTTGCCGGGCTGGGGCTTCTCTCTGTTGAAACCACGATTGGGGAGACAAAAACGCTGAACCAGGTCACGGGTATTTCCAAGCGTTTTGGCACTGAGATTTCCGGTTATGAGATTCATATGGGCCGCACGGATGGTGCTGATTGCGCGCGCGCCGTCGTGCAGATTGAGGGCCGGTCAGAGGGTGCCAGCTCGCCTGATGGGAGAATCATTGGCAGCTATGTTCATGGGATCTTTGCTGATAATGGTTTCCGCACCGCATTTCTGGCCGATCTGGCGGCCCGGCGAAATAAGTCAATTGAGCTGGGCATGATCGATTTTGCCGGCAATGTTGATGCAATTCTTGACCAGCTTGCCAGTCATATGGCACGGCATCTTGATATGGATGCGTTGGCGGAATTGGCAGGCCTTTAAAAATCGGAGGCGTATTAACGCTGATTAAATCAGCACATCTGGAGCGAGGCTGATGGCGCACAGTACCAACGCAAGTCCGAACAATATCTGCGCGATAATCAATACCCGTAGAGCCTCAAGAACGGTGGTCCTGTCGGCAGTCCTGCCCCGGGCATGCAGCTGCGCCGCGTGGCGAACTCTGTTGTGATAGCGGCGAGGGCCAGCTAGCCAAACATCGATCCCACCAGCCATCGCCGCCTCTGGCCATCCGGCATTGGGTGATTGGTGTTTTCCTGCGTCCTGCAACATGCTGGCAAATGCACGGCTGATGCCACCCTGTGCAGTGGTGGCGGCAACGCAGATCAATAGGGCGGTAAGGCGGGCGGGTACATAGTTTAGAACATCATCAAAACGAGCGGCTGCCCAGCCAAAGGCCAGATAACGCGCATTACGATAGCCGATCATGCTGTCGGCAGTGTTGGTCATTTTGTAAATAAGCAGGCCGGGCACTCCTAGCAGTAGGAACCAAAAAGCCGGTGCAATCACACCATCGGAGAGGTTTTCAGCACCTGTCTCAATCGCAGCTCTGGCAATATCGGCTTCATCCATTTGGCTGGTGTCGCGGCCGACAATCATCGCAACGGCCCCCTGCGCGGCTTGAATATTCTCTCCTAGTGCCAAGAAAACGGCGCGGATATGGTCATCAAGGGATCGGCCAGCGAGCAGGACCGTCAGCACCACCAGTTCGGCAAGTCCACCCCCAAGCGAAAGGCCAATTCCGAATAATCCGGCGATCAGCACAAGAACCAGCATGGCGCAAACGCCAGTCCGTCGGCGGGTCAGGCCGGTGCGGCCTTTCTTGCGGTTGCCAAGTCGTTCGCCAAGGCTGATGGCCCGTCCAAACAGCACAACCGGATGTGGTATCCGCCGCCACAGCATGTCGGGTTCGCCAAAAAGCCAGTCAAGCATCAGCGCAGCTGCCAGAATGATCATCCGTAGGGCAAATTCCTCCGCGGTATGTGGTATCAGATTATCCAGCATCAAAATTGTCCATATGCTTGTTCTCGAAATGTTGATGATATGCGCCAGAAATGTCTATGGCGTCGATAAAATTCAACTTTGGTCGCATTGGTGCAATTGTTTTTATCAATGCCGTCTATTACCTTAGCTCAGCGGTCGGTGGACTTGTAAACAAGATGAAAGCGATCCCGGTGCGGTGGACCTAAGTCAGGCAGCCAAATCCGGGCCTCGGACCAGCCGGAAATGACCCAGGCGAAGCGCGATTATGCGTCTTTGCTCAGTCGTTATTGCTTCATCCTGTCCTGCTGCCATCGGCGTTTGTGCAATTGCCAGTTGGGACCGATATCATGATCAGCTTTTTACCTTTGAAAAGCCTGTTGCCAGCCGGAATGGTGATGGCAACAACCTGGATTGCCCCATTTGGCAGTGCCACTGCACATATCGGCCATGTTGGTGAGGTGGCCGGGCATGGTCACCTCGTTGGCATCGGTTTGATTGCGGCCTCTGCGGTGCTTGCCGGTTGGCTTGCAACACGTGAAGATGACGGGGAACAAACGGTTCAGGATGATGCCGAGGAAATTGAGACAGGAGATGAAGTCAATGCATGAGGCAACAACGTCAAGCCCAGCAGAGCCGAAATATGGTGTGATGATTTGTGGTCATGGTTCGCGATCAAAATCGGCAGTGACCGAATTTGCAGTTCTGGCAGAAAAATTAGCGCCATTATTTCCAGACTGGCCGGTGGAATATGGTTATCTGGAATTTGCAACGCCGGTGATCAAGACAGGTCTGGATAATTTGCGTGAGCAGGGTGTGACGCATGTTCTGGCTGTGCCGGGTATGCTGTTTGCTGCTGGTCATGCGAAGAATGACATTCCGTCGGTCCTCAACACCTATGCCGCGGAACACGGGATCACCATCCAATATGGACGCGAATTAGCGATTGATCTGCAGATGTTGCAGGCAGCCAATGACCGGATTAGTGAGGCCATCGCTGAGGCAGATCACTCGATCGACCCAGTCGATCTTGCCGAAACCTGTCTTGTCGTGATCGGCCGTGGAGCGTCTGACCCCGATGCCAATTCCAATATCTCGAAAATCGCTAGAATGCTCTGGGAGGGCATCGGTTTTGGCTGGGCTGAGGTTGGTTACTCGGGCGTCACATTTCCATTGGTGCAGCCTTGTCTGGAGCATGTCGCAAAGCTGGGCTACAAGCGCGTTGTGGTGTTTCCCTATTTTCTGTTTTCCGGAATTCTGATCGATAGAATTTATGGTTTCACTGACGAGGTTGCTGCGGCCTATCCCGATATCGAATTCATCAAAGCGGGCTATTTGAATGACCACCCAAAGGTCATTGCCACCTTTGCTGATCGTGTGCGGGAAATTCTGCAAGGCAGCAACAATATGAATTGTGCGTTGTGTAAATACCGGACGCAGGTGCTGGGTTTTGAGGCAGAGGTTGGGCTTGCGCAGGAAAGTCACCATCATCATGTCGAAGGGCAGGGCGTTTCCGCGCCGGGAAGCAATGTCGAGGATTGCGATCTCTGTGATAGTTTTTGTACTGGTGCCTGTCGTCTGGATATGGACCACTCTCATAACCATTCCCACGATCACTCTCATAACCATTCCCACGATCACTCTCATGACCATGGGCATCTTCATCATCCCTATCCGCACGCCAAACATCCCCATGGTCCAGAATCAGTCCGCAACCGCAAGCCGGTGTCTGATACAAAGGGCAAATGACCGCCGTGCCTGTTCCCGATCACATCAAGGATCCCAAGGCCATCTATGACGCCTCCTTTGCGATTGTTCGGGCGCAGGCTGACCTCTCATCGACGCCAACCGAGTTACAGGATGTTGTGGTCCGGCTGATTCATGCTTGCGGGATGCCGGACATTGTTGATGATCTTGGTTACAGCGCTGATTTGGTGGCTGCTGCGACCAACGCGCTTGCTGCGGGGCGGCCAGTTCTGGCAGATTGTGAGATGGTTGCCTCCGGCATCACCCGAAAATTCCTTCCGGCGGCAAACGAAGTCATTGTCACGCTGAATGATCCACGCACTGCAAGTCTTGCTGAGGAATTGACAACAACGCGATCTGCAGCGGCTGTGGAGCTGTGGCGTGATCATATCGATGGTGCGGTACTGGTGTTCGGCAATGCACCAACAGCGTTATTTCGCGCGCTCGAACTTATTGATGACGGGGCGCGGCCGGCGACAATTCTTGGCTTTCCAGTCGGGTTTGTTGGGGCCGCCGAGAGTAAGCAGGCGCTTGCCGACCACACGCCGACCACGTCATTTTTGACACTTCATGGAACGCGTGGCGGTTCCGCACTTGCGTCTGCCGCGTTGAATGCTCTGGCAATCATCGCGAACTGTGCGGGAGAGAGGTCATGAAACCTGTCCTGATAGGCACTACCGAGGCAGGTTTCTCGGGTTTACCGGGGGCTGTTCAGGCGCGGATTGCTGCGGCAGACCATGTCATCGCAGCTCGCAGATTTCACACAGAATTGCCAGCAGGACCGCGAATTGAAGAATGGCCGACACCGTTTAGTGACATTTTTTCTAGGATTGAGGCACTGCAGGAGCGCAGACTGGTGATGCTGACAACTGGTGATCCGCTGTGGTACGGCGCCGGCGCAAGTATACTTGCCCGCCTTGGTCCCGGTAATTGTGAGGTGATACCCGCCGTGTCGGGATTTCAGATAGCGGCGACACGGATGGGGTGGCCGCTTGCCGAGGTAGAAACTCTGACCATTCATGGTCGTCCGCTTGTTGGCATTCTTCCTCGTCTCTACCCACGGGCCAGATTGTTGGTGCTGACAAGTGATGGTAATGCGCCCGGACAGGTTGCTGAGCTTTTGACAAAGGCCGGTTTTGGTGCCGCGAGCATGAGCGTTCTTGCGCATATTGGCGGGGATGAGGAGACGCGTCATGACGGTCTGGCAGCATCATGGGCGCATCAAGACATCTCCGACTTTCATATTCTGGCGGTTGACTGTGCTGGCTGTCACGCCGCTGCGCCGGGGATTGTTCTACCCGATGCCGCTTTCGAGAATAGTGGTAAGCTGACCAAGCGTGACGTACGGGCCGATGCGGTGGCAAAGCTGGCCCCGTTCCCGGGTGCCACATTGTGGGACATTGGCTGCGGGTCAGGGGCGATTGCCATTGATTTTCTGCGCAACGCACCGCGCAGCAATGCCCATGCCATTGATCGCGATCCCGCGCAGTTGGAAATGGCGAAACGCAATGCCGCTGCCTGTGGTGTTTTACATTTGCAGCTCCATCAAGCGGAGTTGCCAGACGGCCTTGGCGAACTGCCGCAACCTGATGCCATCTTCATCGGGGGCGGCCTGTCAGAAGCGCTGGTTACGCAATGTCAGGCGGCGTTGCCGGTGGGAGGCATTCTGGTGGCACATTGTGTAACCATAGAGAGCGAGGCCATCCTCACCGTCCAGTGGCAGAAGACAGGCGGCGATCTGATCCGGTTGGCTGTTCACCATGCTGATCCCATTGGTGGTTTTCATGGCTGGCGACCATTGATGCCCGTGACTCAATGGTATTGGGTCAAACAACAGGGGAGGCGATGATGGCGACAGGCACACTTTTTGGTGTTGGAACTGGCCCGGGTGATCCTGAACTGATGACCCGCAGGGCGTGGCGCCTGATTGAGGCGGCGCGCATCATTGCCTATCCGGCACCTGACACTGGCGAGAGCTTTGCCAGAGCCATTGCAAGTGATGCAATTGCAGATGATGCCATCGAGATCCCGATGGTGGTGCCGATGCGAACAGGTAGAGCGCCCGCGCAAAGCATTTATGATGAGGCTGCCAGCGCCATTTCAGAACATCTTGATGCAGGCAGTAATGTTGTCGTGCTGTGTGAGGGTGATCCGTTATTTTACGGCTCCTTCATGTATCTATTGGCGCGCCTCAAGGACAGCTATGATGTCGAGATTGTTCCCGGTGTAACCAGCTTGACTGCCTGTGCAGCGGCACATGCGCATCCGCTCGTCGCGCGCAATGATGTTCTGACGATTTTGCCGGGCCCGCTTGATGATCTCGTGCTGGCGGAAAGAATTGCAACGGCGGAGGCAATTGCCATTATGAAGATCGGTCGGCATATGCCTCGCCTGAAGGCGTTGTTTTCCCGGTTGGGTCTTGCTGACAGGGCGCTTTATGTCAGCCATGCTTCACTGGGTTATCAACGTAATCTCCGTCTTCAGGACGCTCCTAACGAGGCGCCCTATTTTTCGATGATTCTGCTCTATAAAGGGGATGACCCGTGGATCAGGTGACGCGGCATGTCGGCCCGATGCCAGACAAGAAACCAGCCATCATTGTGCTATCGGCAAGTGGTTTGGAGCTTGCTCGCAAGATTGCCAGCACGGTGGACGCCGATATCCATGGTCATGCCATGCGCTGTTCAGAGGCCGATGTCATTTTCGTCAAGGCACGGCCCCATATTGCAGAATTGTTTGCTGCCGGCCGCCCGATAATTGGCATTTGCGCGGCAGGAATTCTGATCCGCTCGATCGCACCCTATCTCCAGCATAAAAGCCGGGATGCGGCGGTGCTTGCGGTTAGCGAGACAGGCGCGCATGTTGTTCCGCTGATTGGCGGTCATCATGGTGCAATTACGCTTGGCGCACAGGTCACTCGGGCGTTGGCGGCAACGCTGGCGGTGACAACGGCTGGCAATTTGCAATGGAACGCCTCGCTGGATGAACCACCTGTAGGCTGGAAACTTGCAAATTACGCTTCGGCGGGGCGTGTGATGCCACAATTGCTGGCTGGAGATGGCGCATTTCTTGATGGCGAATGTGCAGCCAAGCTCCAGGACTGGTTGGCGGATGTGCCGCGCGGTGATGCCGTAACACTGACGGCCACACGCAAGGCCGTGATTCCGACTGAAAATCAGCTTGTCTATTGCCCACAGGACATGGTGCTTGGCCTTGGGTGTGCCCGCGGATGCAGTGTTGATGAGGTGATGGATCTGGTGATGAGTGGTCTGTCCGCAGCCAACATAAATGCGGCGACCATTTTCTGCGCGGTGTCGCTAGATCTCAAGGCTGATGAGCCGGCGATGCACGCTGTTGCGGCCATCCTTGGTGTTCCCTTCCGGGTGTTTGACGCGGCTACTCTTGAAGCCGAGACGCCGCGTTTGGCCAACCCGTCAGATGTGGTCTTCGCCGAGGTTGGCGTCCATGGTGTGTGCGAGGCGGCGTCACTGGCTGCTGCCGGTCCGGCCGGTAAACTGGTCATCGAAAAACGGAAATCTACAAATGCAACGATGGCACTGGCGCAGATACCCACCCTTTGGGACGGCAGGATGCCGGGGCGCAAGCCCGGACGGGTAATGCTGATTGGAATTGGACCGGGGCAGGCGGCGTGGCGCACACCCGAGGCCTCGCGTTTGATCCAGTCTGCTGATGAGCTGGTCGGCTATGGCCTCTATATCGATATTTTAGGGCCAATGGCAGCGCATCTGCCGCGCCGGGATTTTGCCCTTGGCGAAGAAGAAGACCGTTGCCGTTATGCGCTTGAAACCGCTGCCACAGGGCGTGATGTTGCCATTATCTGTTCAGGTGATGCTGGTATCTATGCCATGGGTGCGCTGGTTTTTGAATTGCTGGATCGTGATCTGGCCAGTGGCGGTGTCTCAGATGCTGCGCGGCGCGTTGACGTGGTCAGTGCGCCGGGCATTTCCGCTCTACAGGCTGCGGCGGCACGCTCTGGTGCATTGCTGGGTCATGATTTCTGTACAATTTCGCTGTCCGACCTGCTGACACCATGGGAGGCCATCGAGCGCCGCATTCATGGGGCTGGAGCAGGGGATTTTGTCGTCGCGTTTTACAACCCGGTTTCAAAGCGTCGGCGTACCCAGCTTGCTAGTGCGCGGGATATTTTATTGACCTACCGCAGTGGAACAACACCTGTTTTATTGGCCAGCAATCTTGGCCGTCCGGAAGAAAAGCTGCTGTTCCGTACGCTTGCGACACTGGATATCGATGAGGTCGATATGCTGACCGTGGTGATGGTTGGGGCCAGTACGTCCCGTCAGATCATGCATGGCAGGGGGGTGTCGATCTATACGCCACGCGGCTATGCCAAGCATTTGGATGCCCGCGCATCAGATGTCAAAGATGAGGAGTCCAAATCATGACAGTCCATTTCATTGGTGCTGGACCGGGTGATCCTGAATTGATCACCGTTCGTGGATTGCGTCTGATCGAAAGCTGCAAGCTTTGCCTGTATGCAGGCTCGCTTGTTCCAGAGGCGGTCGTTGCCGCCGCGCCAGCCCATGCCACCGTCATAGACACAGCCTCCCTGACGCTTGATGACATCATAGCCGAGATTGTGACAGCGCATGAGGCCGGGTTTGATGTGGCGCGTGTTCACTCGGGTGACCCTTCACTTTATGGGGCAATTGCAGAACAGATCAGACGGCTGAAGACTCTTGGTATTGACTATAAGATTGTTCCAGGTGTTTCTGCCTATGCCGCCGCCGCCGCTGGGCTTGGCATTGAATTAACGGTGCCAGAGGTGACGCAAAGCCTGATCCTGACGCGCACGGCGATGAAGTCATCGGCAATGCCGGAGGGAGAGGAATTGACCAGCCTTGGCCGAACCGGTGCCACCCTCGCAATACATCTTTCGATCCGCAATCTGCGTCAGATCGAGAGGGATCTAACGCCGTTCTATGGTGCCGATTGTCCGGTGATCGTTGCCTACCGGGTTGGCTGGCCGGATGAGGCCTATCTTCACGCAACCTTGTCAACGGTCCACAAGGCTGTACAAAAGGAAAAAATCACCCGCACCGCACTGATTTTTGTTGGCCGTGGCCTTGATCAATCCACCGATTTTCGGGACAGCGCACTGTATGACGCCGAACATGTACACGTCCTCAGACCGAAACCCGGCCGTGCCAGCGAGCGCAGAGCCTGACGCGGGTTGATGGCCTTCACTGCAGCGGTTGTTGTCAGGCAATGATGTGGGCGTATGAGCCGGCCACTGACCCACGGATCAAGCCGATGTCCCCGATGGGAGAGCCAGCCGCATCAGCAGCGCTGAAAAGGGCATCCCCGTCGGCAACTAGCGCGGTGGTGTAGTGGAATTCATGCGCGTTGAGAGGTGCCGCGCCAAGCCAGTCAAGGCGGTGCAGCGCTTTGAGTACGCGATAACCAAGATGCAGACGACGCGCCGCAAAACTGGTTTCAAGCGGTAGCAAACCAGCCACCGGGAAGGCAGTGCCCTCGGCGTCTATGATTTGGCGGCCAAGCATCATGAAGCCCCCACACTCGCCATAGATCGGGATGTTTTTTTCTGACGCGGTAATCAGCGCCTCAATAAAGGTGGTGGCATTTGTCAGGGTCGGAAGATGGAGTTCCGGGTAGCCGCCGGGAAGAAAAATAAAATTGGCATCTGGCGATGGAGCCTCGTCATTCAGCGGCGAGAATACAGAGAGCTGAGCACCCGCATCACGCCAACCAGCAAGCATATGCGCATAGTGAAATCCGAAGGCTGGGTCGTGAGCCATGGCAATATGCTGACCGGGTGGGTTGATCGCCGAACAGACATTTTGGCCCGTCGGATTGCGCATCAGTGGCGTTGCCGCCGCCAGCACGCCCGCGCAGTCGATATGTTTGGCGACAAGATTGGCCGCTGCCTCAATGATCGCATCAAGTCGGCCCTCGGTGGCAAGGTCGGCGCTTTGCACTAATCCCAAATGACGCGATGGAACAGTCACCTCATCCGCGCTTGGCAGCGCACCAAAACAGGTGATCGAACGGGCATTCAGGGCTTGTCTGATAAGCTGTTCATGCCGTGATGACGCGATGTGGTTCAAGATAACACCCGCAAGCGATGCGCCTTCTGGCAACTCGCTGGCGAGACCAGCAGCAATGGCAGCCGCTGTCTGAGCCTGATGGCGCGCATCAATGACCAGAATGACTCCAATCCGTAATTTGTTGGCAAGTGCCGCGGTTGAGCCTCGGCCGCCATCGGTGCCATCGAACAGCCCCATTACACCCTCGATAATCAAGGTTTCGCCGTCAGCGCCGCCGGCAAGTGCGCGGAGCATCTCATCCGGCATTGCAAATTCATCAAGTGTGATGGCCGGCCGGCCGCTAGCCGCTGTCAGGAAGCCGCAGTCAATATAGTCAGGTCCACATTTTGCAGCTGAAATATCTGCTTTCTGGCGACAAAGCGCTCTGATCAATCCAAGTGTGACAGTGGTTTTGCCGCTGCCTGAAGACAATCCGGCAATGATCAGGCCATTTTTGGCCATCAGCCCGTTTCCGAAACCGCGCGAACACCCAGCGGGTCTAGATCACGCACCGGCTCTCCCTCGATCTGGCCAATCCAGTCGAGACATTGACGCATCAACGCGACACGCCCGATACAGACGATAGCTGGTGCGCCGATGCCGCTTTTGGTTATATCGGCGTGCGCTTTTGTCAATGTTGTTTCCAGCACCTGCATATCGGCACGGGTTGCGTTTTTGACGACCGCAACCGGTTCATCCGGATCTCGGCCTGCTGCCAGCAATTTTGAACAGATGTCGGGCATATGCTTGATGGCCATGTACATGACAATCACCTGTGAGCCCTTGGAAACGGCGTGCCAGTCGATAGCGGATGGCATCAGGCCGGTGCGATCATGCCCGGACAGAAAGGTGACAGATTGATTGACGTCACGGTGTGTCACGGGAATGCCCGCATAGGCCAAACCACCAATGCCAGCCGAAATTCCCGGGATGATCCGCAGCCTGATGCCAGCCTGGACAAGTGTCTGCGCTTCCTCACCACCACGGCCAAAGACAAAGGGATCGCCGCCTTTCAGGCGCAGGACGCGCTTGCGCTGGCGGGCAAGCCCAATCAAACGATGGGAAATGTCGCGCTGTTTCGGTGAGGGTTTGCCGCCGCGTTTGCCAGCATATTCCACCTCTGCATCAGGCCGTGTCCAACGCAAAAGCGACTGGTCGACAAGCGCGTCATAGATGATGATGTCGGCCTGTTGCAACGCGTTCAGCGCATGGAGCGTTACCAGCCCCGGGTCACCCGGTCCGCCGCCAACCATCCACACCCACCCCGGCAGGAATTCCGGCCAGTCGGCTTCTGCAAGCGCCGGCAATGTGCCGTTCGCCAGCGGCATTTCGGTGGTGGAGGTATCTTTGCTCATAACCATTTGATGATAAATAACTTCTGTTTTTTTTGCACGTGAAACCTGTCAGCTGGTTCCGGGGGACTGGCTTGCGACAGGGATGATCACGGCAAACTTGCTTCGCCCAGTGATTTTACTATGTCTGTTGTGTCCGAGATCGGCTAGATTCCGACTATGACTGATACGTCAATGACACCTTCGGCCAGAACGGGCAAAACCTTGTCGTCCAACCTGCGGTTTGGCTGGACAACAGGCACATGCGCGACCGCCGCCGTCAATGCAGCCTATACCGCGCTGGTGACAGGCATATTTCCTGAGCGTGTGTCAGTGATCACGCCGGCAGGTAAAAATGCCGATCTGGAAATCGTTAATACCGAAAGGGTGGCTGACGAATGGTGCCGTGCCGGCGTGATTAAGGACGCCGGTGACGATCCAGATGTCACCCATGGTGCGATGATCTGTGCAACCATAAGCAGGACGGCGGTGGGTGCTGGCATCATCTTTGCCGGCGGCGCTGGTGTTGGCATCGTTACAAAACCGGGATTGCCAGTGCCGGTTGGTGAGCCAGCCATCAACCCGGTGCCGCGCCAGATGATGTGTGACATCGTGGCAGAGTTGGCAGACTCACTCGATGGCCCGCGCGATGTGCAGATTGAGATTTCAGTTCCAAACGGTGCGGCAATCGCGAAAAAGACCTGGAATCCGCGGTTAGGGATTGAGGGTGGGATTTCCATTCTGGGGACAACCGGAGTCGTTCGTCCTTTTTCCTGTTCCGCATGGATTGCCTCGATACATCGGGGCATTGACGTGGCCAGGGCGAACGGATTGCAACATGTCATGGGTTCGACAGGGGCGACCTCCGAGGCTTATGGCAAAGGTCTTTATGACCTGCCGGTGATAGCACTCCTTGATATGGGTGATTTCGTAGGTGGTATGCTGAAATATATGCGCCAGAATCCAGTGCCAAATCTGAGTGTCGTCGGCGGTTTCGGCAAGATGGTGAAGCTGGCGCAGGGCGCGCTGGATTTACATTCGGCCCGCTCACAGGTCAATTTTGTCGCATTGGCCGAGATGGCGGCCGACAGTGGTCTACCCCATGACAGGGTGGCGACGGCGAATACCGTGCTGGAGGTGGCATCATTTGCCAACCCCGCGCAGCGCCTTGCTCTTGCAAACAAGATTGCCAAAGCAGCGCACGCAACGGCCCTCGTGCATCTCAGAGGTGCCAATGTCAATCTGGAAATCATCATCGTAAGCCGTAATGGTAAGCCGCTTGGTCGGGCGGGCAGCGAAATGCCAGGGGCGGCACGGGCAGGGCGTCCGGCATGACAGGCGGAGCGAAGCCGCCAATCAGATTGCTGGTTCTGGCAGGAACGCAGGAAGCGCGGCACGTCTTGGCAAAACTTTCCGGTGATCTGAGATTTGATTTAATTGCCTCGCTGGCCGGAGCGACGCCGTCGCCACTGCCACTTGCGGCCCCCGTGCACACGGGTGGCTTTGGTGGGGTGGAGGGTCTGACCCAATTCTGCCGTGAGCGGTCGATCGATGCAATCATTGATGTAACTCACCCTTTTGCCCGCCACATCAGTCGTAACGCTGCCGCTGCCTCGCTTGCTGCAGAGATCCCCTGTCTCGCCTTCAACCGGCCACAATGGCGGGCTGAACCGGGTGATCAATGGCGCGAATTTGATAGCTGGCAGGAAATGGCGGCGATGATTCCCGCCGGAACCCGGGTGTTTCTGGCCGGTGGAACGGCATCGATTGAAGTTTTTGCCAAACGTGAGGATATTTTTCTGTGCGCGCGCGCGTTGAATATTTCCGAATATAAGGATACCGCAACAACCCGATTTTTAAACGCAATGCCAGACGCGGATCCAAACGCTGAGATAGCTTTGTTCAGGCACCACAGAATAGAGATGCTGTGCTGCAAGAACGCTGGCGGTGATGCCAGTGTGGCAAAAATCAATGCGGCGCGATCATTGGGGATTCCCATCTGGCTTCTGGCGCGCTCCCGAGCACAAAAAGACGTGCCAAATGTTGAATTTCATGACAATGTGGACTGCTTGTTAGAGGCGATTTCGGAGATGGGATCAGTGCGTTAGCGCCAACCAACCCGAACCTTGGTATTTTTGTTGTTTCTGAGGGGAATGAAATGTCAGAGTCAGTTGTCATTCTGGGCGGCAAACGCTCCGCAATTGGTAAATTTGCCGGCTCGCTCGCTGGTGTCACGCCTACTTCATTGGGTAGCATCGTTACCAAAGCAGCGCTGGAGACTGCCGGTGTGGCGCCGGACATGGTTGATCACGCTGTCTATGGAAATGTGCTGCACAGCGAGGCGCGCGACGTTTACATCGCCCGTGTCGTTGCGATTGACGCTGGTCTGCCGACTCATGCACCGGCATTGACTGTGAACAGGCTATGCGGGTCTGGTCTTCAGGCGATTGTCTCGGCCATTCAACTGATCCAGTTAGGTGATGCCAAGATTGCCATTGGCGGCGGGGTTGAATCCATGTCGCGTGCTGGGCATCTTTTGCCACAGCTTCGCTTTGGCGCCAAAATGGGGGATGCAACAGCTGTGGATATGATGCTGGCATCCCTGCATGATCCCTTTGGCAATGGACATATGGGGATTACAGCCGAAAATGTCGCGAGCAAATTCGGCGTCTCACGCGAGGATCAGGACGCGTTTGCAAAGACAAGTCAAGACCGCGCTGCCCACGCCATTGCCGAAGGGCGCTTTGTCGACCAGATTGTTGGCATTGATGTGGGGCGGGGAAAGTCAGCCCGACATTTCGACACTGATGAACATCCGCGGGCAACGAGCCGCGAGGATCTGGCTGGATTGCGCGCTGCGTTCAAGGAAGATGGCAGCGTTACCGCCGGCAATGCCAGTGGCATTAATGATGGTGCAGCTGCTGTTGTGCTGGCCAGCGAGAGTGCGGCCGCAGAACAAGGTCTAAAACCGATGGCGCGGGTCTTGTCCTATGGCTTTGCCGCGGTTCCTCCGGAAATCATGGGTGTTGGGCCGGTTCCTGCCAGCAAGATGGCGCTGGACCGGGCCGGTATCTCTGCCGATGACCTTGATGTCATTGAGTCAAACGAAGCGTTTGCCGCCCAAGCCTGTTATGTCAGCC
>SHBD01000034.1 GCA_004212735.1 SAR116 cluster bacterium
CTTACCGCCGAGTATGCCTGTAGGGTGATTAACCAAATGGATTCTTTGGGTGTGACCCAATGTACGCCGCGCTTACGCGAGGCAGACCTGAGCATGGAACTGCGTCCTTGGATCGAAGGCTTTAGCGCGGGTTATATGGAACGCGCCATGGATAGCTTCCCGAAACAAGGCAGCAATGATCCCTGGCGCAACACCCAAAACTATGCGCTGGACAAGAAAATGATACGCAATGCCCCGCTCGAAGACGGTGCGTTAGTGTTTGGTCCAAGCGAACAAAAGTTCACGCATCCCGGGCTCGCTACCCCAATTTCGACTCGCGACGCTGCCTAAACCAAGTCCCCACCCGTGCCAGATATGCCACCCCCAAGGGGATTTTTGTTCGACGTATTTGGCACGGTGTGCGACTGGCACACGGCGCTTGCCGGGGCCGCCACCCAGCTCTTGCAAGACTATGGTTCTATCGCAACAAAGCCAGTCTCCGCATCCGATTTCGCACGTGCATGGCGGCAGCGCTACGCTCAGGAAACTCAGCGACGCGGTAGCGAAGCATTGGCTTGGATTAGCCTAACGGAAATTATCAGCGAAGCACTAAAAGAACTCGCACAAGCTCACCTTATGCAGCCAATCGACGATGCCGAGATAGCAAAACGCATTGGTTGCTGGCGGCGAATGCAGCCTTGGCCCGACAGTGTGACGGGCTTGTTGCAAATCAAAAATCTGGGGCCGATAGCGACATGCTCCAACGGCAACTTCGCTGACATGCAAGCTTTAGCAACATTCGCCAACTTACCGTGGAATCAAATTCTGGGTGCTGAGGTCGCACATTTCTATAAACCCCATCGCGAAACTTATCTGCAGTCTGTGGCAAAACTAGATCTGTTACCCGAGGAAGTGGTCATGGTTGCCTCACATCAAGCTGACTTAGCCAGGGCAACGTCACTGGGGCTACAGACCGCATTCGTAATTCGGCCATTAGAATTCGGCAGCCCGGGTATGGGGGAAGAAACCGAAGTCACCGGCAAACATACCTTTGTCGCAAACGACTTTATCGATCTCGCTAAGCAACTTGCCGCTGCCCAGCGCTAACTGCTTTAGTCAGCCGCTTTTCAATCACGTGCTTCCTATCTAGCAACACCACCGGCAATGACGCCAAGCTCGACGAGCTCCGTGCGCATGGTTTCTAAACGGCGACGGTTGGTACCCAAATCGGAGTAACCCACCCGCGAGGCAGATCGGATATGCAACGTAGCGCCGTCAGCATCTAGCAGAAATTCGACATCATCCACAAAGCGCAGCAGCCGGGTGCGCGCCTCAACGTGCAAATAATTAGCAGTTTGGTTGATCACGGTTATGCGAGCCTGCTTGACCAAATAGTCCCGGATAGGCGCAAGATCGTCGGAACCCGCTAGCACAAACGGTTCGATAAAGTGTGCTTCCCCAGCCGAAGTACTGCTGACACAGTTTGGCGAGGAGGGGCATGGCTCTATTTTCGTCGGCGCCGTGTTTTCCATGCTATCTGTTTCCATCTCATTCTCCGCTAAACTTTCGTACGATACCGTACCCGTCCATACAACGAGCATCATCAAGCAAATCGAAATCCCTCGGCGCATAATCTACCTCATTTAATCTGTGTTCTGTGGGGACGATCATGCGACAACTTGATCGACTTGAAAGCCGTTATTGCCGGTAAACCTTACCGTTCTTCATGACGAAGCTTACGTTGCCCATTGTCGCAATATCGTTGAGAGGATTACCGTCCACGGCGATGATATCCGCCAATTTACCCGGCTCAATGGATCCCAACGAATCGGTCTTATCAACCAAATCCGCAGCGATAATCGTCGCCGTCTGAATCGCTTCGAGCGGCGGCATACCCGCCTCGACCATGTAACCAAACTCTTTCCAATTATCACCATGGGGAGACACGCCCGTATCCGTACCAAAGGCGATCTTCACACCAGCTGCATAAGCGCGGCTAAAGGTATCCTGAATTTTCGGGCCAATCGCGAGAGCTTTAGGGCGCACCACAGACGAGAAAAAACCGTCGATCTCGGCTTTTTCAGCGACGAATTTGCCAGCAATAATGGTTGGCACATAGTAAGTACCCATACGCTTCATCGCCCGCATCGTCGCTTTGTCCATGTAAGTACCGTGCTCAATAGACGCCACACCTGCATTCACCGCACGTAACATTCCCTCAGCACCATGCGCGTGAGCGGCAACTTTGAAACCGTAATCTTTAGCAGTGCTAATGATCGCTGCCAACTCATCGTCGAAAAACTGCGCGTTTTGACCACTAGCCGCCTGACTCAGGACACCACCTGTTGCGGTAATCTTGATCAGATCTGCGCCTTCCTTATAGCGTTGACGCACGCCCTTGCGCGCCTCGCTGATTCCATTCACCACCCCCTCGGCAGCGCCAGGGTCGGCACGCAGCCGACTGTTGACGCCATTAGTTGGATCAGCATGGCCGCCGGTCGTAGCAAGACTCTTGCCCGCCGCAACAATACGCGGGCCTACAATATCACCACGATCGATGGCATTACGCATCGCGATGGCCAGATTGTCCGAACTACCCAAATCACGCACCAGAGTAAAACCGGCTTGCAAAGTGCGCTCAGCAAACTTCACCGAGGCATATGCGAAGTCGGTAGGATCGCGCTGAAACTGCTGCACAAACCGTTGCGGATCTGTCTCGGAAGTGATGTGGACGTGCATGTCCATCAAGCCCGGCAAGCAGGTTTGGTCCGGCAAATGAATTAGTTCACCGTTGGTGTCGCGGGGCACTTCAGCAAAAATCCCAGCGATCTTGTTATCCGTGACATGGATTACTTGATCCTGCTTGAGCTCGCCTGCCACAACATCTAACAACTGACCGCAGCGAATAAAAGTATCAGCGGCGAAAGCTGAGGAACCAAAAGTAAATATCCCAAGTGAAACAATAAAGACAAGAGAATGATAAGTGCGCATAGACTACCCCTCAAAAATGATGGCTTAATTTCGCCTAAACCCGAGCGGAAAACCAGTTAAACCGAAAGCCACATATCACAGATAGGGTGAGCAACCGAAAGTATGAGCATTCGCGAACTGAAATGCTCAATACGGTCCCAAGAAAAGCAGGCACCAGGCTGAAAAAGATAACCAAAAGAACGCGTTATCTAAGACCGGCTTCATATCGCTCTGATGGATGCGCCAACCCAGTTCAGCGCAGCGATTGCTACCTTTTGACTGAGCAGAGCCATGCCGCGCGACGCATAACTGTTATGGTTCAAGAAGGTCTGCTTATTTGAACGTACAACTAGCTTGGCAACGATCGAGTGAGCAAATTGAAAACGCAGCCGGAGGTTTCCCTCGTGTCAGTTTATTTACTCGCTAAAATCAATATCCATGATCGTAAAACCTATGGAAAATATGAATCAGGTTTCTTGGAGGTCTTTGCAAAGTTCAACGGAAGCTTGCTAACGGTGGCCGAAGATCCTGAAGTCCTCGAAGGATCCTGGCCCGTTACCCGAACTGTGCTGATCGAATTCCCAACGAAAGAAGAGGCGCTGCAGTGGTATCAGTCGGCCGAATATCAGCTACTAATGCAGTACCGCTTGGATGCTTCCAGTGCAGACGTTGTATTGCTGGGTGGCCTGCCTAGCTAATCTTTCCGCAAGCAACAGGCGCGCAATCTGAACAAAGAACGAGCGACCATGCAACGCGAAGCTCCGAGAAGTTGGGCGTTCCGGTTATAATAAGGATTGCTTGGGAAACTAGAGATGGTAGCTAGGGGGAGACTTGAACTCCCGACCTCAGGATTATGAATCCTGCGCTCTAACCAGCTGAGCTACCTAGCCACTGTTACCGTCGAGACTCACCTTAACGGGCGGCGAATTTTTCCTTATGCGACTAGACCTTGTCAATCGCCGCGTGCTCATCGCGAGTATTTTAACTGCACCATGCAAAAACCATTAGACCGACAGATCAATAAATCCTTCCTCTTACTCTCCCGACCAATCTACACGTACTTTCTTTCTAAGCCTTCAATCGGTAATTCCTATCGACCTGCCAATAGGTCTCGCGCCAACCGCGCAAATCGTTAATCAAATACAGGCCATCCACAGCCCCGACTTCACTCACCCTTAGCAGCCGTTCCGTAACCTGGCCTTGCTGCAACAGCTCTTCTCGCAAGGTCCCTGGCAACAACCCGCAACGAGCTGGCGGGGTGTAGTATCGCTCGCCTATTTTGTACACAACATTTGCTATGTTGGTTTCAGTAATTTCGCCGTCTGTGTTGAACAGTATCGGCTCTGCTGTGGCACCGACCTCGGTCTGCGCTCGGTCATAAAACCAACGGCAGTTAGTCTTGTGTTTTAGCAGTACCTCATCTGCGCTAACTGGCGTGTGCGCTAAGGATATCTCTTGTCGAGCTGCGGGAGGAATGGACAGTGCGCTCAAAACAACCTCTGCCTCGCCCGAGCGCGGCAATGCTAGCCGCACTCGCAATGTCTCTTTCGAAGGATCTTTTATTGAAGCTACCGCATTCTGCAAAGCCGCTTCAATCCGCTCCCGCGAATATGGCATTTTGAAAAACGCTGCGCTTCTCTGCAGCCGCTGCAAGTGCGTATTAAGTCGTGAAAAGCCTGACTCCGCCGACCAGGCCAAAGTTTCAAACAATTCGAAGTCGGGGCTGGCTGGCGTGCGATACAAAACCTTAGTTTTGGCGAGTAACTCAGCGTACTCATCCGATGCTCGTGAATCCCATACAATGCCGCCGCCAACACCATAGCTAGCAAGACTGCTGTCGTTCTCGATATGGATGGTGCGAATCGCAACATTGAATTGTGCTTTACGTCCCGGGGCGAGATAACCAATGGTGCCGGTGTAAATGCCTCGCGGCGAATTCTCGAGCTCATCAATGACCTGCATCGCGGCCGCCTTCGGCGCACCGGTAATCGAAGCCGGTGGAAACAAGGCATCGACGACATCGACCCATTCGGCCGTTGTGTCAGCCGTGACCTCCGAAGTCATCTGCCAAACCGTCGCATGCGGCTCTAGCGAAAACAAACCCGGCACCTTCACAGAACCCGGTCTAGCAATTCGCCCGAGATCGTTCCTTACCATATCGGTAATCATCAAATTTTCGGCGCAATTCTTAGCTGAAGTGCGCAAGGTTGCGGCGCGTTGCTCGTCCATATCAGAAGACTCTCCACGGGGTGCCGTCCCCTTCATCGGACGCGATACCACGTGCTCTCCTGCAAGACTGAATAACAATTCTGGCGACGCAGAAATCACGGTGAACTGGCGCGTTTGCAAATACGCACCGTAAGCAGCTGAGCGGGCCTTACTTAGAAAAGTCTGCCAAGGGTCCGTAAGCCGCGCGTGCGCACGCACAGTATGGTTAATTTGATACACATCGCCCGCGCCAATCTTCGAATGGATGGTCTCCATCGCTTGATCATAGGCCGACTGGGAGGTATCAAATAACCAGCTATGCTCCGGCGATGTCGCAGGCGCTGACGGCAGCTCATACGGCTGCGCTTCAGCAAATAACGCGAAATAAATCAGTGGCAGCGGGCAAGTCGATGCGACCGCATAGGCGGGATCAAATGCTGGGGCTGCCTCATAGCAAATAAATCCTACTGCATACCAATCATGCGCTTCCACAGCGCGCTGCACCGCCGCTAATGCCGTGCGGACTTGATCGATATTCGTAATCGAGAAGATCTGCTGCGGCTCGGTAAATCGCAGCCATTGACCTTCGCCATGGTCACGTAAGATAAACTGTTGGATATCACTAAGCTGCACTGATTTACCTGCAAATTGTCGAGCGTTTTCATCCATAGATTCAGTCACTTTTTTGCAGCGCTATTTGTCCGCTAAAAGATCGACATGAAATCCGTAATATTTTCACGTTGCGCTTGAGCGTTGTCATTGGCAAGCGCAGCATGCCTTGGTTAGTCTGAACGCTTCAAGAAGTAACAGAGCCACCATGCTAGCCATTAATATGTCATCGATTCGTCTACATTCTATGGGCACGATTGCCCACTCATTACGCGGCTGCTTCGGCCTTATGCTGTGCGCTTTGTCCAGCCAATTGATAGCCGCAAGCGGTGTAACGGCCGGAACTGATTATGAGGAAGTCATCGTTACCGCCTACCATACGCCACAACCAGCGCAAAAAGTCGGCGCTACCGTTACCTCGATCGACATCGAAAACGAAGCTGGCGTAATACCTGCGGACACCGCAGATTTACTAAGAAATCTTCCTGGCATCTCGTTAAACCGGACTGGCCCGCAAGGCGGTTTAACGCAACTACGCTTGCGCGGCGCAGAAGCCAATCACACGCTAGTTTTAATAGACGGTATAGAGGCCAACGACCCAAGTCTGGGTGCCGAATTTAATTTCGCCTTGCTAGGAGCTGATCAGCTGGCTCGCATAGAAGTATTACGCGGTCCACAAAGCGCGCGCTATGGCGCGGAAAGCATTGGCGGCGTCGTTGCTCTGTTCACCCCTACAATCGATAACGATACGCGTGAAGCAAATGTTTATGCCCAGGGTGGCTCCCACAATCGTCGCAACTACGGTACCACTATGCGGTTTGCGACAGAGCAAGGAGATTTCAAAGCAGGTTTTTTCGGCAACCGATTAACCACCGACGGCTATAACATTTCGGCGTTCGGCAACGAAAAAGATGGATTTAAAAACACGTCCCTACACGGCAAGTTGATAAAAGAGTGGGACAGCGGATTTGACGCAGAGCTGACGTTCCGCAAGGTGGATGCTCGCAGCGACGGGGATAAGCAGGATTTCGATTTCCCCAGCACTGCAACACAAGGTTTAGTAATCGATTCAGGCGACGTGACCGAGACCGAACAGCGCTATTTCAGACTGGCATTAAATCGGACTGGCGTTCGCTGGAGCCACAATTTGGCGTTCACGCAAACTGACAGCGTCACCGACTTTTTCTCGGCGCAGCAACTCAGCAGCGGTTCAGCGGGCAAACGCGACCAGTGGACTTACCAGGCAAGCATCGCACTTAACGCGAATGATAGCCAAACCATAGCAAAGTCCTACGTTAACATCGGCGCACAATACGAAGACCTGTCTTTTACCAATATCTATCCAAGCTACGCCGATGCTAATTACAACGCCGCCGATTCCCAACAAGGATTATTCGCTGAGTACATTTATCACGGTCGCCGTTGGCATTTTGCAACCAGCGTCCGCCATGACAACAACGATCGTTTTAGCGATGCGACAACTGCTCGGGCAACGCTTAAT
Organism: SAR116 cluster bacterium; assembly: GCA_004212735.1. Lineage (GTDB taxonomy): Bacteria > Pseudomonadota > Alphaproteobacteria > Puniceispirillales > Puniceispirillaceae > MED-G116. The sequence continues at coordinate 7,268 of SHBD01000034.1, forward strand.
TACCAACTGGATGCCAGCGCTACCACCCACCTTCATTTTTCAATTGGACAAGGTGTGGCCAATCCGACTTTCTTTGAATTGTTCGGCTTTATCCCGAGCGCGTTCCAAGGCAATCCCGATCTAAAGCCCGAGTCCTCCCAGGGCTGGGACATAGGTATTACAAGGAATTTCTTTGACGCTACCTGGCGCGCCGACGTGACCTATTTTCAGGCAGACCTAACCGACGAGATTGTCACCAGCTACGACTCAACCACTTATCTGTCCACCGCCGTTAATCAGGCCGGGCAAAGTAAACGAGAAGGTGTCGAAGTATTTTTAAATGCTCAGGTGAGCGAACGCACCAATCTGATTGCAGCCTTTACCTATCTTGATACCAAAGACCCCGACGGTAGAGTGGAAGTCCGGCGTCCGAAACACAGTGCTCGTCTGGCATTGCAGCGCGACGTTTTAGACGGTCGCGGGCAAGCTCGGCTCAGCTGGTTGCGCAATGGCGAGCAGGACGACAACGAGTTTATTTATGCGACCACGGAAGATCGAGTCACCTTAAGCGCTTATGACATACTAAGCGTCTCGGTCAATCTAGACTTAAGCGACCGATTCACCTGGATGCTGCAAGCGGAGAATGTGCTGGATGAAGAGTATGTGGAAGTGTTCGGCTATCGATCACCGGGTAGAACCTTCCGCGTGGGTGTTTCCGCAACGCTATAAACAAAATGCTGGCGAGCATTCTGAATTGAAGCGGCGGTGAAGCGACATCGTGTGGCGCGCAAGCATTCTCCTTATAGCTAGCCTATCGCTTAACGCCGTCGGCCAACCGGCTCGTGTTGCTTCATTAAATCTATGCACCGATCAGCTCCTAGTGTTACTGGCTGATCCGAATCAGGTGGCATCCGTCACCTGGCTCAGCCAGGACTCACGCACGTCCTCTGTGGCTAAGCAGTCGCAATCCTTTGCGACAAACACTGGACGATTTTCTGACATCGCCCATCTCCAACCCGACCTGGTGCTAATCAATAGCTATGCAGCCGCAGCAACTCGACAAGCATTACAGGCACTCAAGCTCGCAACAGTCGAAATCAAACCAGCAGCCACCGTCGCAGAGATAACGACTAATATCCGCGTGACCGCCATGGCCCTAGGACAAACTGAACGGGGTAACGCCATGATTACCCAAATGGAGCAAGATCTCGCAGCAATTGAATCCGCGCAGGCAAAGCGAAATACTAACGCGCAGCCCAGCGCGCTCATACTGCAGCCCAACATCATTACTGTATCGTCTGGCTCTTTGCCGAGTCATTTGTTGATCCGTGCTGGGTTCGTTCCCGCGCTACAGAAATTTAGTGTGGGGTATACCAACACTGAAGCAATTGCCCGGCTCAGGCCAGATTTGCTGATCCTCGGCGACCACCGCAACAAATACCCGTCATTAGCAGAGCAAATGTTAGACCATCCCTTGGTCAACCAAGCTGCTGCCCAAATAAAAATACATGCCGCCGACTGGATCTGCGGCACACCCCGCGCCATTGCCGTAATAAGCCAACTCGACACGGCGCGCCGTCGCCTGACTGCGCCCAGTCCGGCGGACTCACAATGACTGCGCAAGTAAAACGCAGCTCATTACTCGGCGGCCACAAATGGCTGTGGTTAAGCCTGGTGAGCCTCAATCTGGTATTGGGGTGGGCCGCTTTGATTCTACCCACCGCGCCAGGCTTACCCAGCATGGAAAACATACAGCTTCTGCAGGCATTCTCTGAGGCGTTGTTTCCCTCCGCCGATTGGCGGCTTACACCGCTGGCCGCTTTAGAACAGCAAATTCTGATGGAACTTAAATTACCCAGAGCGATTCTGGCGCTCAGCGTTGGTTGTAGTCTGGGTTTAGTAGGCGCCAGCCTTCAAGGCTTGCTGCACAACCCCTTAGCCGAGCCAGGAATCTTAGGCATATCGTCAGCCGGCGCGTTGGGTGCGACCCTGACATTCTATAGCGGCCTTGCCGCCACGCTACCAATGGCCGTCCCTTTGGGCGGTATCGCCGGTGCTGCGATCGCAACGCTTGGCCTGTTTTTGCTAGCGGGCCGCCAAGCTCATACTGCCACGCTTATCCTGGCAGGCATAGCCATTAACGCATTGGCAGGCGGTCTGACCTCGCTGGTGTTAAATCTGTCGCCCAACCCATTTGCCGCGATGGAGATTATCTTTTGGCAAATGGGCTCTCTGGCAGATCGCAGCATGAGCCATGTATGGCTAAGCCTCCCATTAATGCTATTAGGTTGGGTAAGCGTTGGTGCTGCGGCGCGATCTCTGCGTGCGTTGGCGCTCGGCGAATTCACGGCGCGCAGTCTCGGCATTTCAATGCCAATGGTGCGACTACAAATCATTGGCGGCGCAGCTCTGGCAGTGGGTGCTGCCGTTGCGGTAACCGGTGTCATCGGTTTCGTCGGCCTGATTGTTCCGCATGTGTTGCGCTCAGTGGTGAAGCAAGACCCAGCTGTTTTACTACCAGCCAGCGCGTTGGGGGGCGCGGCATTAGTGACCGCCGCCGATTTAGCCGTGCGGCTGCTGCCGCTGCAAGTTGAGCTAAAAATCGGCGTGCTAACCGCATTGATCGGGGCCCCCTTTTTCTTCTATTTAATCGCTCGGCAGCGCAATACTGCTGATGCCAACTGAACATCGCATAGCTGCAACGACATGACATCTGTAAGTAACAAACCCAACCAGGTACCGTTAGCCGCCGAAGGATTGACCCTAACGCGCTCGGGCACTGGCATTGTCAGCAGCTTCAGCGCACGCTTCGGTGATACGCGCGGCGATCAAGGCGAATTGGTTGCCATCGTCGGGCCGAACGGTTCGGGCAAAACCACGTTACTGCAAGGTCTCGCTGGGTTGCTCTCTCCTACTGCAGGTAATGTAAAAGTGCACGGCCAAATTTTAGCCGAACTTAGCCCTTTGCCACGCGCTAAGCTGATCGCCTATCTAGAGCAAAATCCACGAGTGCATTGGCGGCTTACCGTCGAAGCAGTCATTCGACTCGGTGTCCCGCAGGAAAAGGTCTGGTGGTTTTCAGAGGACCCACTAAAGAAAGAATTCCTGGAGCACATCTGCGATCTAACTTTCTGTCAGGACCTGCGTCATCACACTATTCAGGATCTATCAAGCGGCGAGCAAATGCGTGCTCATCTAGCGCGACTATTAATAGCCAATACACCGGTTGTCCTCGCCGACGAACCCACTGCAAACCTGGATCCGTTTTACCAGCTTCAATGCATGCAATTACTCAGTAACATCGCGGCTCAAGGCAAAACGGTAGTCGTTGTGTTACATGATCTCACGCTTGCTACGCGCTTCTGCAACCGGATGATTTTGCTAAACAAGGGTACGATCGTGGCTGACGGACGCCCCAGCGAAGTGCTAAGCGAGGCCAACTTACGACGCGTTTTCCAGCTAAAAGCCAGCGCAGTTGCCGGGGAGACTGGGCTGAAGGAGATAGGCGTCGCACCGGAATATCCTTGGACCATTTTGAACGATTGATCGCCGCTTAGAAAACACGCCAAGCATGGCATACTGCTCGCGCACAATTTTTAACCGCGTTGTTTGGAGAGATGACTGCTATGAGAGTAGCTACTTGGAATGTAAATGGGCTGCGTGCCCGACTCGATTACCTGACGCATTGGTTAGCAGCGCGTCAGCCGGATGTCGTTGGTTTGCAAGAGCTGAAAACACCGACCGACGACTTTCCCCACGAATATTTCGCAGACCTCGGTTATCACGCAGCGGTGCATGGTCAGAAGAGCTGGAATGGCGTCGCTATCTTAAGCAAGCTACCTCTCGAGACGCGCCAGATTGGTCTGCCAGGTCAGGACGACTTTGGGTCGCGCCTTATTACCGCAACGATTGATGACCGACTTCTGTTCAGCACCGTGTATTGCCCTAACGGTAAAACCGTCGAGCATGCGGACTACCAAGGCAAACTCGGCTGGTATGACGATCTGACCCAACACTGGCAGGCGGAGTATGAACTGCCTGCAATTCTATGCGGCGACTTCAACATTGTCCCCGAACCACTCGACACCTGGCGTGGCGCATCCGGCGACGGCGGTATTTTTCATACCGCGGCTGAACGTAAAGCAATGCAGAGGCTGCTAGACAAAAACTTAATCGATCTATATCGCAATCAGTACCCGGAAGAGCAAGCTTTTACTTGGTGGGACTACCGAGGCGGCGCGTTTCATCGTAAACATGGCCTTAGAATCGATTTTTTACTCGCTAATCAACTGGGTGTGCAAGCTGCAAAAGATGTGATTATTGACCGTGACTATCGCCGCAAGATAGATGGTTTGACCGCTTCAGACCACGCACCAGTATATGCCGATCTTGACCTTTGACCCGTCACTCTGAAAGGAAGCTCCGGGCTGCAAGATTTCACGTGAGCTTTGCGATGCTTGGTGGTATTGTACGCGCTTGCATTTCCCAACCCTTTGAAATATCCATATTTTTCAATAGGTTAAGAGCATCGAATTATCGAGAATCCGATTCTAGGAACTTTTTAAGACGTTTTTCCCGATATTCGCAGCAATCACAGAACATCCAGAGAAAATCCAGTCCAGAGAAAATCAATGAAAGACCTCAACCGCTACCGCAACATCGGTATCTTTGCTCACGTTGATGCGGGGAAAACCACCACCACAGAACGCATCCTCAAGCTAACCGGCAAAATTCACAAAATCGGCGAAGTACATGATGGCGCTGCAACAACTGATTTTATGGAGCAGGAGCAAGAGCGCGGCATAACCATTCAGTCTGCAGCCACCAGCTGCACCTGGGCTGATCATCGCCTCAACATCATTGATACCCCAGGACACGTTGATTTCACCATTGAAGTCTACCGCTCATTGAAAGTGTTAGATGGTGGCGTCGGAGTATTCTGCGGTTCCGGCGGCGTAGAGCCACAGTCTGAAACAAACTGGCGTTATGCAAACGAATCCGAAGTATCGCGGATTATTTTCGTTAACAAACTGGACCGTCTAGGTGCGGATTTCTATCGTGTTGTAAAACAGGTCCGCGACGTACTGGGCGCCAACCCTTTGGTTATGGTGCTACCAATCGGCATAGAGGACGAGTTTACCGGCATGGTTGACCTTCTTACCGAAAAGGCATGGATTTGGGACGACAGCGGCGACCCGGAAGCCTACGAGGTCAAGGACGTTCCAGAAAATATGAAGGACAAAGTAGCCGAGTATCGCGAAGCGCTGATCGAGACTGCCCTTGAGCAAGACGACGACTTAATGGAAGCCTATCTAGAAGGTGAAGAACCAAGCGTGGAAGATATTAAGCGCTGCATTCGCAAAGGCACCATTGCACTAGACTTTTTCCCAACCTACTGCGGATCTGCGTTTAAAAACAAAGGCATTCAGCTTGTGCTGAATGCGGTAGTTGATTATCTACCCAACCCAACAGAAGTCGACCCACAGCCGGAAGTTGACTTGGAAGGTAATGAAACCGGTGAAACTGCAGCAGTTGATCCTGACGCCCCATTACGCGCGCTAGCGTTCAAAATTATGGATGACCGCTATGGCGCCCTGACGTTTACCCGCATTTATTCGGGCACTCTCAAAAAAGGCGATACAGTCCTCAATACCTATACCGGAAAAACCGAGCGGATTGGTCGTATCGTTGAGATGCACGCGGACTCTCGTGAAGAATTAGATGCAGCGCAGGCTGGCGATATCGTGGCTTTGCTAGGCATGAAAAACACGCAGACCGGCCACACGCTATGTGACCCGAACAAGCCTGCGACACTTGAGCCGATGGTGTTCCCTGACCCGGTTATTTCCGTCGCTATCGCGCCGCGCGACAAAGCAGGAGCGGAAAAGATGGGCATCGCTCTTTCCAAGATGGTTCAGGAAGATCCCTCGTTCTATGTTGAAACAGACGAAGAATCCGGCGAGACCATTATGCGCGGCATGGGTGAGCTTCACCTGGATATTAAAGTCGACATTCTCAAGCGCACACACGGCATTGACGTCGATGTCGGTCGGCCACAGGTTGCTTATCGTGAAACCATTACCCAACGTATCGAAGACACTTATACGCATAAGAAGCAAACCGGTGGTTCTGGGCAGTTCGCTAAAATCGACTATATTGTTGAGCCAGGCGAAACTGGTAGCGGTTACGAGTTCGAGTCGACGGTAACCGGCGGTAACGTGCCACGCGAATTCTGGCCAGCGGTTGAAAAAGCCTTTGGCGTTTCTATGGACGAAGGCACACTCGCCGGGTTCCCATTGTTAGACGTGAAAGTCACCCTTACGGACGGCGGCTTCCACCCGGTTGACTCCTCCGCAATCGCTTACGAGTTAGCTGCGAAGGCTGCGTACAGACAGACCGTGCCGAAAGCTGGACCGCAGCTGCTGGAACCGATCATGAAAGTGGATGTATACACACCTGATGACCACGTAGGTGATGTGATTGGCGATCTTAACCGCCGCCGCGGCATGATCAAATCACAAGAAGCTGGCATTACCGGCGTCCGCGTTAAAGCAGACTGTCCGCTATCTGAAATGTTTGGTTATATCGGCGACTTGCGCACCATGACCTCTGGCCGTGGCCAATTCTCGATGGAGTTCTCGCATTACTCCCCATGTCCGAGCAATGTTGCAGACCAAGTCATTCAGGAAGTGAAAG
>SHBD01000035.1 GCA_004212735.1 SAR116 cluster bacterium
TTTTGTTGCACACCAATCGTCATGCAGACACATGAAGTGAAGCATTTCAATTGGTTAAATCAAAGATGGTTTAGGGAATGGTGCTGCCAGCGTGATTCGAACACGCGACCTCACCCTTACCAAGGGTGCGCTCTACCGCTGGAGCTATGGCAGCACTGACCCGTGGTTTACAATAGGGTGCAACTCTTTGCAAGAAAGTTTGAAACATGCCCCAAAGCTGATTTTGGCCTCAGAAACGCCGTGAGTCACGTGTGTGTCAGCACGCTCTGGGGCCCCCCCACCAACATTTGGGCGTTAAAGGTTTAAAAATCAGATCTGCCTCGTTTTGAAAAGTGGATAGACATCTTTGATTTAAGAAATTTGAGGTTACTGAGTGTAATATTTTGCGCCTATCGAGATGTAGGTGATGCCGCATAAGAGAAGGGCGAGCATCACCGCCGCACTGCCGTAATCCTTTGCCCGTTTTGACAGGCCATGGTTTTTGTAACTGATCCGGTCGACTGCGGCTTCGACGCTTGAATTCAGCAGTTCGACAATCAATACAAGCAGCACGCTGGCCAGCATTAGCCCGGTCTCGGTCGGCGTTGCTGGCATCCAGAGAGCCAATGGCACAAGTATCGCGGCTAAGAGTAATTCCTGACGAAAGGCACTTTCTTCGTGGAAGGCAAACATGAGCCCCGCCCAACTGTTGCGTGCAGCTGCAATGGCGCGGGTGATACCGTGATTGTCCTTGTGTGGATTATCCGCGATGTGATAGCCGTCCGTTGATCCGCGGGCCTTGACAAGATGGCTGGCAAAAATATCTGTCGCGCTGTCCCATGAAAAAGTCTTGGCATGAGCCCGCGCCGTGGACCGTTTGATTTTCATCGCGTTGATGGCAGCACTGCCTAGATCCTCGTCAAGAACGCCGGCGCCCGATTCGCCGATTACATCGATTGGACCGGTGACGGGAAAGGCTGCAACAGGCAGTCCGCAGGCCATTGCCTCAAGCAGGACCAGACCGAAAGTATCCGTGCGACTGGGAAAGACGAACACATCGGCCTGATTATATATTTCGGGAAGCTCTTCCATCTCTTTTGGCCCGAAAAACCGTGCGCCCGGATAGTGAGCTTTCATACGCTCTAGGGCAGGTCCGCCGCCAACAACCCATTTTTCGCCGGGAAGGTCCAGATCAAGGAAAGCCTCGATATTCTTTTCTACCGCCACTCGTCCAACATTGATGAAGATCGGATTTTTCTTGTTTACGGTTCTCTTTGCACTTGTTGCCGGTTTGAATATGTCAAGATCGACACCGCGCGGCCAGATAACCGGATTGCCAATACGCCACTTCTCAAGATCGCTCAAAACCGCGTTTGTTGGGGCCATAACCACATTACCGGAGCCGTGGAACCAGCGCAGAAACGCATAGGTCCAACTAAGCGGGATACGGATACGCGAGCGCACATATTCAGGAAATCGCGTGTGATAGGCTGTGGTGAAGGCCAGCTGGTTGCGTTTGGCAAAGGCGCGCGCGGCCAATCCAAGTGGCCCCTCGGTGGAAATGTGAATACAATCCGGGCCAAAGGCGCGCAACTGCGCCGACACGCGCTTACTCGGGAAGATTGAAAGCCTGATCTCAGGATAGGTTGGACAAGGGACCGTGCGAAATGTTTCTGGCGTAATCATGATTACGTCATGGCCACACGCTCTCAATCCCTCGACGGTTTTGGTCAGCGTGCGCACGACACCGTTGATTTGCGGGTACCACGCGTCGGTAACGATTGCGATTTTCAAATTTACATACCTACGCCCGGAATTGCCGGTGCATGTTCCGGCATGGAATCGGGTGCCTTTCTTTTGATCGTGCTTCTCGCATTTTGCCAGTCCAGCAATTCAAGTCGGCCATCATGATGTTCGACAAGTGCGGAAAGAGATTCTACCCAGTCACCGTCATTCAGGTACAACAGCCCGTTGACCTCGCGCATCTCCGGTTTGTGGATATGGCCGCAAACAACGCCGTCGCATCGGCGTCTGCGGGTTTCGGTCAGCATCGCCGTCTCAAAGGCTGAGATGAATGAAACCGCTGATTTGACGCGATGCTTCAGGAATTGTGAAAGTGACCAATAAGGCATGTTGAACATGCTGCGAACAAAATTAACAACGCGATTCAGTCTCAGCAAAGCTGCGTATGCATGATCGCCAAGATAGGCCAGCCAACGGGCATGCTGAATCACATTGTCGAACAAATCGCCATGCACAACCCACAGGCGTTTGCCATCAACCGTTTCATGGATATCGTCCTCCCTGATCGCGACTTCACCCAAATTATAGCCAAGATAATGGCGGGCAGCTTCATCATGATTGCCTGGGATATAGATCACGCGGGTGCCGTGACGCGCTTTTCGCAGCAATTTCTGAATGACGTCATTATGTTCTTGTGGCCAGTAGAAGCGCTTTTTCAACTGCCAGCCATCAATAACATCACCAACCAGATAAAGGGTTTCGCTTCGGGTGTATTTTAGAAAATGGAGAAGGTCTGATGCACGGGATCCCGGCGTGCCCAGATGCATATCAGAAATCCAGATTGTGCGGAATTTTAGAACATTGTCATTATCGTCAAGCAAAAGACAGCTCCGCAAAACTCAGGCATTTTTTTACCCCAGCTTTTTGACAGAGATGTTTAACCACTGTGACATTTGCATGACATTCTTTGAGGATGTTTGATTGTCTGGAAGTTTTTTGGATCAAATATTGGCCTGATTGGTGCCAATATGTTTTAGGGCAGCGTGAACTATCCACACGAATCAGCGCTACCAGCGGAGGAGAAATTTCACAATACGGCGTGTGCGTTGGCTAAACAGCTTGTCTGTGAAAAAGTGGCCGGCGGCCTGCTTACTGGCATCGCCAAAGGTGGGATAGGGCGCAATAAGTGATGCCATTTTACCGATTTTCTGTTCGCTGCTGATCGCCAGAACCCAGGCAAGGATCATTTCACCCGCATTTGGGGCCAGAATACTGGCACCCAGAATGCGTCCATTCTTATGGGTGACGATTTTCACCATGCCTTCACGCCGCCGTTCGGCAATGGCACGATCGATGTTGGCCAGTGGCACCCGCATGACCTGAATGTTGCTGCCCCCCCACATATCGGCAGCGGCGGCCTCAGTTAGTCCGACCTGTGCGAGTTCCGGGTCACTATAGGTTACCCAGGGAATGATGCTGTCATTCAATCTGGCAGGCAGTTTGAACAGCATGTTGCGGATAACTATGCCGGCATGATACCCGGCCATATGGGTGAATTGCGCACGCCCGGTGACATCACCGATGGCAAAGATGTTTCTGGTACTGGTGCGCAATCTTTTGTCGGTGGTGATGCCGGCAGGGGTCGCAGAGATGCCGGCCGCCGCGAGGTCAAGCCCGTCTGTTGAAGGCCGGCGGCCCACCGCAACGAGCAGGTGGCTGGCCGTAAGCATCTGTCCATCGCCAAGGGTGGCCATAATCTCACCTTTGTCGCCAGCAACCTTTGTGACAGCAACTCCTTCAATAAATGTGATTCCCTCGTCGGTCAGGTGTGACTTCAGGATTTTTACAAGTTCGGTGTCATCGCGGCCCATAATGGTGGCAGCTTCAACCACGGTTACGCGGCAGCCAAGGCGGACATGTGCCTGCGCCATCTCGATGCCGATGGGCCCCCCGCCAATTATCAGCAGATGGTCCGGCTTTTCCGGGTCGGCGAAAATCGTTTCGTTGGTGTGGAACGGCGTTCTGTCCAGTCCCGCTATTGGCGGTACCAATGGCCTTGAGCCGGTGGCAATGACAATGTAACGGGCGGTTACCGTATGCGTTGCGGATTGGACCTTGCTGCGCCCGGCAAAGCAGGCGCGTTCACGAATGACGGTAACGCCAAGCCCTTCAAAACGGTCAATGGAATCATGCGGGGCAATTGTGGCAATGACATCGGCAACATGCGCTTTGGTCGTGGCAAAATCCACAATCGCGGTGATGCCCGTTATTCCCATTTCAGCGTTGCCAGAAGTGTGATGCGCGGCCTTGCCGGCAGCAAGCAGGGCCTTTGAGGGAACGCAGCCTGTGTTCAGGCAATCACCACCCATCTCCCCATCCTCAAACAGCACGACATTCGCCCCCATCTGCGCGGCACCCGCGGCAACGCTCAACCCGCCCGAGCCACCGCCAATGACGATAATATCTGTCTTGATTGCCTTCATTGGCTAAGGCCTTTCCCATCCTTGGTCACGCTGCGAACAATAATTGGCAAGAGGGCAAGAGCCCCAAGGCCTACAAGCGGTATGATGATTGGTGCGGAAGTCAGAACGGCAAGTTCGGGCGTCTGGCCTGCCGCCAGTATATGGTCAAAGCCGCGGCCGACAGAAATGAATATGGCTGTCCCCGGAGTTATTCCAATAAATGTGGCAAGCAGAAACGGGCCAAGCTGCATGCGGGTCAGTGCAGGCACGATATTGACCACCCAAAAGGGTGCCGCCGGGATCAACCGCAACGCCAGCAGGTAGGAAAAGGAATTTTGACTGAACCCAGCCTCCAGCTTGGTGATGAATGGCCCGGCACGGGCGCGCAACAGATCGGCAAAAATTGACCTGGCGGCGATGAAAACAACACCTGCGCCCGCTGTGGCCCCGCAGATTACCAAAATAACCGCAGGCCAACCGAGCAATGCGCCACCGGTCAGTGTCAGCGGTAGCGCGATCGGCAAGGAAAATGCGACAACCACGGCATAACCCAGCATGAAAATCAGATAGCTCAGCCAGAGATGTGTTTCCACAAAACCATTGAGAATGGCGTAATGAGCGCTAACGGATTGCCATGACATCATCTCATACGCACCGCTCAGAAAGAAGATTCCAAGGCCAAGGACCAAAAGTGCTGGCAGAATGAATCTGCTCAGTTTTCTTGGTTGGCTGGCTGGATTTAAGTCTGTGCTCATCTGAAGGCGCTCACCATTTCGAAATCATCTGGGCAATCTATCTGGAGGATTGCCCATTTTCCCGGCAACCAAATTTGCCAATCAGTCCCAGCGAGCAGCCGATCTGGTCTTTACCGAAGCGCTGGATTGACGCATGTTACATGGACCAATAAACAGCCACAATATGTCCATATTACGTTGCTAGCTATCTTGGGGACTAACAGATTGTGCAAAAGGATAGGGCGATGGTATCGCATCGGGGGAAAACAATGACCAAGGCGCGGCCGTCACCGCAAAAAAAGCCTACCTCACCAAAGAAGAATGAGGATCGATTGGCCGCGGCGCTGCGGGAAAATCTGCATCGCCGCAAGGCGCAGGCGCGCTCGCGTGCTGCAGGGGTTGCTGAGGTCGGCGCAGATGATTTGGCGGGGAGCCCGCAAACAGACGCACTGAACAAGGTGGCAGGTGACAGCAGCAATGGATAGGCTCAGGATCAATGGTGGCGCCCCATTGCGGGGCAAGATTACCATAAGCGGCGCGAAGAATGCCGCCTTGCCGCTCCTTGCAGTCGGGCTGATGTCGGATGATACACTGGTGCTGGAGAATGTTCCTCACCTTGCAGATACCAAATCGATGGAGGGGTTGATCCGCCACCATGGTGTTGCGGTCAGCCGCAGAGATGAGACGGTCACGTTGTCTGGTGCAGCATCATCTTTTGATGCGCCTTACGATCTGGTGCGCAAAATGCGGGCCTCCATCCTTGTTCTGGGACCGTTGCTGGCCCGCTATGGTGAAGCGCGTGTCTCTCTGCCTGGTGGCTGTGCCATCGGCACCCGGCCAGTCGATCTGCATATCCGCGCGATGCAGGCACTCGGCGCAATTGTCGAGCTTGCTGATGGATACATACAGGCGCGAGCGCCGCAGGGCCTGACCGGCGGACGTATTGTGTTTCCGATGGTGTCAGTTGGCGCGACCGAAAATGCCATCATGGCGGCAGTTCTTGCCAAGGGTAGTTCCGAATTGGTCAATGCGGCGCGTGAACCGGAAATTTCTGATCTGGCTGATTGCCTGAATGCAATGGGAGCACAGATCAGCGGTCATGGCACCGATACCATCATGATCGAGGGAGTTAACAGCCTTGGCGGTGCTACTCACAGGGTTGTTGCCGATCGTATTGAGGCAGGTACCTTTGCCATTGCCGCCGGTATTACTGGTGGTAGTCTGACACTGAAACAGGCACGGCCTCGGCATCTGGATGCCTTGATTGAAGTTCTGAGGCTGACTGGCATAGACGTCCGTGAGGTAGATGACGATTTAATCGTCACCGCCACTGATCGGGTATTGGCAACCGATATCAGCACGAATCCTTTTCCCGGATTTCCCACCGATTTGCAGGCGCAGTTCATGGCGATGATGTGTGTCGCGGATGGGTCGTCCCGCATTTCGGAAACCATTTTTGAAAACCGTTTCATGCATGTGCCTGAATTGGTACGTATGGGTGCCGATATCAGCGTTGACGGGGGTGTTGCGTTTGTCAGGGGCCGACGCCAGCTAACGTCGGCACCGGTGATGGCAACCGACCTGCGCGCTTCGGTTTCGTTGGTTCTGGCGGCGCTGGCCACTGAGGGCCAAAGTGAAGTCAGCCGCATTTACCACCTTGATCGGGGCTATAGCAAGCTGGAGGAGAAACTGGGCCAGTGCGGTGCACGCCTCGAACGGATCAATGATGGCAAGGAAGATGATGACGTCAGCTGACACAGGCAATGATGATGCCCCCTTGCGTTTGTTGGCACGCGACAGCGCCGATATCGAGGTGCTGTCAACGCTATTGCAGGATGCGATTATTCCGGGTGCAGATATGCTGTTTGACCGTGATGGTAAATGCTTCATTTTCATTGCCAACCGGTTCTGTTGGGAGCGACCGACCCTTGCCGATGTGACCGGCGAGATGGGTCAGCCCGTGCATGAGCGTAGCCTATGTGCGGTCCGGGTTGAGGGGGTGCAACGGGTATTACATACCAACATGCCAGCCAAGCGGGATAAAGCGTTTTTCAATCTGCTGGCCGTGACCTGTGGTGCAGGGACTGGCCAGGGCACTCATATCGATTTGGTGTTTTCGGCCGGTGCGACTCTGCGGCTTATTGTGGAAACCATCGAAGTCGCCGCCGAAGATGTTGAGGCAACCCGGCCAACAACACATCAACCAAAACATGATGGTGAGTGAAACAATTTGTCTTTTCTGCACCCGGTTGCGCGGATGGCAGACTGGCATTGCACTGGAAAATGCCTGAGTTTCCTGATAACACACCAGCCAAACCAATGCCTATTAACGAACAAGGACAGGCGTGATGGCCCGAAGATTAGATTATGCACAGGCCGATTTTGCCGATCGGTTTGCCGATCTTTTGGCAAGCAAGCGCGAGTCCGATCTGGATGTGTCCGCAGCAGTCGCCGATATTCTGGCCGATGTCCGCCAGTATGGTGATGAGGCGTTGTTGCAGCTGACAGCAAAATTTGACCGTTTGCAATGTGAGAGGGTTGTCGATCTGGCCATCGGGCAAGACGAGATGAATGCGGCCCTCGCCAATCTGGATCCGGCCCTGCGTGACGCCTTGCAGGTGGCTGCGACGCGGATCAGGGCGTTTCATGAGAAACAAATGCCCGAAGGCTTTACCTACAGTGATGAGGATGGCGTCGTCCTTGGCATGCGCTATACGCCCGTTGATGCTGCGGGGCTTTATGTCCCCGGTGGCAAAGCCGTTTACCCCTCATCAGTTTTAATGAATGCCATTCCGGCCACCGTTGCCGGTGTTGCCCGTCGTGTGGTGGTGGTGCCAGCTCCTGATGGCTTTGTCAGCCCGATGGTACTTGCGGCGGCGGCGCTTGGCGGAGTCACTGAAATGTGGCGGATTGGCGGTGCGCAGGCGGTGGCGGCGCTGGCCTATGGCACCCAGACAATTGGCGCTGTGGACAAGATCGTTGGCCCGGGTAATGCCTATGTGGCGGCGGCGAAGAGACAGGTTTTCGGTGCTGTTGGCATCGACTCAATTGCTGGTCCCTCAGAAATTCTGGTAATCGCCGATAACGCCAATGATCCGACATGGATTGCCGCTGACCTGCTTTCGCAGGCTGAGCATGATGAGGCGGCGCAATCAATTTTGATTACCGATGACAGGGATTTTGCCGACACGGTGGCGGCAGCGGTTGATACCGCACTGCCGCAGCTGGCGCGAAGTGATGTTGCCGGTGCGTCATGGCGGGACAATGGTGCCATCATTACGGTGCCATCGCTTGATGTGATGCCAGCACTGGCAGACCAGATTGCGGCTGAGCATCTTGAGCTTGCTGTCGCAAATCCACGGGTTTGGGCGGCCAAGATACGGCATGCCGGTGCCATCTTCCTTGGCCGCTATACACCCGAGGCGATCGGGGACTACATAGCGGGCCCAAACCATGTTCTGCCGACTGCGCGAACGGCGAAATTCTCGTCTGGCCTTGGTGTTGTTGACTTTATGAAGCGTACAACTACCGTTGAATGTGATGCAGACAGTTTTGGGCGGATTGCGCCTGCTGGCATTGAGCTTGCGAATAGCGAGGGGCTTGGTGCGCATGCGCTGTCGATGAGCATAAGGACAAATCGGTGAGGCATGGATGGCCGAGGAGCAGACAGGCAAGGCTGATGAGACAGCCGCCCGGCATAACCGTCTTGTCAAGATCGAGCTTGATGAGGCCGTGACACCGCGGCGCTCTGCTGAGGCTGAGCATGAGCGCGCCATCGCCATTTATGATCTTCTGGAGGGTAATCAGTTTGATCTTGTTGGCCAGACGGGGCCGTTCCATCTTTACTTGCGGGCGGAAGGGCGACATATCCGATTCGACGTCTGTAACGAGAGTGACGTGAGCCTCGGCCAGTTTTTCATGGCGATGGGGCCATTACGCCGAGTGATGCGCGATTACTTTCAGGTTTGCGATACCTATTTTGATGCCATTCGAACCAAATCGCCTTCGCAGATTCAGACGATTGATATGGGCCGCCGCGCTCTGCACAATGAGGGCTCTGAGCTGCTGCAGGCGCGCCTCAATGGCAAGGTGGAAACGGATTTTGATACGGCACGCCGTCTGTTCACGCTGATTTGCGTGTTGCAGTCGAAATGACCCTGTCGGTAAAGGAAAAGTGAGGCTTCATGGCTAGAACCATTAAAATTGACCCAGCCGGTGACATCAGCTCCATCCTGTTTGCCTGCAACGTCAATGCTGTTCGTTCGGCTATGGCCGAAGCCATGGTCAAGATAGCTTTTCCAGGCAAGATTTTTACTGACTCCTGTGGGGTTGTACCCGGTCAAGCCGATGGTTTTGCCATCGCCGTGATGGAGGAAGCCGGTTATGACATCGGCAACCACCAGCCCAAATCATTTGCTGATTTAGATTGCGAATTTTATGATGTGATCATCTCATTCTCACCGGAGGCGCATGCGCGTGCTCTTGAACTGACCCGAAATATCGACAGCCAGACGCTTTACTGGCCGGTGGACAATCTGGCCGATCTCCGGGGTTCACGCGAGGAGCGTCTTCGCGCCTATCGCGCTGTGCGGGATGACATTGCTGCCAAGCTTGGCGTCTATCTGGAAACGGAAATTGCAGTAAAGGCTTGACCTTTTGGTGGATATTGGCCATCTGTATGGCTGTTTTTCCGCTGCAAGCTATTGGAAAGGGTCACATGGCCAAGGAAGGCGTAATCGAATTTTCTGGCACGGTTGCTGAACTGTTGCCAAACGCGATGTTTCGGGTGAAGCTCGATAATGATCACGAGGTGCTGGCCCACACCAGTGGCAAAATGCGCAAAAACCGTATTCGTGTTCTGGCAGGGGACAGGGTGAATGTGGAGATGACACCCTATGACCTCAGCAAGGGACGGATCACATTCCGCTTCAAATAGAGGCCAGCCCTAAATTGAACCCTGTTCTGGTTTCGTCGGACAACTGGCAGGGCCACTTGGGGACTTTTACCAATGACCATCCCGCCCATCATTCTTGCCTCTGCTTCGCCTCGCCGCCGTGATCTGCTTTGCCAGATTGGCATCGAGCCAATGGCGATCATCCCAACGGATATTAATGAGACGCCCAACCAGCGCGAGCTGCCACCACGCTACGCTTTGCGTATGGCTGACGAAAAGGCGCGTGCCATTGTGCTGCCGGATGGCATCGACGATGGTGCTGTGGTGCTTGCTGGTGATACGGTTGTTGCTGTTGGCAGACGAATTCTGCCCAAGGCGGAAACTGAGGATCAGGCACGCTCCTGTCTGGCGCTGCTGTCGGGTCGTCGTCACCGGGTCTATGGCGGCATCGCCTTGAGGCTGACTGATGGCACTTTGCGCTCGAGACTGGTGACCAGCAGTGTAATTTTCAAGCGGCTGCACCGTGATGAAATTGACGCCTACATTGCGACTGGTGATTGGCAGGGAAAGGCTGGTGGCTATGCTATTCAAGGACCAGCCGCCGCCCATATCCGACACATTGAGGGTTCCTATTCCAACATTGTGGGCTTCAGTCTCTATGATGTGTCAGCGTTGCTGGCGGCCTCCGAGTAGCGTCATGAGTGCTGGCTCTGTTGATGAGATCTGGATTGCCCCTGGGCCTGAGATGACGCGCGTGATGTTTCTGTCGGGTGACGTGGTGGTTGAGATCTGGCATGACTTTGCCGCAGCGCCGAGCCGTATTGGCGAGGTGCATCAACTGAAAATAGATCAGGTTTTTGCCGGTCAGAACCGCGCGACAGCCCGTCTCGAAGATGGCACAACTGTCTCACTGCGATTGACGCCTCGCGATCGGCCGCAGCCTGGCCAACGCATAACCGCGACAATTATCGGGGCACCGCGTCAGGACAAACCATGGCAGGGGGTCGTTGGTGCGCGGCTTGTTGGCGCCCATGTGGTTTTGCTGCCGGGGGATCAGGGCCTTTACGCCTCACGCGCATTGCCCGATGCTTCATTTGAACCGCTTAGCGCCAGTCTTGCCGAAAAATTACCGTCGGGATTTGGGGCAATTTTGCGCCGGGGGGTGGTGGGACAAGACGCATTTGTGGTGGCGGATGAATTGATGATGCTTGTTCAACTCTGGCATGACCGGATGCAGGCAAACAGCCGCCTTCATGATGGCGGCACCCTGGCCCAAAAGGCGGCGCTGCATGCCACGGGAGCTAATATGTGCATTGAGGGCGATGCGCTGCCGACAGAAAAATTCGAGACCGCCTATGCCTCGGCCCTTGATGCAGCAACGGGTGCCAGCGTCAATCTTGCATCAGGTGGTAGAGTTTGGTTTGAGCCGACACAGGCCCTTGTAGCCATTGATCTTGACAGTGGTGCTGGCGGGCTTGAGGCTCTCGTGCGTGAGGCACCGTCGATGATCGCCTATCAATTGCGCTTGCGGGCGCTCTCTGGACTAATCGCGATTGATGTACCACGCCTGTCCCAGGGTGCAGCGAAAACCTTCACCGCTGCGTTGGCGACTGCCCTTACAACAGATCCGCGCCAACCGGAAATTCTTGGGCGCACGCGTGGCGGCGTGTTGGAGTGCCGGATTGCCCACAGCCGCCCATCGCTTGACAGCCAGAGATATTTTGCCGACCGTGCGTCTGGATAGAGACGGGTGCCGGAGACAGGACCAATGACACCACCGATCAAAAAGACAAAGCCGACGCCTGAGGCAGAAGGGCTCAAATGCCCCACTTGCGATGAGGCAGCGGCCCCACCAGCCGTGGCTGGCGGCAAAAGCCCTCGGCCCTTTTGTTCAGCGCGTTGCGCCGAAGTGGATTTAGGCAGATGGTTTCGGGGGCAATATGCCATCCCGGCGGTCGATGCTGCTGATGATACTATTGTTGATGCCATGATTGCCGAGACCGAGGCCGCACAAGGCCGGCGCGAGGAGTAAATTTGCCACTGTCCAAATCTTGCTTTTTTGCTGGCGGGCAGGGCGTTTAACGTCTGGACAACGCAGGGTGAAAAGGCTATACCCCTTCTCGTTCTGAGCTTTCCATTTCCATTCAGGAACGTCGCCAGCACGCCCAGGTAGCTCAGTTGGTAGAGCAGCGGACTGAAAATCCGCGTGTCGGTGGTTCGAATCCGCCCCTGGGCACCACTTTTCACAATGAAAACAGTGGTCTACTATAGCCTCACACCTCAGTGTGATTTCCATGGATTCTAGCGATTCAGGCACTTTTGTCAAAGCTTGTGTGACTGAGGTGTGACCGGCGTGTGACCGAAGTTGGTTCGCGTGGGTCCCATGGACGACAAAGAAGTCCCCCGGTGGCTCTGGATAATCAGTGATTTCAAAAAGGTGGCTAAAGGGTCAGTCAGTTGTTGTAGTTTTCAGAAATGAATTCGTGCACCACAACACCTCGTGATCCAACAACCTTAGTTGTTAAGCCTTCCACAGCCGGCAGGTAATGCTCCTCGAGGAGTTTTTGACATTTGGTGTAAGCCTCCTGATCCCGGTATTCGAAAATGATGCCAACTCGATGTGATTGCTCCTTGTTCCAGATTTGCGTTACAACTCGCCTCAACATACCAGCATCCGTGAATAGTTTGATGACCTCTGGGGTAAAGGCTTTTTCTTGCCTGAGTAAGTAAAGTTCCAATTGCTCTTTGGTTGCAAAATCACGAGTAGAGTAATTGATCATCGATACGTTTGTCATAGCTAATCTGGATTTCCTTTTTCAAACAGTTTGTTTTCTTCAATGTCACCGCTGAAGTCAACCTAACAGCATCTCAATAGTTTTCCAAGATAGCCATAAGTCCCCTAGTATCAACGGTCTTTACTTGTAAGGTAGAGGTGGTCATCAACGATGGACCACTCACTCACTGGGGTTGGCCCCGGGCATACTAGAAACCGTAAGCCGATGTCTGATCATGACTATGATGAGCTAAAGAACGCAAGGTACATGAGCCTGTCGTGTCCACCTTCGTCTCTCCAGTCCAAGGCACTGGTAGGAGCCATTATCGACATCATACTCGATACAGAAGAACGCCGTAGGGCAAGGACACCAGACAACGCTGCCTCGTTCCAAGAGGCTGTTGGTAAGATCGTAGGTGACCTTTTGATCGGACATGAGGTCAAAGATGCTGCTTGGTCATATCATCCCATCGCTACCTCAGCCTTCAGTGACAGACCAATCGGATACAAGACGTTCAAGTCCATCATGGAGACAATGGAGAAGGCTGGTCTGATCGAAGTGTCTTTGGGCCGCAATGCCAAAGGTGTGCAGTTTGAGGGAATGACCACCACCACCTTCCATCCCAGCCTAGCCACAAGGTTCAAGCCAACCATGGCTCTCATCGCGATGGTGGAAGAGGCAACCATCGTTGAAGAAGGCGCGAGCAAGCATTTCCTGCACCAACTGCCAAAGAGGGTGATCGAGGTAAGAGGAAGGTCATCCACGGTCCGCGGTATCAAGACAAAGGGCACAAAGATACGCTTTACTCATAGTGACAAAAGCCTGGCTATGGAGGCTGAGAGCTGTCGACACACTTGAGAACCAGTTCCTTGGGAGGGCCAGTGTGGAGCCGAAGCTGAAGGTTAAGCAAAGCTGAGTTGACTACCTCGATAGCGGCGATTAGCGAGTCACTGAGAGGGGTCTGTGGGTGCGTGTTTAGGCATGGATTCATAAGAGGGAGAATGGGCGTCAGTGACTCTCAGAACGCCAGCATTGGTCGCCTAATATTGATTCAATCTAAGATGCTGAATCGCAATAAAATTCTGATTTGGTAGATCCAGAGATAAATCTAGGGCCCTTGCTAACCTGGCAGCGAAACCGACGTGGTGAGGAAACTTGTCGTTGCAAGGACGAACAGGGA
>SHBD01000036.1 GCA_004212735.1 SAR116 cluster bacterium
GTCCAGCCCACTCTCCAGCGCCTCGCCAAGGCTGGCACCCTGTTGCATCTTGTGGGTGAGATAGGCAGCCGCCACTTCGGTGTCATTATCCGTCTCAAAATGAACGCCGTCCCGGATCAGCGTGCGCCGCAGGCTGTTGTGATTGGACAGCGAGCCATTATGCACAAGACATTGGTCAGCGCCGGTGGAAAAAGGATGCGCGCCCATCGTCGTAACCGCGGATTCGGTTGCCATGCGTGTGTGGCCGATGCCATGTGTCCCACTCATCCGTGATACCGAAAACCGCTCGGCAACAGACCGCGGCAGCCCGACCTCCTTGTAAATCTCAATCGCCTCGCCAACGCTCATAATCCGGACAGCGGGCCGTATCCCAGCCAAAACAGCGCGCACACCAGCGGCCTTGGCCACCGGTACCAGCAACACAGCATGCGTGTCCTTTACCGCCAGCGATACCGTCCCGCCATCCGCCTCTATCGCTGCCGCCACCTCATCGGAAAGACCGGCAAAATCTGTATCAGCTGAATGCGATTGCAGGGTGATCTTGGCAACGCTGCGGCTGACCTCACTGTCACCACCATAAATGGCAATGCCAGCACTGTCAGGACCACGGTCCGACATCGTCACCAGCATCTCAGACAACAGTTCCCCCAACTGGGGCTGTAGACTCTGGTCCTTCAAAAACAATCCAACAATGCCGCACATGTCACACCATCTTCTATCCAAGCGCGTTAAAAACAACGACATCATACGCTAAGAATGAAAACCCTCAAGAAACTTTTTTTCTTACTGGTGGATTTTGTTTCGGCAATATGTCGCAGATTTTATCCTGGGGTGAGACAAATCAAAGTCATTAGATGACAAACGCCAATATCATTGGATGCCAAACCTCACTGTCATCAGATGACAACCATAAGCGATATTCGTGGTCTTGTTCTACGCGGTGACCTATTTTAAGCGGGGATAGGAGATCACGGATATGAATCTTGCGGGCAACTGAACGAGTATCTCAGGACCGTGGGGCGCATCTGCTTCAAAAAACAGGGTGTCTCCGGGTTCCAGCCTGAAGAGCTGATCATCATGTCGATACTCGACAACACCCTCGAGCATGTAAATGGTTTCAACACCATCATGCTGAAAGGTCGGAAATCTGTCGGATTTTTCGGTTAGCGTGATCAAATATGGCTCAACGACAACACCGCTTGAAACTGATTTGAGATGCCCGAGAAGCTTGTATTGATGACCAGCTCTTGTGCCAGCTCCATTCGTTTCCACGCCATCACCTGATTTTGTGTGGACGGCATATCGGGTTTCTTCAAAAACACGCAGGAAACTGGTCAGGGGAACACTAAGCGCAATGGCAAGACTTTGCAGCGTCGAGAGTGAGGGTGAAATATTGCCGTTCTCTATCTTCGAGAGCATACCTTTGGACAGGCCTGTGCGTTTGGCAAGGTCACTAACGGTTATTCCTTGTTGCAGGCGAAACCCTTTGGTGGCACGGCCAATGGCAATTTCCAGAACTTTTTCACGTGCGGGAGTTGGTTGATGGGGATTTTGGTCTAGTGTCACTGTGGGCTCTTTGGGGCAATTTGTGATTGTGAGGAAACCTTACACCCAACTGCATAAAATGGCCACATCCACTGGCTGTACATGATGATCCATATCTTGCTCATAAATAAGTGCCAGACAATCCATATGAAACTTGTAAAGTAGGTAACGATGATGCTTTTCTTGGCGCAGATGCCACCGGGAGACACAACAGTTTGACCCAATTTTCGACCTCACTTTTCCCCCGTTTTTGGGCAAGCCCTTCATTTGCCCTCCTGATGGCAGCGATGATGTGGGGCGGCCATACGATTGTTGCCCGTGCCTCTGTGGGGGAGGTCTCGCCAATGCTGATGATGGCGCTGAGGTGGATTCTTTGCCTGGTGATATTGTTGTTTTTCTACGGGCGGGACATCAAAAAAGAATGGCCTGGCATTAGTCAGAACATCTCCTGGCTGGCCTTGATGGGTGGCGTGTTTCTGGCTGGCTTTACCATCTTTTTCATCTTGGCTGCGCAATATACCAGCGCGACCAATCTGGGGATCATGCAAAGCTCCATCCCCGGCATTGTGGTTTTGCTTGGCTTTCTTTTCTTGAGACAGAAATTCAAGTTTATCCAGATTTGTGGATTGTGTCTCTCGATGATTGGCGTTGTCTATTTGATCTGCAATGGATCTCTGCTGTCGCTGGTGGCTCTAGAATTTAATCTTGGTGATCTTTTCATGCTGGTTGCTTGTATTTGTTATGCGAGTTTTACTGTTGGCCTCACGAAGAAAATGCCTTTAAATTCCTTTCTACTCCTCACTATTTTCTCGTTCTTTGCGGCTATTACCTTGGCCATTGGCACCATATTTGAGTATTTAGAGGGGAATTTGGTGCTGCCCAGTCCTTTTGGGCTCTTTGCGATTTTTTACAGTGGTGTTATGGCATCATTGGTTGGACAGCTTCTTTTTGTCAGGGGTGTGCGGTCTATCGGCTCAAACAGAGCGGGGCTTTATTTGAATATGGTGCCTGTATTTGGGGCGATGATGGCAGTCATGTTTCTGGGAGAACATCTGCAGGGGTTTCATTTTATTTCTGCCTTATTTGTGCTTTCAGGTATCTATTTTGTTGAAAGATTCAAATCCACCTAATACGTCTCTTAGTAAGTCAATTCCCGGGAGGGGCAAAAATGATCAACAAACGCGATTTCTATATTAACGGTGAGTGGGTTGCGCCAATTGATGGCACTGATTTTCCTGTGCTAAACCCCGCGACAGAAGAGGCCTATGCAGTGATTTCGCTGGGTGGTTCTGCTGATGTCGAAGCTGCGATAAAGGCGGCGCGCGAAACATTCCCGTCCTGGTCGATGACCACCCCACAGGAGCGTGCAGAATATCTCAAAGCCCTGCTTGCAGTCTATGAAGCGAGATCGGAAGAAATGGCGCATAGCATTTCCACCGAGATGGGGGCGCCGATTGACATGTCCATTGCCGATCAGGCAAGTGCCGGCAGGTCGCATTTGAAGGCATTTTTGCGGGCACTTGATAATTTTGAGTGGTCAAGGCCGGTCCGCCCGGGAACGGAAGGACAGGATCTGGTGCATGAGGCGGCTGGTGTGGCCGCATTGATCACGCCCTGGAACTGGCCGATGAATCAGGTGGTGTTGAAAGTTGGCGCGGCGCTGGCGGCCGGATGTACGATGGTGCTCAAGCCCTCTGAAATTGCCCCGATGTCGAGCGTGCTGTTCGCCGAGATGGTGCATGAGGCGGGCCTGCCTGCTGGTGTATTCAACATGGTCAATGGCGATGGGACAGGTGTTGGTACGATTCTGTCATCGCATCCGGACATCGACGTTGTATCCTTTACCGGATCTACACGGGCTGGCATCCTGATCAGCAAGGCTGCCGCCGATACCGTCAAGACG
The DNA here is from genome assembly GCA_004212735.1 of SAR116 cluster bacterium. GTDB lineage: Bacteria > Pseudomonadota > Alphaproteobacteria > Puniceispirillales > Puniceispirillaceae > MED-G116. The sequence continues at coordinate 3,449 of SHBD01000036.1, forward strand.
GTGTCGCTGGAGCTTGGTGGTAAATCACCCAATCTGGTGTTTGATGACACGGATATTGAGGCGGCGGTTGCCCGTGGCGCGACCTTCTGCTTTGCCAATACCGGTCAGTCCTGCAACGCGGCAACCCGGATGCTGGTTGAGCGTAGCGCCTATGACAAGGCGGTTGAAGTGGCAGCGGCGACAGCCAACGCAACGAAGGTTGATATGCCCAGCAAAAGTGGTGATCACATTGGTCCCCTTGTCTCGGAAACACAGTTTGACAAGGTGCAGCAACTGATCCAGGCCGGTATTGATGAAGGCGCACGCCTCGTAGCCGGCGGTGTTGGCCGGCCAGAGGGACTCAATCGTGGTTGGTTTGTGAAACCGACGGTCTTTGCCGATGCGACACCCAATATGACCATTATGCGCGAGGAGATTTTTGGCCCGGTTCTGGCAATCATGCCCTTCGATAGCGAGGATGAAGCCATCGAATTGGCGAATGACACGCCTTATGGCCTTGCCGCCTACATTCAGACAGGCAGCAATGAGCGCGCCCGCCGCGTGGCTGCCAAGCTGCGCGCCGGCATGATCCAGGTGAACGGCTCTGGCCGCGCCTCCGGCAGCCCCTTTGGCGGTTACAAACAATCGGGCGTTGGCCGTGAAGGTGGTGTCTGGGGAATTGAGGAATTCCTTGAAATCAAGTCGATCAGTGGAATCGTTGGTGACTGACCGGTTTGATATCGCACTTCAGCGAACCTGCAGCGAACCTGCAGGGTCGGTACAGGGAGCGTGCAGGAAATGGGGCGGCACTGATGTCTGACAAAAATGACGAAGCCGTCCGCTTGCTAAATGGAGCCTATGCGCTCAGCTCACCTGCTGACAATCGCAGCTACTACCGCGATTTTGCCCGCCATTATGACAGTTCCTTCGCCGCCACGCTTGGCTATGTCTATCCGGATGCCGTTGCCCGGGCTTTGCTGGCCTGCCAGCGTCCGGATGGCGTGATTCTGGATGTGGGCTGCGGCACTGGCCTTGTCGGTGTCGAACTCCGCAAAGCACAGGCCGACCTGCTCATTGATGGGGTTGATATCTCGCCCGAGATGCTGGCTGTGGCCGCGCAGAAGGATCTTTATCACAGCCTTTATGAAGCTGATCTCACGGCTGATGTTGCGGTGCTGCGTAATGGCTATGCTGCCCTGATCAGCGCTGGCACTTTCACCCATGGCCATCTGGGGCCGGAGCCGATTGCCGGTTTGATCTCCTGCTGCTGTAGCGGCGCGCAGGCGGTGATCGGGGTCAATGCGGTGCATCATGAGGCGCATGGTTTTGCGCCATTCATGGACGAGCTTGAGGCCAACGGGCGCATCACGTCACCAGAGTATGATGAGGTGATGATCTATGATGGCAGTGATCAGGATCATACTGGTGATACCGCGCTGATCATGCGCTTTGCGATCATTTAGTGACTATTGCTTGGTCACTGACACTCAGTTACCAACACTCACCTACCAACACTCAGTCATTATCACTCAGTCATTATCACTCAGGCCGGCGCCAGCACCTGCCAGACGTGACGCCTCGGTTGCCGGTGCATAGGTGTTGTGCGCAAACCGGGTGAGGGTGGCGATACATTCACTCGCCGTCGTCTCGACCCGGTTTCCAATCCGTTTGATCATGTCGTTGTCTGCAGGCCCGAAACTGATCGTGCAATCGGCCGCGTTGATGAGCAGCGCCGTTTCAACCATGTTGGCCGAAAATCCATCGGCCGAAACAACGATGCGTATCGTTCCGATTTTCAGCAAAACTGAATGGCTGTCTGTCGCCTGACTTGCCAGAAATGGCAGCAGCAAAAGCGGTTCACGGACGCCAGATTGCGCAAGGGGCAGGGTGATGCCGCCATCTGAAATGGCGCTGCCAAGCCGCAAGGGGCATATCCATGCACCCCCGGCCTCTGGCGTGCCCTCGGCATCGCTCATTTTTGGTGCGTCCTGATAGGACGATAGATACCGGCATAGCGCGGCAATGCCGGGGCCGCCACTGCGCGTCAGCCAGCGCAGGGCAAAACCGGCTTCCTCGGCGATACCCCAGGGCATACCGACACCACGCGCTGCTTTGATGGCGAGCGCACTGGCTTCACCCACGGACCAGCTCCCACCGGGGCTGGTCACGGCGCCTCGCTGTCCGGCGTGTCAGGGATATCCGGCATGTCTGGCATGTCTGGCATGTCTGATAGGGGCGGATAGACAAGACTGTCAGGGTCCAATGCGGCAAGCTCATCGGGGAATGGAGCCCCCTGGAACATGGTGATCCGGAGCCACCTGTCCGAGCGCGGATCAAATTTCGTTGCGCCGAAAAAGGATAATTTGCACCGCAACAGATCGATTGGCAGCATCTCGGCGGCAATTGTATTGTCTCGAATTTCGCCATAGGGATAATGGCTGACGAGTTGGGCGCGCCGCGTAATATGGCGATGTTCGGGATGCGCCATCAAAAAGGCCGCGACTGTCTCATCGGCTGCGAAGGTGGCTAGGTCCGCCAGTGCCAGCTTGGCATCACGGCCGGGTGCCAAGGGCTGTTCATAATCAGCGATTTCCTCTTCAAAACGCTCACCAAGGCGCGGCTCCAGTTTTTCCTCGGAAACATACCACACGCGCGCCTGAGCTGGGCGGCTGTCATAGTCGATGTCAGCTGTCCAGTCATAGGTGTCTTGCAGGATATCGCGTAAAGTGCCAATTTTCATTGTGCCATCGATACGGAAATGCTGCGCCTCATCAGCGGCCATGTTCACCGCCAGATCATCAACCAGCCGCGGATAGGGTTCAAGCATCAGCGAGATCAGCTGTTCCTGTCCCTCGCTGCCCAGCTTGGCCTCTGCCCAGCGGTACAATCTGTCCCAGACATAATCACTGCTCATATCAGCGGTCGAGAGATGGTGTAACGTGGTTGTCAGATCATTGCGCAAACCGTCTATTTTTTTCGCCTGATAGGCATGCTCAACTTTCCAGTCTTCGGCATTGACGAGGGCGCGCTGGACAAGTTCTGTGAAAACACTAATCTCTTGTCGGCTGGCCTGTTTGACCGCCCGCACGCGGGCAAATGCACTCTCACGCGCATGAATCCAGGAATGGATCAAAGCCGGATGATTGATCAGAAACGGGGCCATGCCCAGCCCTGTCGAGTTACCGACACCGATGCGCCGCCGGATAGCCGGATCGAGCCTCACAGCTGTCTCAGGCGATCGTATCCGGGCCATATGTTCAACCATATCTATGGTGAAGGTACGGATCAGCCACACAGACAGGAGTTCCGGCTGGAATGAACCGGCAAATTCGGGCCTCTCGACCCAGACATCACGGTCAGCTGCCCCGAATTTGCCAGAGCCATAAACCGCTGTCGTGCGCATCAGATAGCCAACAGACTCAATCTGCGCGACATCGGGTTGGGTGCCGGCAGCAAGGCAGGTCGCAACATAATCAAAAAGCCTGACCGATCTGTTGGCCCGCGACAGAGATAGTTCTGCTTCGGAAATGCGGCCGGCCTCCTGATAAGGAACATTGCTGCCAAGCCGCTCAATATCGGCCTCACTCAGATCACCATCATGCAGCGTGAAGGTCGCGTCCCAGGCCTCGGCGATAACCCTGTCAGAGCGCAGATCGTCCGGCAAGTCATGCGCAAAGGCGACCAATGTGTAGCTGCGTTCCGGTCCGCTTGCCCGATAAGTGGCAACGCCCACGCCCTTTTCATTGATCCGCCATAAAGGGCGGTCAAACACCCAGCCATTTGTTTTCAGCCTTCGCAGCAGCACCCGCATGAAGCTCAGCCGGCTCTGATGCAGCGATCCCATGCGGGCAAGGCGCATGACTGTGCTGGCGGGCCGCAGTGGAACCGCATTAGGGGCTTCGGGCTGCAGGGGGTGACCGTCCATTGATCTATCCATTTGCTGGTCCGAAATTTTCATCATAAAACCGCAACCAGTTTTCTCCCATTACGGCGGCGGTGTCCGCCTCGCTGAATCCATGCGCGATAAGGCCGGCGGCGATATTGCCAAAATGCCGGTTGTCCTCGAACCAGTCCGGCATTGGCGGAAAGCCGGCATCACCTGCCGATCCCTCGCCATAGTCCATTTCCTTCGACCAGCGGCCGACCCGCATCCATTCAACCACACTGTCTGGCTGATCCTGACAAAGATCGGAGCCAAGGCCGATATTGTCAACGCCCATCAAATCGGCAGTGCGCGCAATCATCTCGCAAAAACTCGCCAATGTGCAATCGCTCTTGTCCTTTAGATGATGTGGATACATCGAAAAGCCAAGCATGCCACCTGACTGGCCAAGCGCGCGCAGGACGTCGTCGGATTTGTTCCGCCGCGCCGGGTGCCAGAAGGCGGGGTTGGCATGGGTAATGGCGATGGGCCGTTCTGAGATCTCGATTGCCTCGAGGGTTGACCGCTCGGCTGAATGGCTCATGTCAACGACCAGCCCGACCCGGTTCATTTCCTTGATCACCTGTCGGCCCATGCGTGTCACACCCGGGTCTTCGGCCTCATAACAGCCAGTGGCCAGCAGTGACTGGTTGTTATAGGTCAATTGCATGAAACGGGCGCCAAGAGCGTGCCAGATTTCAACAAGGCCAATATCATCCTCGATGGGCGAGGGGTTCTGAAACCCAAAAAAGATTGCGGTGCGGCCCTCAATCTTGGCGCGGCGCACATCATCACCCGTGCGGCCATGGAAAATGAGCTCGGGAAACCGCTCAAACCAGCGATTCCAGGTTTCGACATTGGCGACAGTCTCGCGAAACATCTCGTGATAGGCGATCGTCACATGCACCGCGCAGACGCCGCCTTCCTGCATCTGCTGGAAAATTTTTTCCGACCAATTGGCATATTGAAGGTTGTCGATCAGATGCATGGTTTATCTCGTTGCGGCTGTCTCGCTAGCGCATTTTTGGTCCGGTGCCTATGACGGAGTTCCAGAACTGATATACGCGGTCTTGACCGTCGTGTAGAATTCCACAGCATAGCCGCCCTGCTCGCGTGGGCCATAGGACGAACTGCCACGCCCACCAAACGGCACATGATAATCGGTGCCGGCGGTTGGCAGATTGACCATCACACAGCCGGTTCTGGCGTTGCGGCGAAAATGCGATGCGCGCGCCAGATCCCGCGTGACAATGCCGGAAGTCAGGCCGAAATGCGTGTCATTGACTAGATGCAGCGCTTCGTCATAGCTGTCTGCCTTGATCACACAGGCAATCGGGGCAAACATTTCCTCTTTGTTGATGCGCCAGTCATTGCTGGTTCCCGCCACAACCGCCGGTGTCATGTAATAGCCATCGGTGTCCCGGCTGACACGGTCACCGCCACAGATAATCTCACCGCCTTCTGACTTGGCCAACTCCATATAAGCCATGTTTTCATCAAGCTGGTTCTGGCTGACAACAGGGCCGATCTGTGTGCCGTCTTTCAGCGCATTATCGACAACCATCGCGGCCGCGCCAGCTGCCAGCCTCTCGACAAACTCATCGTGAACCGCGCTATGCACAATCAGACGTGATGAGGCCGTGCATTTCTGGCCGGTGCCACCAAAAGCACCGCCAAGTGCGGCGGCCACAGCAATCTCCATATCGCCATCATCCATCACCGCAAGCGCATTCTTCGATCCCATTTCCATCTGTATCTTTGTCAGATTGCCAATCGCTGACTGCGCGATTTGTTTGCCGACCTCGACTGATCCGGTAAAGCTGATAGCGTCAATGGCCGGGCTTTCGATCAGCTGCTGGCCGATGCTGCCACCAGCCCCCATGACAAGGTTGAACAGGCCGGCAGGCAAATCCTGCCGTGAAATGATTTCCGCCAGCGCGACCGCAGAAGCGGGAACGAGATTGGCTGGTTTCCAGATCACCGCATTGCCAAAGGCCAGCGCCGGTGCAATCTTCCAAACGGCGGTCGCGGTCGGAAAATTCCACGGGCTGACAATGGCCACGGTGCCAACCGGTTCACGGCGCACATCAATCTCGATGTTGGGGCGCACGCTGTCCGCCGTATCACCAATCTGGCGCAACACCTCGGCGGCATAATAGGTGAAGAACTGGCCAGCACGGTAGACCTCGCCCTTGCCTTCAGCCAGCGGTTTTCCCTCTTCACGGCTCAACAAAGTACCAAGCTCGGCGCTTCTTTCCATCAACTCATTGCCGATATTCATCAGCACGGTCTGGCGCGCCTCAAGCCCTGTCGCAGCCCAGATTTTCTGGGCGCTGCGGGCGGCGTCGAGGGCTTTGGTGAGCTGTGAGCTGCTCGCCTGTGCAAAATGACCGATGACATCCGACAAATCGGACGGGTTTCGGTTTTCAACGCTGGTGTCACCCGCCAGCCATTCACCAGCAAGGAAGTTGTTTTTGGTCTCGGTCATTATCATTTCCGTTCTATAAGCCGGGGTCCAGCCAGAGGTGCAATCCGGTGGAATTGTTCTAAGCTGGTTGATAAACTCAGCCCAGCCAATCAAAAGTTGTTTATGCCTGTCGCTCACCGCAATTGGGGCGGATAGCCATCGCCCACCAATATCGGTTATCTACACAGCTTTCAAGTGTCTGTCACCACACTCATTTTATGGCCTTCCGCAATCGGCGCATTGTCAAACTGGCTTAGGTCAAGTCCTTCGATACAGCCCGAATTATAGCCGTATTCGGGCCTGCTGCGCCGCCAGTGATGTGTGTAGATTCCACAATGCCGACAAAAGTAATGGCGCGCGGTATTGGTGTTCCATTGATAGAGATTGAGATGGTCCTCTCCGGCGGTAAGGCGGAACGCTTCCTTGGCGGCAGTCAGCATCACCACGCCCTTGCGCCGGCATAGCGAACAATCGCACCGGCTGGCACCGTGCGCCTCTTCATCAACCTCAAATCGCACTCTGCCGCAATGGCAGCTGCCCCTCTGAATGGTCATATCAAGATATCCCTGCTGTCTCTCTCCTGCCACGGTAAAACCCTTACCGATAACATCATCACAATCAATCCCAAAACGGAGCTTTGCAGATGTCTGTTTTGCTGATAAGCGGGTGAGTGCATTTATCTTGAGGAGTGCGCAATGGAGCGTTTCGCCGAATGGTTTGCCCGGCCCTATATGGCATTGTGCTTTCTTGCCTTTGGAATGGCTGTTATCCCGCTGAATGACGCTTTGATCAAGCTGCTTGGTGACACCATGCCACTTGGCCAGATCGTCACCATTCGCTCAGTGATGAGCCTTGCCCTCATTGCCCTTTTCAGCTCTGGACTGCGGCGGATGATGGGGCTATCCAGGTCGGTATTCTGGCAATTTGTCGGGCGCGGCATGTGCCTTGTTGTGGCGATGGTCCTGTTCTTTGCCTCACTTGGCAGTTTGTCTCTTGCCAGCGCTGTTGCCATCTTTTTTACCGCACCTTTGATGATCACCCTGTTGTCGGTCCCTCTGCTGGGCGAGAGGATTGGCATCCACCGTATTCTGTCCGTGGTTGCTGGCATGGGTGGATGTGTGCTGATCATTCGGCCAGGAACAGCCGATTTTCAGGGAGAAACTGTGCTTGTTCTGGGCTCTGCGCTCAGCTACGCGCTGTTCCAGATCTGGACGCGGCGGTTGAAATCTGTTGGCGATCTGCCGGCACTGGTGGCGGTTCAGCATTGCTGTTATGCGGCTGCTGGCGGTGCGATGCTGGTGTTCAATTTTGTCATGCCTTTCCCCGATCTCGAAAATGCCTCGCTCGCATTTTTGTTTAGGGGGCCCACATCGGTAGATGCCGTCGGTCTCAGTTTCATTTTTATCTGCGCTTTTGCCGTGCTGCTGCTCTCTGTTGCCTCATCGAATGCCTATCGCTGTGTCGAGGCATCACTGATTGCGCCCTTTGAATACACGGCGATTCCCATGGGGGTTTTCTGGGGGATTGTCATCTGGGATGACTGGCCAGTGTCGACGGCGTGGGCCGGGATGGCGTTGATCCTGATAGGCGGGCTGTATGCTGTTTACCGTGAACATGCCCGCAATGTGGCAGTGATCACCCAGGTGCCGATGCCGGCCTCGGCGGCTATGGTGCAAAATCCAGACAGCGAATTTGAAAGCTGGCCAGATAACGGTCCAAATAACGGGCGGTACAGCAACCCCACCGGCAAATGCGATAACAATCCCAGTAAAAACTGAGAGCAGCCACTGGCCGGATAGGTCTAATCCGCACCCTGCCAGACGCCCTGTTTTTTCAGACTGTCGGCAATTTCCTTCGGCATATAGGTCTCATCATGTTTTGCCAGAACATTGGAGGCGACAAGCACGCCATTCACCAATCTGCCTTCTGCGACCACACCCTGTCCCTCGCGAAACAGGCTTGGCAAAGCGTTGGCGTAACGGATTTTGATTTCAGCGCTGCCATCGGTAACGGTAAAAACCGAGTCCAGTCCACTGATGGTGACGCTGCCTTCCTTGACAAGTCCACCAAGCCGGATGGCTTTTCCCGGTGTTGCGCTGTCGATCTCGGAAGGGGAATAGAAAAACACAATATTGTCACGCAGCGCGCCAAGCACCAGCATCAATGCGATGCCAAGTAGGCCCGCGATCGCAACGATGGAAAAGCCTCTCCTCTGCTTGGGTGTCATTGGCTGGGTAGCTCCCTGTTGGCTGATCAGAGCATAGGTGGGCCAAAACCCGCCATTTGGCAAGTCCGCCGGCCCATTTGTGCTGGTGTTTTTTATCGCGAACCAGACCTATTTCGCGGGGTGGCCGCGTTGGTGCCTGCGCGATCAGACCGAAAGGCTGTCATCTTGCTGATCGTAGTGTCATTATCCATGTGCAAAATCCATGTGCAAAATCCATGTGCAAAACTTATGTGCAAAACTTATGTGCAAAGCCGATGCAATGTGATAAATCCACGACGTATGGGAAGCAGAGGCGGCTCCTGCCATCCTCTGTTCAGTAAAAGGCAAGAATGGTGGTATGTGTGTTTGGTAGAATGGCCGGTGTGATTGCGCTTGGCTTTGGTCTTGTAATCTGTGGCAATGCCATGGCAGGTGATGCGGTGAAGGGCCAAAAACTCTTCAAGAGATGCAAAGCATGCCATTATGTTGACAGGGAAAAGCACAAGACAGGGCCTCATCTTGTCGCGGTGATCGGGCGCGCCGCCGGCAGTCTGGATGATTATAAATATTCAAAGGCAATGAAGGCGTCTGGTCTTGTCTGGGATGAGAAAACCCTCGCCGCCTATCTCAAGGCACCGAAAAAATTTGTCAAAGGCACAAAAATGGCTTTTGCGGGTTTGAAAAAGGACATGGATATCGCCGACATCATTGCCTATCTCAAGGCGGCCAACTGACCAGTGCCGCCAAACCACGGTCAAATGACCAGACAGTGAATGCAGCAGGGTAGGTGATGGACATCTCCAACAAATATCCACGACTGAGCGATCTTGAAGCTGCGGCAAAGAGGAAGATTCCGCCCTTTGTCTATGCCTATCTTGACTCGGGTACAGGCCATGACAACACGAAGTCAGCCAACCGGTCAGTCTATGACTCCATCACCCTGACGCCACAATTTCTGCGCGGTCGTGTCGATCCCGATATTTCGGTCACTCTGTTTGGCAAATCCTATCAGGCGCCGTTTGGCGTGTCGCCCATTGGTCTGTCATCGCTGATCTGGCCGGGGGCCGAGTTGGTTCTGGCAAAAGCGGCAAAGGCGCACGGATTTCCCTATGCGCTCAGCACCGTAGCTGGCGAGTCGATTGAGCGGGTGTCTGCCGTTGGTGG
>SHBD01000037.1 GCA_004212735.1 SAR116 cluster bacterium
CAACAGGGCTGCCTATAGGTTTTGGATGTCTTCTTTTCTTTGCGCTGCCGGCGCCCGTTATGGCCCGGTTTTGCATTTCATGTGTCTGGATGACCAGGTGGTTATGGCACAGGTGACCCACCCGATCCCATTCCGAACTCGGCCGTGAAAGCCTGTAGCGCCGATGGTACTTTGTCTTAAGGCACGGGAGAGTAGGTCGCTGCCTGGTCTTCCAGACACATGAAATGTGCCGCAACAATTCACCAACTTTGCCAATTTCTTACTGTCTGTCGGATGAAGGGCGTTTTGCCCGCGGCTGTCAGCAGTTGTATGTTTGGCGCGGGGTGGAGCAGCCCGGTAGCTCGTCAGGCTCATAACCTGAAGGTCGCAGGTTCAAATCCTGCCCCCGCAACCAACAATTATGGAAAACAGTGATCCATAGCCTCGCAGCTCTTCGGAGTTACGGGGCTTTTTTGTGTTTGATCATTTCACTGCACCACATTGCTCAAGATAACGCTGCTCTTCAAGATACTGCGGCACCGCCATGATAATTGCACCGCATTTACCATTAGTGCGCATACCCGATCCAACCATTAAAATGCCCCCAAGCATTGCAACCAACCGGGTAGCAAATTATGGTTTGTTGGCTGTCTTCACACGCTATCTAGGGGCTGTTGTTATGACAAAATTGGAAGAATACGAGCCTTTGACATCGGAATCATTGCCCTCGCGGCTTGGCGCTCTCGGCGCTTTGACCAGTCGTCTTGGCGACGATGTTGATCATTGGCGGGTTGAGGAAATAGGTGATGGCAATCTCAATCTCGTCTTTCTTGTGAGGGGCGCGAAGGGGACTGTAATCGTCAAGCAGGCACTCCCCTATATCCGGTTGGTCGGCGACAGTTGGCCGCTGCCCTTGAGCAGGGCATTCTTCGAGTATCACGCGCTGATCCGTCAGGCCAAACGTGACCCCGGTTCTGTTCCTGAAATCCTCTATTTTGATGAAGATCAAGCGCTGATCGCAATGGAGTATCTTGATCAGCACGTCATTCTTCGCCGTATGCTGATCGCTGGAGACCACGTGAGTGGCCTGGGAGAACGCCTCGGGCAATTCATCGCGCGCACGGCATTCAGAGGGTCCGATTTGGCGTTGCCAATTGTTGAGAGAAAGAGCGACACCAAGTTGTTTCTGGACAATCACGCTTTGTGCAATATCACTGAATCACTGGTTTTCACTGATCCCTATTACGATGCTGAATTGAACCACCACAATCCGGCAGTTGATGGCGTGGTGGCTGAGCTGCGCGACAACGTCCAGCTGAAATCCGAGGTTCAGGCTCTGCTGACAAAATTCGTCTCTAACAGCGAAACCCTGCTTCATGGGGACCTGCACACTGGTTCTGTGATGTGTACCGAGGACAGCATATTTGTCATCGACCCTGAGTTTGCCACCTATGGGCCAATGGGGTTTGATTTTGGAATGATGCTGGCCAATCTTGTGATGGCGTTCATAAGTCAGCCAGCGCATCGGAGTGCGGATAATCTGGCGTCTTACCAGAGCTGGATCCGTGAGGTGATTGAGGATCTTGTTGCTACATTTAACGGAGAATTCTCGGCGCTTTGGCATAGCGAGCGAAAGGGCGTGTTGTTCCCCCACAGCCTGTTTGAAGATCAGCACCATGACACCAACCTGCCCTTGCAGGCAAAGCTGAACGAGATATGGCAAGACGCGCTGGGTTTCTGCGGCATCGAGATGCACCGCCGGACATTGTCTTTGGCGCATAACGCTGACTTTGAAACGATTGAGGATGTGGAACGACGGGGCGAATTGGAGGCGCAGAATCTGCAAGCTGGCGCACGGCTGATCATCGAACGCCGCAGCATTGAAGATGTCAGCGGGATGATGGCAGTGGTTCAACAACCGTAAAGGGCTGAGTGATGAGAGTTGACGGCACACATTATCGTTCTATCTGGTTCAATCACGCGTCCGGCGATGTTGGCATCATTGACCAGCGCTGGCTGCCGTCTGAATTCCGTATTGCCACGCTGCAGACACGCGCGCAGTTTGCCACTGCGATCCGGGACATGTGGGTTCGGGGTGCGCCATTGATCGGCGCCACAGCGGCCTATGGGGTGGCAATGGAAATGACTGCTGACCCCAGCGACCGGGCGCTGGATGAGGTATGGCACATGCTGAATGAAACCCGTCCAACTGCGATTAATCTGCGCTGGGCTCTGGACCGGTGCCGCAACCATTTGGCACCGATGCCGCCGGACGCGCGACCGTCGGCAGCATTGCAACTGGCCCACGACATTGCCGAGGAAGATGTCGAGACCAACCGGATGTTGGGCGTGCATGGACTGTCCCTGATCAAGGATATCGCCGCGCGCAAACCCCCGGGTGAGCCCGTTCGCGTTCTCACACATTGTAATGCTGGCTGGCTCGCAACCGTAGATTGGGGTACCGCGACAAGCCCGGTTTATCACGCCGCTGAGGCGGGTATTGATGTTTATGTCTATGCAGACGAGACGAGACCACGCAATCAGGGCGGCATCACCGCCTGGGAACTGGGCAGCCATGGCGTCCCACATGCGTATATTGTCGATAATGCGGGCGGTCATCTGATGCAGCATGGGATGGTTGATCTGGTCATTGTCGGCACCGACCGCACCGCGGCGAATGGTGATGTCTGCAACAAGATTGGCACTTATCTGAAAGCGCTCGCGGCGCATGACAATCAGATACCGTTTTACGTGGCCCTGCCATCCTCCACGATTGATTGGTCGGTTCACGATGGTATGTCGGAGATTCCCATAGAAGAACGCCCTGCCGCAGAGGTCACCACGGTCCAAGGCAAGGCATCAGACGGTGAGGTTGTAACGATCGAAATCACCCCGGCGTTTTCCGATATCAACAACCCAGCCTTCGATGTTACACCGGGCAGACTAATCACCGGGCTGATTACCGAACGGGGAATTTGTGACGCCAGCGCGTCTGGGCTTGCCGGGCTCTTTCCTGAGCGCGCTACATAAAAGGACAGTTTTTGACATGATACATAACCAATGGTCCGATAAGACAGCCCAGGAATGGTGCGATGCAGCGCCTCTAACACCTGCTGATCAGGCGCTCGCCCTTCGTGTTTATACCAGCCGGTTGATCGGCACCGATCCCGATCTGGTTATGCATGGTGGCGGCAATACCTCGGCAAAGGTTCAGCGTGCGAACCTGTTTGGCGAGATGGAGGATGTTCTGCATGTCAAAGGATCGGGGTGGGACCTCGAGGTGATTGAGGCAGCTGGCCTGCCCGGGGTCCGGCTGGAACCATTGCGGCGGCTGCGTACGCTGGATGTGTTGTCTGATGAAGATATGGTCAACGTCCAGCGAAACAATCTTCTCGATAGTGCGGCTCCCAACCCGTCGGTTGAGACGTTACTGCATGCCTATCTGCCGCACACCTATGTCGATCACACTCACGCAACGGCATTTCTGGTTCTGGCCAATCTGCCAAACGCCGCGAAGCGGTGCCGTGAAATCTTTGGTGACCGGCTTGGTATAGTGCCCTACATCATGCCCGGTTTCGCACTTGCCAAGGCGGCGGCTGATGTTTACGAGGCGAACCCGGATGTCGAGGGTTTGTTGCTTCTCCAGCATGGCCATTTCGCCTTTGGTGATACCGCAAAACAAAGCTATGACCGCATTGTCGAGCATACCAATATGGCAGCGGCGGCGATGGGTCTGGATGGTCCGACTGACATTGCGGCGCGGGACTATGATGCAGTTCCAGACGCGGTCATGGACCTCCGTGGGGCGCTGGCACGGGGCAGCGGGCGTGACGCCGCGGCCATGCCGATCCTAGATGTGCGGGCAGACCGTTTCATTCTGGAATTTCTCCAACGCGGCGACCTGGCAGATCTCTCGACCCGAGGGGTTGCCTCGCCAGACCATGTCATCCGGATCAAGGGCGGGCCGTTGCATCTGCCGCGCTCTGTGTGGCAACAGGGTGTGACAGCGATAAATGATGCCATCGCCAGCTTCCAACAGGATTACAAAACCTATTTTGATCGTGAGGCGGCTCGCTCGCCACACCCCAAGACGATGCTACCGTCACTGCCGTCACTTGTTTGGATGGAGGGCGTTGGCGTCATTGGGGTCGGGGTGAATGCCACTGCCGCGAGCATTGCCGCTGACATCGGTGTGCAGAACGTGCGTGTGCGTGCTGTCGGTGAAAAGCAAGGCGGATTTCACCCGGTCAATGAGGCTGATTTGTTCGACCTTGAGTATTGGTCGCTTGAACAGGCAAAGCTTGGCAGATCAAAGCCACCAGTGATGACTGGCAAGGTGGTGATGGTCACCGGCGCGGCTGGCGCGATTGGCCGGGCCATAGCCGAGACGTTTGCCAAAGCAGGCGCACAAATGGTGCTTGTGGACCGACCGGGAACCGAACTACAGGATGTTGCCAATACTGTCTCAAAAAATGCCTTAGCGATTGAAATGGACATTACCGCAGATGGCGCAGCAGAGCGCGCTGTCATGGCCGCGATCAGCCGGTTTGGTGGTGTCGATATTCTGATTTCGAATGCCGGTGCGGCGCAGACAGGGTCCCTGCTGGAGCTGAATGATCAGCAATTGGCCGCTGCCTATGACCTGAATTTCTTTGCCCCCTATCGTTTTGCCCGCGCTGTTGCACATTGCCTGTGCCAGCAGGGACAGGGCGGCCAGCTGTTGTTCAATATCAGCAAACAATCAGTGAATCCTGGGCGCAATTTTGGGGCTTATGGCCTGCCAAAATCGTCCACGCTGTTCCTGATGCGCCAGCTCGCCCTGGAGCTGGGTGGGGATCGTATTCGGGTGAATGGTGTGAATGCGGATCGAATCCGCTCAGGCATCGTTACGGATGAATTCATTGCATCGCGGGCAAAAACGCGAGGTGTTGATGAAGCGGCCTACATGTCGGGCAATTTGCTAAAGCAGGAAGTTGAGCCAGCACACGTTGCCGAGGCATTTCTGATGTTGGCGCAGATGCAGCGCACCACCGGTCATGTCGTAACGGTCGATGGCGGCAATGTCGAAGCAAGCCTTCGATAGGCCTGCCTAGAATATGACACCCTTGCGCAGGATATAGCATCCATAGGGGATATTTTCGCTGGTCTGGACGACCGCATAGGCTCGCCGCGCGCGCTCATAAAATTCGGGTCGGGGAATATGGCCAAGACCAGCCCCTTCAGGGATTTTTGTTTCAAGGAATGAAAACACGGCGGTATGTGTCTCGTTCATTTCATCTGGTGTGCCGTCAATTTCCATACGCACGGCTGCATGATCAACAAACCCGTCCAACGGCAAGAGGCTGGTGATCGTCCGAATGGCCGCTAATGCGCTAAATCCCGGCATTGAAATCAATGTCTTAAATCCAGTATGGATGGCCGTTGATGTGGCTGGGAAATTACGGTCGGCAATCACAAGTTCGTCGCCATGTCCCATTTGTGCAAGACAATAAAGAAGGTCGGGTGAGCAGTTGGAGTCTACGTTGAACAGCATCGGGGGTCTCCAGCCTATTCGGATTGTTCACGGATATCTTTAAGTGCTGGGTACAATGCACGATATTGCTGATAGACGCTTTCATAAGCGGCCATCGCAACCGGGTCAGGCTCAATCAGAATTCCCGGCTTCACCATCGCCTTGATGCCTTCATCAATGCTGGCGAAATGTCCGGCGCCATGCGCTGCAAGAATGGCTGATCCCATTGATGGGGCGTCCGTTGAGGCTGGAATGCGCACTGGGATGCCGGCCGTATCCGCGTGGATTTGCATCCATAATCTGGATGCTGTTGCGCCGCCGCCGACTGTCATTTCGGTGCTTGTGTAACCGCCGTTCTTGAATCCGTCCAGAATGGTACGTGTGCCAAAGCAGATGCCCTCAATAATCGCCCGGAAGATATGGTGTGGCTCGTGTGAGAGCGTTAAGCCAACAAGGGCGCCGCGCGAATTCGCATCTGTATAGGGTGTGCGGTTACCCTGAAAATGATCCTGGGCAATCAACCCCTCAGAGCCGGGCGGCAGCAGCGCTGCCTTTGCGTTCAGATCATCCAGATCGATCGACCCAAGCAGCCTTTTAAACCAGTTGATAATTGACCCGGTCGATGTCTGGCCGCCTTCCACGATATAGCGTCCGGGATACACAATGTCGGCGTAGGATCCCCAGACCCCCGGCGCATGCAAGGGGGCGTCAGTGACACCAAATTGCAAATGTGATGATCCGGTGATCAGCGCCAGTTGGCCCGGTCTTGCAACGCCAAGCCCGATCATTCCGATTAACGCGTCGGCACCTCCTTGAACCAGCTTTGTCCGGGTGGTGAGGCCAAGCTCAGCGGCAGCGGCAGCGCTCAGATTGCCGACCACCTCACCCGGGGCAACAACCCGTGATGGCCATTTATCCAACAGGTCCGGCATGCCAAGCGCCTCGATAATGCTGGTGGCCCAGCCCCCGTCCCGGTTGGCGTAATGCCAGCGCAATCCGACATTGTTCAATGATGCGCAGCGCTCACCGGTGAGGCGCATCGTCAAATAGTCCTGATATTCACAGATGGTAACCGCATCATCGAATATCTGCGGCTCGTTTCGCTTCAGCCAAAGCGCTTTGGGGATCATCCATTCCGCAGATACCGGCCCCTGACCATTGCTGTTCAGAACAAGGCGCTTGTCGCCTGTTTCCAGCACCGCTTCCGCTTCCTTGTCGGCGCGGACATCCATCCACATCAATGCGGGGCGCAACGGCGCTCCCTCCTTGTCCAGCGCTACCACGGTGCAGCATGTGGTGGCATAGGCCATGGCCTCAATGGCATCACCGCTGACATTCGCTTCTCTCAGACAGATATTCGTTGCCTTGACAAGGCTCGACCACCAATCCTCGGCATTCTGCTCGGCTCTCGCCCCGGAGAGGAACTTTGTCTCATAAGGTTCGGCATGCGATGCGACACATGTGCCGTTCAGATCATAGATGCGCACCCGCAGGCTCTCTGTGCCTCCATCGGCTGTCAATACATGGCTCATCTTTCGGTTCCCCTGGCTATCCCACTATGCTCTCAGATGGGTTTTTGCAGCAAGGCTGCAATCTCTGCTGGCGTGTCCCACTGTGGCACATGACCGGTATTCACGACATGGATATTGATGTAGGACGGCAATCTGAAAAGGGTTTCCTTTGGAACGATTTGGTCCTGTATTCCTATCACCGCAGACACATTAAGCCTGTCCTTTATGCTGTCCAGAATGGGAAGAATATCTAAATGTGAAACATCGCCATCCAATAATTCGTTCACAACAGCATGCAAGCGGCCGCGAGACAAGTCCTGAAGCATGACGGCTGCGGCTCCGTCAGGCGTCGCTTCTGCTGTCGGGCCCAGCATCGTGAGCAAGCCACGCAGATGGTCCATATCCTCCACCTCTGCCATTCCCCTCAGGAATTCTGCATTGACCTCTGGCCCGCATCCTGCCGGGGCAATCAGAGTCACTTCGCTGACAGATTCTGGCATCTGGGACGCTACCTTGGCGGCAACCCATGCGCCAAGAGAATGTCCCACAAGATGAACTTTTCCCGAATGGGTGTGCAGATGCGCAACGGCGCAATCAACAAGGTCATCAATTTTGGCAGCATCGTCCGGGTTGGTGCCATGTCCCGGCAAATCGATCGCGGTGACCCGCGCGCCACCGGCCTCCAAGCTGGCGATCAGTGCGCCCCATGCCATAGCGTTGCTGCCAAGCCCGTGGAGCAACAGGAATTCCTGCCTGTCGGCCTTCCCACCTCCAAGCGCAGCGATCACATCGCTTGCTTCAATACGCCCCCGCCGGCCGGTGCCTTCAAGGCCCTGCATATCGACACCCCCAAGCGTTGCGAGGCGGCGCGCGAGCGGTGTGGCACGCACGCCATCAACCAGAGAGGCTGTCTCGGCCCCTGCCACCGTTTCAACGGGCGAGGATTGTGGTTGCGCAACGCCCGGCGGTGCGGTGGTGCCGGATGTGCTGGCACCTGCATCTTGATCACTGACGATGGGCCACGCTTTCTCGGTTTCGATGATTGCGATGGGATCGCCGACATCGACCACATCCCCTTCGGCCACAAGTGTTTCAACAAGGCGGCCCGATCCAAGTGCCGGATATTCCACCAGCGTCTTGTCAGTTTCGAGTTCAAGCAGCGTATCACCGCGCTCGAAGTTCTCTCCTTGGGCCACAGTCCAGCTGGCGATGGTGCCACTGTCCATCGTCTCGCCAAGTCGGGGCATTGGCAGCGTTAGCGTTATCATGACCGCATCATCCTTGCAGCATCAGCAATCAGCTCCGGTGTGGGAACGGAATTGGTTTCCAGCAAGGGAGATACTGAAATAGGAATATCTTCGCCGGCAATCCGGATAACAGGGTTCTCCAGAAAATCGAAACATTCCTCTGAAATACGCGCTGCCAACTCGGCCGCAACACCTGCCGTCATCACCCCTTCGCTGACAACCATGGCGTGGCCGCATCGTTCGACATGCGTTCGGATGGTGTCGATATCCAGCGGGTTTAGCGTGCGCAGATCGATGATTGTCGCCTCAATACCGTCTTTTGCCAGCTTGTCAGCCGCCAAGATGGCATAATGGAGTTGGCGGGAATAGGTTACGATGACCAGATCGTCGCCCTGACGCGGCACATGCGCTTTGCCCCAAGGTGCGACGGGTGTCTGATCATCAAGTTCACCAGAGGTTGCATAGAGTGCCTTATGTTCGATAAACACCACCGGATCCGGTTGTGCCAGTGACTGGCGCAGCAAATGATAAGCATCAGAGACAGTCGCCGGCATTGCCAGTCGAAGGCCAGGCGTGTGCATAACATAGGCTTCCAGACTCTGGCTGTGCTGAGCGCCGGCTGAACGCCCCGTGCCACCTTGGGTCCTGAGGATCATTGGAACGCCAATCTGGCCTCCAAACATATACCGGATTTTCGCTGCCTGGTTGGCCAGCTGGTCCATCGTCATGCCGATGAAATCGACATACATCAACTCGGCAACCGGTCGCAGTCCCGACATGGCCGCGCCCACGGCCGCCCCGACAATAGAAGGTTCAGAAATC
This sequence comes from SAR116 cluster bacterium, assembly GCA_004212735.1. Taxonomy (GTDB): domain Bacteria; phylum Pseudomonadota; class Alphaproteobacteria; order Puniceispirillales; family Puniceispirillaceae; genus MED-G116. The sequence continues at coordinate 9,072 of SHBD01000037.1, forward strand.
GGCGTATCAATGACACGTTCGGGACCGAATTCGTCAATCAAGCTTTTGGTTACCCCATAGGCACCGCCATATCTGCCGACTTCCTCACCAATAAGGACAACGTTTGGGTCGGTTGTCATACTATCTGACAAAGCCTGGCGAAGTGCGTCGCGATATGTTGTTTTACCCATCACCTGGACCTCATGCTCATTGGCTTTGCCCAAGGATGCGGGCGAGGCGACCCCGAACAGACTCGGGAGGTGGTGTCGAGGGGTCATAGACATCGTCAAAGATGCTGTCGAGTTGAGGCTCGCGCGCGTCTGCGGCAAAATCAATCGTGGCATCCATCTCCGCAGCGATGTTCTGATCCATTTCATCCAGGGAACTGCCATCTATCTCACCACGCGAGATCAGTGTCTCCCGGGCCTTGATGACAGGGTCACGAAGACGCCCCTCTGATTCTTCGGCATCATCGCGATAGGGTGACTTGTCCATGCGTGCATGACCATAGAACCGATAGCAATCCACGACCAGAAAGCCGGGTTTGCCAGCCCGGGCATCGCCGATCATTTCGCCTGCAATCTCCGCGACGGCCTCGACATCACTGCCATCAACAGCGGCGCCTTTCAAGCCGAAGGGGATGGCTCGTTTGTACAGGTCAGGGTCTGCAGTGGCATTGTCGATGCGCGTGCCCATTCCATATTGATTGTTTATACAGACAAACAGCACCGGAAGACGCCACAGCGCGGCCATGTTCATGCTCTCATAGAGAACACCCTGGCCGGTGGCACCATCGCCGAAAAAAGCCACCGATACAGAATCTGACCTCTTATGGCGTGCTGCCAGACCGGCGCCGACAACGGACGGGATGCCACCGCCGACAATGGCATTTGCGCCGAGATGACCCAGCTTCATGTCGGCGATATGCATCGAACCGCCCTTGCCCGAGCAATAGCCGGTTTCCTTGCCAGCAATTTCAGCCATCATCAATCGTGGGTCTGCCCCCCGTGCAAGAAACACTCCGTGACCACGGTGATGGGTGGTAAATGTATCCCCATCACGCATGGCGGCGCCAACACCAACAGCTGCCGCCTCCTCGCCGATAGAAAGATGCAGCATCGAGCCAGCGGATTGTCCCCGGACGAACAGCTCTCCCACACGCTCTTCGAATGTACGGATCCGCCGCATCATTGGATAGAGTTCCGCGAGCCGGGAATTTGTCTGTGTTTCCATATGTCTCAACTGTGTTGGCTTTCCGATGCTCAGATCAAACCGTATTGTGCTGCCTTGTTCCGCAGGAACGGCAGACCGTTTTCCATGACTTCTGCTTCGCCGCTGGCAACAGGACGCCAGACTGAAAGCCCGAATGCTATCTCTGGAGGCATGTTTACAAAGCTCTCCATCGCTAGGCCGCCGCGAAAGCCGATCGCACGAAGGGCAACGAAAATCTCGTCCCAATCAACCGTGCCGGAGCCAGGGGTGCCACGATCCGATTCTGACAGATGGATATAGCGAAGATGTTCACGCGCATCGAGGATCGCCTGCGCCACACCCTTTTCCTCAATATTCATGTGATAGGTGTCGAGGTGAACAAACATATTGTCAGCGCCAATGCGCTCAATCATGTCTCTTGCCTGCCATCCTGTGTTGAGCAGATGCGTCTCATACCGGTTCACAGGCTCGATGCCGAAGAGCAGTCCAAGCGATTTGGCATGTGCTGCCGCTGCCGCCAATGCGCGGGTGACATTGTCAAGTTCGGTGTCGGTAGGCGGCATGCCGCTACGCTCACCGATGCCGCCATAAACAACGCCGGACAGTGCTTCTGCGCCTATTGCCGCCGTCTTCTCCAACGCCAGTTTCAAAAATTCAACAGCACCGTCCGGATTCCGTGATGCCCATACCGCCTCTGGCAGTCCCAAAGAACAAACCGATCTCATCTTGGCGGCCTCAAGTGTCCTGCGGCTATGGTCTGCATCAACGGATGGCGGGTCGAGCAGGGCGATTTCCAGAAAGTCCATGTCATAGGACTGCGCCTTTGCCACTGCATATTCGCAACCGTCCCTGTCCCAGCTCATTGTCCACATGCTTGTGTGTACACCGAATCCTTCCACTCCAATGCCTCCCTAACTATTTTCCAGAAGCGCGCGCGCCAGATTTTCGTCCACGAACAGCCTGTCGACAAAATTTGCCCGCAGGACGGCAAGTGTGCCAACCCTCTTGCTGAGGCCGCCGGCAAGCAGCGTCATGTCCGTATTCGGCATTTCATTGGGTTTGGCGCAAGGGGTGCATCCATTCAACGGAATGCCGGCAACAGTCCCGTCAGCTGTGAAAAAGACACCGCAACAATCAGCCACAACATTGTTATCCCGGAGCTGATCAATCTGCTCGGTGGTGAATAAGCCGCTCTCGAACAGGACGGCACCATCGCGGCACTCGCCAACGCTTGTTATCGCATAATCAGCTCTTCGGGCCGTCTCCAGCGTTTCCTTGACAAGGCGTTGTTGCAGAATGACATCACAGGCTGCCTTGTCATCGACAACAAAGGGGGCGGGCAGAAGATTGGCCTTTCCCGACGTCAACGCTGCCAGACGAACGCATACATCGACAGGCTGTGTTGGATCTGCCCGGTTCAGCAACCCCATCAACGAGACAAATGTAATATGGGGATTTGTTACACCAACAAGATTGTCTGCCATATGGCCAAGGGTCCGGCCCCAGCCAAGCCCAACCGTCATCGGCTGGTTTGCCAGTGCAATCCGCGCCAGGAATGCTGCGGCAATGATTCCCACAGCCCGCCGCGCCTCTGCGTTGCCGTCATTTTGCGGTGCCGGTGCCACCTGAGCTTCCTTCAGCCCAAACCGTTCGGTCAAACGGTCGGCCAGATCAAGGGTTGTGGTGTTGTTGTGCTCGATCGCGATACGCACCACGCCAAGTTGCTTGGCGTCGGCAAGCAGCCGCACGATTTTGAACCGTGAGATACCGAGTTTGTCGCTTATTTCCTGCTGACTGAGATTGCCGACGTGATACAGCCATGCCACCTGTGCCATGCTGTCGTGACTATGGTTTTTGACAAGATTTGAATCCTGTTTCATTGCAATCGCGTCTGATAATCCCTCTTGACCACTTCATCAACCCTTATATAGTTACATTTGTTGAGTCAATGCACATGTGTTGAATGTTGCCGTTTGCAACGTCCGTGCATGGAAGAATAAATTTAGCTAACGCATTGAAAATCAACGGATATATGTGCTCTGTCATAGATGGCAATGAGCGCAAACATTGATATGGCACGGACATGGATCGCTGGTACGAACTATGCTCCAAAAGCCAGATGAAGGAGGAAACTGTGAGAAAGCACATAAAATATCTTGGTGGTGTAGCGTTGGTTGGTTCGGCACTGATGGCAGGCAGCTCGTTTGTTCAGGCTGCTGACACCTCAATTGCAACCGTCGTTAAAATTGCAGGCATTCAGTGGTTCAACCGCATGGAAGAGGGCGTGAATCAGTACGCGAAGGACAACAATGTCAACGCGTTTCAGGTTGGTCCGGCACAAGCTGACCCGCAGCAGCAGGCCGCGTTGATTGAAGATATGATTGCGCAGGGCGTGAATGCATTGGCTGTTGTGCCAATGTCTCCAGAAGCGCTTGAGCCTGTATTGAAGCGCGCAATGGACAAGGGCATTGCCGTGATCACCCATGAGGCGGCAAGCCAGCAGAATGTTCATTATGACATTGAAGCCTTCAAGAACGAGGATTTCGGTGCCAATCTGATGGAACAGATGGCCCAGTGCATGGGCGGCGAAGGTGAATATGCGGTCTTTGTCGGGTCACTGACTTCACAGACTCACAACCAGTGGGTTGATGGTGGCATCGCTCA
>SHBD01000038.1 GCA_004212735.1 SAR116 cluster bacterium
AGCTATGGCACCCTTGCCTTGGCCAGCCACCATCAGCGGATTAACCTCAATCTCATCCAGCGCGGCATCATTCTGCATCGCGGCTGCCATTGCCATGATCGCCGCAACCGCCGCGTCAAGATCTCCCTGCGGTGTGCCACGATAGCCGCTGAACAATGGTGCCAGCTGCAAACGGTTGATCGCCGCCAGAACGTCGCGGGGCTCAACCGGCAGAATGAGTGTCTGCGTGTCACCCAGCAATTCTGCCGCAATGCCGCCCGTGCCGATTGTCAGGCTGGTCCCATAAACCGGATCACGGCGCAGGCCAACCAACAGCTCGCCCACCGGCGGCGGCACCATCTCTTCCACCAGAAAGCCCGCCGCAGTCTCCATTGCGCCCGCCGCAGCCACAAGCGCGTCTGCTGTCAGATTGAGCTTCACCAGCCCGGCCTCGCTTTTGTGGGGATGCCCCAATCCCTTGAGCGCGAATGGCGCACGAAGCGCTGCGCTGGCCGGTGCCAGCTCTGCCGGCGTCTCTGCGCGTGCGCCGCGTGGGCAGGCAACTCCCCATCCGGCCAGCCTGTCCTTGGCCCTGCTCTCATCGAGCATCCGCCGCTGGCCGGTGCCCCGCTGGCCGGTGCCTGTCACGTCCGTTGACCGCGCCACTGCCAGCGGTTGCCAGTCTGTCCGCGCCCGGCTGTCCGTGGTGATTTTCTCGATGGCGCAAAGGCCGGTGGCAAACCCACATAGCGGCACGATGCCATCCTCCATCAACCTTGTTGCCCATTCATCCGAAATGCCCTCGGCGATACTGCCAAGCATGATCATCGGTGTATCGGTCATTTTGCCCGCCCGCCGCATGGCCGCCACGGCTGGATGCCAAGCCGCATCACTGCATCTGTCGGCACGGGGAAAATCAATCACCAGAATTGAGGCATCGACAAAAGACCCCATCATGCTGGCAAAGGTGCTGGTCATCCGCTCCTCATCGCCCCAGATAAAAGTGTGATAGTCGAGCGGGTTGGAAATCGTCACAAGCGGGCCAAGCGTCTCGGCAAGTGCCGTCTGATTGGCGTGTGGAATGGCCGGCCAGTCAAGCGCCATGCTGGCACTCAGATCTGCCATCATGCCGGTCTCCCCGCCTGAACAGCACATGGCGCTGATCCTGTTGCCTGCCAGCCGCCCGAACAGATGCAGCAGTTTCAGCGTTTCCAGCATTTCCTCTGGTGTATCGACCTCGATCACCCCGCATTGCGCGAGAAAGGCCGAGGAGGCGGCGGCATCCCCGGCAAGGGCCGCCGTGTGCGAGCTTGCCGTGTCCTGCGATGCGGCGGTTTTGCCGGATTTGATTGCCACCAGATGTTTGCCGGCGCGGCGCGTTGCTGCGGCCATGGCGGCAAAATCCATCGTGTTGACGATGCCCTCGATATAAAGGCCAGCCGCCGTGACCCGGTCATCGGCCAGCAATGTAGCCGCCATTTCGGTCAAGCTGGTCTGCGCCTGATTGCCGACACAGGCGATATAGGCGATGGGCAGGCCGCGCGCCTGCATGCTCATATTGATCACGATGTTGGACGATTGGCTGATCAACGCGACACCGCTATCGACCGGGCGTCCCCCATGCTGGTCCGGCCACAGCATTGCCCCATCAAGATAATTCAGCACGCCATAACAATTAGGCCCCAATAACGGCATCTCGCCTGCCGCCGCAATCAGCGCCGCCTGCAACGCCGCATCACCCGTCTCGGCAAAGCCTGAGGCAAAACAGACGGCACCACCGCATCCACGTGCCGCCAGTGCCGCCGTGACCTCGATCACCGCATGCCGGTTGATCCCCAGAAACGCCGCGTCGGGTGCCGCTGGCAGGTCGGCGATAGTGCGGAAACAGGGAACGCCACCGATCTCATCGCGTGTTGGATGAACCGGCCAGATATCCCCCTCAAAGCCACTTTTCTGGCACTGGGTGACGACATTTTCCGCCCACCAACCGCCAAATACGGCGATTGATTTTGGCTGGAACAGGCGCGACAGGTCCCGCATCTCAGCCGCCAAGAGGGCGCAGCAAATCGCGGCTGATGATGTGACGCTGGATTTCCGAGGTGCCGTCCCAGATCCGCTCGACGCGCGCATCGCGCCAGAAACGGGCCAGCGGCAGATCATCCATCAACCCCATGCCGCCATAGACCTGAATCGCCTCATCTGTCACCCGTGCCAGCATTTCCGAGGCATAGAGCTTTGCCGAGGCAATCTCCCGGTTTGCTGGCAGCCCCTGATCCAGCCGCCAGGCCGAGGCAAGCGTCAGCCAGTCAGCCGCATCAATCTCGGTAATCATATCCGCCAGCTTGAAGCTCACCCCCTGAAACTTGCCGATCTGCTTGCCGAACTGTTTGCGTTCAGCGGCATAGGTAAGCGCATAGTCAAAGGCGCGTCTTGCCCGGCCGACACACATCGTGGCAACGGTGATCCGGGTCGCATAAAGCCAGGTGTTCATCACTTCAAAACCGCCATCAACCTCGCCCAGAACCTGCGCATCGGGAAGGCGGCATTCCTCGAACTTCAGGATTACATTGTGATAGCCGGCATGCGAGACCGAGTTATAGCCGGGCAGAACCTCAAAGCCGGGATGGCCACGGTCGACCAGAAAACAGGTAATCCGTTTCTTCGGCCCATGCGGCGTGTCATCGACACCGGTCGCCACAAAAACAATGAAGAAATCGGCATGGTCGCCACCTGAAATGAAATGTTTTGTGCCATTGAGAATCCAATCGCCACCCGCACGTTTAGCGGTCGTGTTCATGCCCCGCACATCAGACCCGGCACCCGGTTCCGTCATCGCCAGCGCGTCCATCCGTTCACCCTTTACCGCCGGTGTCAGATATTTCTCGATCTGCTCATCCTTGCAGGCCATGAGGATATTCTGCGGGCGGCCAAAAAAATGGGTCAGCGCCATTGATCCACGGCCCAATTCACGTTCCAGCAACGCAAATTCCAGATTGTTCAGGCCGCCGCCACCCACATGGTCGGGAAAATTTGACGCATAAAAGCCCATATCGATGACTTTCTGCTTGATCGCCTGTCCCATCTCGGTCGGCACATGCCCCAGCTTTTCAACCTCATCCTCAAGCGGATAGATTTCCGTCTCGACAAAACTGCGCACTGTGGAGACGATCAGCTCCTGCTCCTCACTTAGTCCAAACTGCATTGCTTCCTCCCCAAAATTTGCACGACACTGCCCATTATCATCCGTTATTTTACGCCAATTGCGCGCCCTGCCCCATCGGGTGTTGGCAGGCCGGCATGGGCATCGACAAAGCCTGCCAGCTTGGCGGCGACGGCCTCGCCTGGCAGGCTCGATGCGCGGCTGTTCATATCGACATGCAACAGCATATGCTCGCCGGTTGCCAGTAACCGGCCCTCACCTTCATAAAGGCGGTGAAACAGATGCAGCTTCTTGCCAGCGCCCGCCAAGATCTGTGTGGTGACATGCAGCTCGGCGCCTGCCTTTACCTCATCCAGATGCCGGATATGCGTCTCGACGGTAAAATAGCTGCCCCCCGCCGCAACATAGGCCGCATCAACGCCGCACATCCGCATGAACATGTCGGTGGCGTGTGAAAAGCAATCCAGATAGCGCGCTTCATTCATATGTCCGTTGTAATCCGTCCATTCGGCGGGCACGCGCCGGCGCAGGGTTTCCAGCGGCTTTGTCGTGTCGCTCCTGGTCTCGGCGGGAACCGCGTCATAGAGCGCCGCCTCCCAGTTGGCCAATGTTTTGCCAGCGCCCCAGTCATTCGCTTTTAGCGCCTGCATGATGGCGACCAGATTATTGTCACGGATTCGTTCCAGTTCGCGGATCGAATGGCTGCCTGACTGCGCGTCGGATTGAGAGGATATTTTTTCCACCAGCTCATCCGTCAGCTCGGGCACATCCATCAGCTTTGTCCAGGGCCATTTCAGACAGGGGCCGAACTGCGCGATGAAATGCGCCATGCCAGCCTCCCCGCCGGCAACGCGGTAGGTTTCAAACAGCCCCATCTGTGCCCAGCGCAGGCCAAAGCCATAGCGGATGGCATCGTCAATCTCGGCGGTGGTGGCAATGCCATCCTTGACCAGCCACAGCGCCTCGCGCCAGACCGCTTCCAGAAAGCGATCCGCAACAAACGCCTCAATCTCCTTGCGCAGATGCAGCGGGTGCATGCCAATGACCCGGTAAATGTCGCCGGCCCGTCTGATTGTCTCATCGCTTGTCTGGGTGCCGCCAACCATTTCCACCAGCGGCAACAGATAGACCGGGTTGAAGGGATGGCCCACCATCAATCTGTCTGGCCGCTTCATCTTTGCCTGTAGATCACTTGGCATGATCCCGGAGGTGGATGAGCTGATGATCGCATCATCGGCGGCTGCCAGTTCGATCTCGGCATAGACGCTTTGCTTTATCTCAAGACGTTCAGGCACCGCCTCAACAATCAGTTCTGCCCTATCGCTCCGCTCCGCCCTATCGCTCCGCTCCGCAGAGGCCACCGCCCCGGCGATGCTGCTGGCAAACTCAAGCCGGCCACGTGCTGGCGGTGGTGCCATTGTCAGGCGGGCAAGCGCGTGATCGGCATTCTCCATGATCGCGGCAATCTTGCGTGGTGCCTCTGGGTCGGGGTCGAACACCCGGACATCAACGCCATTCTGGATCAGCCGCGCAACCCAGCCACCCCCGATCACGCCGCCCCCAATGACCGCTGCCACGGCTGGTCTGTGTGTTCCGTCTGTCATCATCTTTATCCTGTCCGCCCTGTTCAGCGCGGTGCGCGTTTGGTCAGGCCCAAACGGGCGCGAACCGCGTCTGGGCCAACGATTGATGCGCCCATATTCTCGGCGACGCTCACCGCTTTTTCGACCAGCTGCGCGTTCGTTGCAAAGACCCCGCGTGAGAGATAGATATTGTCCTCAAGCCCGACCCGTATATTGCCCCCGGCCAGAATTGATGCTGCGGGATAGGCCATGGCGTTACGGCCGATCGAAAAGGCGGAAAACACCCAATCGGCCGGCACATTATTGACCATCGCCATGAAAGTGTTCAGATCGTCAGGCGCGCCCCAGGGGATCCCCATACACAGCTGCACAAGGGCGGTTTTTTCGATATGGCCCTCATCGACAAGATGTTTGGCAAACCAGAGATGCCCGGTGTCGAACGCCTCGATCTCCGGCTTCACGCCAAGCGCCTTCATCTGTTTTGCCATCTCGACCAGCATTGAGGTGCTGTTCGTCATCACATAATCGCCATGGCCGAAATTCATCGTTCCACAATCAAGCGTACAGATTTCCGGGCGGCAGTCGGCAACATGCAGCAACCGTTCGGTGGCCCCCGCCATGTCGGTGCCGTCCGGATTGACCGGCAATGGTGCCTCGACCCCGCCAAAAACAAGATCGCCGCCCATTCCCGCAGTCAGGTTCAAAACAACATCGGTCGCCGAATCCCGGATCCGTTCAGTCACTTCACGGAACAGCGCCGGGTCTCTGGAGGGCTGGCCGGTTTCCGGGTTGCGCACATGGCAATGAACCACGGCGGCACCGGCTTTTGCGGCGTCGATGGCGCTGTCGGCAATCTGTTCCGGGGTGACCGGCACCTTGTCCGATTTTCCGGTTGTATCACCAGATCCAGTCACCGCACAGGTGATGAAAACCTCTCTGTTCATTTGCAATGTCATCGACCTGCTCCCCCTCGTCAAAAACCTGTCTGGCTGCCCCTTACAGCTCTTGGATGACAGCTTCAGGACACTCACAACACCCACGACAATGATGCCAAATTGTTGCCCTCGTCAAGAAAACTTGCGTCACAAATCACCGCGAAAACCCAAAAAGTGAGCCGCGATGATCCTCCCGCTGGAAAACGCTGAAAAACCCCCGCCAGCCTGCCTGAATTACGGGGCGTTTTGAGCTGATTTCCGGCACTGGCAGAAACTGCGCACAAACGGTATATCGCCGCCGCCACAGGCTTGCACTTTGCCAGAAAGCAGCTAAGTTGGAGAAATCAAAATTTACAGAAATTTCAGAAGAATGGCGAGGGCGAGATGACCTTAACACATTATATCGGCGGCGCAGAAATTGAGGGCACAAGCGGCCGCGCGCAGGATGTTTTCAATCCGGCGACGGGCGCGGTCATTGACCAGGTGCCGCTGGCCAGCACGGCCGAAATTGACAGGGTCGTTGCGGTGGCCAGCGCGGCTCTGCCTGGCTGGGCGGCGACACCGGCGGCAAAGCGCGCGCAGGTGATGTTCAATTTTCGCCAGCTCATTCTCGACAATGTCAAAGACCTTGCGACACTGATCTCATCGCAGCATGGCAAGACGATTGATGATGCGATGGGCGAGGTTGCCCGTGGTGTCGAGGTTGTCGAATTTGCCTGCGGCATTCCGCACGCCCTGAAAGGTGAGTTCTCGCCACAGGTGGCCGGCGGTGTTGATGTGTTCTCGATGCGCCAGCCGGTCGGCGTGGTTGCCGGGATCACCCCGTTTAATTTTCCGGCGATGGTGCCGATGTGGATGTTCCCGATGGCGCTTGCCACGGGCAACACCTTTGTCCTGAAACCCTCTGAGCGCGATCCGGGCGCGCCGATGATGCTGGCGCGACTGCTCAAACAGGCCGGGCTTCCCGATGGGTGTTTCAACATCGTCCATGGTGACAAGGAGGCAGTCGATGCGCTGCTCGACAATCCCGATATTGCCGCCATCAGCTTTGTCGGCTCCACCGCGATCGGCAAATATATCTACAGCCGTGGCTGTGCCAATGGCAAACGCGTCCAGGCGCTGTGCGGTGCGAAGAACCATATGGTCATCATGCCGGACGCTGATATGGGCCAGGCTGTTGATGCGGCGATGGGCGCGGCCTATGGTTCGGCTGGTGAGCGCTGCATGGCCATTTCTGCCGTGCTGGCGGTTGGCGATGACACGGCTGACCGGTTTGTCGAGGCCCTCGCGCCAAAGGTGCGGGCGCTGAAGATCGGCCAATATGATGAGCCGGGTGTCGAGATGGGACCGGTGATCACCGCCGAGTCAAAATCCCGGGTTGAGGATTACATCAATCAGGGCGAGGCGGCGGGCGCACATGTCGTTGTTGATGGCCGCAATCTCAAATTGCAGGGCTATGAGAACGGCTTTTTTGTCGGTGGCACGCTGCTGGATCATGTAACGCCTGACATGTCGGTCTACCGGGACGAGATTTTCGGTCCGGTTCTCTCTGTTCTGCGCCCGAAAAGCTATGAAGAGGCGCGCCAGCTGGTGATTGACCATGAATATGGCAATGGCACGGCGATTTTCACGCGCGATGGTGACGCGGCGCGTGATTTTGCCAGCAACGTCAATATTGGCATGGTTGGCGTCAATGTGCCGATCCCGGTTCCCGTTGCCTATCACAGCTTTGGCGGCTGGAAGGCGTCAATGTTCGGCGATCATTCGATTCATGGCATGGAAGGCGTGCGTTTCTACACCAAGCTGAAAACGGTGACCTCGCGCTGGCCGTCCGGCATCAAGGAAGGCGCGGTGTTCAATTTCCATGCGGGCAGCGACAGCTGACACCGGCCGTCATTTGCACCGATAAACAAACCCGCCTGTTCATCAAAGCCGCCAGCAAATGCGGGCGGCTTTTTTCAGGGGCGCGGCCAGCCCCTCACATCAGCAGCTTGCCGGGGTTGAGCAGATTGTCCGGGTCGAGCGCTGTCTTGATCGATTTCAGCATCTCATAGGCGACCGGGTCTTTCAGCTCCCGCATCGCCGCCTGCTTGTCGGTGCCGATGCCATGTTCGGCGCTGATCGAACCACGCCATTTGACCACCGCATCCTGCAATGCCTGTTTGATCGCGGCGGCCTCGGCCGGATGGTCCGCCGGGTCCTCATCAAAGGGCCGGGCACAGCTGTGCAGATTGCCATCGCCCATATGCCCAAAGGCGATACAGAACGGGCCCGGGGCAATTGCGGCAAAAGCCGCCTCCAGATCGGCAATCGCACCGGGCAGGTCGGACACCTGAAAGCTCACATCCGACAACAGCCAATTGCCATGCCGCTGCATTGCATCCAGCGTGTCCTCGCGCATTGTCCACAGATTGCGCCGCTGCGTCTCGGAATAGGCAATCACCGCATCCTCGGCAATGCCTGTCTCAAAGGCCTCGCCCAGAATATCCTCGAACTGCTGGGTCAGCGCCAGCTTGCCATCTGCATCGGTCTTTGCGTCCTCGGCGGAACCGGCGGCAATCTCGACAAGGACCGACAGCGGCGGGCTATAGGAAAAGGGCGCGGTGATATGGTCCAGATATTTGACACATAGATCATACATCAACTGGCCAAACAGCTCGAACGCCTCGACGCGGCCCCCTGTTCGCGCCTGCACAAAATTCATCAGCTTCAGCGCGGCGCTCACATCTGGCACCACCACCATCGCGGTGGCATAGGCTTCTGGGCGCGGGACCAGCTTCAAAGTGGCTGCCGTAATGATGCCAAGCGTGCCCTCGGAGCCAACCATCAGATTGATCAGATCATAGCCGGTATTGTCCTTTTTCAGCGCTGGCAACAGATCCATCACCTCGCCTGATGCCGTCACCACTTCGAGGCCCATGCACAGCGCCCGTGCATTGCCATAGCGGATGACATTCAGCCCCCCGGCATTGGTGCCAAGCGCGCCGCCAATATGCGCTGTTCCCTTTGCGCCAAAGACAAGCGGAAACATCAATCCCGCCTGATCGGCCGCCTTGTGCAGATTTTCGAGGATACAGCCTGCCTCGGCAATCATCACCTGCCCATCACCATCAATGCTGCGAATCTGGTTCATCCTCTCCAGCGACAGCAGCAAGATGCCTTCGGCCTCGCCGGCGATGGTGGCACCGGTCAGCCCGGAATTGCCACCAAGCGGGATCACCGGCGTCTTCGTTGCGGCGCAGGCCTTCATGATCGCGGCAACGGCCTCGGTGCTGTCGGGCCGGACGACATAAAGCGGGTGCGATTCATACAGCCCCAGCCAATCCCGGCGGTAGCGCGGCTCAATCTCATCACCTGTCAGCACATGCGCTGCCCCGCAAATCCCGATCAATTGATCCGTGAAGTCTGCCATTTCGGTGCTTTTGGTCATCTCACTCTCACCTCAAAAATCATTCACCCAAAAATCATATGTATATTTGACGCATCAGCCAGCCAGCATGTCCAGCCGCAGCCGCGCAATCTTATGGACCTCGGCAAGCGCCGTGGCAAATTCTATCGTCTCGTCATTGTCAATCCGGCGGCGAAAGGCTGCCAGAATATCCGCCCGCGTCAACCCCCGCACGGCGATAATGAAGGGATGACCGAATCTCTGTCCATAGGCTTTGTTCAGCATCTGAAATTCGGCAAATTCCTCGGGGCTGCACCGATCAAGCCCGGCGCTCGCCTGTTCGGCGGTTGACTCACTCGTAAGCCCTCCGTCAATCGCCAGCTTTCCAGCCAATTCCGGATGCGCACGCAGCAGGGCTGACTGGCGCTCGCTGCCAGCATCATCGACAATCGCCGCCATGCGCCGGCCCAGATGGCTGATTCGGTCATCATCAGGGCCAAGCCCGTCCGCCAGTACCGCCTCTGCCACCCATGGTGAATGTTCATAGATACCGCCAAACTGCGTCAGGAATTGGTGCCGGGTCAGCTGGTGCGGGCGAACGGCAAACATCGCATTTTCAGTACCATCTGCCATCAGTCACCCCCGCTCATCCTGTCTGATTTCCCGGCTCACTCCCGGCACATACAGGCGTGAGCATGGGGATATTTATTTGCAAATTCAATAAATAATTGGCATCGTCTTCCCGTTGGGGTTTTCCTGTTGGGGAACGGGAGTTTGATCAAATGGGTCGGTTGACCACACATGTTCTGGATACCGCCGCTGGGATGCCGGCGGCAGGCCTCGTCATTGATCTTTATCGCCATGCTCAAGATAGCCATGATCAAGATAACCATGCTCAAAATAACCCTGTTCAGGATATCTGGCATCGGCTCTTATCCGTCACCACCAATGCTGATGGCCGCTGCGATTCGCCATTGCTGGAGGGGGCGGATTTTACCACCGGGCGCTATCAGCTTGTCTTTTATGCGGCCGCCTATCTGCGGGCTGCGGGAACATCACTGCCTGAGATCCCGTTTCTCGATGAGATTGTGATTGCCTTTGGCATCGATGATGCCGACCAGCATTATCATGTCCCACTGCTGCTCTCTGCCTACGGTTATTCAACCTACCGCGGCAGCTAGCGGAGTTCGCGATGCGCGATTATGTGACCTTTATCCTGAATAACGAGGTGCAGACATTCTCCGGTCTTGCTGGCGATACCACGTTGCTTGCCTGGTTGCGCCGCACCCGTGGTTTGACCGGTTCAAAGGAAGGCTGCGCTGAGGGGGATTGCGGTGCCTGCACCGTTGTTGTCGCCCGGCCCGATAACACCCAATCTGGCACCGGGCCCAACCCCGATGGCACAATTATCTGGCGGCCGGTCAATGCCTGCATCCTGTTCATGGGCATGCTCGAGGGGGCATCGGTCACCACCATCGAGGGGCTGTCCGATGGTGCGGGCGGTCTGCATCCCTGCCAACAGGCGATGGTGGATTTTCATGCCTCGCAATGCGGCTTCTGCACTCCCGGTTTTGTCATGTCGCTGTTTGCCGCCTGGTGCAATGGTGACGGTCTACGGCCAGACACCATTGATGACACGCTTGCCGGCAATCTCTGCCGTTGTACCGGCTACCGGCCGATCGTCGATGCCGGTCTCTCACTTGCCAGTCAGTCACTTGCCGATCATTCACTTGCCGATCATAATCTGCCTGCCGCAGAGCTGGCACGCCGCCAGACAGAGGCAAAGCTGATGGCAGAAATCGCGCATGATCAGACGGTCCGTCTTGCCGATGATGGCTCGCCGTCCCCTGTTGCTTTTGTGGCACCTGCCGCTGCGGATGAATTTACCAGCTACTATGCCGACAACCCCGATGCGACCATTGTGTCCGGTGCCACTGATATTGGGCTATGGGTGACCAAGCAACAGCGGCATCTGCCGGTGATGCTCTGGACGGGCCGCGTGGCCGGCTTCACCCAGACAACCCAGATGGATGATCACCAGATGGATGATCAAATCGAGACCGGTCCCTATATGCGGATTGGTCCGGCGGTCACGCATCAACAGATATTGTCTGACCTGGCGCTGCGCTGGCCGGATTTTGCTGAGGTGATGCGGCGCTTTGGCTCGCTACAGGTGCGCAGCAGCGGCACAATCTGCGGCAATATTGCCAATGGCTCGCCCATCGGTGATCTGCCGCCGATGCTGATCGCCCTGTCTGCCGAGGTTGAGCTGACGCATGGCCCACATGTGCGGCGTTTGCCGCTTGCCGCGTTTTTCCGGGATTACGGTGTTCAGGACCGCCGCCCCGGTGAATATGTATCCGCCATTCTTTTGCCGTTGGCACCGGCGGCGCATTTGCGCTGCTACAAGATTTCAAAGCGGTTTGATCAGGATATCTCGGCGGTGATGGGGGCGTTCACCATCACCGTGACCGATAATGTGATTACCGGGGCGCGGCTGGCATTTGGCGGCATGGCGGCAACCCCCAAACGCGCCACACATGTTGAGGCGGCGCTTGCGGGCGCGCCCTTTACCGCCGCCAGTTTCCGTGCCGCTGCAGCCCATATGGCTGATGATTTCACCCCGATCAGTGACATGCGCGCCTCTGCTGCCTACCGCCTGCAGGTGGCCCGCAATCTTGTCGTGAAATACGGGCTTGATCTGAATGGTGCGGGCGCCGTGCGCCTTGCTGGCCAGTCCGGGCTGGCGCTTGTTGCCGATGGGGGTGGATGATGAACCCGCCCGATACCGGTGATACCGGCAACAATCGTGACATCCAGACCGCCAATAATCCCAATAATCCCAATAATCCCAATAATCCCAATAATCCCAATAATCCCAATAATCCCAATAATCCAAGCGGCATTGACGGCGATATCCGCACCCCGCTGCGCCATGACAGCGCGCATAAACATGTTGCTGGCACCGCGATCTATGTCGATGATATCGCCACAGCTGACAACACATTAATTGTGTTGATCGCGCAGAGCCCGCATGCGCATGCACGCATCACCGCAATGGATCTGGCGGCTGTTGCCGCCGCGCCCGGCATCGTCAGGGTAATGAGCGCGACTGACATTCCGGGAAAAAATGACTGTGCGCCGGTTTATGGCGATGATCCGGTTTTTGCCGATACCGAGGTCAATTATGTCGGCCAGTCGGTGTTTGCTGTTGCTGCCGAAACGATGGCGGCGGCCCGGGCGGCGGTTGGTCTTGCCAAAATCAGCTATGAGGAACTGCCGGCACTCATCACCATCCGCGCGGCGATGCGGGCAGGCTCCTTTCTGGGACCGGCAGCGACCATGGCGCGCGGCGATGCGGATGCCGCCATCACCGCCGCACCCCGCACTCTTTCCGGCAGTATCGACATTGGCGGGCAGGAGCATTTCTATCTCGAGGGGCAGGCAGCACTGGCCATTCCGGGCGAGGATGGCGATATGCTGGTCCACGCCTCGACCCAGCATCCAAGCGAGATCCAGCACAAAATCGCCACGGTTCTTGGCACCGGCAATAATGCCGTGACGGTTGAAACCCGCCGCATGGGGGGCGGTTTTGGGGG
>SHBD01000039.1 GCA_004212735.1 SAR116 cluster bacterium
CCAGCCCCTTCGATGATTAGTGATGGCGTGCCAGCACCGTCCATCACCGCAGACACCAGCGAATGAATGGGCTTGATTGACGCCATGACATTCACCTCTGCTGAGGCTGATGTCACTCCTGCTGAGAGAATTGTTGTTGCAAGGAAGGCGGCCTTTATGATGCGCATTTTTTGCTCCCGTACCATAATTTAAAAAAGATTATTCAATGTTATGTTATAACATAATTTGTGTGTTACACATAGTTGGTTGTTATTGCAAGGCCGAACCCACATAATCCCGGTTGCTTCGCTAATTCATGAGAGACTCGATGCTTGTATCCTTGGAAAATGCTGGAATTTTTCGATCCAACAAATGGTTGGTGCGTGGTGTTTCAATGGGGGTTGAGCCGGGCGAGATTGTCACGCTGATCGGGCCGAACGGTTCGGGCAAATCGACAACGGCCAAATTGGCGCTTGGGGTGCTTGCAACGGACGAAGGCACGGCAAGCCGCAAGGAAAAGCTGCGGGCCAGCTACGTGCCGCAAAAGCTCAAGCTCAGCCCCACCCTGCCTTTGTCCGTGGCCCGTTTCCTCTGTCTCACCAACAAGGCTGACAGGCATCAGATCACCGCAGCCCTGCGGGCAACCGAGACGGATCATCTTGCCGCCGAACAGATGGTCAACCTGTCTGGTGGTGAATTTCAGCGTGTTCTGCTGGCCAGAGCGATTCTGTGCTCACCGGAATTTCTTGTGCTTGATGAGCCGGTTCAGGGGGTAGATTTTAATGGTGAACTTGCCCTCTACAAGCTCATTGAGGATATTCGCAATCGGCTTGATTGTGGAATTTTGCTGATTTCCCACGATTTGCATGTCGTGATGTCGACAACGGACAGGGTCATTTGCTTGAACGGCCATGTGTGTTGTTCGGGGACTCCGGCAAATGTCGCTTCGAGTGCCGAGTTCAAATCCTTGTTTGGTGAGCGTGCCGCCTCCGGCCTCGCATTTTATGAGCATCGCCATGACCATGAACATCGCCCGGATGGCAGTATTGAGACCAGGGATTCTGCCCCTGACGGCCGGCGCGGCCCCGAAGGTGGCGTCTCGCCGCCGCCTGCCAGCCAAAAAATCTCCAGCGCAAATCCTGCCAACCCAAACCGCAATAACCAAGATAAGGTCAATCAGGATGTTTGATGATTTCTTCACCCGCGCTTTGATTGGCGGCATTGGTGTCGCACTGGTTGCGGGGCCGCTTGGCTGTTTCATCATTTGGCGACGGCTTGCCTATTTTGGTGACACGCTCTCACATTCGGCGCTTCTTGGTGTCGCTCTGGCGCTTCTTCTTGAGTTAAATATTACGTTTGCAGTGTTTGTTGTGTCCGTCATCGTGTCACTGCTTTTGGTGATTCTGCAACGCCGCGCCAGCCTGTCCTCTGATGCCTTGCTGGGTTTGCTGGCTCACTCTGCCTTGGCTGTTGGTTTGGTGGTGTTGGCCTTCATGACCTGGGTGAGGGTGGATCTGATGGGCTTTCTCTTTGGTGATATCCTCTCCATCACGACATTTGATCTGACCCTGATCTGGGGGGGAGGGCTGTTTGTTCTGGCTGTTCTTGCCAGAATCTGGCGGCCCTTATTCGCCGCGACGGTGAGCTATGAGCTGGCAACAGCAGAGGGCATCAAGCCCGATCAGGCGAACGTGATTTTCATGGTGTTGATGGCAGCTGTGATTGCCGTATCCCTAAAGATTGTTGGCGTTTTGCTGATAACGGCATTGTTGATCATCCCGGCGGCGGCGGCGCGGCGCTTTGCAAGCTCGCCTGAACAGATGGCGGTTACTGCCATTGTTGTCGGCGTTGTCTCGGTGTGGCTTGGTCTCAACGGCTCACTTGAATTTGACACGCCCGCCGGTCCAAGCATTGTTGTGGCCGCGCTTCTTTGTTTTGTACTCTCGTTAATTCCAATAAAGGTGCCCTACCTCAGGAAATAATGGTAAAATCAGATAGGCTGGACAAATGACCCGGGGGTCAGGCGAATGAAAATAAAGGCTGAGCTATCGAACAATCAAAGGCTTGTCATGGGGGTGCTTGAAAAAGAGCCGCACCCAATGAGCGCCTATATGATTCTCGATCAGCTTCGCGACTCCGGCTTTCGGGCGCCGCTGCAGGTTTATCGCGCCTTGGAAAAGCTGATTGGCATGGGCAGGGCTCACCGGCTGGAGAGTCTGAACGCCTTTATCGCCTGCAGTCACATGTCCTGTGAGAAGGGTGGTGCGACGGCGTTCGTGATTTGTGACAGATGCGAAAATGTGCAGGAGGTGTGTGACGAGTCTGTCTCGCTGTTCCTTGCCGGGCTCAGCCAAAAGGCCAAATTCAGGGCATCGAAATCGAGCATTGAGCTGCATGGAGTTTGCGATGCCTGCGAAGATGCCTATATATGCGAAGATGCCTAAATATGCGAAGATGCCTAAATATGCGAAGATGCCTAGATATGCGAAGATGCGTGAGCTTGTAACCCTCGTCATTGGCGTGGGGTGCCTGCTTATGGCGGCGGTTTTGCCGGCCAGCGCGCATCCTCATATGTGGGTTGATCTGCAAAGCCGGATTGTTCTTCATGATGATGGTAGCCCGTCCGCCATCCATCAGGAATGGCTGTTCGATGATTTTTTCTCGACAGCATTGATTGAGGAGGCGGGCCTGCATCCGGACGGCGTTGAGGCTGGCCTCCGCCAGAAAATCGTTGAGATTATGGCGAATCTGCAACCTTATGATTATTTCACCCTGATAAAGCGTGATGGCGACACACTCCCGCTGAGTTTGGTGGGGGATGTTTCGGCCGCCATAGTGGAAAACCGCGTCCAGATGGAGTTTACCGTCGCCATTGATGACAATGTTGATCTCGCGGTGCAGAATTTCTCCTACGCCATTTTTGACCCGACCTATTACATCGAGATGTTTCATCCCGAGGGTGATACCATCGCCTTTGAGGGCAATGCCCCTGCCGATTGCGGCACCTGGATTGAACAGCCGAACCCCTCGGCTGATGCCATCGCCCTGTCGCAATCAGCCAGCCTCGATGCCAAGCCCGATGACACCATTGGTCGGCTGTTTGCCGAGACAGTTCATGTGAAATGCCCATGAGTGGCGATGAGTTGAGTGGTGACAGGGTGAATGACGGCAGGATGAGTGGCGGCCGGGTGCTTGTCCTGTGTGCGGCTGGGCTGGCTGCGGTGGCGGGCCTCTATCTCTGGCAGGCCCCTGCCATCAATGCTGGTGTCTCGCACTATCTGCTGACGGTCCAGTCCCTCCAGCGTGGTCTGCATCTGAGCCTGTCAGACGCTCTACGCGCCATCCAGACTGACGGTTTTGGCGCGTCACTGATGCTTGTCGCGCTCAGTTTTTTCTATGGCGTGTTTCACGCGGCCGGTCCCGGCCATGGCAAGATCGTGATTTCGACTTATTTGCTCTCGCATGAAAGCCAGTTGCGTCGTGGGGTGATTCTGTCCTTTGCGGCGGCGTTGGTTCAAGGGCTGACGGCGATTGTCCTCGTCAGTTCCGCTGTCTGGCTGCTGGATCTGTCGATGCGCCAGACGCGCGGCATGGCCGATGATGTCGAGGTGGCCAGCTTTGCCCTGATAACGCTGGTGGGGCTGGTGATCATCGCCGCGCGCCTGTGGCGGCTGCGCACCTCATCAAAGGCCGGTCCGGGCAGGGCGGACGAGGCAGGCCCGCATGACCATGCCCACGCCACCTGCACTCACTCCCATGGGCCGAGCGCTGGCGATCTTGACGCTGCGCTGTCCTTGCGAACCTTCATTGGCATTGTGCTGTCGATTGGCATCCGACCCTGTTCGGGCGCGGTGATCGTTCTGCTTCTTGCCTATTCACTTGGCCTTGGTGGTGCCGGGTTGTTTGCGGTGCTGGCAATGTCTCTTGGCACGGCGCTGACCATCACCCTTCTTGCCGTTCTGTCTGTTTACCTCAGACAAGGCGCACAGCGTGTGTTGACCCTGCTGCCGGGCAGCAGTTCTGCCAGCGCCCGGGTAATGGATGTGATCGGGCTTCTTGGTGGTGCGGTCATCTTTATTTTCGGTTTTCTGCTTCTAAGCGCGGCCCTGTTGGCTCCAGCGCATCCCTTTCGCTAACGCCCCCGTACATGCAGAAAATGCCAAAATTCAGAAAGGCAAAAAGGCCCGGATCAACGGCCCAAACGCCAGCAATTTCTGCAACAGCCCCATCACGCTGATGCCAAAGCGTGGCAGCACATAGACCACCAGCACCGCACAGATCACTCCCACCAGCAAAATAGGCAGCAGGCCGGGTCGTTGCCGGTGTTCGCTCTGCTTGCCCTCCGTCTGGTCGGTTTGCGCCCCTCCGGATTGTCGTCTGGACAGCAGGCGCACAACCAGAAAAGCGGCACCGGCGGCAATGGCCGTGATGAGAATGAGCCTGATCAAAACGCTAAATCCTATCCTGTTACGTCACCGGCCCCGCAGAAAGGCCATTTGCAGCCATGAGTGCGGATAGCCATTGACCACCCAGCTGAGTGGGGTGAATTTTATCAGCACATAATAGCCGATCACACTGATGATGAAAGTCAGAATGATCGTATTTGCAACCACTGCCAGTTGGCCAAAGCCAGCCCCAATGAGCATCGCGCTGATTACCATTGCTGGCAAGAGATGCAGCAGGTAAACCGGATAGGACAGCTCGACCAGCCACCGGACCAGGGCGGCGCCGTCTTTCACCAGCACATGCGTCACCCTGAGCGCGAACAGGCTCCAGAACAGGGCGCTGGTACCGGCAAATCCAGAGCCAAGCACCGCCTCGCCAGCGAGCGCAGCAGATCAAGCCCGTGATAGCGATCATTATGAATCTTCATGTCAATCATTGCCTTTGGATGGAGGTGGGCTTGTCAATTCCTACCGGCCACGAGAGTTCAGCCAGCCCTCAGCGCCGGTTTTCACAAAGCTGCCGCTGTTCAACTCGCGAAAAGCCTCCTGCAGCTCGGCGCGGGTGTTCATCACAATCGGCCCGTGCCATGCCACCGGCTCACGCAAGGGTGCGCCCGAGATCAACAAAAAGCGGACACCGGCCTCGCCGGCCTGCACCTCAACCTCGTCGCCATCGCCAAACAGCACCAGCGTCCGGTCGCCCGATTGGTCGCGGATTTTTATCTCCTCACCGGCAAATTCCTTTTCCACATTGACGCCGAATGGCGTCGCAGCATTGCCAAAGCTGGCGCTGCCCTCAAAGACATAGGCAAAGCCCTGACGGCGCGTATCAAACGGAAAGCGTTTGCGGACATTCGCCTGCAGCGTGATATCCAGATAGGCAGGGTCGGTATCAATGCCATCAATCGGGCCCCGATAGCCACGGTAATCGCCGGCAATCACCCGGATATGCGTGCCGTCATCATCGGTCAGGCTGGCAATATCGCCGGCTTTGACATCCTGATAGCGCGGCGTACACATCTTCTGGTCACGTGGCAGGTTGGCCCAGAGCTGAAAGCCGTGCATCTGTCCGGCGGCATTGCCGGTTGGCATTTCCTGATGGATGATCCCGGAACCAGCTGTCATCCATTGCACGTCACCATCGCCAAGCGTGCCCTTGTTGCCAAGCGAGTCGGCATGTTCAACGCTGCCCCTGAGTACATAGGTGATCGTTTCGATGCCGCGATGCGGGTGCCACGGAAAGCCCTTTTCATAGGCTGCCGGGTCGTCATTGCGGAAATCATCCATCATCAAAAACGGATCGAACGGCGCGGTCTCGCCAAAGCCGAAAACACGGTGCAGATGCACCCCGGCTCCCTCCGTTGTTGGCGTGGCAAGGCTGCTGGTGGTAACGGGACGGATTGACATGCGACTAACTCCTTTTTACGTCCTCATCAGATGGTTGGCATCACCGAAAAACGCAACCCCGGCCAGCCCATCCCGGCCAGCCCATCCCGGCCAGACATGATCTGGATCAGGGCACGGAACCGCCATCCGTTCGGCGCCGCAAATTTTCCGAGGGGTGAGGTGGCCCCATTCACCATGGCCACATCCATCATTGCAATGATGTCGTGGTCTCTGTGACAAATTAAACGGCGGTGACAAGCAGGGAAAAATTTTTTTGTGCTCGACAACGCGATGGTTTGCGCAGCCGCTGTCAGGCTGTGATGCAGAGCCTCAACCGGGTGGCTAAAGTGCCCCCCGGTCAGGCGCCTTGGTTTAAAGGGCCCTATTTTTCGTCCTTTTCAGCCTGCTCTGCCTCATAGGCGGCTTTCTGCGCCAGATATTCTTCCTCTGACAGCGCGTGCCATCCCATACAATTGCCTGTCAGTGAGCGACCACAGCCACATTTGCGTACTTCAGACATCTTTCACTCTCCTTTGCTCGGGGTTACGTCCGATTTGCTGATAGGCCAGAACTGGGGTGTTTGTCCCGATTTTTTAGTGGGCTAATCATCAATTCACTATTGCTCTGACGTTATTAATCAAGATCCATACTGGTGGTTCTGAGATGGGTCACGAGGGCGCGCGCCACGTCACCATCGCCAAAGCGGCAAACTCGCCCGGGGTTTCGGGTGCGGCGGTTGGGAAACATTCACCCTGTCCCCTCATAATGTTCATCCCGAATGGCGGTCTTTATTGGCGATCCGCATTGGTGTTCCATCCGCATTGATCCGCATTGGTGTTCCATCCGCATTGGTTGTTTTTTTTGCAGTTGCTGGCGATCGTTAATGCCACCATCCTATTTCCATGGCATTGGGTGGCTTGAAAAAAAATCACCCCCGCGGTGACACCCCGCCACTTGGCACATAGCAAACCCGTCCATCGGACGGCGGCTGGAAAGGGGCAGGTCATGACCAGCAATGATCGGACAATTCAGGGTGCATCGCCAGATTATGCACGGGCGCACCGGGTTCTGGTGAACGAAATTCCCGTAATTGATCTTTCCGGGATTAACGATCCGGCGCAGCGCAAGGACATCGGCAGGCAGCTTGTCGCCGCCGCAACGCAGATTGGGTTTTTCTATGTTTCCGGGCATGGCATTGCCTCCAGCCTCTGCTCATTGGCGATGCAGGCAAGCCGCGATTTCTTCACAATGCCGCAGCAGGTAAAGGCTGGCATCACCGTTGATCAGCATCAGCGCGGATGGATGGCGCAGGGGCTGACTAATCTTGAGGGCGCGGCAACACATGACGCCAAGGAGGTGTTTTTCTGGGGGCGCGATGTCGATGCGGATGACCCGGATGTTGTCGCTGGTCTGCCGCTGGTCCATCCCAACCAATGGCCGGATGCAAAAGCGCCCTTTCTGCGTGAGGCGATCAGCCCCTATTATCAGGCGGTGATGGCCCTTGGTGTCAAAATACTTGAATGTCTGGCGCTTGGTCTTGACGGTGACCCAAAGATTTTCACCTCTGCCTATGACAAGCCTCTTGGCCGTGGCCAGCTTGTTTATTATCCGGTGCTTGAACGGGCTGATGTCGAGGCTGAGCGGTTTGGCGCCGCAGCCCACACTGACTTTGGTGTATTGACAGTTCTATTGCAGGACAATCTTGGCGGCTTGCAGGTGCTGAACAGCGCCGGCACATGGATTGAGGTAGCGCCCATTGCCGACACGTTTGTCTGTAACATCGGTGATCTGCTGGAACTCTGGACCAATGGCCAGCTCATTTCGACGCGGCATCGTGTGATCAACCGGTCGCCAGAGGCGCGTTTTTCCATCCCCATTTTCTGTGATCCAGCAAGCGAGACCATCGTCAACCCTCGTGATTTTGATCGGAACGCCGATACCGAGGCACTTCCAGCCGTTGTGGCGGGGGCCTACATCATGGGCAAAAATCGCGCTAATTTCAGCCATTACAGCAAGCAGGATAGCTGAAACGAACCGTCGCGCTGGGCTTGGGACTTGACGCACCATCATTGACCATCGGCAGATGCAGACCAGTGTGCCCACCGATCAGCGCCGCACAATTGCCTAGGCTCGTTTTTTCCTGCTGCAAAAATTGCAGCATGACAAGGCAAAAAAAGCGCTATTTCGATGCAAAATAACTGGGTAGACCATTTTTACCTTTTCTCATGTTTCCTCCGAGATAAGAACCTGGCCCCCGTCGGTTTCACCGCTGGGGGTCTTTTTTTGCTGCCAGCTTGCGTCTGGCACCAGCTTGCGTCTTGTACCAGCTTGCGTCTTGTACCAGCTTGCGTCTGGCACCAGCCTTCATTTAATGCCAGCTTGCTTTCGGGCCGACTTGCCGGGCGCTGCCGGCGTCATTATCTGATATCGCGTGAACCAATCTATCGGCCCCGGGGAGTGAAGCCAGTGTCAAAAGTCAGCACTCTCAGCGATGAGGAAATCAGCGAGATCATCGAGATGGCGCTCTCGGACCATACCAGCTTTGCCCAGATCGAGGCGCTTTACGGTCTCCGGGACAAAGACGTGAAAGCGTTGATGCGCAGCAACCTCAAGCGCGGCAGCTATGAGGCGTGGCGACGGCGGGTACGGGCATTCTCGGACCGCAGGGCAACCTATAAATGAGTGGGTTATCACCAGTTACTACCGGCTGACCGGACGGGGCCAATGTCTCCCTGCCGTCCGCCGCATCACATCTTGCGCCGCCACAAAAGCCGTCAAGTAAGCTGCCACAAAAAAACGTCGCTTCAGGCAGTGACGAAGTGTGTGATCAGCAGGCTGACTCCGATAAGCATCAACATTCCGCCTAGCGCCCGTTCGAACAGATGCAGTCGCGCTCCCATCATCGCCTGCAACCGGTCCCCACTCACCGCAATGACGATGATGACATAGGTAACAACATCGATTACCCCCGCGAGCGTGGCCATGCTGACATGCAGGCCGAGCGACTGGCCCTCGGCAAAAAATTGGCTGAACAGCGAGGCAAAGAAGGCGGCGATTTTCGGGTTGAAGGCGGCAATCGCAAAACCGCTCAGAAAACTCCCGCTCATACCGCTTTGTGTTGATGCCGGAGCCGGTTCGTCTCTCGGGCGAAAAGATGCCAGTAACAGGCGTCCCCCGAGCCATATCAGCAGCAGCGCCCCGGCAAGCTGTAGTGTGAAAAACAAGGTGGCATGATGGGTGATGATGAAGGACAGGCTGGTCGCCGCAACAAAGGCATAGAGAAAAATGCCAAGACCATGGCCAATTGCCGCCGCCAGCCCCGCAGCCCTTCCTCCGGTTTGGACAGCGGACAGGATGACCGCAAGGCTTGGCCCCGGGGACGCCGCGCCAAGAATGCAGACAAGTGTGAGTGACAGCCAGTCGGGTACGCTCATGGCGGTACACTAGCCCAGATCAAAAGGGTCGGCATCACTCTTTGTAAATGCGAGCCGCGCGATCGACGCGGACTGCGGGTCTGCAATTAGGTGCTGCGTGACGGTATAAGGCGGACCATGACGGCACTCTCCTGAAAAGTCTTTTGCGCAGAACTGACTCGACCATGCGACTCTTTTCTGCGACATTTTGTCTCTATTGTGTTTGGCAAAAAAGGAGTTGGTGACCATGGACGACAAGATTTACGCCTCAATCCGCATGACAGACTCCATCACGCAGCAGGACGCCTCGTTTGAGCAGGTTCGCTTCACCAACGCCATATCCACAACCAACCGTCGCCGGTCACGGTTCAATTTGCGTCTGGTGATGCTGGTGCCGGCTGTTGTTATCGGCCTGCTTCTGTTATCCGCCTGTCAGCAGGCAGGCTATTAAGCCCCGCCCATCCCCCATCGCCTTCCCATCCCCCGCATATCCCCTATCGGCGTCTGGCATCTGTCGCCGCCACAGGCACATTTTACCGCGTCTGATGACGGGCGGTGACTGACGGTTGTGTGGTCAGCGAACCGGCGTTAGGCTGCTGTGTCTTGAGCCGTGAAGATTGGGTGCCTTTGGGAATGGCGTGTTGCAGAAACTGATAATCGATACAGACCCCGGTCAGGATGATGCCGTTGCCATCCTGCTGGCGCTTGCCAGCCCGGAATTTGATCTGCTTGGCATCACCACTGTTGCGGGCAATGTGCCTCTTGATCTGACCACCATTAACGCGCGCAAAATCTGTGATCTTGCCGGTCGGCCTGACTGTCTTGTGTTTGTGGGTCAGGACCGACCGCTGGCCCGTCCATTGGTTACAGCCGAGCATGTTCATGGCCGCACCGGTCTTGATGGCACCGATATGCCGCCGCCACAGACCCCGGTTCAGGGCACACCTGCGGTGGATTTTTTGATCAACAGCATCAGGGAGCATCCTGCTGGCGCTGTTACAATTGCCACGCTCGGCCCGCTTACCAATCTTGGTCTGGCGCTGCAACAGGCCCCCGACATTGCGCCGCGAATTGGGCAGGTGGTGATGATGGGGGGCGGCTTTTTTGAGGGTGGCAACATCACTGTTGCCGCCGAATTCAATATCTATGTCGACCCTGATGCCGCTGACATCATTTTCCGGTCCGGGATCCCGATTGTGATGATGCCGCTTGACGTAACCCACAAGGTGCTGACCCACCAGAGGCGGATTGACCGCTTCGCCGGCCTTGGCAATGAGACCGGGCGGCAGGTCGCCAATATGCTGTCTTTTTCTGAACGGTTCGATGAAGAGAAATACGGCACTGATGGCGGGCCGCTGCATGATCCTTGCACCATTGCCTGGTTGCTGGCACCCGAGCTGTTTTCCGGGCGGCATTGCAATGTTGTCATCGAAACGAGGTCGGAACTGACACTTGGCATGACGGTGATCGATTGGTGGCGGGTGAGTGACAGGGCGCCAAACGCCCATGTCATGCGGGATGTCGATGATGATGAGTTCTTTGACCTGTTGGCCAGCCGGCTCGCCAGCTTGCCCTGATTACGCTGGCATTGCCTGTTCATCGGGCGTCGGTGCGGTAACCTATCTTCACCTTTGCGACCTAGCCTCAATTTTACATTTGTCTCACCGGGCTCTCCTCCAATTGTAATACAATCGGTAGGTTGTGCGTGAGTGGCTCACTCGATTACGCCAGATCGTAAAGGCCAGCAAGCTTGCAGGATTTTACCACTCTGGAGGTGATACCTTGCGTTGTTGGCTAAATTTTATTATTTATTAATCGTGGATTTTGAGGAGAGTCGTCATGAGAGCGTTGGGGTGTTTGATAACGGTGAGCCTTTTGGTAAGCGGGTGTTCCTCGCTGCCGGATTTTGGCAATTGGTTGAAAGATGACGCCGCTGAAAAGCTGGCGGCTGAAACCGCCAAAACAGCTGGAGAAAACAGCGACGCGCCGGAAAAGGCTGTGCAGCAGCTTGCCTACGAAAAGGCAACCGGCGGTCTCGCAAAAAGAGTGTCCTCCGCATTGACAGGTGAAAATTCGCGCACGCGAATCTCCATCACAGGTCAAGACACCGAGGATACAAGCGTCAGCTTGATGAATGTGACCTCACTTGGCGATACAAATGGCAAATCTGTTGTCTTCGCTCAATCCTCATTTTTCTACAAGCCTGATCGTTCTACGGTTAATTTTGGTCTTGGCCGGCGGATACTAAGTGAAGATGAAATGACGATGTATGGCGTGAACGCCTTTCTTGATTACGCCCCCAATTACGGCCACCAGAGGGCTAGCGTCGGTGTTGAATTGAAAAGCTCTGCCTTTGAGCTGAACGCCAATCAATATGTCCGGATCAGCGACTGGGAAAAAGGTGACAACGATAATAATGAACGTGTCATGGATGGCCAGGAGATCGAGATTGGTGCTCAAATTCCCTATGTTCCCGCTGCCAAAATATATGTGAAATCTTGGAAATGGAGCGGCACATCAACCACCAAGGGCAAGACCTACAGCCTTGAGCTTGATGAGATGGTTGGACCAGGGATCAGGTTGGAGGCTGGAGTAAAAGATTTTGATGGCATCACAAATGACGAGAATTTTGTGAGTGTTTCCTACAACATCAATCTTGGAGACTCGCAATCACCATCATCACCCGCCTCGATACTCTCGGCGCGGATGTTCGAGACAGCGTCAATGCGTTCCAAACTGTTGGAAGAGGTGCGTAGAAGTAACGAAATTGTCTATGAGACCGAATTTAGTACAACAGCAGGGGGCGTTTAAGATGAAACATTTCGGCTATTTGATATTGCCCATGATGATTTTTTCCAGCGGTTATGCCTATGCGGGAATTTTGAATGGCACAGCTGACGATGGCACAGCTTGTAGCTCCTCGTCTCCAATGATGACAGCTGACGGTAGTTGCAGAGCAACACCAAGCAAATATGTTGTTACAATATACGAGATGGGTGTTTGCACCGAAGATCCATTTAACGGTCACGCGAACGTCTCGATGGACAAAAGCTCTTGCTCTGTAGTCTTCCAGAACTCAACTGGCTTCACCAATGACTACGCGGCCTCAATAGGAACGGCGGTGGCTATGACTGGAACCAGCTCAAGGCCAGCAAATGGAACATACAAATATCCATACATGATCATGAAAAATGAGTTCACTGTTAACGGCTCATTCACATCAAATGGCACGACCTACTATAGCACTGGCTCCGGAAGTGCTGCATCCTCTGGAACTGCGGCTGAGTATATTGATACCCTGCGAAACTTTGGAGGCCCAAAATGTTATTCCGGCTATCCAGACGCAACCATCGCTGGCGTGGGCACGATCAGTGCATATCTGGTGAATTCATCATTAGTTCGCGCAGAT
>SHBD01000004.1 GCA_004212735.1 SAR116 cluster bacterium
GCGTGGACTACCAGGGTATCTAATCCTGTTTGCTCCCCACGCTTTCGCGCCTCAGCGTCAAAATCGGACCAGGTAGCCGCTTTCGCCACTGGTGTTCTTCCCAATATCTACGAATTTCACCTCTACACTGGGAATTCCACTACCCTCTTCCGTTTTCTAGTCCTCCAGTCTTAAGCGCAGTTCCCAGGTTGAGCCCGGGGCTTTCACGCCTAACTTAAAGAACCGCCTACGCGCCCTTTACGCCCAGTAATTCCGAACAACGCTCGCCCCCTTCGTATTACCGCGGCTGCTGGCACGAAGTTAGCCGGGGCTTCTTCTCTGGTTACCGTCATCATCTTCACCAGTGAAAGTGCTTTACAACCCTAAGGCCTTCATCACACACGCGGCATTGCTGGATCAGGGTTGCCCCCATTGTCCAATATTCCCCACTGCTGCCTCCCGTAGGAGTCTGGGCCGTGTCTCAGTCCCAGTGTGGCTGATCATCCTCTCAGACCAGCTATCGATCGTCGCCTTGGTAGGCTTTTACCCTACCAACTAGCTAATCGAACGCGGGCCCCTCTTTCTCCGGCTGACCTTTCCCCCGTAGGGCGTATGCGGTATTAGCGGTCGTTTCCAACCGTTGTCCCGCAGAGAAAGGCAGGTTCCCACGCGTTACTCACCCGTGCGCCACTCTATCAAAGATAGCGTTCGACTTGCATGTGTTAGGCATGCCGCCAGCGTTCGTTCTGAGCCAGGATCAAACTCTTAGGTTAGACTGGTTCAACGGATAAATCCGTGAACATAGCCCGCCTATTTAATCCATGTTCGTTAACTTTTGTTCAAAATTAGCGTTATGAGATTTCAACAGGCTGACTTTATTATATCACAAAGGACGACACGTTATCACGTACCGCCGCCCGCGAATCTCTTCCAAAATGCTTCCAACTTTTTCAAATAGCGATCGGCTTTCCAAACTGCTCCAGAAATCCGATTGGCGTTGGCCAGAGAGGCTCAACGGAGGCGGGTTATATGACCATACTTGATGGCTGTCCACCCCTAAAATGCGTGTTTTTCAGCTTTTTTTGAAAATTCGCATCTTTTCTACATTGCCCGGGCTCAACATGGGACGAAAACCAGAGATTTCAGCCATTTTTCAATGCAACAGCACGACCAATACAGAAGATGTGTATAGCAGACATCGTGCGCGATTGTGAGTCAATTCAACCCGAAACCATGCTTTTCTCGAAATAAGTTCCGAGTTGACAGCGTGATTCAACCACAAAGGTCATGTGATTCACCCCAGAGTTGTAAATATTCTGCGTCCCTACATCCACCTGCCCGTTTTTCCGATGATCGTGATGACATTGAATGAAACTGAATAACACTGGCATCACATTTTTCCACTAATCTGCGGCGTGATTCGCGAATCACTTTGGCAATCTGCCACCATTCACTCTCAAAAATGTGTGAAAGGATTGACTAGAATCTCCGTTTAATCAATTATATGCGCAATTTTCTACAGACATTGGCAGAGGCCGGGTCCTAATAACATGGAAAAAACTGTTAGTCGCATTGTCACAGGCCGACTCGGCGCGTTTGGCATCGCCGCTCTGATTTCCGGACTGGTGCAGATGGCCAGCGCCGCGACCCCAACATTGCCCGATGCGACAATCGACAACGGCGGCCTCGAGCCCATTTATCACTCCGGATTGCCTTTGCCGCTGCCGCGGCCAGACATTGCGCTTAGCTATGCCGCCATTCCAATCAAAGTGACACCGCCGGAGCGACGGCCCGCAATCGAGGATATTCTGCCCAGCTCGACCGCAACGCTTGGCCAGATGGTCAAACAGCAAACCGGCCTTGAAAGCGGAAGTGAAGCTATTTTTTCACTGCGCTCAGGCGAGGGTGTCGCCAAGTTGCTGCGGCGCGCCGGCTATTCAGCGAAGGATATTGCAGCGTCGATAAATGCAATGGCCACCAAAACGAGCCTACGCTCTCTTCCCATCGGCCTGAAATTTACCGTATGCGAAAATGGCTTTGTCTTTTCCAACCGGGCGGGCCGTGACATTTACACCCTGCGCGATCCGGACTCCGGATGGCTTGCGCTGACCGCAATCCGGCCTGTTGAGAGCTATCTGACCTTCGCGCATGGAATCATTGAAAATTCCATCTATCGCGCGGCTGCTGCCTCTGCGGTACCAGACAATGCCCTGCTTGAATATATCAGGATCATGGGGTTTTCCGTTGATTTTCAGCGTGAGGTCCGGCCCGGAGACGCTTTTGAGATGCTGTATGAGCGAAAAATTGATCTGATCAGCGGCGAGGAAATCGGCACTCAGCTTCATTATGCCGGCCTGCGTCTTTCCGGCGACCAACTCGGTTTCTACAGGTTCAACAAAGACAAGAAGGGCGCTGGCTGGTTTGACAAGGACGGAAACTCCGCTGCCCGAACCCTGATCCGCACACCAATTGCCGGCGCGCGACTGTCCTCTTCTTTCGGCATGCGGCGACATCCGATCAGTGGATATAATGCTATGCACCGAGGCGTTGACTTCAGTGCGCCGACGGGCACACCGATCATTGCGGCGGGAAGTGGTACGATCAAGAAGGCTGGCTGGCTGGGAAGCTATGGACGCTATGTTCAGATCAGACATAACGGCACCTACTCCACAGCCTATGCCCACATGTCTCGCATCGCCAAGGGGATCACCCCGGGTGCCCGTGTCCAGCAGGGACAGGTCATCGGCTATGTCGGGTCTTCCGGCCGCTCAACCGGGCCGCATCTGCATTACGAGATTCTGGTAAATAACCGGAAGGTAAACCCACTAACGGTCAGCCTGCCAACCGGCGAGAAAATTGACCCGTCACTCCTTCCTGTCTTTAAGCGGACAGTGGGGCTAGTCAATAACGAGGTCATGGCAAATGGTGCCCTTCGTTATGTGGCCAATGATCTAACTCTTCTGGACGAATAGAGATATGCCTGAAATGCCAGATGGAACAATGTCTCACATACTCCCTATTTCCCAGCTGTGGCGGTATCCGGTAAAGGGTCTACCCGGGCATCAGCTGACGAGGGCGCATCTAGCGACCGGCGCTCATTTTCCCGGTGACAGAAAATATGCCATCGGTGCCGGCAACGCGAAAATTGATGATGGCATCTGGCGCAAAAAGGCCTATTTCCTGCAGCTGATGAGCCATGAAGCGCTGGCCGGTATCGATTGTGATTTCGACACGGATCAGAAGGGGGAGAGGATCATCCTCAGCCGCAATGGCGAGCAGCTGGTAAACGCCGATATGCAAAGTGATTCTGGGCGCAAGGCTGTTGCCGCGTTTTTTGATCAGCTTCTCGGTGGACAGTTGCGAGGGCCAACGAAGTTGGTGTGCCTCGATAAAGGCGCCTTCACAGATAGGCAAGCGCCCTTAATTTCGTTGGGAGGGTCTGCCTCACTAGCCGGTTTTGCCGATTTGACTGGCACCACTCCCGACTCAAGACGGTTTCGCTTGAACATCATTTTTGAGACAACCACCCCCTTTGAGGAGGCGTCACTCATAGGCAAGACACTCGCCGTTGGTGATGTGCGGCTTGATGTGATTGATCCAGTTGAGCGTTGCGCGGCAATTGATGTAGATCCCCAGACCGCAGAACGTGGGCCCCACTATCTGCCGCTCATGAAACAAGTGCTTGGCCACACGGACCTTGGCATCTTAGCCGTGGTGGCGCATGGCGGCACGATCAGCACGGATGACAGATTTTCCGTTCTTCCCTGATCACCGGGCGACAACAGGCACCATCAAGCAGACAATCAGGCTGAGGCTGAATCCTGTTCTTCCTGAACAGCCTCCGCCAATTCGGCCGGGCTCAGCTTGACAACCTCGGCATCATCCTTGGCAGCGTCACCAGAATCATCCGTAGCAGAATCATCTTTAACTGATTTGTCCGTGCCAGTGTCCCCCTCAGCCTTATCTGCCTCACCGGCAATTTCGGGCTGGCTGTCGCCGGTGTCAGCGGACTCTGCCTGTGGCTTGTTGCGTTGCTGGCCGGATTGTTCGCTGGGCGCATCATTCTGTCGCCGCGCCTCAGCAGCACCCACGGCAGCCTGATGCAATCTGAAATAATGGTCGGCAAACTGACTATAGGCCTCAGCCGAAATACGCTCACCAGAGGATGACGCATCATGCGCCAGAGCCGTATATTTTTCATACAGCTGCTGCGCGTTGCCGCGTAGTTTTACATCTGGACCATTGGATTCATAAGAAGTGTTCCGGTTGGGCACATGTGGTTGGCCACCACCATTCCCACGACGACCGCGACCACGGCCACGTTTAGCATTCTGAGGTTGTCTCATAAACTTTGCTACCAGTTATCATAATTAGACCGCATGCAAGAGCCTGCGAAAGGCACATTCCTTGGACACGGTTGGTTGTCCCGCTTTTTTGGGATACTGCGCTAGCGCCACATAACGGCGTAATACAATTTAGCGATAACCACACATAACCACTCGCCATCCCAGATATCAAGCAAAAATTGTCAGGTATCGGGCATTTTAGCCTCAGACGCCCTGTCAGGACCGTCGTGACAACACAAGACAGCGCTGTGTGCCGGACAAATCGGCGAAGACACCGGTAGCAGAAAATCCGGCCGCACCGGCAAGAGCCGTCACGTCAGCTTCTTGACCATCACCGATTTCAACGAAGATCCTGCCCTGCGTGGACAACAGCTTGGCCATTTCCGGCATCAGCACACGCCAGCAATCGAGACCGTCCTGCCCGCCATCAAGGGCCAGCAACGGATCGTGCAACGCAACCTCGGAACTGAGGGTGGAGATCTGCGCCGACGGGATGTAGGGCGGATTGCTGAGAATGATATCGAAGCATCCAAGCCGCTCCAAACTGGCTGTAAAGTCGGCAACAGAAAAGACCGCACGATCAGCGAGACCAAGAGCGCCAGCATTATGCGCCGCCATCTCGATGGCATCAGGATTGATATCAATGCCAACACCCGTTGCCATGGTCAGCTCCGACAGACAAGCCAGCAGCAAACAGCCGCTTCCGGTTCCCATATCAAGGAGCCGCAGATTTTTCCCGCCAGCAGCGCCAGGATGATCCCGTCCGAAGGCGACCGCTCGCTCAACAAGAATTTCAGAATCAGGGCGCGGGTCAAGTGTGGCAGCGGACAGTTCAAAATTGAGCGACCAGAATTCCCGCCACCCACGGATCCGGCTAACCGGTTCACCAGCAAGCCGCCGCTGAATGTATGTCTGAAACATACTGTCCATGTCATTGGTCCAGCTGTTTACATCCTCATGGGGCAGAACCGCACCGTCACGCCCCAAAGCAAGGCCCAGCAACAGACGCGCATCCTGCCGCGCACTGGCAATGCCAGCCTGTGCCAAAGCGGCCGCAGCCGGCCCGAGAATTGTCCGCGCTTCGGTGGTCATACGCACCTCACTTCACCACAGATTTTCATGCCAGATGACAGGTCCAACCCCACCTGCTAATCGACACCCTCTGCCAGACGCCGCGCCTGATCCTCAGCAATCAGTGCCTCAATCACCTCGTCAAGCGCCTCGCCGACGACGACCCGGTCCAGTTTATAGAGTGTCAGATTGATCCTGTGGTCGGTCACACGCCCCTGCGGAAAATTATAGGTTCTGATCCGCTCTGAGCGGTCACCAGAGCCGACCTGCCCCTTGCGTGATGCTGCGCGTTCAGCCTCTACTCGCGCGCGTTCTGCATCGTAAATGCGGGCTCTGAGGATTTTCATCGCCTTGGCCCGGTTCTTATGCTGCGATTTTTCATCCTGCTGGCTGACCACAATGCCTGTTGGCAAATGTGTAATGCGCACCGCCGAGTCGGTGGTGTTGACCGACTGCCCACCTGGTCCGGATGCGCGAAAAACATCAATGCGCAGATCCGTCTCAACAATATCGATGTCAACATCCTCGGCCTCGGGCAACACAGCCACCGTTGCCGCCGACGTGTGAATACGGCCCCCGGTTTCTGTTTCGGGAACACGTTGGACCCGATGCACTCCGGACTCAAATTTCAGCCTTGCAAAGACATCTGAGCCCGCAATTGTGGCGGTGGCCTCTTTGTAGCCGCCAATGCCGGTCTCAGATACTTCCATCACTTCGAATTTCCACCCATGCTTTGCCGCAAATCGCTGATACATGGAAAACAGATCAGCGGCAAACAAGGCAGCCTCATCACCGCCCGTACCGGCACGCACCTCCAGAATGGCATTGCGCGAATCATCCTTGTCCTTGGGCAGCAACAGCAATTGCAGCTTGTCCTGCTCGGCGGGAAGTTGGCCCGAAAGCTCCTCAAGCTCGGTGCGTGCCATCTCCGCCATCTCAGAATCATCGCCAGCCTCATCAACCATCATCTGGGCATCAGCAATTTCCGTTGTGAGACGGTTAACCAGTTCAATCTGTTCACAGACAGGACGCAACTCGGTCAATTCACGCGACAGATTGGCCATTTCGACAGGGGTCATTTCAGCGGCCTGTGACAGACGCTCCTCAACCTCTGCGCGTCGTTGCAGCACCTTGTCCATCGTTGAATCGAGGCTCATGGCCACATTCCTCTCATTCACATAAATGCGGGCTAGCGCCGCTGCAGGCGGTTGGCGATTGCGACG
Organism: SAR116 cluster bacterium; assembly: GCA_004212735.1. Classification (GTDB taxonomy): domain Bacteria; phylum Pseudomonadota; class Alphaproteobacteria; order Puniceispirillales; family Puniceispirillaceae; genus MED-G116. The sequence continues at coordinate 6,620 of SHBD01000004.1, forward strand.
GCAAGGCCGGCCTGTGCCAGCTCTTCCTGGTTGCCTTCGCGCAGATCACGCAATTGCACAGTGCCATTGTCGATTTCGGCCCCGCCGATGATCGCGGCAAGCCCGACCCCGGCACGGTCAATTTTCTTCATCTTCTTGCCCATATTTCCACCGACGGGGATGTCGACCGAGAGACCAGAGGTCCGCAATTCCTCGGCGATGCGAAACACAATAACCTCTGCCGCCGGCTCTGCCGCGATAACGGCGATATCAGGCACCGCCAGATCATCGGCACCAACAAGCATGGCAAGCCGCTCAATGCCAGCCGCCCAACCGACGCCAGCAATGGCTGGTCCGCCAAGCATCTCGCTGAGGCCATCGTAGCGACCGCCACCCAGAACGGTGCCCTGCGCACCAAGGGCATCGGTGATGAATTCAAAGGCGCTGTGACAGTAATAATCAAGTCCGCGCACAAGTAACGGGTCAAATTTCCAGCCAATGCCACCGGCATCCAACGCCGCGGTGACAGCCGTAAAATGGGCTTTTGAGGCGTCATTCAGATGATCCTGCAACCGTGGTGCAGTTTGTAAAATCTGACGGTCACCGGCGTCTTTAGAATCCAGTATCCGCAACGGATTGACACTCAGTCGCGCTTTGCTGTCCTCCGAAAGATCAGCCTCATGGTCGCTCAAAAACGCGACAAGGGCACTGCGATATGCAAGGCGGCTTTGGGCATCACCGAGCGAATTCAGGTGAAGCACGCAGCGGTCAAGAACGCCAAGATCCCGCAACACGCGGGCACCGCAGGAAATGATTTCAGCATCTGCCAATGGTTCAACAGGGCCAAGATATTCGATCCCGATCTGGTGGAATTGACGCATCCTGCCCTTCTGCGGACGCTCATAGCGAAACATCGGGCCAGCATAGAAATATTTGAGTGGTAAAGACTGGGTCAAGCCATTGGAGATCATTGCCCGCACAACACCCGCCGTGTTTTCCGGGCGCAAGGTCAGGCTCTCACCGCCACGATCGGTGAAGTTGTAAGTCTCCTTGGTGACGACATCACTGCTGTCACCAAGCGGCCGCGAAAACACCTCAGAGAATTCAAATATGGGCGTTGCCATTTCCTGAAACCCATATTTGGCGGACGCATGCCGTGCCGCGTCAATGACCTTGCGGTGTGCGGCCATGGCTGCGGGCAGGAGGTCGCTGGTTCCCCTTGCAGGCTGCAAACGTGACATGATCACAAAGTCTCCACTGCGCCCTCGGAACGCATTTTTTCCTGTTGGATTTCGGCGTTCTTCTCCGCCTTGATTTTGTCCGCACGCTCCTCGACCATGCCGACGATATGCTCCACTAAATCCTCATTGGACAGCCGATGATCCGCAAGCCCCGACACATAAATCTGATGCGTGCCCTTGCCGCCGCCGGTAAGCCCAATATCGGTTTCGCGGGCCTCGCCGGGGCCGTTTACAACGCAGCCGATGATCGACACGGAAATCGGCTCATTTATGTGTTGCAGCCGGTCCTCGATGATTTGCACTGTCTCAATCACATTGAACTGCTGGCGCGCGCATGACGGGCAGGAAATAACCGTCACACCACGCCGGCGCAACCCAAGTGATTTGAGCATTTCATAGGCTGCTTTAACTTCCTCAGTGGGGTCGGCGGAGAGCGACACGCGCACCGTATCCCCAATCCCAGCCCATAGCAGATTGCCAAGGCCGATGGCAGATTTTACCGTGCCAGCCCGTAGGCCGCCAGCCTCTGTAATGCCAATGTGCAGGGGGCAATCAATGGCCTCAGCCAGCTGTTGATACGCACCGACCGCCAAAAAAACATCCGAGGCCTTTACCGAGATTTTGAACTCGTGAAAATCATTGTCCTGCAAAATTCGAGCATGGTCGAGTGCCGATTCGACCAATGCCTCTGGACAGGGCTCGGCATATTTTTCAAGAAGATGACGCTCCAGGGATCCTGCATTGACACCAATGCGCATGGAACATCCATGATCACGCGCGGCCTTGATCACCTCACGAACCCGCTCGGCCTTGCCGATATTGCCGGGATTGATCCGCAAGCAGGCGGCACCAGCCTCGGCCGCCTCAATGGCACGCCGGTAATGAAAGTGAATGTCGGCGACAATGGGGACCGGGCTGTTCTTACAGATTGTTCGGAGCGCGGTGGTGCTTTCCTCGTCCGGACAAGACACCCGCACGATGTCAGCACCTGCCTCGGCGGCAGCGTTTATCTGCGCGATTGTTGCCTCTGCATCAGTGGTGAGCGTGTTGGTCATGGTCTGGACCGAGATCGGCGCATCACCGCCGACTGGCACATTGCCGACCATAATCTGCCGACATTGCCGGCGCTCAATTGTGCGATAGGCGCGGTATGCGTTAGACAAATCTCACTCCAGAGCAGACGGTTTCAGATCAGGATTCGCACGAGGGGCAGAAATCATCATCGATTGGGTAAATCTATAACCGCTCACGCCTGAAATTGCCACAGCAACAGGGTGGTAATCGAAATTTGTGTGTTGATTATCGTTATCTCGATTGTCGTCATCTTAATTGTCGTTATCACCGGGCAGTCAGGCTAGAGCTTGGCTTTCAACCCACTGATAACCAGAGGCAGGTCTCTGACGATCTCACCAGTGTCACCGACTTCCTTGACCGTGCCATCATTAAACACAAACTCCAGCCCACCGGCATTTCCGGTACTCAAATACAGGCTGTCACTGGTATCAATAAGGTAGGTGTCACCCGCACGCATCAGTCTTGTCATCACCTCTTCGCCATCATTTCTGACGATCTCTACCCAACTCGAAGCGCGTGCCCGTAACGTCACTTCATTTGCTGGGTCACGCTGATTGGCGATCGCCGATCCACGATCTGGTAGCAACTCCCGCGTAATCTCGCCACCCGCAAACGGTGCTTCATTGACAACATCTGTAGTTGCACTGGCCGTTTGTACCTCTTCGCCGAGCGGTAGGGCCGTTTGCTCACCTGTCTCACTCCCTGTCGACCCTTCAGCAGCGACGGGGTCAATCTGGGCCAGATCCGCCTCGACCATAACATCCCCGGCCCCGGCAGTGACACTAGAAGTGAAAGTGGCAGGTGCCAACGGTAACGTCTCCCCAGCGTCTGTGCCCACATCGGCAAGGTTGACGCTGTCTTCCTGCGTGTCGTCTATCAGCGGCACATCAACAAAATTATCGGGCTGGACATCATTCTGGGCGATTTCAAGCTCTGGCAGGGCATCACCGTCACCCCCTTCATCGAGGCTCACAATCTGATCAAGGCGCGAATCAGCACCACCGCCAAGAGCCCCGCTTTCGGTCATTGTGCTCTCAATTTCAGGAGTCACCTCAGCCGTTTGTGCGCTTTCGGTCAGCACATCCTCAATCGTCTGTGGCCGGTCCATGAGATACCAGCCCGTGTAGCCACCGATCGCCACCAGAACCGCAATTGAAGCGGCCAGCGCACCTGAGCGTCGTGGGCGCTGATCACCGAGCGGAAATCTGTAGGATGGGATTGCGGCTCCCTCCTCAAGCTGGGCGTAATATGCCGTGACCAATGAGGCAACGGCCTTCGGCTCAATGCCAACAGCAGCACCATAGCTCCGGATGTAACCAGCGACATAGGTTGGCGATGGCAGTGCGCCAAACTCGCCCGCCTCAAGCATCTTAACAAAATCTTTGGAAATTCGAATCGTGTGCGATATGTCAGCGACACTCATACCCAAATCCAGGCGTGCGGCACGCAGCGTTGCACCAATAGCCTTACCGCTATCGTGCTTATCCTTTATGTCGTTACCTTGCGGCGTGGATCGGGTCATCACCACTCTCCAACCAATGTCAAGCCCTGCAATGCCCTAACATTAGCAAAAAGTGCATATAATGCAACAATATCCTATCAAAACTTGATAGTTAGATGGATTTCTTAAAGCATTGAGGACAGTTCTACCTGCAACTTGGCCTCAAAGGGAAAAAAACCGGCCGATCATTTGCCCATCGCGATGAACGCTAGTCTTCGTCCAACCCAAAGGCCGTGTGCAGGCTTCGGACCGCCAGTTCGGTATATTCTGAGGATATCAACACCGATATCTTGATCTCAGATGTTGAGATGACCTGTAGATTGATGCCCTTTTCGGCAAGTGTCTCAAACATGGTCTTTGCGACACCCGGCTGTGAGCGCATCGCCATACCCACGACTGAAATTTTGGTCACATTTTGGGTTGAGTCGATGCCCGAAAATCCAAGTTTCTCTTTGTTCTTTTCGATGATCCCGACCGCCTTTTCCATATCCACCCGGCCAAGCGAAAAAGTGATGTCAGTCTTTTTGGCATCCGTTGACGCGCTTTGGACAATCATATCGACATTGACATGCTGGTCCGCCAGCTGGCCGAAAACGCCGGCCGCAATTCCAGGCTGATCGGGAAGGCCCTGAATGGTAATTTTGGCCTCGTCAGGGCTGTAGGCGATTCCGCTGATTTTTTCCTGTTCCACAATCGAATCCTCATCGACAACAAAAGTTCCCGGCGCGTCACTGAAGCTCGAGCGCACCTGTAAATTTACATTGTGGCGCATGGCCATGGCAACCGAACGAGTCTGCAACACCTTCGCGCCCAATGACGCCATCTCCAGCATTTCCTCAAAAGTTACGCTGTCCAGCTTGTGTGCCTTCGGACATATGCGCGGGTCAGTTGTGTAAACCCCATCAACATCGGTGTATATGTCGCAGCGGTCGGCCTCCAGCGCAGCCGCCAGCGCCACGGCCGAAGTGTCGGAGCCACCCCGGCCAAGCGTGGTAATCCGGCCATCGGGGGCGAGTCCCTGAAAGCCGGCAACAACTGCCACCTGACCAGAAGCAAGCCTTTCACGCATGAGGGCAGTGTCGATATCCATAATGCGCGCAGCCCCGTGAATCTCATCAGTCTTTAGCGGCATCTGCCAACCAAGCCAGGACCGCGCATCAATGCCAATATTCTGCAACGCAATGGACAGCAGGCCGACCGTAACCTGCTCACCCGTAGCAACAATGGTATCATATTCACGCGCATCATGAAGTGGCCCGATTTCACGCGCCCACTCAACCAGCTGGTTGGTTGTACCGGCCATCGCCGAGACAACAACCGCTGCCTGATGGCCCTGATCGACCTCTGCCTTTACACGCAGCGCAACATTGCGAATGCGGTCAAGGTTGGCAACCGATGTGCCGCCAAATTTTTGAACAATAAGTGCCATTATGTCGTATGTTAAATTGCTGGTATAGATCCTAAAGTGCAGCAGTCATAGCGATAACGGTGCCGCGGGGCAAGTCCATGAAAACCACAGCAGATCAAAATGAAATCGCTAATTTTGCGGCGATGTCTGAAAAATGGTGGGACGAGCGTGGCCCGATGGCCCCTCTGCACAGATTTGCGCCCGTTCGTATTGATTACATTCTGCAGAGCATGCGCCGCCGGAACCAGAAAAATCCCCCAGATGAAATGGCCGTGGGGCAGGCACCGCTGGCCGGCCTGCGCGTTCTTGATATCGGGTGTGGCGGCGGCATTCTGGCGGAGCCAATGGCGCGGCTGGGTGCCGACGTAACCGCAATTGACGCCACCGCTGAGGCTATCGAGGCCGCAAAGGCGCATCTTGCCGTGGGCCAGCTTGTGGTTGACTATCGATGCTGCACCGCCGAGGAGCTGGCAGTGGAGAGTGACCGGGACAAGGACAAATTTGATCTGATCTATGCATCTGAGGTGATCGAGCATGTCACTGACAGGCAGTTATTTGCCGAGGCCATCGCCGCGATGCTGGCGCCGAATGGCACTGTCGTGATCACCACGATCAACCGCACCCTGCCAGCACTTGCATTCGCAAAATTCGCTTTGGAATATGTCGTCAGACTGGTGCCTGCTGGAACACATGACCCGAAGAAATTTGTCAAACCTGCTGAATTGCGCGCCGAGTTTGGGTCGGTCGGTATCGTACTTGATGATTTGACCGGTTTCGTGCCAACCCTCGCCGGCAGCTTCAGACAATCGGGAAATCTCAGCATAAATTATGGAGCCAGTGGAGGATGGAGGTAATCCAGTGAGACGTGCCACGCATCAAGGCGAAGCGAGCGCTTGCGGGTCGTCCAATCATTCACCCCACTTTTTCTGTCCAGTTATGCTGTCCAGCTATTATGTCTAGTTATCTGGCGGCAACCAAGGCATCTGCATGATCTCGATTCCCTCCTCATCCAGTTGCTCGCGCTCAGTCTCACTCACCTCACCATAAATGCCTTCCGGCTCAGCCTCGCCATAATGGATTTTGCGCGCTTCTTCGGCAAAATCACCGCCTACATCGCGACAATTCTCTTTGATTTTGGCTTGCAGATTGCGCATCTCAACCACCAGCTCACGCATTTTGACCATCGCCTCGAGGGGCATGCCGCTGCCAGAAACCGAAACAGGCGGCGGCGAGGCAGACACCGCGCCCGTAGACGCTTCCGCTGTAACTTCGCCGGTGGCTTCAGCGGTGGCTTCGGCAGTGATTTGGGACTTGCGGGTTTTTGGGCTGGCAAGATTGGGTGCCATAAGGGCGCGGCGGACATTGACAGTCTCGCAGAAAGGGCATGACAGGATACCAGCAGCGCATTGTTCCACAAAGGCGTCCGAACTTTGGAACCATCCCTCAAACTCATGCTCTTTTTCACAGACCAGTTGATATTTGATCATTTTTTCGCCCTGACACCCATTGCCGTGTGGCCACATTGCCGCTTCCTGCCCTGAAGCATCTCTCGCCATGGTAGATGGGCGCAGACCCATGCTTAAGCAAGTTTTCCATGGCAATGCTTATATTTGCGGCCAGAGCCACAGGGGCAAGGCTCATTGCGCGAGATCTTCCGGTTTGGTGTCGGTGTTGTCTTTGGCGCGCTGGCTGCCGGTGCAGCCTCCTCGCTTTCCGGCGGGCGCAATTCCACATGCGCCAGAACCATCGTTGTCGTTTCCCGCAGCCCTGCAAGCAGCTGTTCAAACATCATGAACGCCTCACGCTTATATTCATTGAGCGGATCCTTCTGGGCATAGGCCCTGAGGGATATACCCTGGCGAAGCTGGTCAAGGCGCAGCAGATGCTCTTTCCATTGCTGGTCCAGAACCTGCAACAGTAATGATTTTTCTGCCATCCGCATCACATCCGGGCCAAGGCGCACGGCCTTTTCGGCCATATATCTATCGGCGGAATCGACAAGCCTTTCCTCAATTTCCGTTTCGGCAGCCCCATCCTCGGAAAACCAGTCTTTCGCCGGCACCTCAATGCCAAGAACACGCTGCGCGTCACTGGCCAATTGATCAGGGAGCCACTGATCATGATAGCTGCCGTCGGGGATGGCTCTCTCAACAATCTGCGCTGCCGCCTCATGTCGCATTTCGGTGACAGTTTCCTGCACATCGTCAGCGCGCATTATTTCCTTGCGTTGCGAGAAGATGACACTGCGCTGGTCATTCACCACATCGTCATATTTGAGTAGCTGCTTGCGGATCTCAAAGTTGCGCGCCTCAACTTTCGACTGAGCCTTTTCAACCGCCTTATTGATCCAGGGGTGGATGATGGCCTCCCCTTCCTCGAGACCGAGCTTTTGCAGCATTCCATCGAGTTTTTCCGACCCGAAGATACGCATCAGATCATCCTGAAGAGACAGGAAGAATTTAGAGGCACCAGGGTCACCCTGACGCCCGGTACGCCCCCGCAGCTGATTGTCGATACGGCGCGACTCATGCCGCTCAGTACAAATCACATACAGACCGCCCGCCTCAAGCGCCTTGACCTTCAGCCCCTCCACCTCGGCGGTGATGCGGGTTGTTTCGGTCTCGTTGGCCTGACTGTCGGCAAGCCGCATTTCCAGATTGCCGCCAAGCTGAATATCCGTACCGCGGCCCGCCATGTTGGTGGCGATGGTCACCGCACCCGGCACGCCAGCCTGCGCGATGATTTTGGCTTCCTCTTCATGGAATCGGGCATTGAGAACCTGATGTTCAATTTTTCGTTTTTTCAACTCTGCCGAGAGAGACTCAGATTTCTCGATGCTGATCGTGCCGACGAGAACAGGCTGTCCACGACTACGGCAATCGGTAATCAGATCGATCACCGCTTCATCACGCTCACCGCTGGTACGATAGACCTCATCATCATGATCAATACGTTGCACCTCGCGGTTTGTCGGAATTGAGGTCACATCGAGATTGTAGATTTCCGAAAACTCCCCGGCCTCGGTCATCGCCGTACCAGTCATCCCGCAGAGCTTTTCATACATGCGGAAGTAGTTCTGAAATGTTACCGATGCCAGGGTTTGGTTCTCAGCCTGAATCTCAACATTTTCCTTGGCTTCCAGCGCCTGATGCAGCCCTTCGGAGAACCGTCTGCCATCCATCGCCCGGCCAGTAAATTCATCGATGATGACAACGCCGCCATCCTTGAGCATGTAATGGGTGTCACGATGGAATAATTTGTGGGCGCGTAGTGATTGATTGACATGGTGCAACAGCCCGACATTGTCGATGTCATAGAGCGTGCCTTCGCCCATCACACCCGCTTCGCGCAGCAGCGCTTCAGCGTGTTCTATGCCCTCCTCACTGAGTGAGACGCTGTTACCCTTTTCATCGAGATCATAGTCATCTTCGCCAAGTTTAGGGACAATCTTGTTGGCAACAATGTAATTGTCGGAATTGGTTTCCGCAGGGCCAGAAATTATCAGCGGGGTTCTTGCCTCATCAATCAGGATCGAGTCGACCTCGTCAACAATGGCGAAATGGTGGTCGCGCTGAACCATGTCCTCAAGCCGGAATTTCAGATTGTCGCGCAGATAGTCGAAGCCAAACTCGTTGTTCGTGCCGTACGTGACATCGCAGCGATAAGCCTTTCGACGGGCCTCATCATCGATCCCACCGGTGATGCAGCCAACACTCATCCCCAGAAATTCATAGACCTGTCCCATCCAGCCCGCATCACGCGACGCGAGATAATCATTGACCGTCACGACGTGAACACCCTTGCCGGACAGCGCGTTCAAAAACACAGCAAGAGTTGCCACCAGTGTCTTGCCTTCACCCGTCTTCATTTCTGCGATCTGGCCCTTGTGAAGCGCCATTCCGCCCATCAGCTGGACATCAAAATGCCGCTGACCAAGCGTTCTTCTTGCTGCCTCGCGCACCAGAGCAAAGGCTTCAGGCATGAGGGAGTCGAGACTTTCATCATTTGCCAGACGGTCCTTGAATGCGGCTGTGGTGGTTGGAAAATCCTCATCGCTCAGCTGCGCCATTCTTTCTTCAAGCTCGTTTACCGCCGAGACCATCGGAACGAACTTTTTAACGACCCGGTCGTTGGAATCGCCAAACAGACTTTTCGCCAATGAACCTAACATGATTACTCCAGAAGTCTGGCGGCTGAGACGCCCTGTTTTTCCCCGTGTGGGCTGGGTCACAGCGGCCCCTCTCCCACGCCATGGAAATAGTCATGAAAGGCTGTTTTGTCAATGTAACAGCGGCTTTGCCGGACGGTGTCAGATGTGTCCATTGGGCCGGCGGTTTCCACCACCCGAAAAAACCGACAAAGGCTTGCGTTGGCTCTGTGCATTGTTAGAATACGCTCCTCTTCACACAGACCCGATGCCGGACGGTATAGTCCGCACCCCCATGAAAAGGTTAAAACCTATGAAACGCCTGATCCGCGCCGCCTGTTTTCTGTCACTTATCTTGTTTTCCGCTAGTGTTTCTGCCCAAGACCGCATTGCCGTCGCCACCCTGAATGGCGAAACAATCTGGCTGGAGGAAGTCATGCGCGCCGTTGAGGGGCTGCCACAGGAATATCGGCAGGCACCGATGGACAGTTATTTTGACCAGCTTGTCGCCGAAGTGATTGACACGAAACTTGCGGCGGCGGCTGGCTATGAGTCCAATCTGGACAAGGATGAGGCTGTTGCCCAGGCCATGAAGATGGCCGCTGACCGCATTCTGGCCGAAGCTTTTTTGAGTGCAACCATCAACAGTCAGATCACCGATGAGGCCATCGCAGCTGCCTATGACGCTTTTGTTGCCGACACAGCGTCACGCGAACAGGTGACCGCATCCCACATCCTAGTTGAAACAAAGGAAGCAGCTCAGGAGATCATCGCCAAACTTAATGACGGTGGTGATTTCGCCGCGCTTGCGAAGGAAAGTTCGACAGGGCCAAGTGGCCCCAATGGTGGTGCTCTGGGAACATTTGGCAGAGGTCAGATGGTGCCCGTTTTTGAAACAGCTGCATTCTCCATGCCGGTTGGCAGTTTTTCCGCCGAACCGGTGCAGACCCAATTTGGCTGGCATGTGATCACCGTCTCCGACCGGTCTATTCAGCCAGCACCCGCGATGGAAGAAATGCGCGCACAACTGAGCAACAATCTCTCCCGCCAGTATCTGGGTCGATTGCTGGAGACGCTGCGTGCCGATGCTGCCATCGACATGCGCAGTTTTGAGGATATCCGCAAGGATGCGCAGGCAGCCCAACAGGCGCAATGATGAATGTGTCACCGCTGACACCCGCCAGTTTTCCTGACCTTCCAGCGATTCGTGGTGTCAGGCTGACAACAGCGCGGTGCGGCATGAAATATCAGAGCCGCGATGATCTGATGGCGATGTTGATTGATCCGGGCAGCCATGTTGCCGGTGTCTTCACAAAATCAGATACGGCGGCGGCGGCGGTGCGCTGGAGCCGTGAGAGGTGCCGCAATTCAACCGCCCGGGCGATCATCACCAATGCCGGCAATGCCAACGCGTTTACTGGTGAGCAGGGCATGCAGGATGTGGTTACGCTGTGTACCGGCTTCGCCGCTCATATAGGCGCCAAGGGCGAGGATGTGCTGATCGCCTCAACCGGAGTTATTGGCGAGCCTTTGGATTGCGCTCTTATCACAGCAGAATTTGAGACGCTGGCCAAGACGGATGACGCGGGTTGGTTGGCCGCGGCGAACGCCATCCGTACAACCGACACCTTTGCCAAGGGAGCCGGTATGGCCTGCGAAATTGACGGAGTAGCTGTTCAACTCTGCGGCATTGCCAAGGGATCAGGCATGATTGCGCCCAACATGGCCACCATGCTTGGATATATCGCCACCGATGCGGCTATTGCGCCAGACGCCCTGCAGGCATTGCTGGTCTCTGCAACAAACAAAAGCTTCAACGCGATCACTGTCGACAGCGACACTTCGACATCTGACTCGGTGTTCCTCGTTGCCACGGGCGCTGCCGGCAACGCCGAGATCGGGCGTGCAGATGATCCCCGGATAAACGAGTTCCGCGCCGCACTCGACAATGTCATGCAGGATCTTGCGACCCAGATTGTGCGTGATGGCGAGGGCGCAAGCAAATTAATCACCATCGACATTACCGGCGCGCGTGACGAGTCCAGTGCCCATAAAATCGCCATGTCTGTCGCCAATTCGCCACTGGTGAAAACAGCGATTGCTGGCGAAGATGCGAATTGGGGCAGGGTCGTCATGGCTGTTGGCAAGGCAGGTCAGTCCATCGACCAATCCTGTCTGACGATTGCCATGGGGGGAGTCACAATCGCCAAAGACGGGGGCCGCATCGCAGGGTTTGATGAAACCCCATTGGCGGCGCATATGGCTGGTGACAATATTCTCATTGAGGCACGCGTTGGTGATGGGCCGGGAGCCGCCCGCGTATGGACATGCGATCTCACATATGGATACATCAGAATCAATGCCGACTACCGGAGTTAGGATGTCACTGCCACTCGTTCATGTGAGTGCAGTGGCACTGGTCGACGCGGATGGGCGTGTATTGCTGGCACAACGGCCGGAGGGAAAACCCATGGCCGGCCTGTGGGAATTTCCCGGCGGTAAGATCGAGAGCGGTGAGACGCCGGAGCAGGCGCTGATCCGGGAATTGCAGGAAGAGCTGGCGATTGATACCGCTGAAAGCTGTCTGGCACCGATCGCTTTTGCCAGCCACAGCTATGACTCATTTCATTTGGTGATGTTGTTGTTCGCCTGCCGCAAATGGACCGGAAGCCCGCGCGCCGTTGAAGGTGGTGCCCTGCAATGGGTGCGTCCCAGCCGGCTTCGCAACTATTCCATGCCAGCAGCAGACCTACCGCTAATTCCGATCTTGCAGGATCTTCTGTAGGACCGGCAATGCCGTCAGGGTTTTGACTGCGGATCATGCTCGATCGTGTCAAGACTATCGGCAAGACGGTGCGAGGCGCTTCCCGGGCGCAGCGGCCTTTGTTGGCTTTCATGCGGTGCCCAGCCTGTCAGGGTGATGATCTCAAAACTTGCAGGAATTGAGCCGTCCGGCTGTCCATATCGCTCCTGATAGATTTGCGCAGCGCGAAAAAAAAGCTGCCGCGAGGTTGGTTTACGGAGACGCTGTTGAAGCGCGTTCTGTTCACCCATACCGCGCAGATCAGCCATCAATCGAAAGAGATCTGGATAATTGATTGTAAGCCGATCGGCATCTGCAACGGGCAAAGCAAGACCCGCCCGGCCAAGCAACCCACCAACATCGCGAATGTCTGCCATCAACGCCGCACGCGGGCTGATCCCGCCAGCTATCTCGCTTTCCGCTTCGGCGAATGAGGTGCGCAACTCGTTCAATGTGGATCCGCCAAGAAAGCTGACAAGAAGCATGCCATCTGGCTTCAACAGGGCGCGCATCTGCGTCAAGAGGCCAGGAAGATCATCAATCCAGTGCAATGACAGGCAGGAAAATACAGCGTCAAACATTGCCGGGGCGAACGGTAACTGCTCGGCCTCGCTGACGATTGCGGGGCCATTGACTCTGGCCGATTTGGCAAATTCAAAAGTGGGGTCGGCTTGGATTACCATTTCCACCTTGCCTGTCTGCTTGAGGTGATTTGTCAGCAGGCCATCATGACAGCCAAAATCCAGACAAAGAGGAAAATCCCGACGAACAAGCTCAAGCCTGTCTGCCAGCCGCAGAGCGCCTTCAGTTTTCAGAAAATCAAATTCGCTGAAACTCGCCGCTGCACGTGTGCGGTTTCTACAATGTTGCGCGTAATCAAATAAGCGTGGAATTTCTGGATTCATCGCTGATGTATCTCTCTTGTCCATGGCCCGCACAATCACCAACCGCCTGAAAAATGCAAGCGAAAAACCAAAGGCGCTGCCTTAACGAACTCTTTACCTGATTATGATAGGACAAAGATATGCGACATCTAATTGACCATCTGAGCACCTTCATCCTGCCGCACCAATGTGTGTTGTGTCGCTCCTTTGCAGATTCGACCAACCTATGCGCTAGCTGCTGGTCAGGACTTGAACCAATATCGGATCCCAAATGTGGGCAGTGTGGCAGACCACTGCAACATGACCTGCCACAGGGAAAATGTGGCCATTGCTGGTTACTACCGCCATCCATTGAAAGAACACGTGCCTGGTGCCTATACAATGACACCTCACGGGCGATCGTTCTGAAATTCAAACATGGCAACGGGTTGGCGCTGACACCCGTTCTCGCATCCATGCTTGGCAGGCTCTACGAGGAATTGGTAACAGCGGACAGTCTGGTTATACCGGTTCCTCTGCACCGGTGGAGATATCTCCACCGCCGTTACAATCAATCGGCGGAGCTGGCACGCCGCCTGACGTCGACACATAATTGCGGTCTGTTTGCCCCAAACCTGCTGCATCGTCACAAGGCAACAACCAGCCAGGCCGGTCTCAACCAAGCCCAACGCAAACAGAATCTCGCCAATGCGTTTCAGCTCAATGACAATGGTAAGGTAGCTGTCAGGGACCGCCATATATTGTTGATCGATGATGTGCTGACCACCGGCGCAACGCTGAATGAGGCGACACGAACGCTTGGGCGAGCCGGCTGTCAATCCGTCAGCGCATTGGTCATCGCCCGGGTCAGGTGACGCCCAGATCAAAATAATCAAATTGCCAATCAAACCTTGCGACACGGTGAGGTTTCACCTAAATGGAAAGCCATGAGCGATTCGCCAAAAGTCGAAATCTATACCGGTGTGGCCTGCGGCTATTGTATGCGCGCATTGCGTCTGCTCGACTCTAAAAACACTGCCTATGAACAAATCGATACTTCGATGAATTCGGCCCTTCGTGCAGAAATGCGCAGTCGTTCGGGCGGACGTCATACAGTGCCACAAATTTTCATCGACAATGAGCATATTGGTGACTGCGAGGAATTGTTCAGGCTGGAAAATGCCGGGCATCTCGACAGGCTTTTGAGAGTGTCTTGAGCAAGACGCTCCGCGTTGCCTCTCTGCAATATTGTGCTGGCGCAGATGCCAGCGCCACCCTTGCCCATATTGAGCCGATGATTACCAGCGCTGCCAAGGCGGGAGCTGAGCTTGTCGCACTTCCCGAAGCGGCAACCTTTTTGGCACCAAATCGGAAAGATCTGGCTGAGCTTGCCGAAAATGAGGCAGACAGTCCCAGCCTTCACTGGTTCAGCAAGATGGCCCGTGACAAAGGGATCTGGCTGCTGATCGGGTCTTTATTGATCCACCGATCCAAGGATGGACAGCTCGTCAACCGCAGTTATCTGATGGCGCCCGATGGCACAATTGCCGACCATTATGACAAGATCCACATGTTTGACGCCAATCTCGGCGACGGCAGGCGATATGCCGAGTCAAAAAATTTTCAGGCGGGCGGAAAAATGGTTGTTGCCCATTGTGGCTCGGCATCTATTGGAATGAGTATTTGTTATGATGTTCGTTTTCCAGCGCTTTACCGCGATATGGCGAGTGCCGGCGCTACCATTCTGTCGGTTCCATCTGCTTTTACCTATGATAGCGGACGGGCGCATTGGCATACATTGCTGCGCGCCCGCGCCATTGAGACTGGATGTTTTGTGATCGCCCCTGCGCAATGCGGAACACATGCTGATGGCAGGCGCACCTATGGGCATGCGCTGATCATCAATCCCTGGGGCGAAATCATCGCCGAAGCAGCAACCGACGACGATGTAGCCAGCCCAGGATCGAATGATGACGTGATTATTGCTGACCTCAATCCTGACGCGGTGCAGCAGGCGCGGCGCGCCATACCGTCACTCAGCAATGCAAGACCCTACGACGTCTGAATAGGACGTCTGAATAGGACGGCTGATCAGGCGAGCGCTTTATCGCCCATGGCAAGATATTTGTCTGACCTGTCGGCAATCAGCGCGGCGGAGTCCATGGACTGCATGGAGTGCAGCTGTTCAAAACAGACTGTTCCAAGGCTGGAAATGGCGGCGGTCTGATCGCGATGCGCGCCCCCTAAAGGTTCTGGGACAATGGCATCGATCACGCCAAGTGTCTTCATATGATCCGATGTGATCCGCAACGCCTCAGCTGCTTCTTGTGCATGCTCGCCACTGCGCCACAGAATCGACGCACATCCTTCGGGCGAAATCACAGAATAGATGGCATGCTCAAACATCACAACGCGATTGCCAGCAGCAAGAGCTATGGCGCCACCTGAACCGCCTTCACCAATAATGGCCGACACCATCGGCGTTGGCAAACGCAGACAGGCGCGAATGGAGGTCGCAATTGCCTCGGCCTGACCTCGCTCTTCAGCACCACGACCGGGATAGGCACCCGCAGTATCGACAAAGCTGAGAACCGGTAGACCAAAGCGTCCGGCCAATTCCATTAGACGGGTCGCCTTGCGGTAACCCTCTGGACGCGCCATACCAAAATTCCGTTTGATCCGTTCCTCGGTAGTGCTGCCCTTTTCTGTTCCCATCACCATCACACCCTGACCACGGAAACGGGCCATGCCCCCAATGACAGCATAATCCTCGGCATAGTTCCGGTCACCAGCAAGCGGTGTGAAATCGTCAAAAAGCTGTTTGATTATCGCGCTGACCCGCGGCCTTTCGGGATGACGGGCGACCTGCACCTTTTCCCATGGGCCGAGTTTTTCATAGGTCTGCTTCAGCTCCCGTTCGATGCGTGTCTGCAATTTACCGATCTCATCAGCAATATTGATACTGCCATCAGAGCTCATGTGGCGGAGTTCCTCCACCTTGCCCTCAAGATTGGCAATCGGTTTTTCAAAATCAAGAAAATGTCTCATTTCAGTGAGTTATCCTGTATTTGTGGCATGACCGTCACAGCAGGATGCAGTTTACTCATCCTTGCCCGTGCTGGCAAGCGGGTGGGCTGTCGCCACCAGACCGGCAAGCCGTTCCGGGCGGGTTGAGGTATAGATCTGGGTTGTTGAAATATCGGCATGGCCAAGCAACGTCTGCAGGCTGCGCAGATCGGCACCCCGGTTCAACATATGTGTTGCAAAAGAATGCCGCAGAACATGCGGGCTTACCCGCTTGGTATCCAGCCGCGCAGCAATCGCAAGATTTTTCAACAAAGATGTAAATTGGTGGCGTGACATCGGCGCGTCATCTCGCTTTCTGTCCCGCTTCCTGTCTGGTTTTCCACCCGGCTTGCCGTCGGCAGGCCGGTCGCTGCTATCAGAAGCGATCACCGCATGGGGAAACATATAAATTGATTGCACATATTCCGCACGGCTATCGCGCACCTCGAGCCAATTGGCTGCTGCCTGCCTTGCCGCGAGGCCCAATGGCACCAGCCGTTCCTTGCCACCCTTGCCAGTTACCACGAGGCTTTCCTGACCCCGTCGAAACTGGTCGACTGTCAACGTCACAAGTTCGGAAACACGCAGACCCGTGGCATAGAGAATCTCCAGCAACGCAACCGCACGCTGGGCCTGCCAGAGGGGTTTCAGTTGTCCGGCTGCCGCGATGAGAGTCACCACCTCCTGCTCCGAGAGGCTTTTGGGAAGGGCGGCTGGCAATTTTGGATTTTCGATCCAGCGGCATGGATTGTCGCTGCGAGCCCGCTCCTCGACAAGCCAGATCATCATCTGTCGGACCGCACTCAATCGCCGCGCCACCGAGCGGGCGGACAAGCCATCCGCATGCCATACCGCAATCACAGCTCGTAAATCATCTGCATCACAGATGGTCAGTGATGTACCGCGTGTCTTCAAGGCGCGGCTTGCCGCCTCCAGATCGCGGCGGTAGGCGGCGATGCTGTTGGGCGCAAGTGCGCGATCAGCTGACATTGCATCCAAGAAAGCGTTGACGACGGCTATATGTCTGTTGGTGGCTGTTTCCGGCAGTTCAGTCATTCCTGTTGGGTTGTCTGCTGGGTTACGCTGTCAACAACGGTCTCAATACCCGAATTTTCATCGGTGGAACCTGTTACTTCAGCAGCATCATTCTGCGCCTGAATTGTCTCATCAAGGGCGGTTTCTTTTCCCGTTTCCATGCCATCGCCTGTTACCAAAGCTGTCTGGTCCTGCGGAACTGACAAAGACATTTCAGACATGGCGGGTATCATCTGTGAAAAGCGCGATAACAGATGCGCTTTTACAACCTCGGTGGCAAACAGCCGGCCAGTTCGGGTTTGCCCTATTTCATTCATCGCCCCAACAATGACCGCGGCATCCTGGGGGTTGATGTGATGAAGTGGGATATCGTCAAGTGCCCAGCTTGCGAGCAAAACAGCCTCGGCAACACGACGCTTTTCAGCGGCGGCATTCAGCGCCCGCAACAACAATGGTGAAAGTGGCTTGTAGTTCGCATCCCTATTGTCCGAAACAACCAGAAAATCGAGCCATTCCTGTTCGCCTGGCGCGATGCCAAGCGCCTCGATCACCGGCAGCAAAGTCCAAAGATCCAAATCTGCAAAAGCGCGATGGTTCCACTCACCGCCCGCGAGCATTTGCATCAGGGCATTGGTGGCTGCCGCCTCAGTGGTGGAAAAACCACTTTCCGCCAGAAGGTTGCTGTCAGGCTGCTGCATGGCAATGAGCATGGCAACAGCGTCAAATGACTGGCTATCATCAGCGCTAATCACTGCATCCAGTCCGGAAAATGTCAACGCCTCACTCGCCAGCTCTGCATAGAGAGGCAGCATTGTTTGCCCGTTGCCAGCCGCAATGTCGGTTTTCATGGCCTGTGTAATCAGCAGCACTCGTCCAGCGCTGGTGTCATCGGCTATCGCGCGCCAGGTCATTGCCGTTGTCAAAGGTGACGGACCGCTGTTATGGCGGGCAAGCGCGCTTGCAGCCAGTTCTGGCGCGGTTGCCGCACTGCGCCAAAGATTGCCGGCTTCCTGCGGGGTGATCAGACCTCTGGTCAACCCGTCAAAGGTCGAAACCAGGCGTGCATCCGTTCCCAAATAGCGCAGTGCCACTGTTCCCTGCGCCATCTGCGGTGGCAATGCGGCTAGACTATCGAGGCTGATTTCATGATGTGCCGCGTCCATAAGTACGACATGCAGCGCCTCTACTAGTGCCGGATCAAAGGCCTGCGCTTCAGTGCCACTCAGCATTTCATCGACCAATGCAAAGAACACCGGGTCCTCGACGCCGCTTGCCGCCAGAATGTCAGCACCAAATCGGGCGCTGCTTGCGTCATCCTGTACGGAGCTGCAGATCACCTTCAATTTGTGCCAATAGGGATCGAGTGTGGTTGTGATGTAACTATCGACAACCGCACAGGCGTCCCTGTCCAGGCGCTGCATCAACTGGTATTCAACAAGCCATTTTTTCCAGTCAAGCCAGTCATCATCATTTGGCAGACGCCCGACCATGACGGCCAAATCGTCAGACCGGCCAGCCGCCGCTAGCCAGTCAAGACGTGCCCGCACAAGTGCATGCGCAACACTGTTTGCACCGGCCGGTGGCACTGCTTCTCGGGCGACAACCTCAATCGCCAGAGAGGAAATTGCCCGCGATTGTGATGCAAGGCTGCCGTTTTCATACAGGAATGTCGCGCGTGAAGCGGCTGTCCCACGCCAGATCAATTCGTTTAAATTCCCAGCACCATCGTCTGATTGGCGCACACCGATTGCAGCGAGCCCAACATCCTCAACCTCGCGCAATCCAATGGTGATCGAAGTCTCCTCGATCACCACGCTCTGTTCGGCCTGGTTGGTGTTCTTGTCTGCATCAGTGGTTGACCCGTTTTCTGTAACTGCCACGGTGGCCTGGGTTCGCATATTTTGCGTCGGGAAAGCTGTTGATGGCTCCGCTTGTTGCGGTGCCTGATCGGTGTCAATGCCTGTTGCCGTGTCATCATTCACAGCATTGAAAGCATCATCAATGGTCGTCACAGACGCGCCAGAGGCATTGCCGTTGCTTATATTGTCAGATGTCGAGAGACCTAGAAGATTGACTGGCCCCTCATTGGTGACGATGGTCGTGGTCTGTGCCAGAGCGGGCGTCACGCTGGCGCCGGCGAGGACTGCTATCAGACCAGCGACAAAAACCAGACGTTGCGCTCTATTTTGGCAGATTTTCATTGGAGACAACCTTGTTAATGGCTGTGGTCGGTGCTGGAATGTTCCAGCTCGACAGCGCAACAAGACCGGCGGCAAAAAGACCGACAATCACAATCATAATAATTCCAACCCGATTCATACTTTCTCCACCCAACTTACCGGTTCTTTGC
Source organism: SAR116 cluster bacterium (assembly GCA_004212735.1). Classification (GTDB taxonomy): domain Bacteria; phylum Pseudomonadota; class Alphaproteobacteria; order Puniceispirillales; family Puniceispirillaceae; genus MED-G116. The sequence continues at coordinate 26,087 of SHBD01000004.1, forward strand.
ACCAGCCTGCAAACATACGCACATTACATCGGCACGTTACCGGGCCATTTTCAAAGCTGTTCGTACTTATCGCATATTTTGTATGGCAAGAATATGTCTGCAATTGGGCAAAGATACCATCCCTATTAAGGCGCAGGACAAATAACCCCATAATGGTCTCGCCTGAAGATCAATCTGCCCTCGCCCATGATCACCGAAACATATTCCAAAAATCAGCCAGAACAGGCATAAGGTTCTTTATGCAAGCCGAACATAAAGACATCAATTCACGCATTGTCAAACCGATCACCCTTGTTGGCCTGATGGGCAGCGGCAAATCATTGCTTGGCAGACGTCTTGCCAAGCAACTCGATATGCCCTTTGCCGATAGTGATAAGGCGATTGAGGACGCCGCCGGCCTGACCATCAGCGACATTTTTGATATTGCTGGCGATGCAAAGTTTCGTGAAATGGAAGAGCGCATCATCGCTGAACTTGTTGCAACGGGGCCATTGGTTCTGGCAACGGGAGGCGGTGCCATCTGTAGAGCCAAAACTGCTGAGCTGCTTCTCGAACAATCCGTGGTCGTCTGGCTACAGGCTGCACCGGAAACCCTCATGGCGCGGATCGGCACGACAGCGACACGGCCATTGCTGGCCGGCGATGACCCCCTTGGAAAGCTCCGCAAGTTGAGCCTTGACCGCCAGCGGCATTATGAAAAGGCCCATATTCACCTGAACACGGATGGATTGAGTGGTGACAAAGCACTGGCAAGTTTGATTGATGCTCTTGACAGCTTTCTGCCAGTCACATAGGCCATAAGCATCATGGATGACATTACATCTCTTCGCGTTGGCCTTGGTCCGCGCGCCTATGATATTAAAATCGGGAACAACCTGATTGCCAATGCGGGTGAGGTGCTGGGCGACATTGTCGCTGAGCGTCAAATAGTCATTGTCAGCGATAGTAATGTGGCCGCCATCCACCTTGACGCGCTTGCCAGCAGCCTTGACAGGACCGCCCGGCGTTGCGATCAGATCATTGTGCCCGCTGGCGAGGCAAGCAAGAATATGCAGGTGCTTGCCGGATTGCTGAACGACATTCTCGAGATTGGTGTGGATCGCGGCCTGGTGATTATTGCGATGGGCGGTGGGGTGATCGGCGATCTCGCCGGCTTTGCTGCTGCGAGCCTGATGCGCGGCGTGGATTTTGTGCAGGTTCCTACCTCATTGCTTGCCCAGGTAGACAGCTCGGTAGGTGGCAAGACCGGGGTCAACGCACCTCGTGGCAAGAATTTAATTGGCGCCTTCTATCAACCACAGATGGTTCTTGCCGATACCGCCGCGCTGGCAACATTACCACCGCGTGAGCTTCGCGCGGGTTATGCGGAAGTGGTCAAATATGGGCTGCTTGGCGATTCAGGTTTCTTTGCGTGGCTGGAAGAAAATGGCAAGGCTGTGCTGGAGCTCGAGCCGCAGGCGGTCAACTACGCCATCATGACCTCGTGCGCCGCCAAAGCACGAATCGTCGAGGCAGATGAACGCGAGGTAGGACAAAGAGCTCTGCTTAATCTTGGCCATACCTTTGCCCATGCCTTTGAGGCAGAAGCCAATTATGATGGCCGTTTGCTGCACGGCGAGGCTGTGGCAGCGGGAATGGGTGTTGCCTTCGCCCTGTCGGTGCGAATGGGGCTATGCGATCAAGGTGATTTGAACCGATTGAGGGCCCATATGAAACTGCAGCAACTGCCAGCTGACAATAAAGAGCTGGCCGCTGGCAATGCGGCAGCCGAAACTTTGCTCGCGCACATGCAGCATGACAAAAAAGTGCTTGATGGAAAGATGCGTTTTATCCTTGTCAAGGGCATTGGCAAGGCATTCGTGGCATCCGATGTGCCGCTTGATGACGTCCGTGCAACATTGGAGGGTTTGCACTGATGAGTGCTGAGATATGGTGGCTTCTTGCCGTTGTCATTCTCCTGATTGTGGCATCGGCTTTTTTCTCCAGCGCGGAAACTGCATTGACCGCAGCATCTGATGCGCGGATGCGCCAGCTTGCCATCAAGGGCAACCGGCGTGCGCTGCTCGTCGAAAAGCTGCGGGCTGACCGCGAGGGTCTGATCGGGACAATCCTCATTGGCAACAATGCCGTCAATGTGATCGCCTCCGCTCTCGCCACCTCTGTTGCCATTTCACTCTTTCAAGAAGCCGGATTGCTATGGGCAACACTAACAATGACTGTCGTTCTGGTGATTTTTGCAGAGGTCATGCCGAAGACCTATGCGTTCACCTATTCTGACAAATATGCGCTTGCTATTGCCCCCGCTATCCGGGTGGTTGTGGTGGTACTAAATCCACTTGCCGTTGGCTTGCGCTTTCTGGCACGCCAGTTGATCCGCCAAAATGATGAACAGGAGGCAAACCGCGAGGAAGAGCTGCGCGGCCTGATTGAGCTTCATGGTGCTGAGGGTGACGCCGACAATCGGGAAACACAGGCGATGCTGTCTTCGGTTCTTGATCTTAATGAAATCAGCGTTGACGAAATCATGACCCATCGGGCCGAAGTCAATATGATCGATTCTGAAGATAATCTGGAGGGAATCCTGGGGCAGGTACTTGCCTCTCCTCATACGCGGCATCCCGTTTTTTCAGGCAACCCTGACAACATCACCGGCGTGCTGCATGTCAAGGATCTGCTGAGGGCCATTAGAGATGACGCAAAATCAGGTAATGGCGGCGTTGACCCCAACCTGACGGTGCAGAACATTGCCGCAGAACCATATTTTATCCCCGAGACAACCTTGCTGTTTGATCAATTGCAGGCATTTCGCGCCCGGCGAGAGCATTTTGCCGTGGTTGTCGATGAATATGGCGATTTGCAGGGTATCGTCACACTTGAGGATATTCTCGAGGAAATCGTCGGCGACATTGATGATGAGCATGATGTGGAGCTTGCCGGTCTGACGCCACAGGCCGACGGTTCATGGATTGTCGATGGCGGCGTCACCATTCGTGATTTGAACCGCACACTTGGGTGGCAACTGCCAGATGAAGATGCCGCCACAATCGCCGGACTTGTTCTTTTTGAAAGCAGAACCATTCCACGGCCTGGGCAGGAATTTCGGTTTCACGATATCCGGTTTCGTATTCTCAAACGTAGCGGCAACAGGCTGACAAGCCTGCGCCTCTGGGCAACAAAGGAACATTGAAATGGAACCTCTTTATGGCAGTGACCATCCAACTGACCTGAGCCAGCCAGCAGAACGCGAGGAGGTTCATAACAGACGCATCTATTGCAATGGGTTTGTCCGCAAGGATGGCCTGTTTGACATCGAAGCAGAGCTGACCGACCACAAAACCTACAGCTTTCCATCTGATTTTCGTGGCGAGGTGACACCCAACATGCCTTTTCATCATATGAAAGTGCGGCTGACGATTACCAGCGATTTGGTGATCACCGCGGCTGAGGCCGTTACCATTGCCGGCCCCTATGCCGTTTGCCCGGCGGCCAATGACGTCTTTGCCGATTTGGTTGGCCTTCAGGTCGGTCCCGGCTGGCGCCGAAAGGTCAGTGCGGCGATTGGTGGTCGGCATGGCTGCACCCACATCACCGAGCTGATGGGACCGGTTGCAACAATTGCCTACCAGACCCGATATGGTGAGGAGTCAAGGCAGGCACGCCTGTCCGGCAATGACAATGCAAAGAATTCGCAATCTCGTGACCAACGCTCTAATGCGCTGGCCAACAGCTGTGTCGCCTATGCCGTTGATGGCACATAAACTTTTCAGGACAATTACGACTCAGGCCGATAGGTGCAATTCAAGCGCGTGAACGCTGCTGGCCAATTCCTGTGCCAGTAATTCATTCACCATGCGGTGCCGCTGTAGGCGCGATTTACCCTCGAATATGGCCGCTGTGAGGGTTACGTGAAAATGTGTCTCACCGCCTTCGCGCCAGCCAGCATGACCAGCGTGATGATGACTAACATCCTTAACCTCAATAAAACTAGGGTTGAGGCCAGATTTTAGCTTTGCCGCTATGGTATCCGCCATTGGCATATGCTATCTCCGTTGGTGGGGGTAAATTGGTTGTCTGCTCAGAGCAGTGCGCTAGCATGGAGTCTATTATGAGACGCCCCAAAATGCCAGAAATTCCGCTGGATAGCGATGACACCGACAGCGGCACAAAACGCTGCGCTGCCGATGGCTGCGTTGCCGAGGGCATCTATCCAGCGCCAAGGTCACGGCATGCGCTGCGCGATTATCTGTGGTTTTGCCTTGATCATGTCCGCGCCTACAACAAGTCATGGAATTATTATGAGGGATTGCAGGGGGCTGCACTCGAGGCTGAAATCCGTCGCGCAACTACCTGGGAGCGTCCAAGTTGGAAATTTGCCACCGGCAAGCCGGGCGATGAAATGTTTAATGACGCCTTCAACCTGTTCGATTTTGAAAACCGCGAGGACAGCCAGCATCGGCAAAAGCTTACCCCTGAGGAAAAACGCGCCTGGCAAATCATGCGGATGACACCAGTGGCGGATATGGAGAAGTTGAAAAAGCAGTACAAGCAACTTGCGAAGGAAAATCATCCCGATAGAAATGGGGGTGACGAGAAGGCCGAAGAACGGTTAAAAGAAATCAATCTGGCCTATGACCTGATCCGCAAATCATTGAATGCCAACGGCAGCAACGCCACCTCTTAGGCACATCTATCCACGAAAGCTCAGTTCGGAGTAAGACCAACCATGTCCAGCGCAAATAAAAACCCACAATCTGTTGCCCATCCATTGGGGGCTCCAGATATCACTGTTAATGCCCGCGACGTGTTCGGGCTGGACATTGATATGGAAATTCCCGCCTTTTCAGAAGCCTCGGATTATGTGCCAGCAGTTGATAGCTCCTACCAGTTCGACCACGATACGACACTGGCTATTCTTGCTGGCTTTGGGTTCAACCGCCGTGTGATGATCCAGGGCTATCACGGCACCGGCAAATCAACACATATCGAACAGGTTGCCACACGGTTGAACTGGCCCTGTATCCGGGTCAACCTTGACAGTCATATCAGCCGAATTGACCTGATTGGCAAGGACGCGATCGTGTTGCGTGACGGCAAGCAGGTAACAGAATTCCGTGAGGGTATTCTGCCATGGGCGCTGCAGAATCCCGTGGCGTTGGTTTTTGATGAATATGATGCTGGCCGGGCGGATGTGATGTTTGTAATCCAGCGCGTTCTAGAAGTTGATGGCAAGCTCACTCTTCTCGATAGTAACAAGGTGATTCATCCAAACCCTTTCTTCCGGTTGTTTGCCACTGCCAACACCGTCGGATTGGGCGATACAACGGGCCTGTATCATGGCACCCAGCAAATCAATCAGGGCCAGATGGACCGGTGGTCGATCGTATCGACGCTGAACTATCTCGAGCATGACGATGAAGTTGGCATTGTCCGCGCAAAGCTGCCCGAATATGCAACCACCAAGGGCGGTGAGACCATCGATGCCATGGTGCGAATGGCCGACATGACACGCAAGGGCTTCATGGCCGGAGACCTCTCCACAGTGATGTCGCCGCGTACGGTTATCACCTGGGCGGAAAACGCCACAATCCTCGGCGATATCACTGTCGCCTTCAGGCTCAGCTTTCTCAACAAATGCGATGAGATTGAGCGACCAACAGTCGCCGAATATTACCAGCGTTGCTTTGGCATTGATTTGCCTGAGGCACCTGTTCGCCAAGCCAACGCCAGCTAGGACCAGACGCTTATGGCCAACGAAGATCCAGACCAGCAGTTTCTGAAATCCACCGCCGCGACGATGCGGGCGCTGGCAGGTGGCTGCCAGCATCAGGTGACCTATGCTGGAACCGACACGCATATTGGTGAGAGTGACGTACGATTGCCGTCTTTTCCACCGACAGCGACACCAGCGCAACGGGCAAGCATGCGAGGCGCCGCAGATGGAGCGGCCCTCTGGCTAGCCCATCACAACAAAAAGACACATAGAAAATTATGCCCATCACTCGATGGTGCCCGTGCAATTTTTGAGTCTGCCGAGCGCGCAAGGGTAGAAGCCATCGGCGCACGACAACTTGTCGGTGTCGGCGCCAATCTCGAGGCTACCTTGAATCAGCGTTATGAAAGCAGACAGATCGAGGCGCCGGGCAGTGCCGATGAGGCAGGCATTGCCGAGGTCGTTCGTCTTCTTCTGCGTGAGGATCTTACCGGTGCAGCCCCCCCACAAAATCTCTCGATGGTTCTCGATCTGTGGCGCCCCTGGGTCAAAAGCCGTGCCGGCGATCTGATGCAGGAGCTCGCCAAAAATCTGGAAGATCAGGAGAAATTTGCACAATTGTCACGTCAACTGATTGGCGCGCTTGAGAGTGATCTGGGTGACTCCAGCTCCGATCAGGATGATCAGTCAGACAGCGACGATGATCAGGATGACAACGGCGACAGCCAAAGCGATCAGGATGGCGAGCAGGAAGCCGTTGGCGAGGATCAAAGCGACGGTGACGACAGCCAGACCATGGATGATACTGGCGACGCCGGCTCCGCCGAGGAAGGCGACATGGCTGACGCGGATGGCGCAGAGGACGGCATGTCAGATGGGGAAACGCCGAACTCTGACATGCAGGGCCATAATCAGGATCGCGGCGCGCCCACAGATGCCTACAAGGTATTTGACACGCGCTTTGATGAGGTAGTTGATGCACCTGATCTTTGTGATGAGGAGGAACTCATCCGGCTGAGGCAAATGCTCGACCGGCATATGGAAAATGTTACCAGCATTGTGGGCAAGCTGGCCAACCGGCTGCAACGCAAACTGATGGCACACCAAAACCGTTCATGGGATTTCGACCTCGAGGAGGGTATCCTTGACGCCGCCAAACTTCATCGCGTTGTTACACAGCCACTAAGCCCCCTGTCCTACAAACAGGAACAGGACACCAAATTCCGCGACACTGTTGTAACCCTGTTACTTGATAATTCAGGCTCAATGCGCGGCAGGCCCATCACCATTGCGGCCGTTACCGCAGATATTCTTGCCCGCACACTGGAACGGTGTGGGGTAAAGGTGGAAATTCTCGGCTTCACTACCAGAGCATGGAAGGGGGGTCAGTCGCGTGAACTCTGGCAGCAGGCTGGCAAGCCACCCGCGCCGGGACGGCTGAATGACTTGCGCCACATCATCTACAAGTCTGCTGATGCGCCGTGGCGTCGTGCAAAGAAATCACTTGGACTGATGCTGCGTGAGGGCATTTTAAAGGAAAACATCGATGGCGAGGCGCTGTTATGGGCTCACGACCGTCTTTTGGCGAGGAGAGAGGATCGTCGGATCATGATGGTCATTTCTGATGGTGCGCCCGTCGATGATTCGACTCTGTCAGTCAACAGCGGCAGCTATCTGGAAAAGCATCTTCGCGATGTGATCAGCTACATAGAGTCAAAATCACCAGTGGAATTGCTGGCCATCGGTATTGGCCATGACGTCACACGCTATTACCGGCGCGCGGTTACCATCACCGACGTCGATCAGCTGGGCGGTGCTGTTGTTGGCCAATTGACAGATTTGTTTGACGAGGATGTGACGCAGCGCAGCAAACGGGTCGCCTGATCCAAGCGAGACTGAAGGCATAAAAAAACCCCACTAAAGAGCGGGGTTGTTCAACCTTTTTGTGCCGCCTATTCAGCTACACTGGCTGCCATAATTTCCCGCTTCAGCATTTTTGCTTCATCGGCAAGTTCAGCATTGCGCGCCTGCATCAAAAATGCATCCAGACCACCGTGCTTTTCAATGGTCCGCATTGCGCTTGTTGACAGTCGCAGACTGACTTTTCTACCCAGCACATCGCTCTGGATGCTGGCATGCTGGAGATTGGGAAGGAATCGGCGGCGCGTGCGATTGTTCGCATGGCTGACGTTGTTGCCTGACATGACGGTCTTACCGGTGATTTGACAGCGTTTCGCCATGGTAATGGCTCCCTAAACCTGTGGGTGTCACCCCTACTGAAATATGATGCGTGGGTATAGGCCAGCGATGGCAGAAGGTCAACCCACAATTCGGCCGTGGCCGAGCATGCGCGCGGGTCACACAAAAAATCACCAAGCTCAGGAAAAAGTTGCCTGACATTAGGAATTTATTAAACCCTTTGCATTAACCTGATCTATTCAAAAGGATAGCCAAAAGGAATAGGAAATGGCGCGAGTTGCAAATTCAGGGAAACGTCCCCCCCATGCCGAACCCAAATCAAGCCCACATTCGACGCGGCCAACACGTCTAAAGCGAAATATCCGTTTCAATGGTAAGCGCACGACGATTGTTCTTGAGCCATATGTCTGGGACAGCATTGATGCCATTTTGCTGCAGGAAGAAATCAATTTGGATGAATTCTGCGAGGCGGTAAATTGTGTCAGACTACATTCCAGCCTTGCGTCTGCAGCGCGTATGGTGGTTCTGGCCTATTTCCGCATTCTCGACGGGTTGAACAGGCCACCGTTCACGCCCATCGATCACAGCGCACCCACCGCTATGCAGGAGCCTTATTCTGTCACCAATACAGTTTCGGTTCTGCCACTTGCAATCCGGCGCTTTGCGCAAGATGAAGCGAATGATTGATGGCGTCGCGGGCGTTGGGAATTTTTCCTGATGCGGTTGCTACATCGGCACACCCATCACATTCCAGCAACAGTTTCAGTTCGAAAAGGATGGTTGCAGGTAGACCCGGACCGTCAAGCGCGAGGCCCGTATAGAGCTGCACCAGATCAGCACCGACAAGCAGCTTTGCATATGCCTGCCAGCCGCTGGCAACGCCGCCAACACCAATGACCGTCAGTTGATCCTTAGCAAGTGACGCCACCTCAGCAAGAACTGCCGTTGACATCGCGAACAACGGCGCGCCTGACAGCCCCCCCTGTTCGCAGGCTACCGGGGACGCCAACCCCTTCGGACGGGCCACCGTCGTGTTGGTCGCAATGATTCCGTCTACATTGTGGTCGATACAGCATGCAATAATCTTTCTGATTTCTGAAATCTCAAGATCAGGCGCCATTTTCAAGAATAATGGAATTTTCTTTCCCGATTCGGCAAGACCCGATCTGCCAGCTGCCAGCAGATGCTGCAACAGCTGATCGGCCTGCAGATCACGAAGCCCCGGAGTGTTTGGCGAGGAGATGTTCAGGGTTATGTAATCAGCAAATGCGGCAAGCCGCGCAACGGCGACATGATAATCCTCAATCGGGTCGGCGCTGGTTTTATTGGCACCGACATTAACCCCGAGAATTGCTGGGCGGTGTTGTTTCGCAGCCAGATTTCGCGCGGCATATTCGATACCGTTTCCATTGAACCCGTAGCGGTTGATCACGGCTTCATCGGCAGGCAGACGAAACACCCGTGGCCGCGGGTTTCCGGGTTGCGGCAAGGGTGTGACAGTGCCGATTTCAACATGGCCAAACCCAAGGCGCATAGCCCCTGAAAAACACTCTGCATTCTTGTCAAAACCTGCGGCCAGCCCCAATGGATTGTCAAAGCGCATACCGGCAACAGTCAGCGGCAAAGATGGCACATCAGGCTTCGGGCCAATATTCAACTGCAATGTCCGTACCGCCGCCCGGTGCGCCGCTTCTGCGGGAAGGCAACGCGCCAGCGCCGCAGCCGCGCGCCACATCAACCCTCAGCCCCTACTTTATCAGCAAGTTTTCCCGCAAGCGCATCTGTCAACAAAAGACGCGTTTTCTCGCGCCCATAAAGCGCAAAGAATGATCCCATGCGCGGCCCTTCAGATTGACCAAGCAGCACCTGATAGAGACATTGAAACCAGTCACGCAAATTCTCATAACCAGCCGCCTTGCCGGTGGCATAGACAGCTGATTGAATATCCTCAGCCGGGGCATCATCAGCCAGCGCATCAAAGGCGGCAAGCAGGGCCGTTATGTGTTTGCCCTCGGTTTCGGTCGGCAGACGGTAGGTTTTTGTCGGACGAACCAGATCCTGATGGTAATTCACCGCATACCCGATCAAGCGGTCCAACTCGGGATGTGTCTTGGCAGTAACACCCGGGGCATAGTCACTGACATACCGCCAGACAACGGACGGCTGCTCCGCCAGGCAGACCGCCGCTAAATTGAGCAGCAAAGTGAAGGTAACGGGCAGCACCGTTACTTCGGGAACACCGCTATGGATGTGCCACACCGGGTTCTCCATCTGGGCTGCGCTATCCTGATCACCGATCTTTGTGCGGTGCTGATAATATTCATCGACTGTTTTTGGAATGACGTCAAAATGCAGCCGCTTGGCCCGCTTTGGCTGATTATACATGAACAGTGACAGCGATTCGGGGCTGCCATATCGCAGCCACTCATCAATGGTCAGGCCATTGCCCTTGGATTTGGAAATCTTCTCGCCATTCGCGTCAAGAAACAGCTCGTATGAAATGCCAACAGGCGGCGTGCCACCAAGCGCCCGCGTAATTTTTGAGGATTGAGTGACCGAGTCAATCAAATCCTTGCCACTCATCTCATAGTCAACGCCAAGGGCAAACCAGCGCATTGCCCAATCAGCCTTCCACTGGAGCTTGCAGGAACCGCCGGTTACCTTTGTCTCAACCTCGGCATCTGTATCGGGATGAATGTAAGTAATGCTGTCATTGGCAACATCACGGGCAATAACCTTGGCCTGCAGCACCTTCCCACTATCGGGACAAACCGGAAAGAACGGGCTGTAGGTGGCCTGTCGTTCAGCGCCAAGCGTCGGCAACATGATCTTCATGATTGCCTCATAACGGTCAAGCACCGTGCGTAGGGCATCATCAAAATCACCTGCCTTGTAGCAGCGGGTCGAGCTAACAAATTCATAATCAAATCCGAAGGAGTCCAGAAACGCCTGCAATCTTGCGTTGTTATGATCACCAAAGGACGGCGCGGTGCCGAACGGGTCTTTGACAGCGGTGAGCGGCATGTCCAGATAGGGGATCAATTGTTCGGGGTCTGGTAAGTTGGTTGGGATTTTGCGGAACCCATCCATATCATCAGAAAAACAGATCAACCGTGTCTTTGCGCCTGTCATTGTCTCAAAGGCATGGCGCACCATCGTCGTCCGCACAACCTCGCCAAATGTGCCAATATGCGGCAGACCTGATGGCCCATATCCAGTTTCAAAGACGACCACGTCCTTGCCGCCTGTTCTCTCAAGCCGCTGGAGCAAATTACGGGCTTCAGCAAAGGGCCAGGCCTTCGCATCACTGGCGATGTCCCTCAAGGCAGAAACAGCATCCGTCATATCCGGTTTTCCAAGTTCTCTTATCTGGGTTTTCATATGTGTGTCCCACTTCCAGAACAGGCTGGCTGCGGCGGTCGGCTATCATATGCCGCAAATTGCGGATGCAGGCAAGCTGTACTGGCAGCCAGCCCGTTTTAACGCTATATCTGGCTAATGCCGAACAATGCCGACAGCCCCTCATCTCGGGCGCCTTCATCGCCTCTGGATGGAACCACGATAAAAGTTCCCGACCTGCACAATATCCCCGTTCTCTATCCGCATGGCACCCGTATCATATGGATCACACAAAATGGTGAGATCACAGTGCGTGACAGGCAGGCCATTGCTGCAGAGCTGGCGCTTGGCCCGCCGCTGGTTTGTCACCGTCGCTGGAGCGAGGCTCGAAGCAGTGTTGAGATCGCCAGCTGTCTTGATCTGATGGAATTATTTGCCTTTGTAAGGCCGGCCCGATTCTGTTTGCCAACACCAACCGGGCTTGCTGCACAGCTGTCATTGCCGCGCCCAGACTCTGCCGAGGCCATGGCGGCGCTCCTGCCAAAAATGGCCTTTCTGCTGCTTGATGAAGTTGCGGTAATGGAAGGACGCGCCCGTGATGAGGCAGCTGGCATAGCCGGGATGATGGCGGATGGCGGATGGATGTGGGGTCCTCTTATTTTGGCGCGTTTGGGACTGGGTCCAGCACGACCAGCACCACCTGATGGCATGCAGGCGGCCATCTGGCGCCGGCTTCCTGAATTTACTGATTACACGCCAACAACCCAACCCGGGAGCCAGCCCATCCTGCCGGATGCCGCGCGTGAACGACTCGGCCACATGCTGGCTGGCGTTTCCGAGACACGCGACAGTCAGGCCGATTACGCAGCCGCTGTAACGGCCAGTTTTGACCGACCCGATGCCGGACCCAGTCCGGCGCTTGTCCTTGCCGAAGCTGGCACAGGAACAGGCAAGACGCTTGGCTATCTGGCGCCCGCCACCTTGTGGGCAGAGCGCAATGGTGCGGCTGTCTGGATTTCAACCTATACCCGCACCCTGCAGCACCAGATTGCCAGTGAATTGTCCCGGCTTTATCCAGATGCAACGGAACGTTCAAAGAAAGTTGTTCTTCGCAAGGGCCGGGAAAATTATCTCTGTCTGCTCAATCTTGAGGAGGCGCTGATACAGATGCCCGGCCAGCCGCGACGCGCCACCGCACTAGGGCTGATGGCACGCTGGGCCGGTGCCAGTGATGATGGTGATTTGACCGGTGCCAGCTTTCCTGCTTGGCTGACAGATCTTCTCGGACGGCCGCAGACCGCAGGCCTTGCCGACCGACGTGGTGAATGTATCCATGCCGCGTGCCAGCATTACAACAAATGTTTTGTTGAGAAATCCATGCGCCGGGCCAAACGGGCCGATATTGTCGTCACCAATCATGCGCTGGTGATGATCAATGCAGCCTATGCAGGACATGATGATAAGCGCCGTCCAACACGCTATGTCTTTGATGAGGGGCACCATGTTTTCGATGCCGCCGACAGCGCCTTCGCCGCCTATCTAAGCGGGCAGGAAACAGCAGAATTACGGCATTGGGTGCGCGGTGCCGAAGACGGCCGCAAGGGGCGCGCCCGGGGTCTGAAAAAACGGCTGGGCGAATTGCTTGCCGACGACGAGGCTGGTCTTGCCGATCTCGATGCGGCGTTAGAGGTGGCCCGCCAATTGCCAGGGCAAGGGTGGCCAAAGCGGCTGTCCAATTTTCAGCCAACAGGGCCGGCCGAAACTTTTTTCATGCATCTGCGTAATGCCGTTTATGGCCGTGTTGCCGATACCCAGAGCCCCTATGACATTCAGGCCCATCTGCACCCGGCCAGCGAAGACATCGCTGCAGCGGCGATGGCATTCAAGGATGTTCTCATTGAATTGGGAACTCCTCTGAACAGCCTTGTCAAGCGGCTGAAAGCGCTTTTGGATGACAAGGCTGATGAGCTGGAAACATCGCAGCGCGCACGCATTGAGGGTGCCATTCGTGGTCTGGAATTGCGTGCCTCCGGGCCCGTTGCCGCCTGGCAGTTGATGCTTGCCGACATTGCCAACGGGCCGCGCGACGGCTTTGTTGACTGGATGCAGATTGACCGGATTGACGGGCAGGACCGCGACATCGGCGTGGCGCGGCATTGGCTTGACCCGACCATCCCCTTTGCCAGCACCGTTCTCGAACCCGCGCATGGAGTCACCTTTACGTCGGCAACCTTGCAGGATCAGGCACCACGCCGCAAACCAGAAGATGCCGCGCCATCGGCAGGGGCGCCGCCACATGATGGCTGGCAGTCGGCCTTGGCCCTCACTGGCGCCATCCATCTTGATCATCCAAGCCTGCGGGCGTCCTTTACCTCGCCCTTTGACTATGCACGACAGACGAAGGTGCTTGTGGTCAATGATCTGGAGCGCGACAGGCCCGAGGCCACTGCCGCCGCAATGGCAAGGTTGATGAAAGCGGCGGGGGGTGGAGGTCTTGGTCTGTTCACCGCCATCAGGCGGCTGAAAGCTGTCTATCCCGCACTGCTTGCGCGGCTGGAAGAAGCTGACCTGCCTCTCTATGCACAGCATATAGACCGAATGAATTTGCAGACATTGCTGGCGATGTTCCGCGAGGAGCCTGAATCCTGCCTACTTGGGACCGATGCCGTACGTGATGGCATCGACGTTCCCGGCACCGCCCTTCGGTTGATCGTCTTTGACCGGATGCCCTGGCCACGCAGCGATATTCTGTTTCAGGCACGTGCCGAATGGCAAGGACGTGACGCCTGGACAGACCGGATCGCACGTCTGAAACTGCGTCAGGCCTTTGGCCGCCTGATCAGGCGCGCCGATGACCGCGGGGTTTTTGTGATGCTTGACAGCCGGCTGCCAACAAGGCTGACATCAGCCTTTCCGCCCGATGTTGAAGTCGAACGCATCGGCCTTGCCGAAGCCATAAACATCACTGGCAGTTTTTTGGGGAGTTAACATTGCTAACCCCATTCTTGGCTGTGATGTCAATCTGGATGATGGGAATATCTGTTACTTTTATTTCTGCTTATAAATATCATCATGATAGTCTCAGTATGTAATTGTTGGTTGTTTTAATCCAAACATTGAGAAATGAGTTTGAATTTCGACAATTGCAAAACCATACCCGCCAGTAGCGGCAACCCAAAAATCGTATGCTGGCAATTGATGACAAAACCAAGTGGGTGCTGACAGGGCGTGTTAAGGAACGGTTCCAGGAAAGAAACCTGCTTATCGCCGATATAAGATATCTTCTGAAGTTTGGCTATGTTTATGACGATGCGGAAGAATCTACGAAAAATGGGTTTTGGAAATACAAAGTGGAAGGCACAACACCAAATTCTGAAACCAGAACTTTGCTGGTTGTGATAATTCCAGATTTTCAACACCGGACAATTGAAATGGTGACGGTTCATTGGAAGGACAATTGAGCTTTTCAATACATCCAAAAAAATACATCCAAAAAATCAAGGGGAGAGAAATGGGAACGCGGGACTATCATTACACGGAATGTGGGCTGGATAATGTGATTGTCACTGGGGCCGGTTTTGATGTCGTTGATGATAATGGAGAAAGAATTGTCGAGATACCGGCTGTCGGTATGCTTCATAAAGCCATAGCAGAAGGACTCATCAATCAAAATGGTGCATTGGGTGGGCAGGAAATCCGCTTCCTGCGGACAGAGTTGGGTATGACACAGGCAGAATTGGCAAAATTGCTCCATCGTGACACACAGTCAGTTGGACGTTGGGAAAGAAATAAATGTCCAATTGAACCAACTCAGGATATGACGTTGCGACAGATTA
This sequence comes from SAR116 cluster bacterium, assembly GCA_004212735.1. Taxonomy (GTDB): domain Bacteria; phylum Pseudomonadota; class Alphaproteobacteria; order Puniceispirillales; family Puniceispirillaceae; genus MED-G116. Next base: position 41,171 of record SHBD01000004.1, read on the forward strand.
CGCGTGACAGACTCAAGGTCAATTTGCCAAGAGACACAGAGGCGCTCAGTGCCATAGTCACCCCGCAGTCACCCCGCAGGCATCACGACAACAAATTAAGATTAAGCGGAATGAAGGCACGCCAAACCCCTATCAATCGGCGGCGGCATAAATCACAAAAAGCCGGGGGCGAACCCCCGGCTTTTATCAGTTTGCAAGATGGAAGTGGGTTTAGAAGCCCATGCCACCCATACCGCCCATGCCGCCCATGTCAGGCGCTGCTGGCATTGGATCCTTCGGCTCAGGCTTTTCAGCAACCATCGCCTCGGTAGTGATCAACAGACCAGCAACAGATGCCGCGTTCTGCAACGCCGAGCGCACAACCTTTGTCGGGTCAATAACGCCGGCCTTGATCATATCGGTGAACTCGTTGGTCTTGGCATTGTAGCCAATGTTGTCGTCCTTGCCCTCGAGCAGCTTACCAACAATCACAGAACCCTCAGCACCAGCATTCTCCGCAATGTTGCGGGCCGGAGCCTGCAAGGCGCGACGAACGATCTCGATGCCGACTTCCTGATCCCTGTTCTCTGGCTTGAGCTTTTCCAACACGGCAGTTGCGCGGACCAGAGCCACACCTCCACCAGAGACAATGCCTTCTTCAACGGCAGCCCGGGTTGCATGCATCGCATCATCGACACGATCCTTGCGTTCCTTCACCTCAACCTCGGTAGCACCACCAACCTTGATCACAGCAACACCGCCAGCCAGCTTGGCCAGACGTTCCTGCAGCTTTTCACGGTCATAATCTGATGTGCTTTCCTCAGCCTGCGCACGAATTTGTGTGCAACGAGCCTCGATCTCGGTCTTTTCACCAACACCATCAACGATTGTTGTTTCATCTTTGGTGATTTCAACACGCTTGGCAGAGCCAAGCATTTCTAGAGTCAAGCCATCGAGTGAGATGCCGACTTCCTCGGAAACCACGGTGCCGTTCGTGAGAATGGCAATATCCTCAAGCATGGCCTTGCGGCGATCGCCAAAGCCCGGTGCCTTGACAGCTGCCACTTTCAAACCACCACGCAGACGGTTCACAACCAAAGTTGCCAATGCCTCGCCTTCGATGTCTTCGGCGATGATCAGCAGCGGACGGCCTGACTGGACGACCTTTTCAAGGATCGGCAACATGTCCTGCAGGTTGGAGAGTTTCTTCTCGTGAAGCAGGATATATGGCTCTTCGAGAACAGCGCGCATTTTTTCGGCATCTGTCACGAAATAAGGTGACAGGTAACCACGGTCAAACTGCATGCCTTCTACAACATCCAGCTCTGTGTCGAGGCTCTTGGCTTCCTCAACGGTGATTACACCTTCGTTGCCGACGCGCTCCATGGCCTCGGCAATCATCTTGCCAATCTCTTCTTCGCCATTGGCCGAGATTGTGCCGACCTGAGCCACTTCGTCAGACGTTGAAATCTTGTTTGAACGCTTGACGATCGATGCCACGACAGCCTCGACTGACATGTCGATACCACGCTTGAGGTCCATCGGGTTCATGCCAGCAGCGACAGCCTTTGCACCTTCCTGAGCAATGCACTGGGCTAGCACGGTTGCGGTTGTTGTGCCATCACCGGCAACGTCATTCGCCTTTGATGCAACCTCGCGCACCATCTGTGCGCCCATGTTCTGAAACTTATCCTTGAGCTCAATGTCTTTTGCGACAGTTACGCCGTCCTTGGTGATGCGGGGCGCACCAAAAGATTTCTCAAGAACTACATTGCGGCCCTTGGGACCAAGAGTGACCTTCACGGCATTGGCAAGAATATCGACGCCTTCGAGCATCTTGTTTCTTGCATCTGAGCCAAATTTGACTTCTTTAGCAGCCATTTTTTTTCATCCTTCTTTGTGTGTCTTTTCGTCGACAGGTTGATCGCGACGAACTATTCAATGATACCCATGATGTCGGATTCCTTCATGATGAGGTAATCCTGACCATCGATCTTGACTTCGGTACCTGACCACTTTCCAAACAGAACGCTGTCGCCAGCTTTGACATCGAGAGGCTGTATCTTGCCTGTTTCGTCTCTGGCGCCTGCACCAACGGCAATGATCTTACCTTCCATTGGCTTTTCCTTGGCAGTGTCTGGAATAATGATTCCACCTGCAGTCTTCTCTTCGGATTCCATCCGTTGAACGACGACGCGGTCGTGAAGCGGCCTAAATTTCATGCCTTTTTTCTCCTTCAAAAGGTTTGTAGAATAGGCTTTGGCACTCACAAACAAAGAGTGCCAATACGCCTGTCTGCTAATTGGGCGCTGGCGGAGAAATTGTCAAGGAAAATGCGTCTTAATTTTTAGGCAACGCCGAGTTTTTGCTGCAAGGCAGAGGAGGAGGTCGTGTATTGGAAGCGAATCCGCTTTTCCGGATGCACAATACCATGCGCGGCATGCGCCATCAGGGCGGCTTCATGAAAACCGGAGAGAATCAATTTCAGCTTGCCCGGATAGTGATTGATGTCACCAATGGCGAAGATCGATGGAGTAGAGGTTTCAAAGCGCTCAGTGTCCACTGGAATGAGATTTTCCTCAAGGTTGAGGCCGAAATCGGCAATCGGTCCCAGCTTCATGGTCAAACCATAGAAAGGCAGCAGCACATCCGCGGCGATAGCGGTCGGTGCCTCAGCGCCCGCCGATTGAACGAGAACATGGCTGAGGTTTCCAGCGGCATCACCATCCAGCCCCTTGAGCTGGCCAATCGCCAGATTGACTTTGCCAGCATCGACAAGCGTCCGCATTTTCGCCACCGTATCTGGCGCGCCGCGAAAATCATCACGGCGGTGAACAAGCGTCACTGACGCCGCCAGATCGACCAGATTTACCGTCCAATCAAGCGCTGAGTCCCCACCACCGGCGATCACCAGATGTTTGTCGGTAAGTGTATCGCGCCGACGAACTGCATATTGCACGCCGCCGGTCGCCTCAAAAGCTTCAAGATTGTTGAGCGGTGGCCGCTTGGGAACGAAAGACCCGCCGCCTGCCGCGATCACAACAACGGGCGCGCTGATGCTCACACCATCACTGGTTATCAATTGCCATCTGTCATCAGGCAGACGCGTCAGCGACTCAGCCATCTGTCCATAATGGAATGTTGGGTCAAAGGGGGCGATCTGTTCCATCAGCCGATCCGTGAGTTCCTGGCCCGTGCAGACAGGCAGCGCGGGAATGTCATAAATCGGCTTTTCTGGGTAAAGCTCGGCACATTGCCCGCCCGGTTTGTCGAGAATATCAACAAGGTGGCACCGCAAATCCAGCAGCCCCAGCTCAAAGACGGCAAACAAACCTACAGGGCCAGCGCCTATAATAATGATGTCGGTGTTGTGTGTCTGGGTCATGAGGAAATTTATGGTACCTACTTGTCATTGTAGTCGGACATAGCCATTACGCTGTCCAAACGCAAGGTCATGATGGAAAATTGCAACTCTTGCACCTGCCAGCTCTCACCGCCTTGGTCTGCTGCGGGTGCGTGGCGAGGTATTCAACGCTTGAAAACGATGCGTTACCGCCACCAACGACTTTTGCCATTGTGACAGGGTTTCAGGTACGATCACAACGTGCGAAAAACCAACCCGGCGCAGATAATCGGCCTGATCAGGGATGATGTGACCATTTGCAACAAGCGGATGATCACAGGACAGGCTGCCTCGCAGCTGGCGTCCGAGGGAAAACCCCCGCCCATCGGAAAATTTCTCAAAATACACTGCGACCACGTCACTGTCTGACAAGCTTTGCAGGATGTTGGCTTCGGGCATGCTGTCGCCCGTTTTCAGTTGCAGACAGGGCATGGGCAAATCCTCCATCACCGCAGGAGCGAAGGCAAAGACCTGAATCCTTGCCACCTTGCCGTCACTGTCTGCCTGCGCGTCAGGCCGCTGCATAAAGTTCTCGCTTGAACACATCGACACCCAGACGGACTACGGCATCGCCAAAAGTCTCATCTGGCTTGCGCCTGTGCAGATAGAGACCAACGATTGCGGCAACGGCATCCGGCACCCTGTGCTCATCGAAGGAGGGACCCAGAATGCGGCCCACTGCGGCATCTTCGCCAGCTCTGCCGCCCAGTGAAATCTGGTAATTTTCAACGCCCTTTTTATTGACTCCCAGAATGCCGATATCCGCCGCATGGTGATGGCCACAAGCATTGATGCAGCCGGAGATATTGAGCCTGATCTTTCCGATTTCATCGCGCAGGCCCGCATCGGCAAAATGCTGGAAAATCCTGTCTGCGAGCGGCAGGGATCTGGCGTTGGCAAGATTGCAGTAATCAAGCCCCGGACAGACAATCATGTCACCTATAAGACCGTTTTCACCACCATTCAGACCAATATCTCCCAGTCCTTCAAAAACCCGGATCAACTGGTCACGGCGCACGTGCGGGATGACGACATTCTGCGAATAGGTGAAACGGATTTCTCCCATACCATAGCGATCGGCAAGATCGGCAATACGCTCCATCTCTGATGCCGACGCATCGCCAGGCGGACGGCCAAGCGCCTTGATCGAGATGCAAACATTGGCGTAGCCAGGGTCGTAATGAGGCAAAACGTTATGCCGCATCCACCTCTCAAACGCATGGCCTTTGCCGCAATACGCCTCCAATATTTCGCTTGTCAGGTCTGCAGGTGGCAGAGTGTCACGGGCAAAGTGACGCTGAATGCGTTCAAACTCCTCTAATGGCAACTCAACGACACTGTCCCTGATGCCGACCCATTCCATATTGACGGCGTCGCTGAACGCCTCAATCCCCATAGCCTCGACCAGAATTTTCAGCCGCACCTTGTAGATGTTGTCGCGCCTGCCGGCAACATTATATACTCTGAGGATTGCCTCAAGATAGCTGAGCAGGTTTTTCTTCGGCAGGAAGGGGGTCAATTGCTGGGCAACCCGAGGTGTGCGCCCCTGACCACCGCCGACAAGAACCCGAAAGCCGACTTCGCCTGACCGCGCCTTCACCAGCCGCAAGCCAATATCGTGAAACCCCGTTGCCGCCCGATCCTCGGCACCCGCTGAAACGGCAATCTTGAATTTGCGCGGCAGGAAAGCAAATTCAGGATGCAAGGTTGACCATTGCCGGATCACTTCGCACCAGACCATGGGGTTTTCTACTTCATCATCCGTCGCCCCGGCAAGCGGATCAGACGTCACATTTCGGATACAGTTGCCGGAGGTCTGAATGGCATGCATGTCCAACTCGGCAAGCCGGTCAAGAATATCCGGGGTTTCAACCAGCTTAATCCAATTGAACTGGATGTTCTGCCGCGTTGTGAAATGCCCAAAACCACGGTCAAAATCACGGGCAATGGAAGCAAGCCCACGCAATTGCCGTGACGACAACACACCATAAGGAATGGCCACCCGCAACATATAGGCGTGTAGCTGCAGATAAAGGCCATTCTGCAAGCGAAGTGGTTTGAATTCATCTTCTGAGAGTTCGCCGGATAATCGCCGCGCAACCTGATCGCGGAACTGCGCGGATCGGCGGTCAAGAAAGTCACGATCAATTGTGTCATATTTATACATTTCTGATCTCCTTCGCCTCTGCCTGTTATCTGCCTGTTATCTGCCTGTTATCTGATGGATGGGTGCCGGTCCGGGGGCGCCTGGATCGTCGGTCCCCTGTTGGCCCTGATTGCTTCGCGCGCAGAGACATCTGCCTTTCCGTCCACCATCACCTCGTAGATCGCTGTGACAAAGTTGTTGGTCTGATCACCTGCCGCGCTGTGACGGGCAGTTTGCACGGTGTCAGCGTCAAAGATGCCCGCGCGCGAACGCGTTTCTGTCCAAGTGAAGTCAGTCGCTAGCCAAACCACAACGCCATCTTCAAGACGATTGGCTGTAATCAAAATCCCGGGCATCACTGCACCCTTTCTGGGAGAGTTGCATCAGGCCGCTCACATAATGTGAGATGACCCTCAATCCGCTCACTGTCATCACTCGTGATCAGCGACGCTGAAGAAAATCCAAGCTTCAGGAGCGCCAAATTGAGTCTGGCAACACCATGACTGCCGAGATAGACAACACTCTTGCCACCAATGGTGGCGCGCAGTAATGCGGCAGCCAGACCTGCTGACGTCCGGCGATTGGCAAATTTCTGCGGAAGCGCAATAAGATCCACCTCACGCCGCGCCACTTCCAAAAATGACGCTGGAACATTGTCATCATAGAAAATAGTGTCGGCGTCTCGAATGGCAGACAGAGTATCAGTACAGTCAGCCGAATCTTTGCGGTGTAACGTCTGCACAATGCTTATCCGGCGCCGGTCCGACTTCTCAATAGCGAACGCCCGAAGCAGGGGCAAGACCTCAGCATCTGCCCGTGCGGTGCGCCCAGCGATGATGTCATCGGCGATCGGCCCATCAATGATCTGATGCTGCAGGCGGCGGCGCCAACTGGCAGGCAAACCTCTCAATCGCTGGCGAACTTGGTGTAGATAGACGGCCAAATTGCCATAGTTTGACGGCAGCATATCCTCGATCCGCGCCCTCAAATTCTGCCCAAGGACAGGTGCCATCCCAGATGAGGAAATCGCCACCGTCAGCGGTGCTCGATCGACAATAGAACCCAAATAGACGCTTGAAAGCGCTGGATTGTCCGGAACATTGACCGGCACACCAAAATGCCGTGCCCGGGCAACCAGACTGGTATTCAGCTGATCGTCCAATGTCTCCACCATGACCAGCGGTCGTCCCCTGATGTGATCATGCGCTACCGCGCAACTGACATTTTGTGCTTGCCTCACACCCTGCCCAATTTCAGCAAATGCCAGTGTGTCGGAGTCAGTAATCACCTCAACCACGGGCGCAAATTTAAGTAGCAATCTGACTTTGGCCAACAGAATATTGGCATTCCCGATCACCAGCGGAGGCGTCACTTCCATATCGATAAAAAGCGGAAACGGCTTTTTCATCTTAAGCCACCATCGACCCATGGCGGCCAGACACAGAATCGGTCACCACTGGGCTTTGCTGAACAGAACCAGCCGCGAGGCTAAAGACAAGCCCGTCAGTGTGCGGTCCGGTCAGAATTTGACAGGACAGGCGCGAGCTATCATCAGCATCGAACAGCTCGTCAAGACGCATCAATTCCTCATCATCAGGTGCCAACAGCCCCGTCTGCCCCTCTTTGTGGATGTAAATGTGACAGGTCGCACAAGCGCAGGCACCACCACACTCAGCTTTTATCGGCACACCATAATCCCGCAACACTTCCATCAGACGCCAGCCGGCCGGCGCTTCCAGATAGCGGTTCGTGCCATCGGGCAGCCTAGCCTGTGTGGTGTAGGTTTTGTTCATATCGTGCATGTTGGCATCCTCTCAGCCAGGAAGATGCGTGCAAATAATTTTTAAAGTAAACTATTTACCGTATGAAAAAGAAATTTTATTCCCATTTATATAATAAAATAGGATATATTTCTGTTTATTTATATTTGATGAGCCCATAAATTCTCACCTCAAATGCAACGCCTGCGGCAAAGCGTCGATTTGCAGACAGGGGTTCGGGTTGCTATGTACGGGACTCGCAGTCCAGACCTACATCAAACTAAGGTTCACTCATGTTCGCATCCTCCACCCACAAGACAATGTCCGCACATAACAGCGGTGCCATCGTGGCCTGGCTTTTGATCATGGCGCTGCTTGTTGCCATTATGGTTGTGATTGGCGGCATCACCCGGCTGACAGGAAGCGGTTTGTCGATGACGGAATGGCGGCCACTCATGGGTACCCTGCCACCGATGAGCGCCGCTGAATGGGACCGGGTCTTTGAGCTTTACAAGGCGTCACCTGAATATGACGCGATTAATTTTGGTATGGATCTCGCGGGCTTCAAGATGATTTTCTTCTGGGAATACTTCCACCGCCTCTGGGGGCGGTTACTTGGCGTTGCCTTCGCTCTGCCGCTACTTTGGTTCTGGATGGCGGGGCGTATACCATCGGGTTTTAGCGCCCGCCTTCTTGTCTTGTTGGCACTTGGCGGCTTTCAGGGCGTAATCGGATGGTGGATGGTGAAATCCGGCCTCAGCGAGGTGGCCAGCGTGTCCCAATATCGCCTCGCAACGCATCTTGGTACAGCTCTGGTGATTTTTAGCCTGCTGATCTGGACCGCATTGGACATTCGTGATGGCAAATCACCTGTGCCGCACGGTCATGCAGCGGCAACCATCGGCATTGTAGCCCTGACAATTCTGGCGGGGGCGCTGGTCGCCGGCATGGACGCTGGATTGCTCTATAACGAATATCCGTTGATGGGATCGGGCCTTGTTCCGATCGAATATGGTGAACAGGGGTTTTTCGACCCCTTTGAAAACCCGGCATCGGCGCAGTTCCATCACAGGTGGATTGCCGTCTTGGCCGTCCTTGCCGTCCTCGGCCTGGCGTTTAATGCAAAAAGGGCCGGCTTTGGCAATCGACCGGCCTATTTTGCGATGGGTGCAATTGCAGTGCAATTCCTGCTTGGGATCACCACTTTGCTCCACGGCGTGCCTGTGGCTCTTGGCGGCCTGCATCAGGCCGGTGCCGTGATTTTGCTTGGCAGCGTGATCTGGCTCGCACACGGGCTCGGCCGCACTCGCTAGCAACGCCGCTTGCTACCGCAGAATGTGTGACTCTAGTCGCCCTTCGGCTTGATCACCGGCGCGCGCCGGATGTGCAACTCAGCAAGCGCGCTATCATCCACATCTGAGGGGGCCGCCATCATAAGATCCTCGGCCTTACCATTCATCGGAAACAGAATGACCTCACGAATATTAGGCTCATCGGCGATCAGCATGACAATCCGGTCAATGCCGGGGGCAATGCCACCATGCGGCGGTGCGCCAAAGCGGAAGGCGTTGATCATGGCCGGAAACTTCTCATTGACAACGCTGTTGTCATAACCAGCGATTTCAAAAGCCTTGTACATGACTTCGGGCAGATGATTCCGGATTGCCCCGGATGACAGTTCGACGCCATTGCAGACAAGGTCATATTGCCACGCCTTGATTTCGAGTGGGTCCATGTTTTCCAATGCGTCCATGCCCCCTTGCGGCATGGAAAAGGGATTGTGCGAGAAATCGATCCTGCCTGTGGCCTCATCCAATTCGAACATCGGGAAATCGACAATCCAGGCGAATTTGAAACTATTTTGGTCGATCAACCCCTGATCCTCACCAATCTTTACCCGCGCGCGCCCAGCCAAACTTGCTGCCTCATTGGCCGCAGCACAGGCAAAGAACACAGCATCACCGTCACCAACACCGGCTTCTATCCTGATCTCTTCTGCCTTCTCAGCGCCCAGCGCCTTTGCCACCGGACCTCTGGCCTCGCCATCGCCGTAGATGATGTATCCCATTCCTGGCGCGCCCTCGGACTGCGCCCAGCTGTTCATCCTGTCAGCAATCGCCCGGCTGCCACATTTTGGGCCGGGAACCGCCCTTACGACAGCGCCCTTCTCCACATTTTTGGCAAAAATCGAAAACCCTGAGTCACGAAAAATCTCAGTGACATCCGTGATCTCGAATGGCACCCGTAAATCCGGCTTGTCGTTACCGTATTTGAGCATCGATTCCGCATAGGGGATATGCACAAACTCACTGTCGATGGCCTTGTCGGAAAACTCCTCGAAAACCCCTCTGATAACCGGCTCAACAGCGTCAAAAACATCCTGCTGCTCAACAAAGCTCATCTCAAGGTCAAGCTGATAGAATTCACCCGGACTGCGGTCCGCACGGCTATCCTCGTCGCGAAAACAGGGAGCAATCTGAAAGTAACGGTCAAATCCAGAAACCATAATCAGCTGTTTGAACTGCTGGGGTGCCTGCGGCAGCGCGTAGAATTTGCCCGGATGCAAACGTGCTGGCACGAGGAAGTCACGCGCACCCTCAGGAGATGAGGCTGTCAAAATGGGAGTCTGGAACTCGGTAAAGCCAAGGGCGACCATGCGGGCTCTGATTGACTGGATGATCTGGGCGCGCAGCATGATGTTGCCATGCGGGCGCGTCCGACGCAGGTCAAGATAACGATACCGCAATCTTGTTTCCTCGCCCGAATCCTCATCAGAATTGACCTGCAGCGGCAAGGTATCCGCCGCCGATTGCACTGAAAACGCCTCGATCCGGACTTCGATATGGCCTGTCGGCAGACCGGTATTGATGGTCTCATCACTACGCTTCAACACCTCACCCGTCACCGTGACAACCGATTCAAGGCGCGTCGCTTCAACCATCTCAAAGCAGGCGTCCGACGAATCGATGACACATTGCGTCAGGCCATAATGATCACGCAAATCGACGAAGACCAGTTGACCATGATCACGCTTGCGGTTGATCCAGCCTGACAGCCGGACTTTTTCACCGACATTTGCCTCGGATAATTCAACACAATTGTGGGAACGGTAAGCATGCATGATCATGGCTCCAGAAAAGACCCGAGACGGGATGTGAAAACGGGCGCAGTATGCAAATTATGAACCGAGACTGCAACCGGCATTTCGCCGGGGTACAAATGGCGTCAAAATTTTTAGTGCCGCGTTATTTCCGGCGGCTTCGGCGGGATTTACGACGCCCCTCAGCGCCCGGATTTTCAGGAATATTTGCCCAGGGCTGACCAAGCGCCCGTTGCATCGCTGCCTCATCAAATGGCTGGACCGGTGTCTGAGCAAGCGCCTGTGACATTGCCGCAACATGGTCAGGGCTCGTCCCACAGCATCCACCAATGATACGCACACCCATATCGCGGGCGAATAGCGCGTAGTCAGCCATTAATGCCGGCGTGCCATGGTAGTGAATAGCGCCATCCACATAGGAAGGAATCCCGCAATTGCCCTTGGCAATCAACGGTGTGTCGATATGAGCCTGTGCCATGCCGGAAATCGAATGCAACAGCTCGGCAGGGCCAATGCCACAATTCGCGCCAAGGAAATCTGCCTTGTTGGCAGCGCCAAAAACAGCAAAATCCTGGGGCAAAACGCCCATCATTGATCGTGCTGCCGTGTCAAAAGTCATGGTGGCCGCAACCTGCAGACCAGTTGTCTTTGCCGCCTCAAGTGCCGAAGCAATTTCCTCGGAGCTGGACATGGTCTCAATCCACAGCATATCCACTCCGCCCTCGGCGAGAGCGTTCGCCTGTGCGGCAAAAATATCCCGCGTTGACGTATGGGTCAGCGCACCCATTGGTTCAAACAGCTCTCCGGTTGGACCCATTGAGCCCGCGACCAGTAACGGGCGTCGCTGCCTGTCGGTGGCAGTGGCAGCCACCTTACGCGCAAGACGGGCTGCAGCTAAATTGAGTTCAGTGACACGATCCTGTGCATCATGCAGCTTTAACCGCAAGGCATTGCCGCCGAAAGAATTGGTCAACACCAAATCAGAGCCAGAATCAAAAAATAAGGCATGGAGCCCTTGGATATCGTCCGGCCGTTCCACATTCCACAATTCAGGCGGATAACCGGTTTCCAGACCACGCATAAATAGGTTGGTGCCGGTGGCACCGTCAGCCAATAAAAAACCTTTTTCCGTCAGAATTTCATTGATTGCTGCATTCTTCACTTTTAGTCCTCAGTTCAGCCTGTTTTGGCCTTTCTTCGTGTTACCCGTCTTCGCACCCCGGTTGCAGCGGCACGCCTGTCACGTAACTCGTTCAGCAGACCACTTTGTTCATCCGCTGTCATTCTGGGCCAAGCAGCAATCTCACCGCGCGTGCGATAACAGCCTAGGCACACCCCGTTCTCCGCATCCATCTGGCAGACCGAGATACAGGGAGACACCAGCTTTGCCTGTGTCCGACTGTCACCCATGACGCAATCCACCTCGCGAAAGCGTGCCTGCACCGCCCTATCAGGCGGCGCGGCTTTCGTCCTGACCGTCGAGCATAATCCCGTTTAACACATCGAGACCAGCAGCGATGTCGTCCATGTTGGTAACAACAAGATTTTCAACACGCGCAACATCTGCACCATCGACGAATTCTGGATGCTCCATGTCAACAATGTCGAGAATCTTGATCGCATCAGCGAGGATCAATACAGGCATGTCTTCACGGACAAAGGCCCGCAGGATGCGCTTGGCGTGGACTTCGGTTGACAGCTTTTCGATATGACGATCACCCTGTGGAATTATCAAGGCGTCATAATCAACGGCAAGCGTTGTCGAGAGCGTAGAGTCCACGGGATAGGACATACCCCAGCCAGTGCCGTTCCAGGCATTTGTCAGACCGGCATCCCTGGAAATGATCTTCAATTTTGCATTCGCCGCCAGCATCGCCTTTTGAATTGCGATAAATGTGGCTTCATCAAAGCCGCTGGCCACCATCAGGCCAACTGTCTTGCCAGCAAAATGAGTCATTCGCATGGGTACACTCCTTTTTTGTGTTTGTAACTGCTGCGTGCGCGCCTTTGGCGGCACCCAAACCAGCCATTGCCCGCGAAAGGTGGGCCATGGCGTGAGGACAATCATGTTCTTCGGTGGGCGGGGTATAACGCGTAAGGCTGAAATGTTCAACCCCGATATCCATGGTTTGTTGATCACATCGTGCAATCAGCTGTTTTTGCATGTAAAGCCGTCTGTCAGTGACAAACATCAACGGGAAATTCCCGGGTCGGAGCTCTGCCAAATGGCTGATGATCGTTAACGCTCTTCGCTTTTGCGCCATATTGAGTTGCTTTTAACCCGTAGTTTGGCCATATAGAGGCAATAGAGCCCGTTAGTCAGACGAACAGCCAATAGGTGTGCGGTAATGACCCCCTATGATGACAGCGACACCAAAACCCTGAAAGGCGATCATTCGACGCCTGTCGAAACGCATGGTGATCCGCGACCTACACGGTCCGAGGCGGAAGCCGCGGTTGAATTGCTTTTGCGATGGGCAGGCGATGACCCCACCCGCGAGGGGCTGGTTGGAACGCCCGGTCGCGTTGCACGCGCTTGGCAGGAATTCTGTGTCGGCTACACTGAAGATCCAGCATCACTGCTAAGTAGCACCTTTGAGGAAGTCGAGGGCTATGACGATATGGTGATGTTGCGCAATATCCGGCTAGAAAGCCACTGCGAACATCACATGGTGCCAATTCTGGGAGTTGCGCATATCGCTTACATGCCCGATCGCCGTGTCGTCGGCATATCGAAACTCGCCCGCGTCCTGGACAGTTTCGCCCGTCGGCTTCAAACCCAGGAAACACTGACGGCGCAGGTGGCGGAATGCATCCAATCTGAACTTCGCCCGCGCGGCGTGGCTTTGTTGATTGATGCGCAACACCAATGTATGACGACACGCGGTGTCAGAAAACCAGATGTCTCGATGGTGACAACGCGTTTTACTGGTGTGTTTCAAACGGACGGCGACCTGCTCAGACGGTTTCTTGAGCAGACAAAGCTGGGCTGAACACGATTTGAGTCGGATGCGTGTGGCTGATTTGCAGCGCTCCGTCCACACAGGTGCTTTGCATCTTCAGCTTGATCGGTGGTACGATCCCGCCTTGCCCATGCTCGTTGATGGTTAAAAAATGCGATTAGCACCTGTGTTAAACATCCTTGGCCTGCTGACGACAATGCTGGCGGCAGCCATGCTCATTCCGATGGCGATAGATCTGTATTTCGGGTCAGATGATTGGCAGGTATTTGCCGTTTCTGCTCTGTTGACTGCCTTTGTCGGCGTCGCAGTTTGGTTAAGCACCGCACAGCGTGAGCCTATTGATTTGGGGCTCAAACAGGCGTTCCTGCTCACCAACGGCTCTTGGCTGCTGATCGGCGTTTTCGGCTCTTTTCCTTTTATGTTCTGTGAGTTGGCGCTTAGCCCAACAGATGCAATTTTCGAATCCGTTTCAGGCATCACCACAACTGGATCGACCGTTCTAAAGAATATTGAAGAGGCATCACATGGCATTCTGATCTGGCGCGCGCTGCTTCAATGGCTTGGCGGTGTTGGCATTGTCGTGATGGCGATGGCTGTTTTGCCAATGTTGTCAGTGGGTGGCATGCAGCTCTTTCGCACTGAATCTTATGATCGGGCGGAAAAAGTCGTCCCGCGTGCAGCTCAACTGGCAGGTGGAATCGGGCTGGTTTATGCGTTCTTGACTGCTGCCTGTGCAGCCATGCTCTCCTTTGCCGGCATGGGCGTTTTTGACGCTGTCGCGCATGCCATGACAACCATCGCAACAGGAGGATATTCGACAAGAACAGCCTCCATCGGCGCTTTTGATTCAGTCGCCATTGAATGGATTGTCATTGCCGGAATGATTGTTGGCAGCCTGCCATTTGCCCACTATCTGGCGATGGTCCGTGGTGGCTGGCAATCACTTTTGCGGGACCCACAGGTTCGCTGGTTTCTGGCGCTGCTGCTTGCGGTTGTTGGCCTGCTTTGCTGGCATCTTAACACATCTGGGATGCCGCTCGGCACGGCCATCCGGCAATCAAGTTTCAACGCCGTATCGATCATGACCGGCACAGGATATGGAAGCGCCGATTTTTCGGCATGGGGCGGATTTGCCTCCACGCTGCTTCTGATCGCCATGTTCATAGGCGGCTGCGGCGGATCAACAACCTGCGGCATCAAAGTGTTCCGGCTCCAAGTATTGGCCACGACCGCAAGAGTGCAGATCAGCCGTCTGCTCCGCCCACATGCCGTGGTCCTTGCTTATTACAACAAACGGCCCGTCGCCCCCGAGGTCATGGACTCTGTCATGGGCTTTTTCTATCTCTATATTCTGTGCTTTGTACTTCTGGCCATTCTGTTGGGGATGATGGGGCTTGATTTCGTCACCGCTTTGTCTGGCGCTGCGACATCTATCAGCAATGTGGGCCCGGGGCTGGGCAATTTGATCGGAGCCAGTGGCAATTTTGCAACCGTGCCTGATGCCGCAAAATGGGTGATGGCCTTCGGGATGCTGCTTGGGCGTCTTGAGCTATTCACCGTTCTGGTGATGCTGACCCCCGCATTCTGGAGCCGCTAGGGCAGAATAATATTATCGATCTTTTGCAGTTCCCTGCGCGCCTGCGTGTCCAGCGCGGCCAGGGCCGTCAGCAAGGTTTCTTTAACCGCCTTGTCAAATTCATTTGGTGTGGAGGATTCAGGTATGCTCTTTGATTGGCTTGCCGACAAATCCACCATCGCCTTGGCACCACCAACCGGTTGCAGCCACATCAGACGTGCAACCAATTCAACTCTTATTTTGGTGTCCTGCTGATCAGAGAAAATGCCCTGAAAATTGGTTTTACGAGGCAGCTTTTCTCTGGTCACAGCTGCTTTGGAGATATCCAAAATCAGCTCGCCACTGCCACCTGCCGGCTGCAATACCCTCGCTGCCCATTCAGCGACAATATTGCTTGGATAGGGTGTCTGAAAATGACCGATGAACGGCGCTTCCATTGGCATTTGCCAATTTTCGACAATCTCCAGACGACGGGCGTTCACCGCCATTACCGCATAGCTGTCGCTGTCAAATTTTGGTGGTGCCTTTCCGATGCCGCTGGTGGTGCCGCACGCAGTCATCAACCCCATCGCAGCCATGATACCTATATAGCCGAGCCGCATTTCAAGCCTCCCTATTCGATGCTTATAAGAATGCGGCATGGAAGAAAATAAATCCACAGTCGACTTTACGCGAGAGGTACAAATCTGCCCGCCTGTTACTGAGACGTCGGGCTGGCAGCAATTTCGTCAGTGCGAATTTGTCGTTTTGTCTTGCAGAATTCACAGATGATTTCAATCTGGCCATCTTCATCCGCCAAGTCCGTGAGATCTGCCGGATCAAGCTGACCCAGCATGTTTTCCACCCGCTGCGGGCTGCAGCGGCATTTGTCACGCACCTCGCGGACAGGGGCGACATGGGGTTCCATGGAATTGAACAGCCTGAAAATCAGCGCCTCCGGACTGAGTGTTGGATCAACCATTTCATCAAACCGCAAGGACTCCATCAGCGTCTTGGCCGTGTGCCAAGCATCATCGCTGAGATCACGCTCGGCAGCTGAACCGTTCTCACCACCCTCTGTTGCAATCCGTTGCAACATCATGGCGGTTGCCTGCCATTGCTGGTCCTGCAGGTGCGAGGCTGCCACAACCAAAGTGTCCAACTGCTCAGAATTGGCAAACCATGAGGTCGCGGCATCACTGAGCGTAGCGCCCTCGAGATCAACAATTCCCTGGTATCGACCTCCAGTTGCGCCTTCATCAACGGTGAAGGCAATATGGCCAGACCCCATTAGTTGCGGCACATTTGCAGGTAAGGTGGGATCATCGTTATCTGGACTTGGCGCATCAGCATCAAAAGCTGCATAGCCACGCAAATCACCGTCCGAGGTCATATCGGCAAACAGGGTTCGCACCAGCGCATCGCCCTTTGCCTGAAGCGTGAATATCCCGTCAAATTTGAGCGTGCTTGCAAGACATGCCGTTAAAGCCAGTGCCTCGGCTTGCATCCGGGCGATGGCAGGGGGATAGGCGTGGCGCTGCAGAATTGTGGTGGCAGGCTTGCCAACTGAGGCAATTCGTCCCCTGATCAAGGCGATGTTTTCCGCGCCACTGGTGAGGTAAAAGGGAATGATCTGCGAATCTGACAACGGCGTTACGGTCATACAAACTATCCTTGCGTCACGCTGGTTTTCTGCGGTTTTGTGAAAATTTCTTTTTTATCCGTTTTCTTTTGTGTCCGTCTGGCACAATCATCAATTGCCAGCAAAACACCACGCCAGCACCGCCTTTTGTGCGTGCAATCTATTTTCGGCTTCGTCAAAGACCACTGACTGTGGGCCATCAATGACCTCTGCGGCAACCTCCTGACCACGGATAGCAGGAAGGCAATGCATGAAAATCGCGTCGCCCGCCGCCACTTTCATCAGATCAGCATTCACCTGATAGGGCGCAAAATCCTGCGTTCTTGTGCCTTCCTCGTCACCCATTGAAATCCACACATCCGTCACCAGCGTCTGGCTACTCCGCGCTGCCTCAAACGGATCATCATGCAAGGTGATGTCACCCCCCTGCGCCCGCGCCCAGGCCAGCAGGTCAGCCGGAGGTGAATAACCATCCGGGCAGGCAATTCTCAGCTCAAATTTTAGCAGTGCGGCAGCCTCGATCCAGCTCACAAGAACATTGTTGCCATCGCCTAGCCACGTGACGCTCTGACCCTCAAGCGGACCATGGCAATCAATCATGGTCTGCAAATCGGCCATGATTTGACAGGGATGGGACCGTTCGGTCAGGCCATTGATTACCGGAACAGTTGCATGCGTTGCCAAATCCAACAGCTGTTGATGGCTGAAACAGCGGATCATGATCGCGTCAACAAAACGCGACAGCACCCGCGCTGTATCCTCAATCGTCTCACCACGTCCCAATTGCATATCACTGGCTGACAGAACGATCGGGGTGCCGCCAAGCTGGGAAATGCCAACCTCAAAGGAAACACGGGTCCGCGTCGATGGCTTTTCAAAAATCATGGCGACAGATTTTCCGGCGAGGGGCTGCGGGCGCAGCTCACCCGATTGCAGCGCCATTTTCAGCACACGCGCATCATCAAGAATGGCTTGTAACGTCTTGGCATCAAAATCCTTGATATCCAGAAAATGTCGCATGTGAATATTCCGTTTTCCTGCTTGTTATCGTGGGTTTGGCCATTGGCCTAATCCACCAGCGCCTGCGCCAGATGATCGATGGCAATCAAAATTTCCTCATCGCTGATCACGAGTGGCGGCAACAATCTGAGAGTGTTGTCTGCTGCCGGAACACTCAGCATGCCACGCTCACGAAGCGCGACGACAAGCGACCCCACTTCACAAGATTCATCAAGGCGCACACCACGCAGAAATCCGCGGCCCCTCACTTCGGCGATCTTGTCCGGATGCTGGCTGGCCAGTGCCAGTAATCCCTTTTCAAGGAGATCCGCCCGCCGGCGGACATCGGCCATGAAGCCGGGCTCCGACAGCGTTTCAAGGATAACCTCGGCCGCCGCCATGGCAAGTGGATTGCCGCCAAAGGTGGAGCCATGCGTTCCCGGTGTCATCGCGTCACCCACTGTTTTGCTGGCGATCACAGCACCAACCGGAAAGCCACCACCAAGACCCTTGGCAAGCGCTATGATATCTGGCGTGACGCCATATGACTCAAACGAGAACAAGGTGCCAGTCCGACCAATGCCAGCCTGTACCTCATCGGCAATCACCAAGGCACCAAATTCGTCAGCGGCAGCGCGCACTCCTTCCATATAGCCCTCTGGCACATGGCGGGCGCCACCCTCACCTTGAACCGGTTCAATCATCACCGCAGCGACATGCGGCCCAAGCGCATCGCGCAGGGCGTTCAAATTGCCAAAGGCGACATGCTCAAAACCATCAGGCATCGGACCAAACCCTTTGCGAAATGCCGGCTTGTCAGTTGCTGCCAGCATTCCAAGGGTGCGACCATGAAATGCGCCGGAGGCGCAAAGCACAGTCATTCTGTTGGGCTCGCCCCGTTCATGCGAGGCGCGCCGCGCAATCTTTACCGCTGCTTCTGTTGCCTCAACACCTGAATTGCAGAAAAACACCTGATCCAGCCCGGAGAGCGATGCCAGCTTCTTGGCAACACGCTCCTGACCGGGAATGCGAAAGAGGTTTGACGTGTGCCATACTTTGCCAGCCTGATCGCGCAGAGCCTCGATAAGAGCCGGATGTGAATGTCCAAGCGTATTCACCGCGATGCCACTGGCGCAATCGAGATAGCGATCGCCTTTTTCGCTGACGAGCCAGCATCCCTCACCTTTGACAAAGGCGATTTCAGCCCTGCCATAGGTCTTCATGACCGCACTGTCAGCGGCATAGTCAGTGGCTGTTCCGTGCGTTTTAGAGAAATGACTCGTCATCGTCTGATTTGGCTTTTGTGCTGGTTAAGTGGCAGTCAAATTGAAGCGGATACCGGGCCAAAACGGCAAACCACCAACCCGTCAATTGACAGTGCCGGTGGTTATGCCTGAGCCCGAACGAAAAACACAGGTAATGCTTGGCTCTTTTGGCAGAAAATGTCAAGAAAGATGGCGGCGTGAGTGTATCAATTTTCAGCGCCAAAACCTGTGATAACTTCAGTCCTGAATGAAATGTTTGGCAAGGCGCAACCCCTGCGACTGGTAGTTCGATGTCGAGGTGGTATCACCATAAAGGGCATCGGGACGCTCCGCCATCGGCTCATAAACCAAGCGACAGACTGTTTGTCCCTGCTCAATCAAAAAGGGCACATCATGCGAGCGTACCTCCAGCACTGCGCGGGTTTGGCCAGCGCCAAGCTCCGCCATGCCAAAACCGGGATCAAAGAAGCCGGCATAATGCGCCCTGAATTCGCCGACGCGCGTATCATAGGCGCGCATCTCAGCGGCGTATCCCTGCGGCACGGTGACAAATTCGCGACTTGCCAGAATGTAAAATTCATCCGGATTTAGCACAAGGCCGCCAGCGACCAAATCGGCCTCGGTCAAACGTTCCCAAAACGAATTGACAGCACAGCTGCGCGGGGCATCTATGTCAATGAGACCGGCATGTTTGCGCGCCCTCCATCCGATCATTCCACTTTTCTCATCTGGCATCAGATTGACGCTCAACCCCACTCCATCGCGGATATCAAGCTCCTCGCCGCCATGCACCAAACCGGTGGTTTCCTGCAACTCCTGCATGGCATTGTCGGAAATCACAGCAGGCCCGCGCCGAAGACGCAGTTGCGACAGACACGAGCCGGACCGGACCAAAACAGAGAAGGTACGCGGAGAGATTTCCGCATAGAGCGGACCCTCATATCCGTTCTGCACAGCTTCAAACTCGCCAGCACCATCGGTAATCAGTCGCGTGAAAATATCCAGGCGGCCAGTGGAGCTTTTCGGATTGGCCATTGCCGAGAGAGCCGCGGGAAGGCGGAGCGATTCCTGAAGCCGAACAATATAAACACAGCCACGTTCCAGCACCGCACCGTCACTGAGGTCAATGCGATGCATGGCAAATTTTTCGAGCTTGTCAGTCACGCTCATGCCGCGTCCAGGCAGAAAGGAAGCCTGAACACGCCACGCATCCTCACCCAGACGCAAATCAAGGCTTGCAGGCTGAATCTGCGATAACTCGATCTCATTCGCCGCGGAAATCATGCCAGCCTCTATGGCGTGCTGTAGCTGCTGGACCGGCAAAATGCCATTCGCCTGCTCATTGCCACTCATTTTCTTCCCCATTCACATTCAAGAGCCGGTCTTCAACCCCGCCGCCTGATCAGCTTTTCAGCCGCCATCCACTGCATAGCACCCGGTAACAGACATAACCCAAAACGAGGTTCAGAACAGCCAAACCAGCCAAGCCTATCAGGATTGATCTGTCGGAAACGCCAATCATGCCATAACGAAACCCATCAATCACATAAAATACGGGATTGAGTGTGGCAATGGTATCAAAAGGTGCTGGCAGCCTGTTGACCGAGTAAAAGGTACCAGACAGGAAGGCAAGCGGCTGAATGACAAAGTTGGTGATCGCGGCCATTTCATCAAATTTATTCGCCTTGATGCCCGCCAGAATACCGGCAAGCGACATCAGCAACGAGCCCAGAAACAGAAAGGCCAACGCGACCAATGGCTGGCTTGGCAGGCCGACCCCACCCAAAATGCCGAGGCTCGCTGCCGCAACAATGCCGACCATGATGCCCCGGGTCATACCACCCGCGGCCAGACCGACAAGAAGCTCTCCCGGCCCCAATGGTGGCATCAACAGATCGACAATGTTGCCCTGAACCTTTGATACAACGATCGATGAGGAGGTATTGGCGAAGGCATTCTGCAACACCGTCATCATTACCAGACCCGGGATCAGGAATGTGACAAAATCAACGCCGCCAGAAAGGCCGGCACGGTTACCGATGGCCACCGAAAAAACCATCAGAAACAGGATTGAGGTGATCACCGGTGCCGCAAGGGTTTGCAAGGCCACCTTCATGAAGCGCTGCACTTCACGCAGGTACAGCGTTTGCAGACCTATCCAATTGATCTGGTCAATCTGAATCGGCCGGATGACTGGCAGCTTGTTGCCAGCCGGCGCCATCCGACTGGTCGATGGGGAGGGTTCGTTGTTATCGTGTTTGGCTTTCATTGGCGTCAAGATAGGTCGCAGCATCAAAAAGCGCAATGGCCCCCGCCCGTTTGGTGACCATCCTTGCAGCTTCGCGGCCAGAGGCCCATACTGACCGCCCACATTCCTGCCGTGTGATTTTGCCAGATGGACCCATGAGCATCGAGAAAACCGAGACACGCTTGATGAACAAGGCTGTTCACTATCTCGGGCGCTATAGTGCATCCGAGCAACGGCTTCGAGAAGTGCTGGGCCGGTTTGCCAAAAGAAAACTTGCAGACACCGAGCCAGCGAAGGTGGCCAGTGCGACAAACAATGTTGTCGAAAAATGTCTGCGCCTTGGCTATATCGACGATGCCGCCTTTGCTGCAAACCAAGCACGCGGCCAACGCCGGCAGGGCAAATCAACCATGGCAATCCGGCAGCGATTGCGCCAGCACGCACTTGATGATGCCGCAATCACAATGGCACTTCAGACGGCAGATGCCAATCATCAGGACGCCGAGATGATGGCCGCCATCCGTTTCGCCAGACGCCGCAGACTGGGACCGTTTTTCAACGGTGTGCCTGACGAGAGAACACGTCACAGACATATGGGATCACTGGCAAGGGCAGGGTTTTCCATGGCAATTTGCCGGACAGTCCTCGACACCAACAGCATCGATGATCTTGAGGAGCTGGAACGCGACGCTGGCCATTCAGGACAACCAGGCGAATAGGCAAAAACCGATTGCCTTGCCGACAGGTGGTCTAGCGGTCTAAAATATGCTCAGCAATCAAAAGAATGGAGCCGGGCGCAACAGACGTCCACCATCATCACCGGAGGATTTGTGAATGAGTCAGGACGTTGTTTTCGAGCCGAGCAAAGCATTGGCAAAAGATGCCCATATTGACCATGAGGGGTACAAGGCGCTTTACGAAAAATCATTTGCTGATCCTGACGCCTTCTGGGCCGAGCAGGGCCAGCGAATCGACTGGATGACACCTTACAGTCAGATCAGTGACGTCTCATATGACGCGGCCGACCTCCATATCCGCTGGTATGCGGATGGTACATTGAATGCAGCAGCAAATTGCCTCGACCGGCACCTTGCCAGTCGTGGGGATCAGACAGCAATCATCTGGGAGGGTGACAATCCCGAGGACCACCGCACCATTACCTATCGGGAATTGCATGAAGAGGTCTGTAAATTTTCAAACGTCCTCAAGACCAATGGCGCCCGCAAGGGTGACCGTATCACCATCTATATGCCGATGATCCCCGAAGCAACGGTTGCCATGCTGGCCTGCGCGCGCATCGGGGCCGTCCATTCGGTTGTCTTTGGCGGCTTCTCACCTGATGCGTTAGCTGGGCGGATCCTTGATTGCGAATCAACTATGGTGATCACAGCCGATGAGGGCGTTCGAGGTGGCAAAAGCGTTCCCCTGAAACAGAACACCGACATGGCTTTGCAAAACTGCCCCGACTGCACAAAATCGATCATTGTCAGACGGACCGGTGGCGCCGTTGACTGGGTCGAGGGCCGCGATGTCTGGTATCACGAGGCAATGGCCACTGCGTCCGCTGATTGTCCTGCTGAGGAGATGAATGCGGAAGATCCAATGTTCATTCTCTACACGTCCGGGTCAACCGGCAAGCCAAAGGGGGTTTTGCATACAACCGGTGGCTACATGGTGTATGCCTCGATGACTCACCAATATGTTTTTGATTATCATGACGGAGACATCTACTGGTGCACGGCAGATGTCGGATGGATTACCGGCCATAGCTACATTGTCTATGGCCCGCTGGCCAATGGCGCCATCACCATGATGTTCGAGGGCGTCCCAACCTATCCTGACAGTTCACGATTTTGGCAGGTGGTGGACAAGCATAAGGTCAATATCTTCTACACGGCGCCTACCGCAATCCGCGCCCTGATGCGTGAGGGAGACGGCCCGGTGAAAGCCTGTGACAGGTCTTCGCTGCGGTTGCTTGGAACGGTTGGTGAGCCGATCAACCCAGAGGCATGGATGTGGTATCATGAGGTTGTCGGCGATGGCCGTTGCCCAATTGTTGATACCTGGTGGCAGACGGAGACGGGTGGCATCCTGATTACCCCGCTGCCCGGTGCCACAACAACAAAACCCGGCTCAGCCACCCAGCCTTTTTTCGGGATCAAACCGGTGTTGGTTGATGGCGAAAACAACGAGCTTGATGGGGCGACCGATGGCAATCTGTGTCTCCAACAATCATGGCCCGGACAGATGCGCACGGTCTATGGCGACCACCAGCGCTTCATCGAAACCTATTTCACGACCTTTCCCGGGCGTTATTTCACCGGTGATGGGGCACGACGTGATGAGGACGGCTATTACTGGATCACCGGCCGTGTTGATGATGTGTTAAATGTTTCTGGGCACCGGATGGGAACTGCCGAGATTGAATCCGCATTGGTGGCCCATCCACAGGTTGCGGAATCCGCGGTTGTTGGCTATCCACACGATATCAAGGGTCAAGGCATATATGCCTATGTCACACTTGTTGAGGGTGTTGAGGCGACCGACGAGCTTGCTGCTGAATTGCGTCAATGGACGCGCAAGGAGATCGGACCGATCGCCACACCGGACCTGTTGCAGTGGGCACCGCAATTGCCCAAAACCAGATCAGGAAAGATCATGAGACGCATTCTGCGGAAGATCGCGGCTAATGAATATGACCAGTTAGGTGATACCTCGACCCTGCAGGATCCGGCCGTCGTTGATCATCTGGTGGATAACCGGCAGAACCGGTAGCGTTTTCAGCGCAGCCCAAGCTCAATCGCACGGCAAACAGCGTGTGTTCTGTTCTTTGCACCCAGCTTGGAACGCAAGCTCTTTAGATGATGCTTGATCGTCACCTCACTCAGGCTCAAGTGATTTGCAATTTCGCGATTGCTCTGACCGGCTAAAAGACCGGTCAGAACCTCCCGTTCCCGCTTGGTGAGGAGGCGGTCCCTCGCCTCCTCACTGCTGGCATTCATCATGTCGACAGGGACGAAAATCTCACCCGCCGCTATCAGTTTGATCGCCCCGACAAGTGCATCAGCACTCATTGAATAGGGAAGGTAGCCTGCGGCACCGGCAAGCAACAAATCACGTGCCTCACCACCGCCTGCGTCGGATCCAATCATGGCAACGGGCATCCGCCGCCCAGTCGCCTGCCGAAATTGCTTGAAGCCCCGGACACCTCCCACATCGCGCATTTCAAGGTCCAGACAGACAACATCAAGTGACTTGAAATCACGGGTGATCTGCAGACAGTCGGCAAGGGTTCCAGCTGTAATGATGTGAAAATCCAACTGGCCATTGCCAAGATGACTCTGAGCAAAATCGCGACTCAAGCTATTAGCATACCCTAGCAAAACATTCATAAGACTTCCCTTTGCGTGCCCAAAACCAACACTCTTAAAAGTGCGACTCCTCGGAGTCACTGTGCAATGTGAAGTATGAATTTACTCAAGTTTGCCATAGAAAAATAGCATAAAAACAGGTAGATAAATCGTGTATAAACAATTTAAAGCTGTATTTATTTGCACCCATTTTCAGCTGGAAAATTTATACAAATTAAACCTGAATGTTACGTTATTTACTTGTTTAGCTATCAATGGATTTGGTGAGCTCGTTCGGTCTCTTATAAAAAAAATTTCAACTTCTAGATGTGGATGAGATGTGGGAACAAAAAAGACTGAAAGAGCACTGCTACGCGTCACATCAACATGCCGTTCAGCCAAATAGAATAACGGGCGGGAAAATTGCTCCCTTGTGGTCGACAGGCGAAGCGCACCTTCAAGCTGGTAACCAGGCAGGACCGCACCCTCCTTAGCAAGGGGAATACGAAGTGATACTGACGCAATATCTGCAACAGAATTTGGACGTGCAGCGCCCCGGGCATAGTTTGTGTTAATGTGCTCAACACCGATTTCACCAACCCAATCATTGTCCCAGCGGCGTTTGACCTTGGTTCCCAGAATTGTATGGCTTGTCGTCCCCACACTAGAAAATGAACGTCTTTGCCCAACCTGCCAGACCATTTCAGGCCATCCGTGTGCCAACCGATGGCCGAGTCCCACCGTCACCGACATATGTTGTTGGTTCAGATCTTCCTCATTAACACCACGCTGGAACTCCCCCACGCCAGTTTCCATTTCAACTGACACATATGTGCGCTGTGCCAGAGGTCGTCGTAGATGAAATTTGAGCGCTGCACCCTTGGCCTGAAATCTTGCCTTTGACGGAGATCGCCGAAATATTTGCACTAGGATCTGGGTGTAGAAGTCAGCACCCATCTGGCGGAAGAGAGTTGCTTGCACATGGCCCCAGACATCAATCGCAGAACGCCGTGTTTCAGCAACATGAATATGCCTGTCTGGATTGCATAACCCCCGATAAGCAAGGCAATCATTGTAAAATTTGGATCCCGCTTCGGCAGCGATTGAGGTGACACTGCTTCGGCCATTGATCGATTGTCTCCTGCCAGCCATGGCACCAGCAGCGAGTTGGTACTCCCATCCACCAAAGCAACGATATGTGAGATCGCGCGCAAGTTGCTTGAATATTGGCGAGACAGCATTTTTACCAACAAAGAGAAGATGCTGCCTGATCCAGTCGCAGCGGTTAGCTGCATTGCCAGCCGTTGCATAGGCCATGCGCAGCCTGATGGAGCCCTGATGCATTCTCAATCCAAGGCCGGCCAGTTGCATCATGACCTTTGGCTGGTTCAGGTGATCCAACTTTTGCAACCTGAGCAAAAACCAACGTTCAGAAAATTCGTCTCTTGGGTCGGGGTTGAATGTGGAAACAGCAGGCGATGACTGCAGCTCCGGGAACAAATGAGGCTGTCCATTTGACGGCGAAATTGCACAAAGACAAACGAAAATCATTGCGGCAGTCGCTGAACCAACTACATTCATAACTTGTGGAAAGAGCATAAAATTTAACCTTTCGCAGTATGCAAAAGGTTATCACTCCGATTAACAATTATTGGCAAATCAGTTCAGAAGGCTGCGTAGTTTCTCGCGAATGAAATCTTCAGGTTCGTTGAAAACAATCGTTCCGGCGAAGCCACCCTCCTGCCCATAAAGATAGACCGCGGCTGAATGGTCATAGGTAAAATCACCATCCTCACCCTCGATTCTCTGAGCGAAGGCACCAAATGCGGCGCGGCTGTCAGCTAGCGCCTGCGCATCGCCAGTTAACCCGACGACATTCATCTCAAACAACGTCAAATAGTCCCGCACCTGTTGTGGCGTGTCACGCTCAGCATCCACTGAAACGAAGATAATTTGCAGTTTGTCCGTGTCCACACCATCATCACTCAACTCATCCAGTGAATTTGCCAGCGACATCATTGTGGTGGGACAAACGTCAGGGCAATAGGTGAAGCCAAAAAACAGCGCAATCGGTTGGCCGGCAAAATCTGCATTACTCCGCTGTTCGTTATTTTGATCGGTCAAAACAAATGGGCTATCGGCAAAATCAGGAAATCCGACAAGTGATTTCTGGGCCTGTTTTTCGGAGATGGTAAAAACGCCAACCGCGAGGCATAGAAACAGCAAAAAAGCGATTATGACTGGGACGCGGTTGCGGTCACGGTCGTGCAGGAACTTTGCCCCGCCTTGATCACTGTTTCTCTCATCTTCGGTCATGAGCCAACACCTAACATTCACCACCATCGATGATCAAATAAATTCAGAGCCCCAACAGTTGATTTCATCTCTCATGTCGCCAGTCATGTCTACGCGGCAATAAATGCACGTGGCAGGCCGAAGAGAAGATTGTAAGCGTCAATAAGTTGGGTGTATGGTCTGACGCCGGAAACAAACCGTCATTTCAACCAGGGACCCAACATGAATGCTCTCATCATCCTGATTGACCAGATCATCAACATCTATATCTGGACTCTGCTCGCCTATATTATTGTGGGGTGGCTGATTGCCTTTCGCATCGTCAACCCATGGCAACCAGCAGTGCGGATGGCCGTTTCCGTTCTTGGCCGCGTACATGAACCAATTTTGAGCCGTATCCGACAATTCATGCCTGATCTGGGCGGCATTGATTTCAGCCCGATTGTCGTTTTCCTTGCAGCACAATTCCTCAGGAATCTGCTGGTTGGGATGATGACAGCCCAGTATTGAACCAGTTCATCACGACAATGTCGTGTGAAGGTGATTTTGGGGCGCAAAACAGGCGTCACTTGATGTGCCTGACACTAAACATAAAGTCCGTTTATGACCTGTGAGGGGTATGGTGATGGCGCAAGCTAACGTGATTGACGGCAAGGCTTTCTCGGAAAAATTGGTACAGACGGTTGCCGCCGAGGCAAAGACCATCAAGGCTGCCATAGGACGGGAGCCAGCGCTTGCTGTCGTTCTGGTCGGCGAGGATCCGGCAAGCGCTGTTTATGTGCGCAACAAAATAGAGCGCACCACAACCGCCGGCATGTGTTCGATTGAACACCGTCTGCCAGCAACCACCGACCAGGCAACGCTGCTTAGCTTGATTGCCGAAATGAATGCGGATGACACGGTTGATGGCATTCTCGTCCAGTTACCGCTGCCAGATCAGATTGACGAGGATGCGGTCATTAACGCAATCACTCCTGAAAAGGATGTCGATGGGTTTCATGTGGTCAATGCCGGTCTGCTGGCGACAGGTCAGGATTCGCTGGTGCCCTGCACACCCTATGGGTGTCTGCTGCTCCTGCGGGGCCAGCTTGGATCACTGTCAGGTTTGAATGCAGTTGTTGTTGGGCGCTCAAACATTGTCGGTAAACCAATGGCACAGCTGTTGCTTCGCGAAAGCTGCACCGTAACCATTGCCCATTCCCGGACGAAGGATCTGGCAGCTGTGTGCGCTAATGCTGATATCCTTGTGGCAGCCGTTGGACGGCCAGAGATGATTACCGGAGATTATGTCAAGCGCGGTGCCACGGTAATTGACGTTGGCATCAACCGTGTGCCGGCACCTGAGCGCGGTGAGGGTAAATTCCGTCTTACCGGTGATGTGGATTATGTATCAGCTGCGGCAAAGGCAGGTGCCATCACTCCTGTTCCCGGTGGTGTTGGTCCGATGACAATTGCATGTCTGTTGCGCAACACGGCGGTTGCGGCCGCACGACGGTTCAAGGTTTCGATTGGTGACATATAGTTTTTTGCCGCTCTCGCCCCTATTTAAGGGGCGAGAGCGACAAAATAGGCAGGAGCCCAATAAATGACGATAGACCAAATCATATTGGCAGCGTCCCTGCTGATCGTTGCGGGCATTTTGGGCTGGGGCGTACTAACTATGGCACGCGGTGGCAGCTACAATGTGAAGAACTCCAACCGTATCATGCGCTATCGGATTGTCTTCCAGGCGCTTGCACTTGTCGTCATTCTGGTGTTGATGTGGCTGCGTAGAGACGGCAACGCCTAGGCAGTAACGAAAACGAAACGTGATGCGAACATGGTAAAACTGAACAAAATATACACACGCACGGGCGATGATGGCGAAACGAGCCTCGTTAATGGCATGCGGGTCTCAAAACATGCACGGCGTCCATCTGCGTTCGGCGAGGTTGACGAAGCCAACTCGGTCATCGGCCTTGCCAGGCTTCATTGTAAATCCGAGAGCCGAGAAGCAGCCGATGCGATGCTAAGTCGCATCCAGAATGACCTGTTTGACCTTGGCGCTGATCTGGCAACACCTGATACTGGTGAACCAGCGCTCAGGGTGACATCTGTGCAGGTTGCACGTCTGGAAGCGGAAATAGACATGATGAACGCCAATCTGGAGCCGCTTAACTCGTTTATCCTGCCCGGTGGATCAGATGTATCAGCATGGCTCCACCTGGCGCGCACTGTGGCGCGGCGTGCTGAACGGCAGATGACCGAGCTGGCAAGTGAGGAAGTGGTGAATGAGACCGCAATGCAGTACATAAACCGACTTTCCGATCATCTGTTTGTGCTGGCGCGAAACCTGAATGAAAATGGCAAAACAGACGTATTATGGCGGCCAGGAGAAAATTCAGGCCAGAAATGAGAAAGTTTTTTTATTTATTAAACGAATGCTAGATGCAGAAACACAGGATCATGTTGGAGGATACAAACATGAAAGTGCTCGTACCAATCAAGCGGGTCATCGATTACAACGTAAAAGTCAGGGTCAAAGCTGATAACTCGGGTGTCGAACTCGCCAACGTCAAGATGGCGATGAACCCTTTTGACGAAATTGCCGTTGAGCAGGCGCTCCGTCTAAAAGAGAGCGGCGGTGCAGATGAAGTTGTTGTTGTTTCGATCGGCCCTTCACAGAATCAGGAAACGATCCGCACAGGGCTGGCAATGGGAGCCGACAGAGGCATCCACATCGAGGCATCGCATGATATTGAACCTCTGGCTGTGGCAAAATTGCTGAAGGAAGTCGTTACCCGGGAAAATCCAGGTCTCGTTTTCGTTGGCAAGCAGGCAATCGACGATGATTGCAACCAGACCGGTCAAATGCTGGCTGCGCTCCTCGGCTGGGCTCAGGGAACTTTTGTCTCCGGCATTGAGATCAGTGGTGACAAAGCAACCGTAATCCGCGAGGTTGATGGCGGTCTTGAGCATCTGGCAATCAGCATGCCCGCCGTGGTGACGGTTGATCTACGCTTGAATGAGCCAAGATACGCATCATTGCCAAACATCATGAAAGCGAAGAAAAAGCCGCTGGACTCGATATCTGTTGAAGAGCTCGGTGTTGACGTGTCTCCGCGCCTGACTGTTATCAAGGTCGAGGAGCCAGAAGCCCGTTCAGCCGGTATCAAAGTGGCTGATGTAAGCGAACTTGTTAACAAACTGAAAAACGAAGCAAAGGTGATATAGCTATGAGTGTTCTTGTCCTTGCAGATCATGATAATGGTCAACTGGCCGGCGCCACACTGAACACGGTGACCGCCGCATCGCAAATCGGTGGTGACATCCATATTCTCGTGGCTGGCGACTCCAGCGGTGATGTTGCTAATGCGGCGGCGGCTGTCGCCGGCGTGGCGAAGGTTCTGGTCGCCAGTGACGAAAGTCTGGGTCATGGCATTGCGGAAAATGTTGCGCCGCTGATTCAGGAAATGGCGTCTGGCTATTCGCACCTTCTCGCACCAGCGACAACAACCGGCAAAAACATCATGCCGCGTGTTGCTGCGCTTCTCGATGTCATGCAGATCTCCGACATTGTTCAGGTCGTTGATGCAAATACGTTCCAGCGGCCCATTTATGCTGGCAACGCACTCGCCACGGTTACAACCGATGAGGCAATCAAGATCGTCACCGTTCGCAGCACCGCATTCGAAGCAGCTGCAGCAGATGGCGGCAGCGCCAGCATCGAGGACGCCACCGCCGGCAGTGATGCTGGCTTGTCAAGCTATGTGAAGTCTGAACTTTCCAGCTCGGAACGCCCTGAGCTGACCTCTGCACCAATTGTCATTTCCGGTGGCCGCGGTATGCAGGATGGCTCCAATTTCGCAATGTTGGAAAAGGTTGCCGACAAACTTGGTGCTGCCGTTGGTGCATCGCGTGCTGCTGTCGATGCCGGCTTTGTGCCAAATGACTACCAAGTTGGCCAGACCGGCAAGGTTGTTGCCCCCGATCTGTATGTCGCCGTTGGTATCTCCGGTGCCATCCAGCATCTCGCCGGCATGAAGGACAGCAAGGTCATCGTGGCCATCAACAAGGATGATGAGGCACCAATTTTTCAAGTTGCTGATTTTGGCTTGGTTGCCGATCTGTTTGAGGCTGTTCCCGAGTTCGAAAAAGAACTCAGCTAGGCAGGCACCATCGGCTGGATATTTAAAAGATAAAGGCAGCCCCCGCGGCTGCCTTTATCTGTTTTAGTGCCTTATTGTGACAGAAGCGCCTTAATGTCTTGCTGCACCTCCTGCGTGTCCCACTCGAAAGGACCAACAAATGCCCAGGATTTTGTCTGATCTGCCGACAGCAGAAAAGTTGTTGGCAAGCCCCGCACCGCGAGGTGGCGAGACAGAACACCCTTTGGATCAAAGGCAAGGTCGGGACTGCTGACGCCATGGGTCTCCAGAAAGGGAACAGCTTTTTTTGCACCGCCGCGATCAACTGAAACCAGTAGCACCTTGACGGATTGCTCATCAAAGGATGCAACGGCACGTTCAAGAGCTGGCAATTCAGCAACACAGGGCGGACACCATATGGCCCAGAAATTCACCAATAAAGGTGTCCCCTGATAGTCAGCAAGCGTCACAGGTCGACCGTCCACATCCATGATCTCAACCTTCAGATCGGGCGGGGTCTTCAAGCTGACATCGGGCAGCCCAGACGCCGTGGCGGTACTGCCGATCAGCAGGCAAACCCAAAAGAAAGCAAACACAACCGATTTGACAGGTGCTTTCAAACCAGCAAAAAGTTCCGTTTTTGGCTGAAAATTCAGGAAAAGCTGCGTATAAAGCATAGGATTCCAATCCGGGCGATTGAGGTAATGACGAAAAAACAAAAATCACAGGCAGATGCAACAGCACAAGGGGATGAAGCGAAGTCTAGCATCTGGGGCGGCCGCTTCTCAAGCGGGCCATCACAGTTGATGCAGGATATCAACGCGTCAATCGGCTACGATCAACGCCTCTACCAACAGGATATCGCAGGATCACAGGCGCATGCCGCGATGCTCGCCCAGTGTCAGATCATCAGCCATGAAGATCTGAAAGCGATAAATGGCGGCCTCGAACAGATCAGCACAGAGATCAGGGCTGGTGAGTTTACCTTCAGTCCAGAGCTCGAAGACATTCATATGAATATCGAGACCCGACTCGCCGAAATTGCTGGTGAGCCGGCGCGTAGACTGCATACAGCACGGTCTCGCAATGATCAGGTGGCTACTGATTTCAAGATGTGGGTGCGAATGCTGCTGGAAACCATTGATGCGGCACTTGCCGATTTGCAGGCTGCTCTGCTTGCTAAGGCAGAAGCGCATGTTGACACATTGATGCCGGGCTACACCCACTTGCAGACAGCCCAGCCGGTGACCTTTGGCTTTCACCTCATGGCTTATGTCGAAATGATTGGCCGTGACAGGTCGCGGTTTGCCGATGCCCATCGGCGACTGAATGAGTCGCCACTTGGTGCGGCAGCACTGGCAGGCACATCCTTTCCGATCGACCGTCACATGACGGCCGAATTGCTCGGTTTTGACAGGCCTGCGGCGAATGCAATGGACGCGGTATCTGACCGTGATTTTGCTCTCGATTTCCTCGCTGGCGCGGCCATTTGTTCGGTGCATCTCTCGCGTCTTGCAGAGGAGATCGTTATCTGGTCATCAGATGGGTTTGGCTTTGTAAAACTGTCGGACGCCTACACAACCGGCTCGTCAATCATGCCGCAAAAGCGTAATCCGGACGCTGCTGAACTTGTCAGGGCCAAGCCAGGACGGATCATCGGCGCGCTGAACGGGCTGCTCATTGTCCTCAAAGGGCTGCCACTTGCCTATGGCAAGGACATGCAGGAGGACAAGGAGGGTGTTTTTGACGCTGCAGATGCACTTGGTATTGCAATTGCCGCAATGGCTGGCATGGTCACGGACATGCAGCCCGATCCGGACGCCATGCGCCAGGCCCTGACCAATGGTTTTCCAACGGCCACCGATCTTGCCGATTATCTTGTCCGCGAGCTTGGAATCCCATTTCGTGAAGCGCATCACATTAGTGGCTCCATCGTTGCGCTTGCAGCAAAGCGGGGGGTCGATCTTGATGCGGTTCCCCTTGCTGATATGCAGGCGATCGAGCCAATGATCACCGAGGAGGTGATCGACATTCTAAAAGTTGAAAATGCGGTGGCGGCACGACGTAGCTTTGGTGGCACAGCGCCTGCCGAGGTAAGCGCCCGCATTGCCGAAGCAAAAAAACGCTTTCACATTGGATGATACGTCACCTAACCTTGGGCAAAGTGGGGAGTAACGAGATGATTCGGCGATTTGCAATAACCCTTTTGATTATCATGACTGGGCTTGGCGGGCTGTCTGCCTGTGGTAAGGCGGGTGATCCCTATCGCCCATCAGAAATTCCGGAGAAATCATCCACAAGCTGATCAACAATGATCATCAACCCTATCTGTTGTCAGGATCGTTCCATGTGTGCCTTTCATCGTGATGCCAATGGCCATCTGCTGGTTGACTCAACTCCACTGGCTGAAATCGCCGAGAAATTTGGCACGCCACTTTACGTTTATTCCGGCAACGGCATCCGCGATGCCTACACCAGTTTTGCATCGGCTATTGCCCCGGTTGCCGGCAAAATTCATTTCGCGCTGAAAGCGAATTCAGCACTTGGCGTCATTGCATTGTTGGCGCGTCATGGCGCCGGGGCCGACATCGTATCGGGTGGAGAGCTTGACCGGGCCTTGGCTGCCGGCATTGTACCTGCAGATATTGTCTTTTCAGGCGTTGGCAAAAACCGAGCAGAGATCACGCAGGCGCTGACTGCCGGCGTCGGCCAGATCAATGCCGAATCTCCAGCCGAACTCGATTCCATTTCATCAATTGCCAGCGCGTTGGGTGTAATGGCACCTGTTGCCCTGAGGGTGAATGTCGATGTCGAGCCGGGCACGCATGCGAAGATATCAACAGGCCAGCGTTCAACCAAATTTGGCATCTCAACCGATCAGCGCGAGGCGGCAGACCTTTATCACCGGCTGCATGATGATCCAAATCTTGCGCCTGCTGGGTTGGCTGTTCACATCGGCTCGCAAATTCAAAATCTTGCGCCTTTTGAAAAGGCTTACCGCGCCTTGCTTGACCTCGGTCAATCGCTGCGTGGCGAGGGCATGCCGGTTCCAACGCTTGATCTGGGAGGTGGAGTCGGGGTCGATTATGAGGGTGGTTCAGCCACAGATTTCACCGATTATGGGGCGCTGGTTCAACGCATTTTCAAGGATACGGGTTTCAATCTTGGTTTTGAGCCGGGCCGCGCGATTGTTGCCAATAACGGCGTGCTGCTAAGTGAAGTGATTTTCGTCAAACAGGGAGATAATAAGCGCTTTATCATTGTTGATGCCGCGATGAATGATCTGCTTCGTCCAACCCTCTATGAAGCACACCACAATATCGAGCCGCTGAGCGACATCGGGCCAGCAACCGGCCTTGCCGACATTGTTGGTCCTGTCTGTGAAACAGGCGATTATCTTGGTAAGGAACGGCAAATGCCAGACCTGAAAACGGGTGACCGCATTGCCGTGATGTCAGCAGGTGCCTATGGCGCGGTGATGGCATCCAGCTACAACACACGGCCACCAGCAGGTGAGGTTATGGTTCTGGACGGCCAGATGCATGTTCTGCGTGAGCAACGGTCGGTGAAAAGCCTTCTGGAAGAAGAATCCATTCCCAATTTTTGACAATCTGGGAGAGTTTCAAAGCCAGCTAGCGGGTAATCCGCTTGGCAATCGGCACGACCGTGACTGCAGCCTCATCCGCTTTTTCGACACTCAACTGCACAAAAAACGGTGTTGATCCGCCAGCTTTAATAATCTGGTCATCCGGCGCAATTGTTTGTTCGTTTATGATCGTGCCATCAGTTGCAGCAACGGTGACCAGCAGATCTGCGGCATGGGCGTTAAAGTCACTGTTATTCTGCAAGCTGCCACTCAAGCGCAGTGTGTCACCGGTGTGCGAGGCTTTCAGATCAATCACCGCCAAGTCATCAGTGTCTGAGCGTATTGTCATACCAATCAGCGCAAAGCCGGGAATAAGGCCGGGCAGGTAGGCCGTCACCGCCACCCTTTGGTGAATCACCCCACCAGAAAGCGCGCCGAGCACGGCCAAAACTATTAGCAGCACACCCAGTCCCCTTGAGCCACCACTAGTCGCCCGCTTCGGTTTTTTCGGTCTGCTGCCCCCAGCTTTTGGCGGCAAGGCAAACCAAACATGTGAACAGACAGAGCAGCGAACTGTTTGGCCATCTGCATTCAAATTCTGGCTGTCCACACGAAAGATCGTCTCACAGTTGGGGCACGTCAAAAGCATCTAAATCAGTCCAAACCCGTTGCATTTATCCAATCGATACCGCAAAGCAGAAAATTGATAAAGACCAACAGGTGAAATTGCGCCATCGTCATGCTAAATTACTGCTATATTTCGTATCGAGGCCCACATCGCAATCGAGAGCCACGCAATCGAGAGCCACGCAATCGAGAGCCGAACAATTGCAAGTGGGTGCATCATCTAGTGGTTTCAGTTATGAGACAGTCAACAAAGCGTCCAAACCTGCAAGAACGTGTGGCGGCCACCCGAAAGATGGCCTCCAAAAAGATGGCGTCTCAGAAAAATGCCTCCCAAAAGAATGAAAGTGAAAAGCCTGCTGAGATTGAACCGCCCAAAAGTCCCACACCGCAGACAATTGGTATCAGCAAAACCAACCAACGCAAATATCCATTTATGATTGCGACCGTGGTGGTGGCAACGCTGGTTGCCAGTTTTCAACATTTTGTTCTCACCCTTCCGCAGGCAACAACCGACCGGCTACAATTCACTGATGGTATCGTTGTGATGACAGGTGGCCAGCAACGCCTTGATGACGGGGTAAAACTTCTGACGGAGGGCTTTGCCGATAAGATGCTGATTTCCGGTGTGGGAAAGGGTGTAAATCGTGCAATTCTCGTTCAGGAACTTGGCCTTAGCGAAGCACAGATCAACGCATTGTTCTGTTGTGTGGAACTGGATCACGCCGCGCAGGACACCTATGGCAACGCGAGAAGTGCACGAGAATGGTCACGCTCGCATGACATGCAATCTCTGCGCCTTGTGACGGCAAACTATCACATGCCACGGACTTTGCTGATTTTCAGCCGTGAACTACCGCATGTCGACCTCTATCAATGGCCTGTAAGCCCAGACGATCTTGATCTTGTCAATTGGTGGAGGGATCCAGCATCACTTCGGCTGCTGGCCCGTGAATTTGCCAAGTATCTGACCGTCTATTTTAGCGTTTAAGACAGGCTAGGACTGGCCAGCATCAATGATTGACCGCCGAATCTCACGTGTGCGGTGAAACAGCTCTTCAAGCTTGTCACCTTCCTGCCAGCGGATCGCTCTCTGAAGATAAGACAAATCTTCTGAGAATCGTTGCAGCATCTCAAGGACCGCTGCATCATTTTTCAGGAAAACATCACGCCACATCACTGGATCGGACGATGCAAGTCTGGTGAAATCGCGGAAGCCAGAGGCCGAGAACCGGATCACATCATTTTTCAGCTGCGTTTCCAGATCGACAGCGGTGCTGACAATGGTATAGGCGATCAAATGCGGTAGATGAGACGTCAGCGCCGTCACCTTGTCATGATAATCGGCATCCATCCGCTCACTGACAGACCCAAGACCTGTGACAAAGGATTCAAATTTTGCCACCACCTCTTCCGGCGCATCAAGCGGCAGGACAAGCCAATAGCGCCCATCAAAAAGATCGGCCATTCCCGCCTCAGGGCCGGAATGTTCCGTGCCTGCAAGCGGATGCGAGGGAACCCAATGGATGGCATCACTGACATGCGGGCCAACATCGCGCACCACCGACCGCTTGGTTGAACCGGTATCGCTGAGTATCGCGCCCTGCTCCATATGCGGAACGATCTTCGCGCTAAGGTCGGCCATGGCGCCAACCGGAACCGCCATGATCACAAGATCCGCATCCGCCACGGCGCGGCCGGGATCAACCTCAAACTTATCAACCAAAGACAGCTTGGTTACGCGCTCCTCAATGTCAGGCCCAGCGTCACAGCCGCATATGGATGTGGCCAGTTCCGCCCGGCGGGTTGCCAGCGCAATCGACGATCCGATGAGTCCCATGCCGATAATGGTAATTTTTTCAAAAATTGGGGCCATTCTGGCACTTTCTGTCTACGAAGGATTTCTCCGGTGTGGCGACGACCAGTCTGCAACCTTACCGATGAATTTTGACTTGTCACCTTTTACCTCGAGGACGGCGTCGCCAGCAACCTCGACAATCGAACAGCCGCCATCGTCAGCCACTGCATAGAGATTGATATCAGCACCCGATGCGTCTGCCTCATGCGATCCAATGATAAAGCAAGGACTGATGCCGGGAACATCAATAAGCGGTGTACGCGCGACAATCATCACCCCCTGATTGACCAGAAGGTAATTCGCAATTTCAGCCTCCGCAACGCAGGGAACCACGATGTAGTCAGCCTGCCCCGGCACCGCATTCAAAAGTCCATTCATGTCCTCCAAAACATCAAAAGTCACGCCATTGGCAAAATGCCAGTGTGCCGTGATCAGGGAGTCATAATGTGCGGCAACGCGCAACCTGCCCTGCTGTTGGGCAACACTCGCAGAAAATATGTGGCGCCAGATACCGACAAGCAGGGCCGGGTCCAAATCAGGAGCAACGGTTTGCAGCCTGCGAATGATGGCTGCCTCTCGTCCCGGTCTAACGGTAGCGCTGCCATTTTTTGCAGCTGCCACAAGTCCAGAAATCTCAAAGCGTCTTTCCAGAAGCGCAATGATCTCATCATCGAGGCTGTCGAGCGCGGAGCGAAGTTCAGTCAACTTGTCAGTCATCAATAATCCAGAAATAGAAGTAACAATAGTTCTGCGCCAGTGTGATGCGGCAATGCGACAATACCCAGCACCCAACAACCAAGTACCGCCAGATCGTGACCTGCGTCCAGATTTTGCCTCAACACCGCCGCGTGACCCGGCTGGTCTGCGGCGCAAGACGTGGTCTGGCATGCAGTCTAGCGCTACGAAGTTTACTGGTCTTTCCAGCCGGTGCATAGAGCATTTTATCCGCCTCGGCGAGCAGCACACCGCCCAATGCCGGCCACCAGCGTGCGCCAACGCGCTCCATGCTGTGCGATAGTTTCAGCGTCCAGCCCTTGGCCACCGGTGGCATAAATAACATGGTCGTTATCACCCGCGGCTCAAATCCATGATGCAGCAACAGCTGGCGCAACTGACGCCGTGAATAAGGGTGCCCATGCCCGAATGGCGTTCCCTCTGCCCGTGTCCACATCCCGTGACGATGCGGCACGACCACCAGCAACCGGCCAGCACCATCGAGGATCCGCCAGCATTCATCCAGCACCCTGCCCGGATCCGGGTCGAATTCGAGCGTATGCACCACGAGCAGGCGGTCGGTTTGGACGTCAGGTACCGGGAGGGCATGCGGATCAACCAGAATCGAGCGGACCGGCTGGTTATGCGGCCAGACAACCGCGCCCTGACGTTGCGGCATCAACACGGAGTCGGCATCGTCCTGCCGCAGAAACGGTGTGGCAAACCCAATGGCGATGTTACAGCATCCCGCAGAGCGTTCCAAGAAATCAGTCACCTTGGGCCGAAGTCGTGCTGCCACCTGCCGACCCTGAAGCGCCTCATAGAAGGCTCTGATTTCAGATATGTCGTCATACATGACAGTTATCTACCCTCCGACAATTACACCCCGCAACCGACACCCGGCAAGCGACTCCAGTCATCCCGTTAAAGGTCCGACAGTTGGTAGGCGATCTGCTTGCAGTCGGGATAAGCGTCCGGTTTGGCGGTTCGCACGCAAAGTCCAATCACCCCGTCAAGCACCCGCAAGCTATCGAACAATTCACGCGCCAGTGTTTCCTGCAAATCAAAGTGACGGGAGGCCACGATCTCCACTATGGTTTCGCGAATCACATCATAATTGAGCGAGTCATTAACATCATCAGACACTGGTTCACTGACCGGAGACAAAAGTAACTCTGCATCAATCAGGACACGCTGCGGCGCGGCGCGCTCATGATCGTAAATGCCAATACGACACATGCACTCCAGCCCTTCGAGAATAAAACGTCTATTTATCATGTCATCCCATCTGCAAATGAGTTGAAAGGGAATGTGCGGTTACAACCGATCGACAATCCAATCAGGATAAATGCCGCAAGCATCGATCATCTGGCGGGCCCCACCATCACGAAACAACCCGTAATCTGTCAGCAGCACGCTACGCAGACCGAATGCCGATCCGCCAATGATGTCAGTATGCAGACTATCACCAACCATTGCCACACGCGACTTTTCGAACCGCTGTCCGGTAACCGCCTCAAGCCGGGCAAAGGCCATCTCAAATGCAGCAGCATGGGGCTTGCCATACCAGGAAACAGGCGCGTCAGCGTGTTTCATCGCCCGCAGCGCCCAATAGCCGGGTTCGACGGCAAAGCCATTGGCCTGAGGTGACACCACATCTGGATTGGCAACATGGAGTCGCCGCTTACGGTGCCGCATTGCAGCCTCAAGTCGATCCTGATCGTCATTGTGCCAGTCAATCGTGCCAAGAAACACAAATTCATCCGCCCGCTCAAATAAATCAGCGTCCTTGCCGTAGTGGAGTTCACTCCCATACCCAAGTGGCTGTGAGGTGCCGCTAAGAGAGCCATAGACGATCTCCGCAGCGCGGTTTTCCAAAGCAACCTCAAGCGCATCGCGGCTTGAGACAACATGATTGCGGGCGATCGGCAGGCCCCATTTCTGGTATTTCTGCCAGGCCATCTCGGCACCAAAGCTGGCACCATTGGTGAGCACAATGATCGGCACATGCCGTCGCGCAGCTTGCTCAAACAGCTCCTCAATACCGGGGATTGGCCCGTCACCGACATTGATCACGCCATATCCATCGAGGATTAAGGCATCGACCTCTGGGAGAACATCAACAAGGCGCGACAGATTAGTAGGCATGACAGTGCGCGGGGTTGGCATTATCGGCCGAAGACTCTCATAGATCGTGATCACATCAGGCAATTTCAGTGCCTCTGTGTCCGGGAGCTGCAAATTTTTTAGGTCTAGTATAATTTCTTCTGCTGGCATCGTTGATAACACCCCTGATAAAACTCTGCCTGACAGGCGGTCATCACCCAACCCATCACGACAATTCAGCCGCCGTGATAAACTGTGAAAATGCCTCGCACCAAATCACCACAGCCGGAAATCCATCCACATTCACACCATCCGGCAGTTGCAGCGTGAAATTGGTAAAGGCTTTGATTGATCCCACCTCTACCGATTGTGATTTTATAGCTAGGAAGCTCTCTTCTGTCTCGACAAAGATGGGCGCAAAATACAGCCGGTAGTCGGGACCGGGCGACACGCTGCCATCCAACCAGACAGAGCCATCACCAACCATGATTGTTCCCTCTCCCCAATGCAGGCTGTCAGACCCCTCAAGATTTCGATAAAATTTGCCTAGTCTCTCGATGGTGGGCTGTCGAGCCGCGATCGCGGCATCATCAAGGCCTGTTTCCGCCGTAAGAATTGGTAAACTATAGACGCCAAGTCCGAATCCAATTGTCAAACCAAAAAATACATTAAAAATACCAAATAAAATCAGATTTTTACGGCATATTTCCGTAAGTGTCTGCAGCATTTTTCCCTCATATTGATGTCATGTGTCAGCTGTGCAAGCATACGCACGTGACAAATGGTTACAATCGTAATTTCAATGGCGGCAATTTCAATGGCGGCAATCTAACCCCAAACATGGCCGCGTTACAAAGATGAATGAAACAGAGATAACCACAGCATGAAGCTTGCATCACTTGAGACATTTACGGTCGGCAATCCGCCACCCGGTTTTGGTGGCAGATATTTCATCTTTGTTCGCCTGCGAACAGCGTGCGGCATCAACGGTGTTGGCGAAATCTACAGTGCTGCATTCGGACCTGCCATTGTCTGTGCTATGGCGCGGGATGTTTTTGAGCGCTATCTTGCCGATCGCTCGCCAAGCCATGTTGAGCGTTTCTGGCACCGCGCCCACGGATCGGGCTTCACCCACCGGCCGGACAGCACCATGCAGGCTGTAATCAGTGGCCTGGAAATGGCTTGCTGGGATATCGTTGGCAAAGCATGTGATCAGCCTGTCTATGAATTGCTGGGCGGCAAGGTACATGAAAGGCTGCGCAGCTACACCTATCTCTATCCAACCGCAGAAGAGGATCCGGGCACCTTCTACAATGATGCCCATGCCAGCGCCGAAGCCGCCTCAGCATGCGTGCGGGCGGGCTTTACCGCAGTCAAATTCGACCCGGCTGGCCAATATACCGTTTTCGATGGCCGCATGCCTGATCTTGAGGCGATTGAACGGTCCGCTGAGTTCTGCAGTTTGATCAGACAGGCTGTTGGCACGAAAGCTGATCTGCTGTTTGGCACGCATGGACAATTCACTGCAGCCGGTGCCCTACGGCTGGCAAAGCAGCTTGAGGCGTTTGAACCGATGTGGTTTGAAGAACCAACGCCGCCCGATATGCCGGAGGAAATGGCAAAAGTCGCCCGCGGCACATCCATCCCAGTTGCCACCGGTGAGCGACTTTGCAGCAAATTTGAGTTTGCCCGGGTGCTGAATCATGGAGCGGCGGCAATTTTGCAACCCAATCTTGGGCGCGCTGGCGGCATTCTCGAGGCAAAGAAAATTGCCGCTTTGGCCGAGGCAAACTACGCCCAGATCGCCCCTCACCTATATTGCGGGCCCATCGTCGCCGCCGCCAATATCCAGCTTGCCACCTGCACACCCAATTTCCTGATTGCCGAGTCCATCGGCAAGATGGATGGGTTTCACGCCTCACTGCTAAAAACACCCTTGCAGTGGGAAGATGGTTATCTGATTCCACCAACAGCAGCCGGGCTTGGCGTCGAACTGGATGATTCGGTTGTCAAGGCGCACCCCTGGGATGGCAATCAATTGCATCTGGAAATGGGGCAAGACCCCTATGACCCGGTCCGCGATCGGCTTTTCCCGGGAGGATGACCACAATAGCAACCTGCGGGTTTTTGTGGCCAGTTATACCGGCTGGTGAGCAAGGTCTGTTTGATGACAATTTTTACCAGCAGGTGCTTGGCTTTTTGAGATGATTGTTCACTTGACAGATGGTGCGCTTAGCGTATATTCCAGCCCGCATTCCGCTCTGTGACGCAGGGCGGTTCGTTTTTTGCCTGTATTGCACACCGGTTGACACGCCTCATGGCATAGGAAACGCGGTTAAAACAGGATCTGGTGGCAGCTTTCGCGTGGAAACGCATGGGTCACCGGCAGGACAGATAGATAGGAAACATCGCTATGTATGCGTTGGTGAAAACAGGCGGCAAGCAATATCGCGTTGCCAAAGACGATACGATCCTTGTAGAACGCATTGCCGCTGACGAGGGCGCTCAAGTGATCCTTGACGACGTGGTCATGCTTGGTGAAGGGGACAAGGTGACAATTGGCACACCAACCGTTGAAGGGGCGGCTGTCAGCGCGACCGTCATGCGCCAGACCCGTGGCCCGAAAATCATCATCTTCCGGCGTAAGCGACGCAAGAATCATCGCCGCACACAGGGACACCGGCAGGATCTGACACTTCTCAAGATTACGGACATTGCCGAAGACGCAAAGAAACTGGCAAAACCAGCAGCGCCAAAGGCTGCAGCACCGAAAAAAGCTGCGGCGCCGAAAACGGCTGCTGCGAAAAAGACAGAGACCAAAGCGGAAACCAAAAAGGCAGCGCCGAAGGCTGCCGCGCCGAAAAAAGCTGCGGCAAAGAAGACGGCTGCAAAGAAAGCAGCCGCTAAAAAATAGATCTGCCTCGGCAATGAGCGCAACGCTGGAAGGATTGGAAAAAGATGGCACATAAAAAAGCAGGTGGTAGTTCCCGTAACGGTCGCGACTCAGCCGGTCGCAGACTTGGCGTGAAGAAGTTCGGCGGCGAATCGGTACTCGCCGGCAACATCATTGTTCGCCAGCGCGGCACCAAGGTAAATCCCGGCTCAAATGTTGGTATGGGCAAAGATCACACATTGTTCGCACTTGTCGAAG
Source organism: SAR116 cluster bacterium (assembly GCA_004212735.1). Lineage (GTDB taxonomy): Bacteria > Pseudomonadota > Alphaproteobacteria > Puniceispirillales > Puniceispirillaceae > MED-G116. The sequence continues at coordinate 84,042 of SHBD01000004.1, forward strand.
GTAAAGTGGCTTTTAAAGAAAAGTCTGGCGGCAAGATGTTTGTGAATGTTGTGCCAATGGCAGAGGCTGCTGAGTAAATCGCAATCTGAAAAGCCGATTACATAAAAGCAGCGCGTTGATTGGGGGAATGCCGACCAGGTTGTTCCCCCTTTTTCGTAGGCAGACAGATGAAATTCCTCGATCAAGCCAAAATCTATACTCGATCAGGCCATGGTGGCCCAGGTTCGGTCAGTTTCCGACGCGAGGCTCATGTTCCCTTTGGCGGTCCTGACGGTGGTAATGGCGGCCGCGGAGGCGATGTGATCGCGCAGGCAGTCAACGGCCTGAACACGCTAATCGATTACCGTTATCAACAGCATTTCAAGGCATCATCTGGTCGTCCGGGCGCCGGCCGCGATCGCAGCGGTGCCTCTGGTGATGATGTTGTCCTGCGGCTTCCTGTTGGCACACAGATTCTGTCGGATGATCAACACACCGTTCTGGCTGATCTAACCTTTGAAGGACAGGAGATCATCCTTGCCAAGGGAGGCACAGGCGGCAAGGGTAACGCATTTTTCAAGTCATCGACCAACCGCGCACCCCGCAAATCGCAACCCGGGGAGCCTGGTCAGGAAATGTGGGTCTGGCTGCGGTTGAAACTCATTGCTGATGCCGGTCTGCTTGGGTTGCCGAATGCTGGCAAATCAACTTTTTTGAGCGCCGTATCAGCGGCCCGGCCAAAAATCGCTGATTATCCCTTCACCACCCTGCACCCCAATCTTGGTGTCGTTGGCGTTGATGCCAAGGAATTTGTTATGGCAGATATCCCCGGGGTCATTGAAGGGGCGCACCAAGGCGCCGGCCTTGGTCATCGGTTTTTGGGTCATGTCGAAAGATGCCGTGTTCTGTTGCACCTTGTCGATGCGACCAGCGAAGACCCCGTCGAAGCGTGGAAAATTCTACGTCGGGAGCTGGTAGAATATGGAGGTGGGCTGAGCGATAAACCGGAAATTGTCGGCCTGACCAAGCTGGACGCGACCCCCGAGGATTATGCCGAGGAGGTGGCAACCGCGCTGCGCGCTGCGGGTACCGAGACCGTCCTCAGCCTGTCATCGGTTACCGGCGCGGGTGTGACCCAGATGCTCAGGTGTCTGATCGGCATCATTGAGGACGCTGTTGCTGAAGAAAACCGACCAGAAGAAGAAGAGCCATGGTCGCCATAAACCGAGCAAGGGATATGCTGCAAACAGCGCAGATCGTCATCATCAAGGTGGGGTCAGCGCTGTTGGTCGATGAGCAGCAGAATCGAATCAACGAAGAATGGCTTGCCGGCGTGGCCGCAGACATTGCCAGCCTGCATGCGGCGGGCAAGAGTGTGGTGGTCGTATCAAGCGGCGCCATAGCCCTTGGACAGCAGGGCCTTGGCCTTCGTGGCAACGGGCTGCGGCTTGAAGAAAAACAGGCGGCAGCGGCAACGGGGCAGGTGATTCTTGCAAATGCCTGGATGATGGCTCTGGCCAAACACAACATCACCACCGCTCAGATCCTCCTGTCTCCAGATGACACAGAGACCCGGCGACGACATCTCAATGCCCGCGCCACGATGAAAACTCTGCTGGAGCTGAAATCAATTCCTGTCGTCAACGAGAATGACACGGTGACAACCGCAGAAATCAGATATGGTGACAATGATCGCCTTGCGGCGCGCGTTGCCGCCATGCTGAGCGCTGATATGTTGTATCTCCTCTCCGATGTGGATGGGCTCTACACGGAAAATCCAGCACTGAACAGCGCTGCAACGCATCTGGCCGAGATTGATGCACTCACGCCGGAAGTGCTGAAGATGGCGGGAAGCGCAAACGCTGCCTACGCATCGGGTGGAATGGTCACGAAACTGGAAGCTGCCCGCATCGCAACCAAGGCCGGCTGTGGCATGGTGATTTGCGACGGACGGCCGCTTGGACCCCTCTCCAAATTGCGTGATGGTGCGCGCTCAACCCTGTTTCACGCCGGTGCATCACCCCTCACAGCGCGCAAACAATGGATTGCCGGCGCACTCTCACCAAAGGGCTGTCTGACAGTCGATGCAGGTGCTCTTGGCGCCCTGCGCAAAGGCCGCTCACTTTTGCCAGCCGGCGTTGTTGCGGTTGAAGGAGAGTTTGAACGTGGCGACCTGATCGCTATTCACAATCAGGCCGGCGCAGTCATTGGCCATGGCCTGTCTGCCTATTCAGCGGGTGATGCCAATATCATCTGTGGCCATAAAAGCCGTGAAATTGAAACGTTGCTGGGGTACCGTGGTCGAGACGAGATCGTTCACGCAGACAATCTGGTGATGGTGGATACGTCCTCCTAGCGGCACTGGACCATGAGGCTCTCAAGTCAGGGATTGAAGACCGATGACAGCTGAAAAAATTTCATCAAGCGCCGGTAGGCAACTGGTCAGTGAAATGGTTGAAACGGCGCGAGCAGCCCACAAGGAGCTGGCTGTCAGCAGCTATGAGACACGCTGCAATGCGCTTTTTGCCGCGGCCGGGTTGCTGCGTGCCAATAATGCCAACATTCTGCATGCGAATGAAGCCGACATTCTGGCCGCCACCGAAAAGGGCACATCGAGTGCCTTCATTGACCGTTTGACGCTGACCGAACAGCGAATTGAGGCCATGGCAGCTGGACTTGAGGCAATTGCCAGCCTGGATGATCCGCTGGGCGCAACGCTCGCCCAATGGACACGCCCGAACGGGCTGGATATTTCACGCATCTCCACGCCACTTGGGGTGATTGGTGTCATCTATGAATCGCGTCCCAATGTAACCATTGATGCGGGTGGCCTGTGCCTTATGTCGGGAAACGCCGCCATTCTGCGCGGTGGTTCGGACAGCCATCAAACCTCCAAAATGCTTGCTGGGTTGATGTCTGAGGGGCTTGTTTCTGCGAACCTGCCTGGTGGGGCGGTGCAGATCGTACCGACCGCAGACCGCACTATCGTCGGTGCGATGCTGACAGCAACTGGCGAAATTGACGTAATCATTCCCCGAGGCGGCAAATCGCTTGTTGAACGTGTGCAGACAGAAGCCCGCGTTCCAGTGTTCGCGCACCTTGAGGGCATCTGCCATGTCTATGTCAGTGCCAATGCAGATTCGGAAAAAGCCTGTGCGATTGTGGTCAATGCAAAGATGCGGCGAACTGGTATCTGCGGCGCAGCAGAAACATTGCTCATCGACAAAGCGGTTGCCAGCACCATGCTACCCGAGATAGCAGGACAATTGCGCGAGGCTGGTTGTAGTCTGCGCGGTGACGAAGCAGCACGATCCATCTTCACCGATATGGACATGGCGCGCGAGGATGATTGGCGCACGGAATACCTCGACAGCATCATCTCGGTAAAAGTCGTTGATGGTCTGGACGCCGCGATTGCGCATATTGACCTCTACGGGTCTGACCATACGGATTGCATTGTCACTGAAAATGTTGATGAGGCTGACGGGTTTCTTGCGCGGGTAGACAGCGCCATTGTCATGGTCAACGCTTCCACCCAGTTCGCTGATGGTGGCGAGTTTGGCATGGGCGCAGAGATTGGCATTGCCACGGGACGGATGCATGCGCGTGGCCCTGTCGGTGCGGCGCAGTTGACAAGTTTCAAATATGTTGTCAGAGGCGATGGTCAAACTCGGCCAGCATGAAGGTGCCGGCATGGCGCACCGTCGACATTTGACACCCTCTTTGTTTCATGATTCGCGGCGTCGGAGTGTCGGGTTGATTGGTGGTTCCTTCAACCCAGCCCATGATGGCCATCTGCATATGGCAATGTTGGCTAGAAAAATTCTTGGTCTTGATGAAATCTGGTGGATGGTAACGCCACAAAATCCGCTCAAACCATCAGAGGATATGTCGCTACTACAGAATCGACTGGCATATGCGCGCAAACTTGTCGGCAAGAGAACCTGCATTCGGGTGATCGCACCAGAATTGGGCGCACGCAACAACTATACATTCAATACACTGAATTTATTAAATAAAGTTGCCCCAAGAATGAATTTCATCTGGATCATGGGAGCCGATAATTTGGTCCAATTTCACAAATGGCACCGGTACGGTGACATTGTACACCATATCCCCATTGCCGTAATTGACCGACCGGGCTATTCTTATGCTGCGTTGAGCGTCGGAAGGTTGATTTTGTCCCGCCGCGTTCCGGCAAGACGGCTTGGAAAGCTGGAACGTGAAAACCGGGCAAAACCACCTATCTGGTGCTTCATATCGGAACGCCGACACCATGCGTCGGCAACTGCGCTTCGGGCGTTGGGTTTGAAATTATAGGCGGTATTTTTTTACGAAGCCTGTTTTATTGACCCAGCAATCAGGCAAACTTTTGGAGAGACATCATTACTAAAGTGCTTTCGCCACCAAAAGCTGATCAGATTCTCGATTTGATCACATCATCACTTGATTCAGACAAAGCCGAAAACATCCTGACAATTCCCCTGCAAGGCAAATCCTCAATGGCTGATTACATGGTCATTGCAAGCGGCGCGTCCTCACGCCAGGTTGCCGCCATGGCCGAGCATGTTGAGTTCAAGCTCAAACAGGCTGGGGTCAGTTTGCTGGGACTTGAAGGCATGCGGCAGGCAGATTGGGTTCTACTTGATGCGAATGATGTGATCGTCCATCTTTTCCGTCCAGAGGTTCGTGACTTCTACGGATTGGAGCGGATGTGGATGGACGCGTCGGATGAAGAAGTGGTCACAGTGGGACGCGAATAGACCGGGATGGTGATTGGCGAAATCATCGCCAGCATTGCCATAGGCCCGAAATGCCAGACTGACCTCAGCCGGAAACACAGCTGGCGGCCCGAGGCCAGCCAGAGAGGGCTGCCAATGAAGTTGGTTATTCTTGCGGTGGGAAAAGGGCGAAATTCCCCTGAACACGACCTTGCCACCAGCTACATTCGGCGCCTTCCAGAGGGTGGTTACATCCAGGAGGTTGACTCAAAGCTTCCTGCCGGCACAAAGCGGCAGCTGGATGAGTCGAAAGTGCTGTTACGACTGGTGCCGGACAACGCCATCCTTGTCTGCCTCGATCCACGCGGCAAGGACATTTCCTCCGAACATCTGGCAAGCAGGATCGGCAGCTGGCGCGATGAGGGCCATCAAGCAATCTATTTTGCCATCGGCGGCGCCGATGGTCACGATGCTGGCGTTCATCAGCGGGCCGATTTACTGATTTCCTTTGGCAGTGCCATCTGGCCACATATGCTGTTCCGGGCAATGCTTGCTGAACAGCTATACCGGGCAAGTGCAATTCTTTCAGGCCATCCCTATCATCGCGGCAATTAAGCGGCATCCCACAGCTGTGGCGTGACAGCCATCTGTACTTTAGCTGAAACCACGATTATAAAACTGGCATGTCACAGGAAAATGAGAAAACCGGCCCTGTCGTTCTGTGTATCATGGATGGGTGGGGCCATCGCGAATCTGCCAGCAATAACGCCGTTGTGCTTGCTAACACGCCAAATTTTGACCGGCTACGCAGTCACTATTCGACAAGTTTTCTCGCTGCATCCGGCCCCGATGTAGGCCTGCCCGAGGGACAGGTTGGCAATTCCGAGGTCGGTCATATGAATATCGGTGCCGGCAGAATTGTCATGCAGGATCTGCCGAGAATAAATGAAGCTACCGTTGACGGTTCGCTCGCCACACATCCATTGCTGATCAACCTTGCCAAGCAACTGACAGCAACCAACGGCACCGCCCATGTCATGGGATTGCTGTCTGATGGCGGCGTGCATTCGCACCAAAACCATATGCTGGCGATCACCAACGGCCTGTGTGATGCAGGAGTCCATGTTGCAATCCATGGTTTCACTGATGGCCGCGACGTCTTGCCCAAAATCGCCAAACAAAGCATCGCAGCTTTCGCCCGAACATTGCCGAACAACAGCACCATTGCAACGATCATTGGCCGCTATTATGCGATGGATCGTGACAAACGGTGGGACCGGACAAAATGTGCCTTTGACGCGATTGTTTCGGCCAGCAGCGACCAACAGCCCTATGCATCCGCCACCGATGCCATTGCCAATGCCTATGACGCCGGCGAAAGTGATGAGTTTATTCGCCCGTGTGTGATCGGAAGCTATTCTGGGATGAAGGATGGTGATGCGTTGATTTTTGTCAACTTTCGGGCTGACCGGGCGCGGCAGTTATTGAATGCCATGCTATTGCCACACACAGTTGATTTTGATGCCGCCCCACCCCGGATATCCGCCGCCATTGGCATGACAACCTACTCCGACAGTCTTGCTGGCTGTATGCAGACTCTGTTCCCACCAGTGGAATTGACAAAGACCATCGGTGAGGTCGTAGCGGTTGCAGGCAAGCGCCAATTACGACTCGCCGAAACCGAAAAATACCCGCATGTGACTTTTTTCTTCGATGGGGGTGACGAGGAGAGCCAGCCTAACGAGGACCGCTGCATGGTGCAATCACCAATGGTGGCAACCTATGATCAGCAACCAGAAATGAATGCGGGGGGCGTTCTGGCTGTAGCGCTGGACAGTATCCGCACGCATCAGCATGATCTGATCATTGTCAATTTTGCCAATCCAGACATGGTCGGGCATACAGGTGACTTGCCGGCAGCAATCACCGCAGTTCAAACTGTCGACAATTGTGTCGGGCAGATTGCCGAGGCGGTGGTGTCGGCCGGCGGCCAGATGCTGCTAACCGCTGATCATGGCAATTGCGAGGTAATGTGGGATGATCAGGCCAACTCGCCGCATACCGCGCACACGACGAATCCTGTGCCACTAATTCTGATCAACGCCAACCCCTCTGCCCGCATTGTTGATGGACGGCTTGCCGACCTTGCGCCTAGCCTGCTTGAAATGCTGGGCATCGCCAAACCCGATGAGATGACTGGTAAATCACTGCTGCGATAAAAGCCGCGGCTGGAAGGCTTGCGTCATTTCAAGCGCACTGGCACCATGTTGCAATATTTGATTTAAACACTAAATGATAGGAAGATGCGCGGCCTAAAGATGACGCACTGAAATGGCTAGTGGAGTTGAAATAAATGCAACTGGGATTCTCATTTCGGCGCATCCGGTTCTGGCAGATGCTGGCGCTTGGTGGGCTGCTGTTTGTTGCTGGATTGGCCGTGCCAACGCTGACCACCGCGCAATCAGACGAGCAACAGGAGACCTATCGACAACTCGGGCTTTTTGGCGATGTCTTTCAGCGAATCCGAGAATCATATGTCGATGAGGTTGAGGACAAGGAACTGGTTGAGGCGGCCATCACAGGCATGCTGACATCGCTTGATCCCCACTCAAGCTTCCTGAATACCGAAAACTACAACTCAATGCAGGTTCAGACCAAAGGCCGTTTTGGCGGTCTTGGCATCGAGATCACGATGGAAAAGGGAATGATAAAGATTGTGTCACCGATTGATGACACGCCCGCTGCCAAGGCCGGATTGCAGCCCGAGGATTACATTATCGCCGTTGATGATGAATCAATCATCGGTCTGCAGCTCTCCGAAGCGGTTGAGAGGCTGCGGGGCGAGGTCGGGTCCAAAGTCACGGTGAAGGTACAGCGCGATCAGGGTGAGCCTTTTGACGTTACCCTTGTCAGGGATTTCATCAAGATTAAATCTGTGCGCTCGGAGATCTTTGACGGCATCGGCTATGTCCGTCTGACGACCTTTTCTGAACAGACCAGCCCGGGCCTGCAGGATGCCGTTGGCGACTTCTTTTTAAGCGAGGGCGACAATCTAAAGGGTATCGTGCTGGACCTTAGAAACAACCCTGGTGGGTTGTTGAATGAAGCTGTGGCAGTTAGCGATGCTTTCCTTGAGAAGGGCGAGATTGTCTCAACACGTGGCCGCAACGCAGATGAAGGTAGCCATGTCTATGCGAGGGCTGGCGACATTGCGCGTGGGTTGCCCGTCGTTGTGTTGATCAATTCCGGCTCGGCATCCGCATCGGAAATTGTGGCTGGTGCCCTCAAAGATCATAAAAGGGCGATCCTGCTCGGCACGCGCACTTTTGGCAAAGGTTCGGTCCAGTCAGTGATACCTGTGTCCAATACCGCCGCCATCCGTCTAACCACAGCTCGCTACTACACACCATCAGGAGAATCCATTCAGGGCAAGGGCATCACTCCGGATATCGAAGTGGCGCTGGCCCGTATCGAGAAGCTTGATGGTGGCAACTTCCGTGAGGAAAATCTGAAAGGTGCGCTTGATGGCGGCGAAAACCAAGACGCCGACGCGCAGAGTGAAACCGAAGATGACGAGCCGTTTGATCAGTCCAAGGTCGACTTTCAGCTTGCCCGCGCCCTTGATCTGATCCGCGGCATCAGTGTTTTTGAATCAATAAAGTCACCATCATGACGGCGCCGATCATTCCCTATGATGAACGGCCGTATCGACCTTGTGTTGGTATTTTTTTGATCAATGATAGCGGCATGGTTTTTGCTGGACGCCGAATCGACAGCCGGGCCGAGGCATGGCAGATGCCGCAGGGCGGAATAGACCTTGGCGAAACGCCGCTTGAAGCTTGCCTGCGAGAGATGGAAGAAGAGATTGGCACCCGCAAAGCCACCGTGCTTCATGAGATTCAAGATTGGCTCAATTATGACATTCCCATGGCCCTCGCAGAACGGCTTTGGCATGGTCAATATAAGGGCCAGAAGCAGAAATGGATGTTGCTGCACTACAATGGTGCCGATGCCGAGATCAATATTGACACTGCCGAGCCTGAATTTTGTGAATGGAAATGGCTGTCACCGGACAGGCTGATTGACCTCGCGGTGCCGTTCAAGCGTGATGTCTATCGCCATGTACTCACCGCCTTTAAGCCGCATATCGAACAAGCGCAGATCATTTCTGCCAAATAGAAAAGCCCGGCATTGCCGGGCCTTGCTATTCGTTCTCTCTTTTTAACACTTTACAGAGCCGCAGCAACCGCACGTAGGAAATCTGCCTCCGCCTCGGAGGCGGCATCGGCGCGTGTGTTAAGCTCGCCGGCATCTGCCGCGTCAAGATCCTCCGCACGTTCCGCCAGAATGGTAACCGCTTCAGGCGTGACATCGGCAAGGCCGCCATCAATCATATAACGATTAACAATTTTGCCATTTTCATGCACCTCAATGATGCCTCGTGCCAGATCTGCGAGCAGCGGCGCATGCCGCGGAAGCACACCAAACAACCCTTCAACACCAGGTGCAACAACCATTTCAGCTGCCTTTTGCACCATGACTCTGGCTGGTGTAACCAATTCGAGTTGCGTTGTTTCAGCCATCAGTATCTACCCTTTGCCAAACACCCTGCAATCAAGCTGGGTTAAGCGGCTTCCTGAACAAGTTTTTTGCCTTTTTCGATCGCTTCATCGATGGTGCCAACCATGTAGAAAGCCGCCTCAGGCAGATGATCATAGTCACCATTGATAATGCCGGAAAAACCCTTGATGGTATCTTCGAGCCCGACAAGCTTACCGGGTGAACCGGTAAACACCTCGGCAACGAAGAAAGGCTGCGAGAGGAAACGCTGAATCTTGCGCGCACGCGCCACCGTCAGCTTATCTTCCTCAGACAACTCATCCATACCCAGAATGGCAATGATATCCTGTAGCGATTTATACTGCTGCAGAACTTCTTGAACGTTACGGGCAACCTCATAATGCTCATCACCGACAATCCTCGGGTCAAGCATGCGCGAGGATGAGTCCAGCGGGTCCACCGCAGGATAAATGCCAAGCTCGGCAATCTGACGTGAAAGAACGGTTGTCGCATCCAAATGCGCAAATGATGCCGCTGGTGCCGGATCAGTCAAATCGTCGGCAGGGACATAAATCGCCTGCACGGACGTAATCGAGCCCTTAGTTGTCGTTGTAATCCGCTCCTGCAACGCACCCATATCAGTCGCCAATGTCGGCTGATAACCCACCGCAGATGGAATGCGGCCAAGCAACGCCGACACTTCCGAGCCAGCCTGTGTGAAACGAAAGATGTTATCCACGAAGAACAGCACATCCTGGCCTTCTTCATCGCGGAAATATTCCGCCAATGTCAGACCCGTCAGGGCAACACGTGAACGGGCGCCCGGAGGCTCATTCATCTGGCCATAGACGAGCGCGGCCTTGGAACCCTCGCCATCGGTTTTGATAACACCGGATTCAACCATCTCATGATAGAGATCATTTCCTTCACGTGTCCGCTCACCAACGCCGGCAAACACCGAATAGCCACCATGCGCTTTCGCCACGTTGTTGATCAGTTCCATGATCAAAACTGTCTTACCAACACCGGCACCGCCAAACAGGCCGATCTTTCCACCTTTTGCATAAGGCGCAAGAAGGTCAACAACCTTGATGCCCGTCACCAGAATTTCAGCTTCTGTCGACTGGTCAATATATTCCGGCGCAGCGCGGTGAATTGGGTAATATTTCTTGGCTTTGACCGGCTCGCCCTCATCGACAGGCTCACCAATCACATTGAGGATACGACCGAGCGTCTCCGGGCCAACCGGCACGGTGATCGGCGCACCTGTATCAGTCGCGTTGGCGCCACGAACCAGCCCTTCGGTTGAGTCCATCGCGATGGTACGCACTGATGATTCACCCAGATGCTGGGCAACTTCAAGGACCAGACGCTGACCGTTATTATCAACCTCAAGCGCATTCTGAATCGCTGGCAGATTCCCATCAAATTGAACATCGACAACCGCGCCGATGACCTGACTGATTTTGCCAATTGCATTTTTTGCCATGGTTCATTCACTCCAAGCTAAACCGTTTTTGGGGTCAAACCGTCCCCGTGGTTATCTAATTTCCAACTCTGTCTAGACCGCCTCGGCACCCGAGATGATCTCTATCAGTTCCTTCGTAATCGTTGCCTGCCGCGACCGATTATAGACAAGCGTCAATCTGTCGATCAGATCACCTGCGTTCCGTGTGGCGTTATCCATTGCTGTCATCCGCGCTGCCAGTTCCGAGGCAGAGGATTCAAGCAATGCGTTATAAACCTGCGTTGAGATATTGCGCGGCAACAAACTGGCAAGCAATTCGTCTTCTTCCGGCTCATAATCATAATTCACGGTGGACGCGTCATCAGCACTATCAGCCTCGCCCGACCCAACCTCAGCGGGAATCAGCCGTGTTAGTGTCACTTCCTGCGTAATGGCGCTGACAAATCTGTTGTAAATAACGGTGCAGATATCAAAGTCACCTGCCTCAAAGCCGTCTCGAATGGTTTTGCCGATTGACCCGGCGTCGGCAAAGGAAACGCTTGTTCCCTGAATGCCCTCAAGCCGATCAATATACAAATCACCTAAATCACGACGCAGCGCGTCGGCTGATTTGCGTCCCACCATAAGCAACTTGACCGTCTTGCCCTCAGACTGCAAACGGCTGACCTCGTTACGGGTCTGCCTTGTGATTGATCCATTGAAACCGCCACACAGTCCGCGGTCAGCAGACATTACAACAAGCAGATGTGTATCTGATTTTCCGTTACCAACAAGCAGTGCCGGACCGTTTGAACCATCCGATTTCGCCGCGAGGCTGGCGATAACCTGACGCATTCTGTCGGCGTAGGGGCGACCCTGTTCAGCCGCTTCCTGCGCGCGACGCAGTTTTGCAGCTGCCACCATTTTCATGGCAGAGGTGATTTTCTGCGTGGATTTGACGCTGTTGATACGCGTCTTGAGATCCTTCAAAGATGGCATTCACCAAACTCCATTATTTGGTTACTGGTGCCGCATAGCCGCACCCCACCAGCCCTATGCAAAATTCTTGGCAAAGGCCTCGATTGCTGCGGAAAGCTTGCTCTCGGTGTCCTCGGACAGCTTCTGCTCATCACGGATGGTGTTCAGGATATCCTGAGCCGCGCTGCGCATATGATCCAACAAACCAGCCTCAAAGCGACCGACATCAGATACCTCGATCGCATCGAGATAACCATTCACCCCGGCGAAGATCACGGCCACCTGCTCTTCAACCTTCATGGGGCTGTATTGCGGCTGTTTCAGAAGCTCAGTCAAACGTGCGCCACGCTCAAGCAGGGCGCGTGTTGATGCGTCCATGTCTGATGCGAACTGGGCAAATGCAGCCATCTCACGATATTGTGCGAGCTCCAGCTTGACTGACCCGGCAACCTGTTTCATCGCCTTGATCTGCGCCGCAGACCCCACACGCGAGACTGAAAGACCAACATTCACCGCCGGACGAATGCCCTTGTAGAACAACTCTGTCTCAAGGAAGATCTGGCCATCTGTGATCGAAATCACATTGGTTGGAATATAGGCGGACACATCACCAGCCTGGGTTTCAATGACAGGAAGTGCTGTCAGTGACCCGGAACCATTTTCCGCATTCATTTTCGCGGCACGCTCCAGTAGGCGTGAGTGCAGGTAGAAAACGTCGCCAGGATAGGCTTCGCGTCCCGGTGGGCGGCGAAGCAACAGGCTCATCTGGCGATAGGCCACAGCCTGCTTTGACAAATCGTCAAAGACCACCAACGCGTGCATGCCGTTGTCACGGAAATGCTCCCCCATCGCACTTGCTGTGTAGGGAGCAAGGAACTGCATCGGGGCCGGGTCGGACGCTGTCGCTGCGATCACGATTGTATATTCAAGCGCGCCCTGTTCTTCGAGAGAGCGGACAATCTGCGCCACCGTTGAGCGTTTCTGACCAACAGCAACATAGATACAAAACAGCTTTTTACTATTATCCTTGCCAGCCGCCTCATTCACCGGCTTCTGGTTGATGAAGGTATCAACAGCAATCGCCGTTTTGCCTGTCTGGCGGTCACCAATGATCAGCTCACGCTGGCCACGTCCGATCGGGATCAGACTGTCGATAGCTTTGAGGCCCGTCTGCATGGGCTCATGCACCGATTGCCGCGGCATGATGCCGGGGGCTTTAACCTCGACACGGCTGCGCTTGACATCCTTCAGCGGACCCTTGCCATCGATCGGGTTGCCCAGAGCGTCGACGACGCGGCCAAGCAGGCCCATGCCAACGGGTGCGTCCACAATCGAAGCCGTCCGGCGAACAACATCGCCTTCCTTAATGGCCCGGTCATCACCAAAAATAACGATACCGACATTGTCAGCCTCAAGGTTCAGCGCCATGCCTTTGACACCGCCCTCAAACTCGACCATCTCACCAGCCTGAACTTCATCCAGACCGTAGACACGGGCGATGCCGTCACCAACGGACAATACACGTCCTACCTCGGCAATTTCGGCATCACTGCCAAAATTTGCAATTTGTTCTTTCAGGATCGCCGAAATTTCAGCCGCACGAATATCCATCACGCAACACCCTTCATAGCTGTTTCAAGCCGGTTAAGTTTTGTTCTGATTGACGTATCAATCATTCGGGAACCAATGCGCACAACGAGCCCGCCAATAAGGGATGGGTCAACGCGCATTGACAGAGAGAGTTTGTCACTGCCGGCAAGACTACCAACAACTTTTTCCACAGCCGCTGTCCGCGCCTTGTCGAGCGCAACAGCCGAGATGACCTCGGCGGAAATTTCTCCGCGCCGCCGGGCATGTTCCTCGAGGAATGCTGTGATAATTCGATCCATTGCATGCAACCGCCCATTCGCGGCAACCGCACCGGCAAATTTGACAGTCAAAGCGTCAGCACCGGCTTGTTCAAGAATCGCAGTAATTGCGTTCATCTGTTCCGTCCAACTGATGGCCGGAGAGCCTATCATGGACTTCATATCCTCATTGTCTGAGATGAGTGCCGCCAAATCTGTCAGATCAGCAACAACCGACTTCAATTTGCCGGAATCGCTTGCCAATGCATAAAGTGCACCTGCATAACGGCCAGCAAGACCTTTCGCGCCTGAACTCAACGACTTACCCTCATCCTTTGAGACTTAATTCCACAGGTGAAATGTTCGGCAGCTACAGGCCATTGCACCCATAGTTAAAACACGGGGTGGAGGTATCATAGCCACGGCTGAAAGGCAAGCATTGAGGGGGTTAAAAATTGACTTTCCACCAGTCCGCCTGCCGGTCTGGCAAATTTCCTCGGTGGTTACCCGCAAACCAAAGAGCGCCAGCCTTGCTCAGAGGAAACTATACGGGTCAATATCGACATAGAGGCGCACCGACGAGGGAAGTTTTACGTCCTTTATCCAACTTTGAATAACCCGTTGTATATCAATTGATTTTTCTGCTCTGACCAACATCCGGGCGCGGTGCCTGCCCCGCAGAAATGACAATGGTGCTGCTGTTGGCCCGAAGATATCGACTCCCTCAAACCGGGGAACCGTCCGCGCAAGAATATCTGCCGCAGCACGCAATCTTTCCTGATCCGTCGCTGAGAGGATAATCGATGCAAGCCGGGCAAAGGGCGGCATGCTGGCAGCCTTGCGCGCGGCAACCTCATGCGCAAGAAACTGGTCCCTGTCACCGTCAAGGAGCGCTGAAATCACAGGATTTTCAGGCTGCATCGTTTGCAGGATCGCCGCACCGGGGCGTGATTCGCGGCCTGCCCGGCCTGCCACCTGCATCAGCATCTGAAATGTCCGTTCCGCCGCCCGGAGATCACCACCAGCCAGACCAAGATCGGCATCAACCACCCCAACCAATGTCAGATTGGGAAAATGATGGCCCTTTGCCGCCATTTGCGTGCCGATAATAATATCGACATCGCCATCAATCACCGATTGCACAAACATCTCGCTTGCCTTCGGGCTGCCCACAGTGTCACTGGAGAGAACGGCAAATCGAGCCTCTGGAAAACGGTGCAGTACTTCTTCGGCGAGTCGTTCCACCCCGGGGCCACAGGCACGCATACTATCGCTCTCGCCGCAAGATGAACATTCATCCGGTGGTCGCGTCTCATACCCGCAATGATGGCAGCGCAATCGCCCGGCAAGACGGTGCGCCACCATCCAGCTATCACAATTCGGACAGGCAAGCTGATGTCCACAGGCACCACACAGAGTCAGCGGCGCGTAACCACGCCGGTTGAGAAACAACAGGCTCTGCTCACCAGCATCAAGACGTACCTGCAATGCCTCAACCAAGGGAGGTGCCAGCCAGCGCCCGCGCTCCGGCGGCGTTGCCCGCAGATCGATGGCGCTGATTTCAGGCAGTGCTGCTGCCATCACCCGATTCGGCAGAACCAACCGCTGATAACGTTGTTTCTCGCCGGTCATCCCTGCATTCACCCAGCTTTCCAGCGAGGGAGTCGCACTTGCCAGAATGATTGGACAGGCTTCCTGACTGGCACGCAGAACCGCCATGTCGCGCGCCTGATAGATGACTTGATCCTCCTGTTTGAAGGCATGTTCATGCTCCTCATCGACGATGATCAGGCCAAGATTGGCAAAGGGCAGGAAAAGAGCGGACCTGGCACCGACCACAACCTTCGCCTCACCCCTCTGAATCTCCCGCCATGCCCGGCGCTTGCTGGCCGGGTTAATGTCGGAATGCCACTCGGTGGGTGCCACGCCAAATCGGGCCATGAACCGGTTTCGCCAGCTTGTCGATAACGCAATCTCCGGCAGCAGGATCAGCACCTGCTGGTCAGCGGCAAGTGCGCTGCGCACAGCCTCAAGGTAGGTTTCTGTTTTGCCGGATCCCGTCACCCCGTCAAGCAGAAAGGCGGCAAATCCTGAGCCGATGGAGCCACACATTACCGACGCAGCCTGTCGCTGATCTTCTGTCAGTTCAGGTCCCGCAAGCTCCAGATCAGGGTGTACCGTTGTCGTCGCCGGTTGGATTTTTGCCGCTTCCAGCAATCCCTGCTTTGCCATGGTCGTGATGACTGACGCGCTGACGCCGGCCAGCTTCTGGATTTCAGCCGCGCTCAGGCCACCAGTCTTTTGCAAAAGTTCAAGAACACGCTCGCGGGCCTGTGTCAGCCGCGCCTCACCTGGCTGCGGCATGACAAGGCGATAGATCGTCTGTAATGGCGGCGGTGATAGGGCGTCTGGCTGGCCGAGAACCATCTTGACCACACTGCCAAGCGGCGCCAGCGTCCAAGCTGACATTTTTTCAAGAAAATCAACGAAGCGCGGCGCAAGGGGCGCCAACTGCGGAACCGCCTTGATTGGACGAAGCTTGTGGCGCGAGACATCGTCGTTCCCCGGCCCTAAAATAATGCCATGGACAGACCGGCTGCCAAGTGGAACCAGAACGATCGTGCCGCGGACCAGCTGCCCAAAACCACCTAGATGATAGTCATAAGCGGCGAGCAGAGGTGTGGCAAGTGCAACACTCACGGTATCTGCTTCCGTCTCGCTCCCGTCTATCACACTCACTCCCGCTACCCGTTTCCCAAGGGCGATGCCCGTCTGTTTCTGCCGCCATGCAATGGCTATCAAAGATACCGTGCGCACCGGTGGATTTGCTGATCTGGTTCATATAGACTGGTGCAAACACCACACATGCTACCGGCGTACAGTATGGCCGAACAGTGAGAGACCCAAATGAAAATTTTCCTCGACAGTGCAGATATCAACGAGATCAAAACACATCAGAACAGCGGTTTTGTCGATGGCGTGACAACCAACCCCTCGCTGATCGCCAAATCAGGCCGCAACATTCTCGAAACAATTGCCGAAATCTGCGCGCTTGTGGACGGACCCGTCAGCGCGGAAGTAACGGCAACCGATTTTGAGACAATGCTCACCGAGGGCAGAAAACTTGCGGCCATTGCACCCAATGTCACGGTCAAGGTGCCGTTGACGGAAGCGGGGCTTCGGACATGTAGCGCACTGGCTGATTCGGGAACAAAGGTAAATGTCACCTTGTGCTTTACCGCCGGTCAAGCGCTGCTGGCGGCCAAGGCAGGAGCCAGTTTCATCTCACCCTTTGTCGGCCGGCTTGACGATATCGGCAAGGATGGAATGGGGCTCATCGAAGACATCTGCACAATATATGCGAATTTTGATTTTGACACAGAAGTGCTGGTGGCGTCTGTGCGCAGCACGCAGCATGTTGTCGATGCCGCACTGATCGGTGCAGATGTTGTAACCCTGCCGCCAAAGATCCTGACATCACTCTATAAACACCCACTTACCGACAGTGGGTTGGATGCCTTCATGGCGGACTGGAAACAGACAGGACAATCAATTTTGTAAGGCAAACACATCAAGGTATGCTGCGAGCAGGCTCTAGAGGCTTGCAGCATAACAGATAGGCAGCATGACAGACAAGAATGATGACAATGTCCCAACAGCAGAACAGGTGTTGCGGTTTCTGGCTGCAAATCCAGATTTCCTGAAACAGATTGCGGCACCGGATGCCAAACCGGATGCTGCGGACGGCAAAATTGTCGATTTGACCCCAGCCATTGCGCGGCGGGCGCGCAATGAAGCCCGAAAGATTGGTCTGCAGAACAAGTCGATCCTAAATCTGGCGGCGGAAAATATGGTCAACTGGCAACGGCTGCATCATGCGGCATTGGCCCTGCTTGCCGCTGCGGATATTGACCAATTGTTTCATGTGATTGCCACCGAGTTTCCATCTATTTTTGACCTTGAGTCCTGCCAGCTGATCAGTGCCAGCGCGCACTTCCAGCAGAACGTCAGTAAGGATGGACCGATTTTTTGCCCGGATGATGTTCTGGCCTCGCTCACTGGTGGAAATTCGCTCGTCCTTGGCGCGCCCGAATCAACGCTTTGTGCGCTGCTTGGCATAGCCCCTGCCAGCGTTGCCATAATCGCTCTGCCAGACCGCCTTGTGGACCCGGTTGCCGAGACACTTCTGGTCTTGTGCGGGCAGAAAAAATCCAGCTTCACACCCGATCTGTCCAGCGATTTGTTAGTGCTGCTTGCCGAACTTGTAGGGGTAGCGCTGACCGCTCGGCTGGGCATGAGTGGGGAGGTGAACGTCCAGTGATTGCTGCCTCGCATCGTAAGGCCTGGCTCAACTGGCTCAGCATCGAGAAGCGGTATGGCGAAAACACAGTTTCAGCCTACGAAGCCGATTTGGACGATTTTTGTGCCTTTGTTGGTGACCGGGGCGGAACAGCCACCAAAACCAATGCGGTGGATCGGCCGGAATTTCGAGCCTGGCTCGCCGACATGGCGACACGCGGCCTTGCCAGAACGACGATTGCCCGCCGAGTCTCATCTCTTCGCAGCTTTTATCGCTTTTGTGGACAGACAGGTATTGCCGACATCGAGGATATGAGCTGGCTAAAGGCACCGAGACCGCCTCGTGCGGTGCCTAAATCTGTCTCGCGTGACGACGCCTTGGCCATGCTAAACGCCATCTTTGGCCGGCGCGGTCCCGACTGGAGTAAAAAACGGGATTTCAGCCTGCTGATGTTGCTATATGGAGTTGGCCTGCGGATTTCCGAAGCACTCAGCCTGAGACAAAGCGATGCCCCATTTGCGGACTGGCTGCGAATCACTGGCAAGGGTGGGAAGATTCGCGAGGTGCCGGTTCTGCCAGCGGTCACGCAGGCAGTCGAAGACTATTTGGCTGCATGCCCTTTCGATCTCGGTCATGACGGCGCTCTGTTCGTCAGCAATCGCGGCAAACCTTTTGGGCCGCGGGCGGCACAGCGGTTAGTGGAGGGGCTGCGCCATGAGCTCAGCCTGCCAACGCATGTCACACCGCATGCCCTGCGGCATGCCTTCGCCACACATTTACTCGGCAATGGGGGTGATCTGCGGGCCATTCAGGAATTGCTCGGCCATGCCAGCCTGTCAACCACTCAACGCTACACCAGCATAGATGAAGCGCATCTCAAACACGTCCATGCCCAGACGCACCCGCGAGCGCGCTGACCAATCATCCCTGATGACAATCGCGTTAGATGTGAATGGCCCTTCCATCAACAGCCAGCGCGGCTTCCTTGACCGCTTCATTCAATGTCGGATGGCCATGACAGGTGCGGGCGATATCCTCAGCGGTTGCACCAAAGGCCATTGCAGTCGCACATTCATGGATCACTGTGCCTGCTTCATGTCCGATGATATGCACGCCAAGCACCCGGTCGGTTTCGGTGCAGGCCAGAATCTTGACAAAACCATCAGTATGTCCAACTGCCTTGGCCCGGCTATTTGCCTGAAAGGGAAAGACGCCTTTGACATAGCTGATATCCTCAGCCTTCAGGCTTTCCTCACTCTTACCAAGGGTTGCCACTTCTGGTGCAGTATAGACGATTCCTGGCACAGCGTCATAATCAACATGGCCGGCAAGGCCAGCCATCAATTCCACCGCCGCAATGCCGTCTTCTTCTGCCTTGTGTGCCAGCATCGGCCCATTAATGACATCGCCAATGGCAAAAATGCCTTCAACTGAGGTCTCAAATCTGGGATCAACCTTGATACGGCCACGGTCACTGACAGCAACACCAGCCTCTTCCAGCCCAAGGCCGTTGGTTGCCGGATGACGGCCAACCGAGACCAGTGCCACATCGGCGTCGATCTGTTCCTCGTCACCACCACCGGCAGGTTCCACCATAAGCGAGACTCCCGTCTTGCTGGCCTTGGCTGATTTCACCGCTGTCTTTAGGCGAAATTTCAGACCTTGGCGCTTGGCGATGGCCATGAATTTCTTTGCCACCTCCTCATCCATCCCCGGCAGTATCCGTGGCAGAAATTCAATCACCTCGACCTCGGCGCCAAGACGCGCCCAGACGGTACCAAGCTCTAGACCAATATAACCAGCACCAATAACCACCAGTTTCTTTGGCAGCGTTGTCAGCGCAAGGGCGCCAGTGGAACTGACAATCCGCTTTTCATCAATTGCTACATTTGGCAGGCTTGAGGCATGGCTACCAGTGGCTATCAAGATGCGGTCACAGTGATAGCTGCCCTTATCCGAGCCATCGACAAGGCTGACCTCCCCCGCATGATCAATGCGTGCAGTTCCCTCAAGCCGGGTGATTTTATTTTTCTTGAACAGATAGTCGATGCCACCTGTCAGGCCAGACACGATATCATCCTTGGCCACCTGCATCCTGCCCAAATCAAGCTTCGGCGTTCCAACAGAAATGCCAAGATCAGCAAGTGTCCCATCCGTCGCCTTGGCAAATTGTTCAGATGCGTTGAGCAGTGCCTTTGACGGGATACAGCCCACATTCAAGCACGTGCCGCCCAGCGTCGACCGCCTGTCTACACAGGCGACCTTCATCCCAAGCTGCGACGCCCTGATTGCAGCCACATATCCTCCGGGTCCTGCCCCGATAACAATCAGATCAAATTTTTCCGTCGTCATTCCCCTGCCCCCGATTCCCCTGCTCCAATTCTCATGTCCCGTTTAAAGCCCTGTAGTCGGGCAGTTTCTCAGACACCCATGATCAGGCGACGCGGGTCCTCTATGGTTTCCTTAACCCGCGCCAAAAATGAAACCGCCTCGCGACCATCGATAATTCGATGATCATATGACAGCGCCAGATACATCATCGAACGAATGACAATCTGGTCATCGACCACAACGGCCCGTTTCTCGATTTTATGCATCCCCAGAATACCGCTTTGCGGTGGGTTTAAAATCGGCGTCGACATCAACGAGCCATAGACGCCGCCATTCGAGATCGTGAAGGTGCCGCCAGCCATCTCATCTGGTTTAATCTTGCCGTCACGCGCCCGCAGGCCGAAATCACCAATTGCGCGCTCAAGATCAGCCAGCGACATGTCACCTGCATCCTTTACCACCGGCACGACAAGACCTTGCGGCGTGCCAACCGCTACGCCGATATTGTAATAATTCTTATAGATGATATCGGTGCCTTCTATTTCTGCGTTGACGGCTGGAAAATCACGCAGCGCCTGAATGGCGGCAAGGGTAAACATGCCCATGAAGCCGAGGCGAACGCCATGCACGGTCTCGAATTCCTGCTTATACTCAGCCCGCATCGCCATCACTTGTGACATGTCAACCTCGTTGAAGGTTGTCAGCATGGCCGCATTGTTCTGCGCCATTTTCAGGCGGCCAGCAATGATCTGGCGCAGCTTTGACATCGGCACACGTTCCTCACGCGCCGCGTCAATCTCGCGTGGCGTCTGCCGAACGGGTGCGCTAACCATTGGGGTTATGGTTGTGGGTGCGGGCGCTGATGCAACTGCTTTTAACGCCGACATGACATCAGCTTTGGTCAAACGGCCATCCACCCCCGTTCCCTTGATTTTGTCTGGGTCAATGTCATTTTCCTCGACAAGACGACGAACGGCGGGTGACAGCGGATGTTCACGCCCAGACGCTGCAGCAACAGGCGCAGCAGATTCCTGTGAAGCCGCAGCCTTTTCCGCAGCGGGTGCCGCATCCTGTGATGGAGCAACTTTCGGCGCGGCGCCTTCTTCAACCCGCGCGAGCAGCGCGCCAACCTCAACGGTCGCACCCTCATTGGCAATGATCTCCGACAGAGTGCCAGCAACGGGTGAAGGCACTTCAAGCGTCACCTTGTCGGTTTCCAACTCGACAATGGGTTCATCCTGCTTAACAGCCTCACCAGCCTGCTTCATCCAGCGGGCAATGGTGGCATCACTCACAGACTCGCCAAGTGTGGGAACAACGATATCAATACCCATGGTCAGCACCCTCCTCTGGTGCCATTTTCAGATAGACAGCTCAGTCCCGGACAAACAATCTGGAACAGGGCATCCTTATTCGGCGGCGGCGGCTTTATCTCCAGCATCCAGCCCTAATGCCGCGGAAACCAGCCCCTGCTGTTCCGCATTGTGACGAGACAGAGACCCCGTGGCGGGAGAGGCTGCCGCCGCACGTCCAGCATAGACAAGCCGTTGCTGCTTGATGCCAATGTCAGCCATCATATCCTCAATAAAATCACGAACCATTGTCCAGGCGCCCATATTTTTTGGCTCCTCCTGACACCAGACGAATGTCGCCTCTGGCGTCATTGTGATCACCTCCTCGAGGGCCTTGCTTGGGAACGGATATAATTGTTCGAGGCGGACGATCTCAGTATCCCAGGCCCCCAGCTCATCGCGTTTTGCCGCAAGATCAAAATAGACCTTGCCGCTGCACATCACGACGCGCTTTGCATTGCCGTGGTTTACCTTCGTGTCTCGCTCATCAAGAATCCGGTGAAAACTTGTCCCCGGTCCCATATCTACAAGCTCAGAGACACAGGCTTTGTGCCGCAGCAACGATTTAGGCGTCATCACAACGAGCGGCTTGCGGAAGTCCCTGCGTAACTGTCGGCGCAGAACATGGAAATAATTGGCTGGGGTCGTGCAGTTAACCACCTGCATGTTATCCTCAGCGCACAGTTGCAGATATCTCTCCAGACGTGCCGATGAATGTTCCGGTCCCTGCCCCTCATACCCGTGTGGCAACAGCAGCACCAACGCATTCATCCGCAGCCATTTTGCTTCGCCGGAAGAAATGAACTGGTCAATGACAACCTGCGCACCATTGGCAAAATCACCAAATTGTGCTTCCCACATCACGAGCGCGTTAGGCTCCACCTGCGAGAACCCATACTCAAAACCCATCACCGACGCCTCCGACAGAGGTGAGTCGATGACCTCAAAGACCGCCTGATCCGGGTCCAGATACATCAGTGGGGCATAGCGTTCCTCAGTTTTCTGATCGACCAGAACAGCGTGACGCTGGCTAAAAGTGCCGCGACAGGAATCCTGACCAGACAGGCGCACCGTATCACCTTCAAGCAAAAGCGAGCCAAAGGCCAGATGCTCGGCGGTCGCCCAGTCAATATTGGCACCCGCCTCAATATTTGTTGCCCGTGTTTTCAGGATACGGATCAGTTTCGAATTGAGCGTCATATGGTCTGGCGGTGTTGTCATGGTCTTGCCGATCCGGCGCAGGACATCCAGCTCAACCGCCGTCTCGCCGCGTCGCTCAACACCATGCGCCGTGCGCATCCCCGACCAGCTTCCCTCTAGCCAATCGGCCTTGTTTGGTCGGTAACTTGTACCAGCTTCAAATTCATCATCGAGATAGGTCAGACGCTCATCAATGACTTTCTGCGCACCCGCCTCATCAAACACACCTTCGGCAATCAGCTTTTGCGCGTAGATTTCACTGGTGCTCTGATGCGCTGCGATCGCCTCATACATCAGCGGTTGGGTGAAGGCGGGCTCATCGCCCTCATTATGACCAAAGCGCCGATAACAGAACATGTCGATAACCGCATCAGTGCCAAATGCCTGTCGGAATTCAGTGGCAATGCGGGCAGCATGCACCACTGCCTCCGGATCATCGCCATTGACGTGGAAAATCGGTGCCATCACCATCTTCGCCACATCCGTCGGATAGGGTGATGAGCGCGAATAATGCGGGCTTGTCGTAAAGCCAATTTGGTTGTTGACGATGATATGGATGGTTCCGCCGGTGCGATACCCACGAAGCGCCGAGAAGGCAAAGGTCTCGCCGACAACACCCTGTCCAGCAAAGGCGGCATCGCCATGCAGCAGAATGCCCAAGACCTCAGTCCGCTCAGTATCGTTGCGCTGTTGCTGTTTTGCCCGTACACGGCCAACCACGACCGGATCGACAATTTCCAAATGCGATGGGTTCGGCGCGAGGCTGAGATGCACCTGCGTCTTATCGAACTCCCGGTCGGCAGATGCGCCCATGTGATATTTCACATCACCGGATCCACCAGCTTCCTCCGGATTGGCAGGGTTGCCAAGAAATTCGGAAACAATGGCACGAAACGGCTTTGCCAGAACATTATGCAGAACATTCAACCGTCCGCGATGCGCCATGCCAATGACAACCTCGCCAAGACCAAGCTGGCTGCCCCGTTTGAGGATCTGTTCAAGCGCAGGAATGACCGCCTCGCCGCCATCCAGACCAAACCGTTTGGTCCCGGTATATTTCTTGTGAAGATATCGCTCAAACTCTGTAGCATCGACAAGACGCTCATAAATGGCCTTCTTGCCACGCAAGGTGAAATCAGTCTTGTTGCCAATTGCCTCAATGCGTTCCTGGATCCACGCTTTTTGCGCCGGATCCTGAATGTGCATGAATTCAACACCGATCGTGCCGCAATAGGTCTTGCGGAGCTGAGCAACAATCTCGCGCAGCGTTGCAGTTTCCAGACCCAGCACATAATTGATGAAAATGGGACGGTCCCAATCATCATCACCAAAGCCGTAGGTCTGCGGATCAAGTTCCGGATGAAGAGGCTTGTCCTCCAGTGCCAGAGGATCAAGATCGGCAATCAAATGGCCGCGAATACGATAAGCCCGAATCAACATCACTGCCCGCAGTGAATCGAGC
Organism: SAR116 cluster bacterium; assembly: GCA_004212735.1. GTDB lineage: Bacteria > Pseudomonadota > Alphaproteobacteria > Puniceispirillales > Puniceispirillaceae > MED-G116. Next base: position 108,219 of record SHBD01000004.1, read on the forward strand.
GTTGCGGCACGAATGTCCCCTGCATTCACATGCCGGCCTGCGACATGTCCATCAGCCACGGCACGGATCGATTCCTCTGGGTCTATGGCACCAACGACACGGCTTGCGGCGCGCCCCCAGCTTGGCCCAGCTTCCATAAGATCGGTTTCAGCACCAACCTGATCGAGATGTTTGAAATAAGCGGCCCAACTCTTGTCGACTGAATTCGGATCACGCGCCCATACGGCTTTCATTTCCGCAATAAAAGTAGCATTGGCACCCGATAGCAGACTGTAGTCCGGTTCGGCGGTTTTTGTGTTGCCGTGACTGTCTAAACTTGGGGCTTGCCCGGAGTCGTCCATCAGAAGGCTTCCTTCACAGGATTACAGAGTTAGCACAGTGTATGCGCTATTCTGGCTTATTCAAGTTGTTTACGTTCTAACCACGAAAGTCGGCAATAGCTTTTGTCACGGCCTCTCCAAGTCCAGCAGGCGAAGCGGCCATCACAAAACCTGATACCTCCATCGCCGCAATCTTGTCCACCGCAGCACCGCTACCGCCACTGACAATGGCGCCGGCATGCCCCATTCGCCGTCCCGGCGGAGCGGTTCTGCCAGCAATGAAACCGGCAATTGGTTTTTTTGCCGCCTTGCTGGCGTAAAAAGCGGCCGCCTCTTCCTCGGCCGAGCCGCCAATTTCACCAATCATCACGATTGCCTCAGTCTGCTCATCCGCAAGGAACATTTCCAGGCAATCAATAAAATTGGTTCCATTCACCGGGTCACCACCAATGCCAATGCAGGTTGACTGACCGAGTCCCACCGCTGTTGTCTGGGCAACCGCCTCATAGGTCAGGGTACCCGACCGTGACACAATGCCGACCTTGCCAGGCTGATGAATATGACCAGGCATGATGCCGATCTTACATTCACCCGGGGTGATGATTCCCGGGCAGTTGGGTCCGATCAGGCGACTTTTGCTGGCATCAAGCGCGCGCTTTACCCGTACCATGTCCAACACCGGAATGCCTTCAGTGATACAGATGATCAGTGGTATTTCAGCATCTATCGCTTCAAGGATAGAATCAGCGGCAAATGGCGGCGGCACATAAATGACCGACGCATTCGCCCCGGTCTGCGCCATGGCTTCGGCAACCGAATTGAAAACCGGCAGATTGAGGTGGGTTTGTCCACCTTTGCCCGGCGTCACCCCACCAACCATAGTGGTGCCATAGGCAATTGCCTGTTCGGAATGAAAGCTGCCTTGTGAGCCTGTGAGACCCTGACAAATGACCCGGGTCTGGTTGTTAACGAGAACGGACATGGTTTTTCCCCGGTTACTTGATGGCCGCGACAATTTTTGTCGCAGCATCGGCAAGATTGTCAGCTGGAATGATCGAAAGCCCTGACTCAGCCATGATCTTTTTGCCTTCCTCGACATTTGTTCCCTCAAGCCGGACGACAAGGGGCTTGTCCAGGCCAAGACTCCGCGCTGCCGAAACAACACCCTCGGCAATGATGTCACACCGCATGATTCCACCAAAGATGTTGACCAGAATGCCCTTCACATTGTCATCCGAGAGAATGATCTTGAAAGCCTCGGTCACGCGTTCGGTGGTGGCACTGCCGCCCACATCAAGGAAATTTGCCGGTGAGGCACCATTCAACTCAATGATATCCATCGTCGCCATGGCCAGACCAGCGCCATTGACCATGCAGCCGATCTCACCATTCAGCTTGATGTAATTGAGATCAAATTCGCTGGCACGCACCTCAGCGGGATCTTCCTCGCTGAGGTCACGCAGCTCCATCACATTGGGATGGCGGTACAGCGCATTGTCATCAAAGCTCATTTTCGCGTCCAGTGCCAGCAGATCGCCAGCTCCGGTCACCACGAGAGGATTGATTTCAACGAGCGAGGCATCAAGCGCCGTGAATGCCGTGAAAATTGAGTGCAGAAAAGATGGCAGTTGCTTGGCGGTGCCGCCAGACAGACCAAGAATGCCGGCAAGCCGTCGCATATGATACGGTTGCAGGCCAGTGGCAGGATCAATCGCCAACGAAAGAATTTTCTCTGGCTGACTGGCCGCCACTTCCTCGATATCCATTCCGCCCTCACTCGAAGCGATGATCGTGACGCGGCTGGTGCCACGATCAACAAGCATCGAGAGATAAAGCTCATCCGCAATATCACAGCCATCTTCGACATAGAGGCGACGAACCTCACGCCCTTCTGGGCCAGTCTGATGCGTGACCAAAGTTCTGCCAAGAATCTCACCCGCTACGTCAGTTATCTCATCAAGGGATTTGACAACTTTCACGCCGCCAGCCTTACCCCGGCCACCGGCATGGATCTGCGCTTTTACAACATAGACCGGACCGCCCAGTTCCTTCGCCGCCGACACCGCCTCGTCAACCGAGAAAGCGACCTGTCCGCGCGGAACCGGCACGCCATATTCAGCAAGCAGGGCCTTTGCCTGATGCTCATGAATATTCATTGAAACACATCCCCCAAAAGAAAAGGCGGGCATCAGCCCGCCATCCGTTATTCGAGCCCCGCTACAATTTCGTTCAACGCCTTCACAGCAGAAACCGAATTTTCAAACATTGCCTGTTCCTCCTCATTGAGGAAAATCTCGACAACACGCTCGACGCCACCAGCGCCGATGATCACCGGCACCCCGACATAAAGTCCGTCCAGCCCATAGGTGCCATCAACATAGGCCGCGCAGGGGAGCAGACGTTTCTTGTCCTTGAGAAAGGCATCAGCCATTTCAATCGCCGACGAGGCTGGCGCATAAAAGGCAGAGCCTGTTTTCAGCAGACCAACAATCTCGGCACCGCCATCGCGTGTTCGCTGGACGATCTCGTCAATCTTCTCGGTGGTAGACCATCCCATTTCAACAAGGTCAGGTACTGGGATGCCAGCCACCGCTGAATAGCGTACGAGCGGCACCATGGTGTCACCATGCCCGCCGAGGACAAAGGCGGTGACATCCTCAACCGAAACATTGAATTCCTCTGCCAGAAAATAGCGGAAGCGGGCTGAGTCGAGAACACCGGCCATGCCAACCACATGCGACTTTGGCAGGCCTGAAGCCGCCTGCAAAACACCAACCATGACATCAAGAGGGTTGGTGATGCAGATCACAAAGGCATCAGGGCAATTATCCCGAATACCTGCGCCCACCTGCTTCATCACACTGGTATTAATGCCGATCAGATCATCGCGGCTCATTCCCGGTTTGCGGGCAACGCCAGCTGTCACGATCACAACATCACTGTCAGCAAGCGCCGCATAATCATTCGCGCCAGACACATCTGCGTTGAAGCCCTCAATCGGGCTTGCCTGCGCGATATCGAGCGCCTTACCTTGCGGCATACCCTCGGCAATATCAAAAAGCATTACATCGCCCAGCTCTTTCAAACCGGCGAGCAGCGCCAATGTGCCGCCAATATTGCCCGCACCAACGAGAGAGATTTTATTTCGTGCCATGATCCGAAATCCAAAAAGAGAGTGAGAGAGAAGGCCTTTAAAACCTTGTTGGTTTAAAGACAGATTTCCACGGCGTGTTTACAAAATTAAACCCGATGACACAAGAGCCAAGCCGTGAAAAGCGGGGAAACCATATTTTTATATGTCGGTTTGAAACAATTTTCCGCGGCAGGTCATTTCACTCAACCGAGACATCGTGCGGGAAAACTCGAATGCAAAATGATGCCCCTCATAGAGCGCGTCGATATCCGTCGCGGCGGAGGCGATGAGAAAGCGCGACCGGTCATAGAGCGCGTCGACAAGCCACATAAAACGCCGCGCAGACGCTTCGTTCTGATCACCAAACCTGGGAACCCCGCGCATTACGATACCGGCATATTTTCCCGCAACCGCCAGATAGTCGCGTGCAGCCAACGGCGCTTCGCACAATTCAGCGAAGGTGACCAGCGCAACATCCCCCGCACTGCACTCAATCACAACATCGCGGCCAGCCACACGCAAAGTGGAGGGGGTGGCCTCGCTCGCTCCCCGCAGCGCGTCAAATACCTGTTCCAACGCCACCGCGGCGCGACTGTCATCGGGAGTGTACCAAGCCTGCATGTCCGCCAGTACCGAACCACGCCAGTCTGGCCCTTCTGCAATTTCAACCAATTCGCAGCGTTGTTTCAGCAGAGCGATGAATGGCAGGAACCGGTCCCTGTGCAACCCATCCTTATAGAGATCGTCCGCATGCCTGTTGGAGGTAGCAACCAATGTGACACCCTCATCAAAGATCGCCGTGAACAGGCGCGCGAGAATCATCGCATCAGCGATGTCACGCACCTCCATCTCGTCAAAACACAGCACCTGCCCTCTGCCAGCCAACTGCTTGGCGGCCTGTGCAATTGGGTTGGCCGTGCCAGCTTCCCGCGCTGCATGGATCAAATCCTGCGCCAACACCATGAAATCGTGAAAATGCAGACGCCAGCCGATCGGAACGCCATTGCCGTGGGGCAGGGAAGCAAAGAACATGTCCATCAACATCGTCTTGCCGCGGCCAACACCTCCATAGATATAAAGACCAGTCATAGGTTCCGTTCGGCGGATGAAATTCCTCAGCCAGCCATGCGACTGTTGGTCGATGATTGCGGCGCGCAATTGGTCCAGCTGACATGCGGTGGTGTACTGCCCTGCATCTTCCTGCAAATCACCGGCCGCAACGCGTTGTGCCAATGCCTTGCTCGGGATCAGGGATTGTTCAGCCATTCGCTCATCTCTGTCTTTTGGCAGGCGCAACGTATCAAATCAGCAAATCCGCGACCAGTCAAAGCCCCTGTGCCGACATCGACGTGCCGCTTCCGGCCGACATTGTGCAGGGTTTAGCGCTTCGCCAGATCTGACTTGATGCTGGCAATGGCCTTGCCGGGGTTCAGGCCCTTTGGACATGTTTTTGCGCAATTCATGATGGTGTGACAGCGATAGAGGGCAAAACTATCATCAAGCGCATCGAGACGTTCGCTGGTGTGATCATCACGACTGTCAGCAACCCAGCGATAGGCCTGCAGCAATACCGCCGGCCCCAAATATTCATCGCTGTTCCACCAATAGCTCGGGCAGGCGGTTGAACAGCTGAAACACAGCACGCATTCCCAAAGCCCATCAAGCTTTTCGCGTTCTTCAGGCGATTGGCGCCGTTCCTGTCCCTCCGGCGCAGGCTTGTCAGTTTTCAACCACGGTTCGATTGAAGTCAGTTGCCGATAGGCGTTGCTGAGATCCGGCACGAGATCCTTGACCACAGGCATATGGGGCAAAGGGAAAATCTTCACATCACCCTTCACCTCAGCAATGCTTTTCAGACAGGCCAGCGTGTTCGTGCCATCAATGTTCATCGAACATGATCCGCAGATTCCCTCACGGCATGACCGGCGAAATGTCAGACTACTGTCCTGTTCGCTCTTGATCTTGATCAGCGCATCCAGAACCATCGGGCCGCAATCATCAAGATCAATGTCGAAACTGTCGATCCGCGGATTGGCATCGTCATCGGGCGACCAGCGATAGATCTGGAATGTTCTCACATCCTGTGCGTTGGCTGGCGCCGAATGCGACTCGCCCTTGGTCATTTTGGAATTTGCAGGAAGTGCGAATTCAGCCATTGATGCCTCGCCAACTACCCCTAGTAAACACGCGGTGCCGGTGGAATTGGCGCCACATCGTTACTCAGGGTATTCATGATTACATTGCGGTATGAAAGTTCAGACTTATTATCCTCATCCAGACGCATGACGGTGTGTTTCATCCATTTGTCGTCGTCACGTTCAGGCCAGTTCTCATGGGCATGGGCGCCGCGTGATTCCTGGCGCTGCTCCGCCGAACGGATTGTCACCAATGCCTGACCAACAAGATTCTCCAGTTCCAGCGCCTCAACCAGATCTGTGTTCCAGATCAGGGATTTGTCCTTGACCCCAATATGCGCCATCTTGCCAGCCACATTATCCATGTTCTGCACACCGTCAGACAGGCTATCAGTGGATCTGAAAACAGCGGCGTGACGTTGCATCACATGCTGCATTTCAAGCCGGATCGAAGCAGTGCTCTCGCTGCCGCTGGCATTGCGCATTCGATTGAAACGTTCGAGGGCCTTTTCGGTGGCGGCCTGTGGTGCGGTTCGCGTGGCAGCACCGGGGGTCACTGTCTCGACCGCCCTGTGCGCTGCAGCTCTGCCAAACACCACGATATCAAGCAGTGAGTTGGTTCCCAACCGGTTGGCGCCATGCACCGAGACACAAGCGGCCTCACCAATCGCCATCAGTCCCGGGACCACTGCATTTTCATCATTGCCGTTTGGTGAGATCACTTCACCATGATAATTTGTCGGGATTCCACCCATGTTGTAATGCACCGTCGGCAATACCGGGATCGGTTCGCGGGTCACGTCAACACCGCAGAAAATGCGCGCCGTTTCGGTAATTCCCGGTAGCCTCTGATGCAGCGTATCAGCGTCGATATGTTCCAGATGCAGCATGATGTGGTCTTTGTTCGGCCCCACGCCCCTACCTTCATTGATTTCGATTGTCATTGCCCGGCTGACGACATCACGACTGGCGAGATCCTTGGCGGTTGGGGCAAAACGCTCCATGAACCGCTCACCCTCGGAGTTTGTCAGATAACCACCCTCACCACGCGCGCCTTCGGTAATCAGCACACCCGCGCCATAAACGCCGGTGGGGTGAAACTGGACAAACTCCATATCCTGCAATGGCAGCCCCGCACGCAGGGCCATCGCGTTACCATCTCCGGTACAGGTGTGCGCCGAGGTGCATGAAAAATAGACCCGGCCATAACCACCGGTCGCCAGAACCGTTTCTTGGCCCCAGAAGCGATGCAATGTGCCATCTTCCATGCAGAGCGCGATGATACCGGCACATTCGCCCTCATCATTCATCAACAGATCAAGGGCAAAATACTCGATATGGAAATGCGCCTGATGTTTCAGACATTGTTGATAGAGTGTATGCAGAATGGCATGCCCCGTCCGATCGGCCGCAGCGCAGGCGCGGCGGGCCATGGACTTGCCATAATCAAGAGTATGGCCACCGAAAGGCCGCTGATAAATCTTACCCTCATCGGTACGCGAGAACGGCACGCCGTAATTCTCCAGCTCGATCACCGAAGGAATTGCGTTCCGGCACATATATTCGATGGCATCTTGATCACCGAGCCAGTCCGACCCCTTGACCGTGTCATACATATGATACTGCCAATTGTCGCCCTCGCCCATATTATTGAGCGCGGCGCCTATGCCGCCCTGTGCGGCTACCGTGTGCGAGCGGGTTGGGAATACCTTGGTGATACAAGCTGTTTTTAGCCCGGACGCAGCCATGCCAAGCGTCGCGCGCAAACCAGCGCCACCGGCACCAACAACCACAACGTCATAATGATGATCAGTAATTTCGTATGAGGACATTAGCTCCGCTTTCTATCTCAAAAAGCCGTTACGACAAGAGACCACAGGCTGGCCACACCGACAATTAAGAGCGCCGCCTTTGCTGTATAGATAAGGGGCCGGCGGCCCTTATTCAAAGGAACATAATCCTCAATGACCACTTCCAGCCCCAACGAGGCGTGAAAAAGACCGATGACAACTAGGCAGACAAGGCCCAGCATATTGATCGGCGCAGTCACAAATGCCACAGCCTGCGCATGATCAAGCGTACCAAGCCGTGAGACAACAAAAACGAAATACGCCATCGCCACAAACAGGGCGAGAGCGCTGATCCGTTGCCAGCGCCAGTGCCGGACTCCCGAAATGCGCGGCCGGTGGTCTATTCCTGCGGGGAAATCAGCCATTGATAATCACCTCCACCTAAAACCAGACCGAAAGCCATAGCAACGCCGTGAGACCACATGTCGCGCCAAGCACAACATAGCCACTGCGATAGACGTCCGGAATGGTCAGGCCGAAACCGAGATCCCAACTAAGATGCCTAATGCCGTTGCACGCATGATAGAATAGCGCGACCGAATATCCGAATAGGACAAATTGACCCAATGGGTGGCCGACAATCGCCGCCATGATGGCAAAGGTTTCGGGACCACTGGCCACCGCAATAAGCCACAAAGCAAGAACAAGTGTTCCTGTCGTCAAAACGACTCCGCTCGCCCGGTGCGTGATCGACAGGATAGACGTCAGCTGCGGACGATAAACCTGCAAATGCGGTGACATTGGTCGTGCCTTCGCCATGACATACCTCATCGGACTAATTAGTGTGAAATTGAGCTGTGTTTATGATTTAACAGCCAGCGATAGTCAATGCGAAACGCCCCAGTCCGCAATCTGCCAGACTGAATTCTGTCATTTCAAATTGCCTTTTCATCATTTTGGCGGCACAACGCTTGCCATGAAACAAATTTTGTCCATCCAGTCATCAGTTACACTTGGTTTTGTGGGAAACAGCGTGGCAGCACCCGTGTTGACCGCAATGGGGCATCATCCCCTTGCTGTGGACACCATAGCACTCGCCGCCCATCCCGGATATGGCACCCGCAGCGGTGGTGTTCTCGCAACTGAAGATTTCACCAAAATTCTGCAGGCGCTGGCGCATTTTAATGCTCTTAGCGGGGTTGATTTCGTGATCACCGGCTATCTGGGTACAGCAGGTCAGGCGGCACCTATCAAAGATACACTTAACGCCTGGCGGCGACAGGTCGACAACGGCATCTATGTTCTTGATCCGGTTCTGGGCGATGCTGACAGCCTGTATGTAAAACCGCAGATAGCTGCCACCTTGCAAGCAGAGCTGCTGCCTCTGGCCGACATCATAACACCCAACCGATTTGAGCTCGGCTTTCTAGCTGACTGCGAGATCGCCGATCTTGATGCCGCCATCGATGCTGGGCAGAAACTTCTTACCACTCACCCAAAGCTGGGTGCTGTAATCGCCACCGGCATCAGCCGCGAGGCAGACATGGCCGGTGGTATTGGTGATCTGCTGATCGCCGAAAATGATGCGCCCTTGTGGCTGCCAGCCTCAGATGATGGGCCTATTTCGCCAAAGAATATCCCGGGCGGCGGTGATCTTCTGACCGCTATCATGACTGGCAATCTTGCTAATGGTATGGATCTGGTGGAGGCCGCTGGCAATGCCAGTCAGATGGCGCACCGCATCATCGCCAATAGCACAGGCACACGCGATCTTGCACTGATGGAACAATTGCACCTGCTTGATCAGAAGAGCCCAGCCAGTTAACCGGCAATTAGCGGCCAGAAATGCCGCGCGCGACCACCAGTTCGGCAATCTGCACAGAATTAAGGGCAGCCCCTTTGCGAAGATTGTCGGAGACACACCAGAACACCAGTCCATTATCAATTGTCGGGTCCTTGCGAATCCGGCTGATATAGACAGCATCCTCGCCGGCGGCCTCCTGCGGCGTCACATAACCCTCATTGGCCCGATGATCGACAACAATGCACCCTTCTGCATCCTGCAAGAGCTTGCGCGCCGCGTTCTCAGCCATCGGCCGATCAGTCTCAATAAATACGGCCTCGCTATGACCGATGAAAACCGGAATGCGCACACACTGCGCCACAAGCTCGATCGATGGGTCGAGAATTTTCTTTGTCTCGGCTGACATCTTCCATTCTTCCTTGGTGAAGCCATCATCAAGAAAAACATCAATATGAGGGATCGCATTGAAGGCAATCTGTTTGGTGAAAAGCTCAGGCTGCACCGAATCATTCACGAAAACACCACGTGTCTGATTGAACAACTCATCCATCGCCGGGCGGCCTGCACCCGAAACCGCCTGATAGGTTGAAACCACCACACGACGGACACCAAAGGCTTCATGAAGCGGCTTCAATGCCACAACAAGCTGAGCTGTGGAACAGTTTGGGTTGGCAATGATATTGCGTCCGCCATTGGCACGGGTCACGCCGGAAACCGCATCGGCGTTGACCTCGGGAACGATCAACGGCACATCCGCATCCATGCGATAGGCGGATGAATTGTCGATCACAAGGCACCCCGCCTCAGCTGCTTTTGGTGCAAACGCCTTGGAGGTGTCGCCACCAGCAGAAAACAACGCAATATCGGCTGAAGCAAAATCAAATTTATCCAGTGCCTCAACAGTCAGCGTGACATCTTCACCATAGGACAATTCTCGCCCAGCCGATTTCGATGACGCCAGCGCGTGCACTTTGTCAGCTGGAAAATTACGTTCAGCCAGTGTTTGCAGCATTTCACGGCCAACGGCGCCCGTGGCGCCGACAACGGCTACTCTATATCCCATTTCATCCTCGTTCATCGAGGTGGATGATCCACCACATTTGATTGCCTGTCAGTCTTAACGTGCCAGATGATCAAGCGCATTGATCACCGCAGCGGTCATGCCAGCCGTGCCGGTCTGTTCGCAGCCGGGGGCCATGATGTCACCAGTGCGTTTTGACGACAGAGCGTCATTTACCGCCTGATCAACCAAATCAGCCTCGGCAATCTGATCAAAACTGTAGCGCAGCATCATCGAAAAGCTCATGAATTGGGCCAACGGGTTGGCCTTGTCCTGGCCCGCAATATCAGGTGCAGAGCCATGTACCGGCTCATACATGGCCTTTGGCAGACCTGTTTCCGGGTCGGGCGTGCCAAGCGAAGCCGATGGCAACATACCGAGCGAGCCTGTCAGCATCGCCGCACAATCCGAGAGCAAATCACCAAACAGATTATCAGTCACAATCACGTCAAACTGTTTTGGGTTCCGCACCAACTGCATCGCGCAATTGTCAGCATACATATGGTTGAGTTCGATGCCGTCACCCTCAGCGGCGTGCAGCTCCGTCATGATCTCGCGCCATAAAACACCAGAATGCATAACATTGGCCTTTTCAACCGAGGTAAGGCGGCCATTTCTCTTCCGCGCGAGATCAATACCAACGCGACCGATCCGTTCAATCTCGGGGGTGGTGTAGGCGTTGGTGTCATAGCCCTTGCGAATGCCATCACCCAAATCGTCGATGCCACGTGGCTCGGCAAAATAAGATCCGCCACACAGCTCACGCAAAATCATGATATCAAGGCCCGAAACAACCTCCGGCTTTAATGTTGATGCCTCGACGAGAGCCGGAAAGACAATCGCTGGGCGTAGGTTGGCAAACAGATCCATTTCCTTGCGCAGATTCAAAAGACCGCGTTCAGGCTTTAGATCAAAGGCCAGATTGTCATATTGGGGACCACCGACAGCGCCGAACAAAACCGCGTCAGAGGCAACACAATCGGCAAGAACCTCATCGGTTAGCGGTGTGCCGTGCGCATCAAAGGACGCACCGCCAACAAGCCCCTCAGACATGCCAAAATCAAGACTTCGATATTTGGCCAGCCAGTCGATGATTTTCATATTGGCCTGCATCACCTCAGCACCGATGCCGTCGCCCGGCAACACCATGACTTTACGATTTGACGCCATAATATATCCCCTTTTTTACCTGGATATCACCACTACAAAAATGGCGGTGCTCACCACATGTGTGCCCTAAACAAGCTCTTATCCTTACAGCCAAGGTTGGCTGGATTTTCGTGTTTCCTCAAAGCTGGCAATGTTTTCTGATTTCTCCAGCGTCAGCCCAATGTCATCCAGCCCCTCCAGCAGGCATGTCTTGCGAAAAGGATCAACCTCGAACGAGATCGTCACGCCGTTTGGACGGCGGATAGTCTGCGCAACCAGATCGACCGACAATTCCGGGTTATCGCTGTCAAACGCATCTGCCATCAATGCGTCACGATCATCGGCTGACACAACGATTGGCAGAATGCCGTTCTTGAAACAATTGTTGAAAAAGATGTCGGCAAAGCTCGTCGAGATCACGCAGCGCACACCAAAATCCAACAACGCCCACGGTGCATGCTCACGGCTCGATCCACAGCCGAAATTATCACCAGCAACAATGATTTCTGCTTGCCTGTACGGCTCTCTGTTCAAAACGAAATCGGCGATTTCCTTACCATCTCTTGAGTAGCGCATTTCATCAAAAAGATTCTTGCCAAGCCCCGAGCGCTTGATGGTTTTCAGAAATTGCTTGGGGATGATCATATCCGTATCGATGTTCAGAATGTTTAGCGGTGCCGCAACACCTGTCAGCTGATCAAATTTCTGCATTGCTCAAACCCCCCTGGCTCAAAATTCGCGAACATCTGTCAGATGCCCAGTCACGGCAGCGGCAACCGCCATTTGTGGACTGACGAGATGGGTGCGGCCTCCACGACCCTGCCGACCCTCAAAATTCCGATTTGAAGTGGAGGCACAGCGTTCGCCTTCCTCCAACTTGTCAGCGTTCATTGCCAGACACATTGAACAGCCCGGCTCGCGCCAGTCAAAGCCCGCGTCACGGAAAATCTGGTCAAGACCTTCTGCTTCCGCCTGTTCCTTGACCAGACCTGACCCCGGAACAACAAGCGCCCGCATTCCATCGGCAACCTTGCGCCCTTCGGCAAGGCTCGCAGCGGCACGCAGATCCTCAATCCGGCTGTTTGTACAGGAACCAATGAAGACCGTGTCGATCTTTACATCGGTCAGTTTTTGACCGGCAGACAAGCCCATATATTCGATGGCCCGCAAAATTTTCGCCCGCTTCATTTCATCCTTTTCGGCATCGGGATCCGGAATCGAAGCAGTGATTGCCAACGCATCTTCTGGGCTTGTGCCCCATGTTACCGTCGGCGCAATCTCAGAGGCCGGCAGAACGATCTCAGTATCATACTTTGCACAAGCATCAGATGGTAGGCTGCGCCAATAGGCAACCGCCTGGTCCCAGATTTCGCCCTTTGGGGCCATCGGCTTGTCGGCGAGATAGGCAAACGTTGCCTCATCCGGCGCAATCATACCCGCTCTTGCACCCGCTTCGATAGCCATGTTGCAGACAGTCATGCGGCCTTCGATTGAAAGACCCGCGATGGCAGATCCAGCAAATTCTATCACATGGCCCGTGCCGCCAGCTGTGCCAATCTTACCGATGATTGCCAATATGATGTCCTTGGCAGTAACACCGGGGGCCAGATCACCATCAACCGTGATCCGCATATTCTTCGCTGGCTTCTGAATCAATGTCTGTGTCGCTAGAACATGCTCAACCTCAGATGTACCAATGCCAAAAGCAAGGGCGCCAAAAGCACCATGTGTTGCCGTGTGGGAGTCGCCACAGACGATGGTCATGCCCGGCTGGGTGAACCCCTGCTCCGGCCCGATCACATGGACGATCCCCTGCCGGATATCATTCATCGCAAAATAGGGGACGCCAAAATCAGCTGCATTCTTTGCCAGCGTTTCGACCTGGATGCGTGATTCCTCGTCGGCAATGCCCTGCGATCTGTCGGTTGTTGGCACGTTATGATCAGCCACCGCAAGCGTCCGCTCAGGCGAGCGCACGGCGCGTCCGGTGTTGCGCAGACCTTCAAACGCCTGTGGGCTTGTCACTTCGTGAACAAGGTGCCGGTCGATATACATCAGACAGGTGCCATCTTCCTGCTGATGCACAACATGCGCATCCCAGATTTTATCAAACAGTGTTTTTGGAGCCGACATGATTTTCTCCTGATGTCTGCCGGCGAGGACTTCCTCCCTTGCCGGTCAGGCCAATCAGGAAGAAGATGCCTCGCGGTATGTTGTCTTTTCCGCAATTCGGGCTGCCTTGCCCGTGCGGCCACGAAGATAATACAGCTTGGCGCGCCTTACACGACCACGACGCACGACTGTCAATCCAGCAACCTGGGGCGCATATAACGGGAACACCCGCTCAACGCCCTCACCGTAAGATAGTTTGCGGACTGTAAATGAGGAATTTACCCCATTATTCTTGCGGGCGATACATACGCCCTCAAAGGCCTGAATACGCTCGCGCGAGCCTTCAACCACCTTAACATCAACCCGCACTGTGTCGCCGGGTGCAAACTCGGGAATTTCGCGTTGAGCCAACGCGTTTTCCATCTGTTTTTTGCCAATACGGTCAACGATGTTCATCGCTCGCGTCCCTTCGTTCTCTTGTTCCAATTTCACGCCTGCATTCTGGCAGACAAATCATCTACTTTTCTGTCTTCTGCGTTTGCTGCGTCTGCAAATATTGTTCCCACAAATCTACACGTCGCTCCCGCGTTTCTCTTTTCGCCTCCGCCAGCCGCCATTCGGCGATTTTTTGGTGGTGGCCTGACGCCAGAACCGCCGGCGCCTCAATCCCTTGCCAGACTCTGGGCTGCGTATATTGCGCATGCTCCAGCAACCCGGTCTCAAAACTTTCGTCGCGGTGCCCTTCTTCCTTGCCCATCACCCCGGGCAAAAGCCTGACAACCGCATCCATCACTATCATCGCGGCGGGCTCGCCACCAGACAGGATGTAATCACCGATACTGATCTCCATCATATCGGTCTCGTCAATCACCCGCTGATCGACGCCTTCATACCGCCCGCACAGAAAAACAGCACCGGGCTGTTCCGCTAGATCGCGGACCGTCTGTTGATCCAGGACCCTGCCCCGCGGGGTGAGGTATATTCTGGGTCCGGGTACATCGCCGACATGCGCCAACGCAGCTGCAACAACGTCAGGCTTCAACACCATGCCAACACCGCCCCCGAGGGGGGTATCGTCAACAGTTCGGTGCTTATCGCTTGCAAAGTCCCGAATGTCCAGTGTTTTCAGCGTCCAGACACCCTGATTCAGCGATTTTCCTGCCAGAGACGAGGCCAAGGGTCCCGGAAACATCTGTGGAAACAGGGTCAAAACAGTTGCATCCCATTGCGAGACCGTCATCTGACTACTCCAATGCACCCTTGCTTTGGGTACTGTGCGCTTTACTCCGGTCCACTCGCTCGTCAGGGTCTTCAGTCTTGCCGTCCATCCCTGCCAGCTCCATCATTCCTTGTGGCGGTAACAGCGTGACAAATCCTTCCTCAAGCCTCATCTCGTCCCGATATTCGGGCGCAAAGGGCAACATCATAGTCGGCCCTGAGGGTGGTTTTACCTCAATGATGTCGCCAGCGCCAAAATCATGAAGTCCTACGATGACACCGATTGCCACGCCATCATTGTCGCGTGCCTCAAGGCCAACAAGGTCGGTGTGATAGACCTCATCATTCGCGGTTGGTGGCAAAGCGTCACGCTTGATGAACAGCTCAAGGCCCCGCATCAGCTCTGCCTCGTTGCGATCTGTCACCTCCTGCGCCATGGCAATGACCGGACCTTTCGGGGACACGGATTTAACTTTGAGATGCAATAGTCTCCCATCGTCCAAAGATACCGGCCCGTAACGGTCAAGCGCCGCCGGATTGTCTGTGTAGGCCTTGATTTTTAGATGCCCACGCACACCGTGAACACCAACAATCACACCAAGACATATCCGGCCGGCAGCCATTATCCCTCTGCCTTTTCCTCTTCAGCAGCAGCCTCCTCAGCTGGCGCTTCTTCAGCAGCAGCTTCCTCTGCCGGAGCCTCTTCAGCAGCAGCAGCCTCAGCTGGCGCTTCTTCAGCAGCAGTCTCCTCTGCCGGAGCCTCTTCAGCAGCAGCAGCCTCAGCTGGCGCCTCCTCAGCCGGAGCCTCTTCAGCAACAGCGGCAGCAGATTCAGCGGCGGCGGCAGCCTCTTCAGCCGCAGCAGCGGCAGCCTCAGCGGCCTCGGCCTCGCGTTCTGCCCGCTTCTTGCCGGGGGCTGATTTCTTTGGCTGATCACGAATCACAGGGGCTGCGGCAAGACCGGCAGTCGCCAGCATTTTCTGCACCCTCTCGGTGGGTTGTGCGCCTTGCCCCATCCAATAGGTGATCCGCTCACCATTCAGAGTCAAACGCTGATCATGATCTTTTGGAACCATCGGGTTGTATGTGCCAACACGTTCCACATAACGACCATCGCGCGGGGCTGACGCTTCGGCAACCACGATCCGGTAAAATGGACGTTTCTTTGCACCACCTCGTGCCAGTCTGATTTTCAGAGCCATGTTTTTATTCCTCTCATTGGCAAATGCATTTGTTTATTTCTTCTTTCCCGATGGCTTTCCACCAAGACCGGGTAATCCCTTAGGCAATCCGCCCATCAGACCACCGGGCATTCCCGGCATATTGGGCATCTTCCCCATTCCCTTTGAAAGCGCTTCCATGTCAGGCATTCCACCGCCGGCACCACCCATGCCGGGCATACCGCCACCCATCATCGCCTTCATCGCCGCAGCACCGGATTTACCACCCAGCTTCTTCATCATACGCGACATATCCTGATATTGTTTGACGACCTTGTTCACTTCCTGAACTGAGGTTCCCGAGCCAGCCGCAATGCGTTTGCGACGCGATGCGTTCAACAAACCGACCGACACCCGCTCCTTCTTCGTCATTGAGAGGATAATGGCCTCCTGGCGCTTGATCATCGAATCATCAATGCCAGCGGCAGCAATCTGCTTTTGCATCTTGCCTATACCCGGCAACATACCCATCAAGCCACCAAGGCCGCCCATTTTCTGAAGCTGGCGAATCTGTGCCAGAAAATCATTCATGTCGAACTGGCCCTTGGCCATCCGTTTGGCGATACGCTCGGCCTCATCCGCCTCAATGGTTTCGGCGGCCTTTTCAACAAGCGCGACAACATCGCCCATGTCGAGAATGCGGCCAGCCATGCGGGCAGGGTCGAAATCCTCAAGAGCATCCTGCTTCTCGCCAACACCAACCAGCTTGATAGGACATCCAGTTATGTGACGCATGGACAGCGCAGCACCGCCGCGTGCATCACCATCGAGACGGGTCAGAACGATGCCGGTTACACCGATCGCATTGTGGAATGCCTCAGCGGTGTTGACCGCATCCTGACCGGTAAGCGCGTCCGCAACGAGCAGAATTTCATGCGGTTCGGTTAATTTTTTGATGTCCCGCAATTCAGCCATTAACGCTTCGTCGATGCTGATTCGACCGGCCGTATCGAGAATGAGCACATCATAAGCCTGCAATTTGGCAGCCTGCAATGCGCGCTTCGCAATCTGTCCCGGTGTCTCGCGCTCAACCTCCGGCAGAACACCAACCTCTGCTTGCTCGCCCAGCAACCGCAGCTGCTCACGCGCCGCGGGGCGCGTCACATCAAGTGATGCCAGCATCACCTTTTTCCTCTCGCGAGAACGCAGCCGGAGCGCCAGCTTACCAGCAGTTGTGGTCTTGCCAGAACCCTGCAGACCAGCCATCAAAATCACTGACGGTGGATTTGTCGAAATATTCAGCGGTGCCGCGTCCCCGCCAAGAACCTCAGTTAGTGCATCATTGACTAGCTTGATGACCTGCTGGTCCGGGCGGACTGATTTCAGGACGTCAGAGCCAACAGCACCATCACGAACCTTGGCGATGAACGATTTAACCACCGGCAGAGCAACGTCGGCATCAAGCAACGCAAGACGGACCTCACGCAGCGCTGCATCAACGTCAGCCTCGCTGAGAGCGCCGCGCTTGGCAAGTCCGCTGAAAACGTCCTGAAGCTTGTCTTTCAAGCTGTCAAACATCGCGCCGATTTGTCCTCTTTCAATTCCACAGGCCGAAGTCCTGCATACTGGTTCATGCCGACTATCAACCTTGAAAACCGAAACAGCGAAATTGCACCCGTGCTCGAAAACTTCAAGGACGGATGGAACCCGCGAGGGTCGTGTCGGTCGGCGATGGCCGGAATTGCAAGATGTATTGCGCTATCCGGGATAAGTTGTCAAGAATTGTGTTATGTTTTTTATACTCTCAAAGACCTTGTCACTGGTTCTCGAACCGTTGGTCCACCCCTTTTTATTATTGATAATCGCCTTGCTCGCGAAATGGCGGCGGCGACGGCGGCTGCACAGAGTCTTGGTTGTATTTGCGGTTGGCTTACCCCTTCTTTATGGATTTTTACCTTTCTCGCAGGCCGGCCTGATGCTGCTGGAGAATCGCTTTCCAATTCCAACCATGGATGAGCGTCCAATTGATGGTGTCATCATTCTTGGCGGCCACACCGGATCTGGCTTTGTCTCACAACAGCGCGATCAGCCACAACAGAATAGAAGTGCCGAACGGCTGACAATGGGACTGAAGCTGCATCGGCAATATCCAAATGTTCCGCTGGTTTTTTCCGGTTTCTCCGGTAAATTGTTTCACCAAGGCTGGAGCGAGGCGGACGTCATCCAACGATTGCTGTTTGACCTGAGTGTGCCTTTAGGGCGCGTTCAATTTGAGAAGACAAGCCGCAACACATACGAAAATGCCGTTAACAGCCGGCAGCTGCTTCTGCCGCAGCCCGGATCTCGCTGGATCCTGGTAACATCTGCGGCGCATATGCCGCGCTCAATCGGGAGCTTTGAGGCGGCGGGGTGGACTGGGATCATCCCCTATCCCGTCGATTACACAACAGGGACGGATTTCGAGACGCTTTACAGTCTTCAGCAAGGCTTTGGCTCGATGCGACAAACGCTTCATGAAATTGCCGGTCTGGTGGTTTACCGGCTTACAGGACGCAGCAATCAAATGTTGCCCGGTGCGCAGGGCAACTGAGCACTAGTCGCTGGTGCCGGTAAGGGCATTGGCAAAATCGCGCGCGGTAAATGCCTGCAAATCATCCGCACCCTCGCCAACGCCAACGGCGTGAACGGGGATGCCAAATTCCTCGGCAAGTGCAATCACGATGCCCCCCTTGGCTGAGCCATCAAGTTTGGTGACAATAAGTCCGGTGACATCGGCGACCTCCCGGAAGGCTTTGACCTGACTGATTGCATTCTGCCCAACCGTACCGTCAAGAACGATAATGGAATCATGCGGCGCCGTATCATCCAGCTTGCGGATCACCCGCACAATTTTTGCCAACTCGTCCATCAACTCAGCTCGATTCTGAAGGCGACCTGCTGTGTCGATGATCAACACATCCGTTCCCGCTGCCGCGGCCTTTTCTATCGCCGTGTAAGCAAGCGCTGCGGCATCTCCACCCTGACTGCCAGCGATCACCTCGGTTCCCGTACGTTCACCCCAGATCTGCAACTGTTCTATGGCGGCGGCGCGAAAAGTATCACCAGCAGCCAGCATCACGCTTTTGCCCTCGCTCCGCCATTGCTGAGCAAGTTTGCCGGCAGTGGTTGTCTTTCCCGAGCCATTGACCCCGACAAGCAGGATTACATGCGGTCTGGCATCATCACGGAGGACAATCGGGACAGCAACCGGTTCCAGAATTTCAGTGATACCATCAGATAGAGCCGCAGCCAGCGACTCGCTCGTGACCGGCCCATCAAATTTGTATTTCCGCATTGAAGCAGCCAGACGCATTGCTGACTGCGTGCCAAGATCAGCGGCGATCAGCGCATCCTCGACCTCCTCGAGGGAGGCTGCGTCAATCTTCGACCTGCCAAGCAGGGATGACAATTGACCTGTGACCTTGGCACTGGTCTTGCCAAGGCCATTTTTAAGCTTCTGAAACCAACTCATATCAGCGCCTCTGGACTACCAATAGATCATTTTGCATTTCGGTGATTGTCACATCCACAAGACTTCCTGCGGCCACATAATCACCACTCAGTTTCATCCTGCTATAGTTCCTGCCATGGCCGATATTACCTGTCTCAACAAGCATCTGATCATGACTGCCAACCAAATTTTCAAAGAAAATTGATTGCCTGGCCCTGCCGCAGTGACGTAACTCAGCAGCGCGCTCACGAATGAGATTGCCATCAAGCTGTGGCATCAGGGCAGCCGGCGTTCCCTCGCGGGGCGAAAATGGGAATACATGCAAAAAGGTGATACCCGCCCGCTTAATCAGATCGAGACTCGCTGTGTGCGCCGCCACTGTCTCGGTTGGAAAACCGGCAATCATGTCAGCACCAAACACAATGTCCGGGCGCCGCCGACGGGCCTCGTCACAGAATCTGATCACATCACGCGCCAAATGCCGACGCTTCATACGTTTGAGGATCAGATCATCACCATGCTGGATGGAGAGATGCAGATGCGGCATCAACCTCTCCTCGCGCTGCAGAATTTCCATCAGATCATGATCGGGCTCGGCCGGGTCGATCGATGACAAACGAAGCCGGGGCAGATCTGGCACGGCGGCAAGCAGATGCCGAACAAGCTGGCCAAGGCGCGGACGACCGGGCACATCCGCTCCCCATGAGGTGATGTCCACACCCGTCAGGACGATCTCGGCACACCCATCATCGACCAGCTTTCTTGCGGACTGAATGATCTGGTCACGTGGCAAAGACCGATTGTTGCCACGGCCATATGGAATAATGCAGAAGGTGCAGCGATGGTCGCATCCTTGCTGGATTTGCAGGAACCCTCTGGTATGACCGTGAAAGCTGTCAACCATGTGAGATGCTGTTTCGCGCAGGCTCATCACATCGCCAACCACAATGTCGCCAACACCAGTTCCAGCGCCAAGTGTCTGCCACTGATCAGGCTGAAGCTTCTCGTGATTGCCGAGAACATGGTCAACTTCTGGCATGTCTGACCATTTCTGGGGGGCAATCTGGGCGGCGCATCCGGTAACAATAATGCGCGCATCGGGATTTTCCCTGCGGGCGCGGCGGATGGCCTGCCTTGCCTGCCGCTCTGCCTCGGCGGTAACGGCACAAGTGTTGAAGATTATCGCGTTATTCAACCCGGCATCCCCAGCCTGACTGCGCATCACCTCAGACTCCCAGATGTTCAGGCGGCAGCCAAATGTCTCCAGCTTTGGTGCATTGCGCTCAGCCATCTGTGTTGCCCAGCGCCTGCGCCAACGCGCCCTCCATCTCACCATGATAGGCATAGGCAACCGGTCCGGTCATGATCACCCGTCCGCCCACGCTGCCATCATCCTGCCAGTCGATTGTGATCAGGCCACCATCCATCACGATTCTATTTACACGGCCTCCAAGGCCACGTCTGGCAATTGCGACACCCACAGCGCACGCGCCGCTTCCACATGCCAGCGTGATGCCAGCGCCGCGTTCCCAGACCCGCATTCGGAACAGACCATCCTCCTGCCTATGGACAATCGACAGATTTACACGTTCGGGAAAAAGATCATCATGTTCAATCGCGGGTCCAATCTGCTCTAGATCGACTGCATCCACATCATCTACAAAGACAACTGCATGCGGGTTGCCCATGGAATGACAGACTGCCAGTGCCGGCGCTGCCGCCAATTCAACATTGGATGTGTCCATTTCGCGGGCAAGCGGCACCTCCTGCCAGCCCATCTTGACCGGCCCCATATCGACAGACACCAGACCGTCCTCATCATACCAGGCCCGCAACATGCCACCATCCGTAGCGATTTGCAGCGTCTCTAATTTACTATCGCGCATAACCATCGCAGCAACACAGCGCGTTCCGTTTCCACAGGCTTGGGCCTTGCTGCCGTCACTGTTCAGAACTTCCATGAAGAAATCGGCCTCTGCCGCATCGCGCAGGATTAGAATCTGATCACACCCAATGCCGTGTCGCCTGTCAGCAATGGCACGCGCGGCAGACGGACCAACGCGCAAATCGGCATTGCTGCGTGCATCAAGGATGACGAAGTCATTTCCAAGCCCGTGCATTTTCACAAACTGTGTCATGACGTGCATATACGCCAAATTGCCAAATGTGAAAAGAGTTTAGCCGCTGGCGCGCAGGACGCCCCTAAACCTCAACAATCATCGGCACATGGTCAGATGGTTTTTCTGCACCGCGATAATCGGTCCTGATATCCACCATCTTTACCGAGGGGGCAAGGTCATGGCTCATCCAGATATGATCGAGTCTGCGACCCCTATTGCTTGTCGCCCAATCGCGGGCCCGATAGGACCACCATGAATAGAGCTTCTCATCAGCGCCGAAATGCTCACGAACCACATCAACCCACCCACCGTCACTTATCAGTCTCTTCAGCGCCTCTGTCTCAACCGGGGTGTGACTGACAACTTTCAGCAGTTGCTTGGAGGACCAAACATCCTCGGCGAGGGGAGCAATGTTCAAATCTCCCACCAGAATAGCGTTCTGCGGCCTTTGATCCGTGAAATGGTGGGTCATTTCAGACAGAAAATCCAACTTGTGACCGAATTTTGGGTTTTCCTCGCGGTCAGGCACGTCACCACCCGCGGGAACATAGAAATTGTGGATAGATGGGCCATTTTCAATTTGCGCACATATATGCCGGCAATCGATCTTTTCGGCCCAGTCCTTGTGGTGGATTTGACCAAGGGGAAGGCGGGAGATTATCGCCACACCATTATAGGATTTTTCACCACGAAAGGCATGGTGGTTCCACCCTGCGTCCGCCAGCGCCGCGCTTGGAAAGAATTTATCTTCTGTTTTCGTTTCCTGAAGACACAGCACATCGATATCCGACTCATTCAGGAGTTTTGTCACCAGATCGATGCGCAGGCGGACAGAATTGATGTTCCAGGTTGCTATTCTCATGTCGGTTCAAATCTCGCTGCGGATGCATCATTGTACCCGGTTCCGGGGTGGGGCGGCTAGCGCTGATAACTGGATGGGGTGAAGAATTTATTCTCATATTTATGACCAAAGCGCATGTTCTGCAGGGTAACGGTGGTCGTAACATCGGCCGCATCGACGATTGTCCAACGCCGCAGTTCAAACGGTCTCTCAGTAAACTCCAAAGTCAGCACACCTGCTGCCTTGCCAGTTCTTTTTTCCATGACAATGCTGATGATGCCGTCCCGCAGAAAACTCTTGGTCCTGAATTCCTCCGAGCGCAGCTTGACCTCTTCCTGCAGGATCAGTGAGAGCGGTGTCTCACTGATGGGATAGCTTGTGAGCGTTCTGTCTTCCGGGCGGTCGACATGCAGCCACACAGGTGTGGTCAGCAGCACCAGAGGCTCATCGAGATCATAGATGATTTTCATGCGATGCGGGCGGCGCAGGTGGAGCTCACCCTCAGCCATCGTGCCATCAGACACGATCTGGGTGAAATCGGCTTTCATTGTGGTGATTTCGGCAAACCAAACTTCAGCCTCATCGACATAATTGATGGCATGTGCGGGCACCGCAATCAGCAGAAACAGCGCCGATAGAACAAACGGTAAACCAAATCCGGATCTGTGCTTTGGTTTACTCATCATCAAAACCCATCCACACCATCTTCACTCATCAAAACTTCGCGTTTGCCTACATGATTAGCCGCGCTGATGATGCCATTGCTTTCCATTTCTTCAATGATTGTCGCCGCTCGATTATAGCCGATTTTCAAATGGCGCTGCACAAAACTGGTTGACGCCTTTTGTTCCCGAACAACAAGCTGTACCGCTTGATCATAGAGGCTGTTTCCATTTCCGCCAATACCATCAGCAATCGGATCATCCGCCTGGTCCACCTGTTCATCTGCCACCACACGTTCATCATATTCTGGCGTCCCCTGCTGGCGCAAGAAATTGGCCACAGCTTCAACCTCACCATCCTCAACAAAAGGACCATGAACGCGCAGTAGTCGCCCACCGCCCTCCATGAACAGCATGTCGCCACGCCCGAGAAGCTGCTCGGCGCCCTGTTCCCCGAGAATTGTCCGGCTGTCAATGCGTGAGGTGACCTGAAAGCTGATCCGGGTTGGAAAATTGGCTTTGATCGTTCCGGTAATCACATCAACTGACGGCCGCTGAGTTGCCATAATCACATGGATGCCGGCAGCCCGCGCCATTTGCGCAAGGCGCTGCACCGCAGCTTCGATTTCCTTGCCGGCAACAAGCATCAAATCGGCCACCTCATCGATCACCACCACAATGAAGGGCAGCGGCGCCAGATTTAGCACCTCTTCCTCATGCACAGGCTTTCCTGTCTCTTGATCAAACCCTGTCTGTACGCGCCGCGTCAGAACCTCATTAGCGGCCCGCGCCTCAGCCAGCCGTTGATTGTAGCCGGTGATATTCCTCACCCCCATCTTCGCCATGTTGCGATACCGGCTTTCCATTTCCCGAACTGCCCATTTCAGCGCCGTCACCGCTTTGGAAGGGTCGGTAACAACCGGGCTCAACAGATGTGGGATGCCGTCATAGACTGACAGTTCCAACATTTTCGGATCAATCATGATCATTCGGCAAGTCTCGGGAGTGTGTCTATAAAGCAGCGAAATGATCATCGCATTAATGCCAACCGATTTGCCCGACCCAGTGGTTCCAGCAACAAGCAGATGTGGCAT
The DNA here is from genome assembly GCA_004212735.1 of SAR116 cluster bacterium. Taxonomy (GTDB): domain Bacteria; phylum Pseudomonadota; class Alphaproteobacteria; order Puniceispirillales; family Puniceispirillaceae; genus MED-G116. The sequence continues at coordinate 132,306 of SHBD01000004.1, forward strand.
CCGTGCCAGATCGACAACCACTGGGGTGCCGGCAATATCTTTGCCAAGCGCCATTGGCAGATCACTCTCATCCTCCCGCCAGATGCTGTGATCAAGAATTTCGCGAAGCAGGACTGTTTGCCGGTCCTCGTTCGGCAGTTCGATGCCAATCACATTCTGTCCGGGGACGACCGCCACCCGAACTGAAACAGCACTCATCGAGCGCGCGATGTCATCGGCAAGCGCGATAACGCGTTGCGATTTTGTGCCGGGTGCCGGGTTCAGATCATAACGCGTCACGACTGGGCCATAGCGCGAATCACCAATGCTTCCATTGACGGAAAAATCAGAGAGTACATTTTCCAAATCAGCTGCACGTGCGGCCAGCTCCTGCTTTGAGGGCCCTGCCGCAGCTTTTCCCGGGGTCTTCAAAAGACGTTTTGCTGGCAGCTTGAAAGCGGCACCCGACTCAAAATCCAGACTCTCCTGCTTGCTGGCTAGGCGTTTTTGCGGCTTGCCTGCATCGCTTTCCAGCGGCTTTGCGCCAGCGACAAGAACCGGTTCCTGACGCTGTTTCTTGGAGCTGGCGGTCGCACGTTTGATCTTTGGCTTTTTCGTTGGTTGCTGGTTGGTTGCCTCACTCGGTCCGGCGGCACGGGGGAGCAACAATGTCACCAGCTTTTTTGTTCCGGCAAAAACCCATCCCACTGGCGCGACAACAAGAACAAGCTGGGCGCGCGACAATGCTGCCGACCAGGCCCAGATGATAAGCCCCAGCAGGCCAAACCCGATGCCGATGTAATGGGTTGCTGTAAGCCCTGCAGCGGGAGGAATTTCTGGAATGAGTGGCGCAACGAAATCAAAGAAAATTTTGCCAAATGCACCTCCGTCATTGGTTTCGCCACCGCCTTCGATCCCGGCGTCGCCGCCGGCTATGCCAAAGAAGCCGGTGGCAAGAAGTGCCAATGCGATCGGCGCCATAATCAACCGGACACGTTTTTGGCCAATTTTCTGTTTGCGGATCAGCCTGTAACCCCAACACAATGGAAACAGAGCTATCCCATAGGCGGCATGGCCTAACATTTGTTCCAGAACACTGGCGATGTTGGCGCCAGTGGCCCCCAGCAAATTGACAGTTTCATTCGTTGACGCAACGCCAAATGACGGATCACCATGGTCGGCCGAAAAAAGTGCAATGAGCAAGCAGGTGCCAATCAGCATAAATAAAACGCCGAGCAACTCCATGAACCGCCGGCGCAGAAATTGCGACAGCATTGGCGACAGGATCGGTTTTTTAATTTCAGGATCAACCATACTGCCGTCAGACCATCTTCCGCTCATCATTTTGCCAGAGCCGCGCAACCCGGGACATGGCATCTTCAATTTTTGAGTGATCGTGGACCAGCGCCAACCTGACAAAGCCAGCAGCCGGGCTGGACCCAGCTCCGGGCGCCCCCATGAACTGGCCGGGCAATGCCCTGACCCCCTGCTCAGCCATCAACTGGCGAACAAAGGCGACATCATCACCAACCTCGAGCCACAGGAAAAACCCACCTGGCGGTGGATCAATACCAAGGTGGCGCTTGGCAATCGCAAAGGACTCATCATAATGTGCGCGGATGGCCTCAACATGGCTGTCATCTGCATAAAGATCCGCCGCAACCGCGAGGAGCGGTGTGGGAACGAGCGAGCCCCCGTTTGCGACAATCTTGCCATATTGGGTTATCACGCTGGCATCACCGATGATAAAACCGGCCCGCAGCCCTGCCGCACTGGACCGTTTTGAAAGCGAGTTCACCACAACCAGATTTCGCAACGGATCCTCATCACCCTCGGCAAGACTTGCCGCCGCCTCAAGCATACCGGTCGGCACCCTGTCCGCGCGCCAGATATCTGTATAGCATTCATCCATGATCAGCAGGAAATCATGCTGCCGCGCCAAGCTCAGGGCGTGACGCAGATAACTCATATCCATCACACTTCCCTGCGGATTTGTCGGACTGCACAGATACATCAATGTTGTCCGGTCCAGAATGTCAGGCGCTAGTGCCGCAAGGTCGGGAATAAAATCATTGCTCTGATGGCTGTCGATGAATGTAATCTCTGCGCCACTCGCCAGCGCCCCTGCGCGCCAAGCGTGGTAGAATGGGTTTGTTACAAGCGCTACCGCATTTGGTTTTGTGTTGCGAACCAGACCTCCCAGCAGGGCAAGCGGTTCACGTGTTCCAGGTACGGGTAAAATCTGTGTACGCAGTTTGGCAAGGCCTGCTGCGGCAGGCCACCGCCGCCCAATGTAGCCGCAAACAGCATCGGTGAAGGCCGATGTTCCCGGAACTTTGGGATAGAATTGCCAATCGCGATTGTGGGCGGCAACGCTGTCAGTCAACAGGGACCCGCCCGAAATCTGCGGTTCACCAATCGACAGATCAAGCATTTCCATGCCGGTTGGTGCCACGATGTCCTCAAGTGTGGCGTGAAGCTGCAAGAACATGTTGGCGTCAAACATGCGATATTCAGGGTTAAGTTTCATCGCGTTAAACCCCATGCGTGGCACAGACAGGCAAAGTGTACCATGATGATCGAATAATTTACCATTGCGGCAAGAAAGTGACTGTGACAAGTGTTACCGCATCTGTAGAATAGGAGCAATGCGGCTAAGACAACGAAACTGAAAATGATACCGTTGATCGGTCATATCGATGACTGGCATTATCATACACCCGGTGCACGAGGCTTTACACAAAGACAAGATGAAAAAACAACCAGCGATATTTCTTGATCGGGACGACACATTGAATATCGATGTGAGTTATACGTATAAAGTGTCTGATTTTGGCTGGGTGCGGGGGGCACCTGAGGCTCTGAAATTATTTTCTGAGGTTGGGTTGGATGTCTTTATTGTCACCAATCAGGGCGGGATTGGACGCGGCCTTTACGCCGAAAGTGACATGCATCGCTTCAATGATCATCTGATCGCCGAAGCGGCAGCGCTGGGAGGTCATATCGAGGATATTGCGTTCTGCCCGCATCACCCGGAGGCTGTTATCAGCACCCTTCGAACGCCTTGCCTATGCCGTAAACCCGGACACCAGATGATCACCCGTCTGGCAGAGAAATGGTCAGTTGACCTTGCGACTTCGGTAATGATTGGTGATCGTGACAGTGATGTTGCCGCCGGCAGAGCGGCTGGCTGTCATGCCTATCTTTTCGATGGAACGGATCTGCATGAGCTTGCAAAACATGTGATGAACCAGCATTTTTCCAACCTCCATGTCCCAGCTTGCAAATGAGGTGTTCCTGATGCCGGATATAGTTGTTGTTGGCGGAGGTCTAACCGGCCTGATGACAGCCCTGACGCTCTCCCACAGCCCCTATCAGGTGGCGCATATCCAGCGTCACCAGCCCATTGACGGTGGTGAGACAATCCGCACAACTACGGTCAGCGCCGCTGGCAAGCGTATGCTGGAGACGCTTGGTGTCTGGCAGCGCCTCGCCACGCCGCCAACACCCATCCAGACGTTGAAGGTTGCCGATGGTGAGGCAACAATTGGCACAAGAGCGCGACGCGGCAAGGCGTTTGGCCTTGAATGGCAAGACCGGGATGAGCCGATGGCTTTTGTCGTGCCAAATGCCACTCTTCTATCAGCGCTTGAGAGGCAAATTCAAGCGGCGGCTGTCACACCCCTGATCGACAGAACGGTGGCTGATTTCACCATCGCCAACAACCGGGCAAACCTGTCACTTATCGATGACAAGGGGGGGACCGACGAGGTGACATGTGATCTAGTTGTTGGGTGCGATGGCCGCAACAGCACATTACGCAAATCTGCTGGGATCAGACAGCATGCACTACCCCACAAACAAACGGCGGTGGTCGCGCTCATTTCCGCCGAACGCCCTCATCAAAACGCAGCGTTTCAGCGGTTTCTGGGCTCCGGCCCGATCGCCCTGATGCCGATGGACAACAATTTGATGTCGCTTGTCTGGACCCTGCCAAAACAAGAGGCGTTGCGGTATCAGGCTTGTGATGTTAATGCATTCGATAAAGCATGTACCAAGGCATTTGGCGACGAGCTCGGATTCCTCACGCTGCAATCAGACCGCCTTGTCTGGCCCCTGCAACCAACCTTCATTGCCAATCCGACAGCTGATAATCTGATCCTTGCGGGTGACGCAGCGCATGTCATTCATCCACTTGCCGGTCAGGGATATAATCTGGCGCTTGGTGATGCAGCGGTGTTGCTCGATATTCTTTGCGACACCTTCGCACGGGGTCTGCCAGCAGGTCATCTCTCGGTGCTGACCGATTATCGTCAAAAACGGCGACTTGAGGTGGGGGCGATGAGCCTTACTACAACAGGATTAGACGCGCTGTTCAGTAGGATGCCGACCGGCGTTTCCAAGATCGCCGGGCTGGGAATGAATCTGCTCAATCGGTCACCAGCCAAATCCGCTTTTTCGACAATTGCAAGCGGCGGCACCCTTGCTCCAGCTAACCTTTTTGCCGGCAGATTGCCACAGGGATATAGACACCGAAAATAGGGTCCTATCCGCGGCTCTGGCCCGCATCATTGAGGCGGCTTTCATAATCAGCCATCAAGCTGTCGTGGCGCTGGCCGTAATGATGCAGAATCTCCCACGTGAACAGGCCAGTGTCATGGCCGTCACTAAAGGCAATGCGGATAGCGTAATTGCCAACCGGATCAATGCGGCTGATCGTTACATTGCGCTTTCCAGCCGGCGTTGTCTTCTGTCCGGCGCCATGCCCCTGAACCTCCGCCGAGGGTGACTCGACTCGCAAAAGTTCGGCTGTTATCGACGATGCCGATCCATCGTCAAAGCTGACATTCAGGCGGCGTTTATCGCTGCTCAGGCGGATTTCGGTTGGCCAGCGCTGGCTGGTGGTCTTCCCAGTCTGATCATGCACCCTACTGGCTTCCCTCTGTTTCAAGATCCCGCGCTTCATCAACAAGCATAATCGGCACGCCCGCGCGAATGGGAAAAGCCTTGCCAAGCTGGCGGCTGATCAATTCTTTATTCGGCGCGTCATATTCCAGAGGCCCTTTGGTAACCGGACAAACGAGAACTGCGAGTAAACGACTATCAAGCGGCTGCGCAGGATCATCCGCGGCATTCCTGGTATCCTTGGCGTCAATGTCTTGCGTCATTGCCACTTTCCTCTTCATGCAGTGCCATTTCCATGATCGCAATCAGAAGATCGGCTCGTTTGGCCAATCCCTGTGCCTCCAGCAACGCCTGTTTTTCCGCAACGTCAAATGGACAGACAGCAGCCAGCGTATTCATGATCTGCTCATTGCCAGATTGTTCAATCTGTGTCCAATCTGCCTCAAAACTCATCACACTGAAGTATTTTTTCATTACATCCAGCAGCTTGTCCCGATCGGCAATTCTGTCATCAGATGATTTCAGATCATCCGCAAAACGGCCCCAGTCAATCGTTGCACGACGATAACCACGATCAGTTAATTGTTCTGCCTGCAGGGTGAACCGGCAGATACCTGTCAAGGCAATCATGTACCGCCCGTCCCCGCTTTCCTGAAAATAGCTGATCCGCCCGGCACAGCCGACATCGAACAGTGTGCCATCATCATTGAGAGGCTGCACCATGCCAATAATCCGCTCAGGCGTCTGCAACGCATCCTCGATCATCGCCAGATACCGTGGCTCAAAAATGTTCAAAGGCAACTGTGATCCCGGCAACAACAGGGCACTTGGCAGCGGAAACAGCGGCAAGGTTGGCGGTAGGTCGCGAAGATCAAACGTCAGTGGATTCATCAAAAAACCTCATTTTAACCAAGTGACGCGCACAAGACATCAGGCAAACAGAACCGTTGACAGCCTGCGGCGCGCCTTCATCACATCAGGGTTAGCGGCGCCCAGTGACGCAAAAAATTCCAAAAGCTGCTTGCGCGCAGCCTCCTCATTCCAAGCACGGTCGACCCTGATGGACTCCAATAACTGGTCCATGGCTTCGGCATGCTGGCCGCTGGCATAGAGTGCCATCGCCAACGTCTGCCGTGCCTCCAGATCGTTTCCATCTGCTGCGACCGCCGCGCGCGCGGCATCCAGCCCATCAGCCGACTCCGACGCCTTCTCAATCAACTCAAGAGCAGCGATTGCCACCTGCATCGCCTCATCCTCGCGAAACTCATCATTGAGCTGGTCAATCACCTCGCGCGCACCAGCCACATCACCCATGCCGGCCAGGCAACGAACGACACCCGCAAGCGCTGCAACAGACTCCGGCTCAACGCCCATGACCTGTTGGAAATGGCCCATGGCAGCATCAAAATCCTGCGTTGCCAATGCCGTCTCGCCTGCACCGAGCATTTCCGCCACATCAGCCCCAGCTCCACCCATCGATGCCAGTTTTTCAACAAACTGCGTGACCGCTGATTCGGGCTGTGCCCCTGAAAAACCATCGACCGGCTGTCCATCGACAAACCCATAGACGGTGGGAACCGATTGGACTCGCATCTGTTGGGCGATCTGTTGATTGTCATCGATATTAATGCGGACGAGCTTTACCTTACCACCCTTGCCAGCAACCACCTTTTCTAGAACGGGTCCAAGCTGTTTACATGGACCACACCACGGTGCCCAGAACTGGACAATGACTGGTAAACTCGAGGATCCTTCGATCACCTCAGCCATGAAATTGTTCATGTCCACATCGATGGTCGTTGCCGTTGCGCCCGAAATTAACTGTTCCATTTTCCCCTCAAAATCTGAATTTCAGCGAATTTTTTTTACCGCTCTACGGGTGTAGCATGTTAGCGGCCATACAAAGCGTTCGCTGGCAGATACCGTGCCCTAGATTTAGGTGTCCACACCGGCGAAACAAGGGTTGTCAGGCGACAAAGAAATGTCGGTCAGCTATCTAATGGATATCTGTTTCAACAACGAATTCCACTGGACATAATTTAGCGCTTAGAAATTGATTAGCTGCGGCTGATGCCCTGTATCCGCGAGGAATCGCAACAGCCCCTCAGGTGTCACCCCCAACGTCGTATCATTTACCAAAGGGTGAAAATAGAGACTGTCCGCTGTCATCAGCTCAGCATCTATCGAAAGACTTACCCGATGTTCCGCATCATTGATCAGGGTAAACGGGCTCACTGCGCCCGGGCGTACACCGAGCATCTCAAACAACCGGTCGGCACTGCCAAAGGACAGCCGGTCTGAGCCGATGGTGGAGTGCAGCGATTTGAGGTCAATCATACGATCCTCCTCGGCAACAATCAGATAATTGCGCTTCTTCTTATCACGAAGATAGAGGTTCTTTACATGCATACCCGGCATGTTGTCGCGGTACTCTTTTGAGTCCTCGACTGTTCGCAATGGCGGATGATAATGTACTGTAAATGCAATATCGAGAGATTCGAGTTTTTCGATCAGCGACTCGGGTGTTGTTGGCAGGCTGTCTTTGAAAGCGGAAGAGGCGTCCATCTTTGGTCCCTTAATTTTGCCAGATTCAAAAAGGCAGTGGCTTATTAACGCGGCCTCCCATCCTCAACAGAATGTTACAAAATGCAACTATTGACGCGAATCCGTGGTCACCGTAAACCGATGTCAACAAAGAACAACGCGGTATCGCATGTCACATATAGGTTTAATCGGCTGCGGCATGTGGGGTCGCAATCTGGCACGCAATCTGGCGCAGATGGGGGCGTTGGCTGCCGTTACGGACATAACGCAGGCCAAAGCCGAGGAATTTGCCACCCAGTTTGCCGCTACTGCCAAACCCTTTGACGCGTTGCTTGAGGATACGGAAATCACCGGCATCGTTCTTGCCACCTCAGCGCCAAGCCATGTCGATCTCGCCATCCGCAGTCTAAATGCCGGTAAGCATGTATACGTCGAAAAGCCACTGGCACTGACCCTCATCGGTGCCCAGAAAATCGCCGCTGCCGCCGAAAAGAATGACCGGCAGGTGATGGTTGGCCACCTGATCCGCTATCACGCCGCCTTCATTGGGCTGCAAGCACAGGTTCGCGCCGGCGCCATTGGGACATTGCGCCATATTCAAGCAAACCGGCTTGCCATGGGACGAATCCGCAACACCGAATCTGTCCTTTTTGATCTGTGTCCACATGACCTCTCTCTCATTCAGGCGCTGACCGGATCCGAGCCGACGAAGGTCAGTTGCGCCGGTGCCAGCCATGTAACCCCCGGCATCGTTGATACATTGGCGACAACGCTAGGTTTTGCCGGCGGCATCTCTGCGACCATGCAGACCTCGTGGATGTCTCCCTACAAGGAACATCGTTTCACCGTCAGTGGCACGGCAGGATCACTTGTTTTTGACGACACCAAGCCCTGGCCTGAAAAGCTGGTGCTGTTTCAGGATCACATCCGCCCCGACAATGAGAGCTTCATCATTGAGCGCGCCAGTCCAGTGGCGCTTCCGGTCGCTGAGGCAGAACCGCTTAAAGATGAGATGCGCGCTTTCGTCGATATCTGTCTGACCGGCAAACCGGTTCCCAGCAATATTGACGAGGCGTTGGCCGTGCAACGCACTTTGGAAGCTATGCAGGCAGCTTTGCTTGATATGGGCAAAACCGCAACACCCCACGCCACCCCCGACAGGACCAGCTGAATGAGCATTCCCTTCATTGACCTGAAATCCCAGCAAGCCCGAATTCGCGACAAGATCGATGCCGGTCTTGCCACTGTTCTGGACCATGGTGCCTATATCATGGGACCGGAAATCACAGCTTTGGAGGAACGGCTTGCTGAATGGTCGGGCGCTAAACACAATATTTCCTGCTCTTCTGGAACGGATGCGTTGCTGCTTGCGTTGCATGGACTTGGCCTGAAACCGGGGCAGGGCGTCATCGTGCCCTCCTTCACCTTCGCTGCAAGCGCCGAGGTCATGCCGATCATGGGCGCTGTTCCGGTGTTCGCCGAAGTTAATCCGGTAACCTTCAACATCGAACCCACTCAGCTCGATGACGCCCGCAAGGCGGCCAGTGATGCGGGTGTTGAAATTGTTGGCATAATCGGCGTCGGCCTGTTTGGCCAACCCGCCAATTACGAGGCTTTGATGCGCTTTGCGGTGGCGAACAATCTATGGCTCATCGACGATGCTGCACAGAGTTTTGGTGCCTCCTTGAATCATCGCAAGGTTGGTACGCTTGCGCATGTGACCTGCACCAGCTTTTTCCCGGCAAAGCCGCTTGGCTGTTACGGCGATGGTGGGGCTGTCTTTACCGATGATGATGACATCGCCGAAATAATCCGGTCGTGCCGGATTCATGGCATGGGCAGGGACAAATATCAGAATGTCAGAATTGGCATGACCGGACGGCTTGATACGATGCAAGCGGTGGTTCTTGATGCCAAGCTGGATATTTTTGCCGAAGAGCTGGCGCTGCGCCAACAGGTGGCTGATAGATATCAGGATAAAATTGGCAACAGCGTTGAGACACCGCAGCTTGCCGCTGGCGCATCATCCAGTTGGGCCCAATATACCATCAAGCTCCCGGCTGACGTTGATCGTGATGCCGTCTGCAGCAAAATGCAGGCTGCCGGTGTCCCCACTGCGATCTATTATCCGGTGCCTATGCATTGCCAGCCACCCTATCGGCATTTTCCGATTGCTGGTGGAGGTCTGCAGACCACAGGCAGGCTGAGCAAATGCGTCATGGCATTGCCAATGCACCCCTATTTGAAGGCAGATACGCAAGATGTGATCGTTGCTGCATTGAAAGACGCCCTTGGGACAGAAGGGTAAGTCCATCTTCACGTCAGAAATCACGCGAAGAAACTGGGTTTATTACAGTATCCAGCGCATCTCTCAAAAGCGGGCTCATTTGTCACTTGCAAGGTGTTGGCGCTTGGATTATACCATCGTCCAGCGGATCGCGATAACCGTATTCCACCATAACTCGGTGGATGCGGCGCGGGTGTAGCTCAGTGGTAGAGCACAACCTTGCCAAGGTTGGGGTCGAGGGTTCGAATCCCTTCACCCGCTCCAGTCCTTTAAAAAACGCAAATTCATGCTGGCGTACCGCTCAACCCCCAAAAGACAATCCCAAAAAACGTGACATGTCTGAAAACCTGCATCGTCAGAATTTTTGAACAACCCTAACAATATATGCCCACATGACGTTGTCTTTTAACACGCGGATAATGGTGGAGCTTTGTATTGCATACGATGCAACCATTATTGCATTGATAGGGTGCTTCATGGGAACGATCCCAAATCTGCAGCCGGAACAGACAGAGGGAAGACAGTGAGGCTCGTCACGGTGAAACCTGTAATCATGACAATTGCTTTGTGTTTGTTCGGCATGCCTTCACTGGCACAAGCACATTTTTTGAGCCATCACCCTGAAAATGATCAGTGCAAATGCGCTGAGGTCGACCAGAGCTGGCATTTCCATTTCATCCAGCAGACATCAAAATTCAAATCAATCACAAGACTGGATCAAGGTCTGGACTCCGAAGAATCCTGCAAAACACTACGCGACGAGCGGTTGAAATGGGATGTTTTCACCTGCCCCTAACGGCCGATTGAGCTATAACGCAGCCCGGCATCTGTCATTTCCTCTGGTGCATAGATATTGCGCAAATCAACCATGACCCTGCCCTTCATTACGGCTAGATATCGCTCCGGGGTCAGGGCCCGAAATTCATTCCATTCGGTAACCAGAACAACGGCATCGGCACCAGTAATGCAATCCTCCGCACTGTTCGTAAAATGGACAGACTCAGCCAAAAGGTGTCTTGCCTCATCCATGGCCTTTGGATCATAGGCGCTGATGTTTGCGCCCGCGGCCAAAAGGTGTGGGATGATATCCAAGGATGGGCTGTCCCGCATGTCGTCCGTTTCCGGCTTGAAGGCGAGACCCAATATCGCGATGGCCTTGCCCTTAACCTCGCCACCCATTGCATCGATAACCCGCCGCGACATTGATTGTTTCCGCGCGTCGTTATAATCAACAACTTCATTGACGATGCCTATGCGGACATTATGGTCCTGTGCGGTCCTGACAAGGGCCAATGTGTCCTTGGGGAAACATGATCCACCATATCCTGGTCCCGGATGCAGAAATTTGCTGCCGATACGTTTATCAAGGCCGATGCCCTTGGCAACATCATGCACATTCGCGCCGACCACCTCACACAAATCTGCCATCTGGTTGATGTAGGAAATTTTGACAGCAAGAAAGGCATTGCCCGCATATTTGATCAGCTCTGATGTCTCCAGGCCGGTAAACATGATTGGAGTCTCGATCAGAAAAAGGGGCCGGTACAGCGCCCGCATGACCTCTCTTGCGCGGTCAGTTTCGGCGCCAACCACCACCCGGTCCGGCCGCATGAAATCACCAATCGCCGCGCCTTCACGCAGAAACTCCGGGTTTGAGGCAACATCAAAATCCACGCTGGCATTGGCTTGACGGATTATTGCGCTTACCTCTCGGCCCGTACCAACAGGAACTGTCGATTTGGTGACTACAACCGTATAGCCAGTCAGATAGGCGGCAACCTCCTCAGCTACCGCATAGACATAGGTAAGATCGGCGTGCCCATCACCACGGCGCGTAGGGGTGCCAACAGCAATGAAGACGGCATCCGCTACTGCCACAGCCGGGCCAATGTCGGTGGAAAAATGCAGCCTGCCGGCTTCGACATTGCGCGCAACCAAATCCTCCAGTCCGGGCTCGTAAATCGGCATGATGCCATCACCAATTTTTGCAATTTTTTCAGCATCATTGTCGATACAGGTGACATCAAAGCCAAATTCTGAAAAACACGCGCCAGACACTAATCCAACATAACCGGTACCAACTATCGCGATCTTCACTTTGCCGTCCTTTGCTGACCAATGATTAATGTTACAGCCATGCCTGTGCCTTTTCGCACCATATCACTGATGACCAAGAATCTGTTCAACGGTGAGGGTGATGACGTGGCCAAGCGCTATATGGGCTTCTTGAACATGCATTGTTTTTCGACTGGGAACACAGATGGCAATGTCGGCGTGGCTGCAGATCTCACCACCTGCCTCGCCGCTAAAGGCAATCGTGCCAATGCCTGCGGCACGCGCTACCTGCATCGCGCCAACAATATTTTTAGAATTTCCGCTGGTTGAAATGCCAATCAGAACATCTTCCGTCCTGCCAAGCGTTTCCACTTGGCGTGAAAAAATGCCTTCAAAGCCAAAATCGTTCGCATAGGCCGTGATAAATGAGGTGTCCGTTGTCAGGGCGATCGCGGCAAGTCCCGCACGTGGCCGCTGGTGGTCAAGGGTGGCAACAAATTCTGCTGCCAAATGTTGCGCATCACCAGCGGAGCCACCATTTCCACAGAGCATCAATTTGCCCCCGCTCTGAAGCGCGGTTGCGATCATATGGCTTGCCTCGAGGGCGGCAGAGCTACATTGTTCAGCCGTGGCCAATTTGACAGCTGCGGATTGGGCCAAAATGTCGGAGATTGCCTGTGCGGACATCGATCTCACTCTTTGTCATCTGCTGTTACTTGACCGTCTCTTTATGGGGCGGTACTCCATGATTATCAATAGCCAAACTATCTGCTTACTAATGAAAGTTGTCCGATGATTAAAAAAGCGATTTTTCCTGTTGGTGGTCTAGGTACCAGATTTTTACCTGCGACCAAGGCCCTGCCCAAGGAAATGCTTCCCGTTGTAGACAAACCTCTGATTCAATATGCCGTTGAAGAAGCTGCCGAGGCCGGTATAGAGGAATTCATTTTTGTAACGGGACGGAATAAAAGCGCCATCGAAGACCATTTCGATCACTCCTATGAGTTGGAAAAGACACTTATCGCCAAAGGCAAGACTGATGCACTTGCCGTGGTGCATGACATGATTCACAAACCGGGATCAGTGAGCTATGTAAGACAGCAGGATCCTGCGGGTCTGGGGCATGCCGTCTGGTGCGCCCGCAACATGGTCCATGATGAACCAGTGGCCATATTGTTGGCGGACGATCTAATCCTTGGTCACAGCTGTATTGCAGAAATGGCGGCGTGTTACCGTGGCGGCAATATGGTCGCGGCGATGAATGTGCCAAAAGACCAGACCCATGCCTACGGGATCATCACGCCAGGTGCTGATGACGGCAAACTTGTCGAGGTCACAGGCCTTGTGGAAAAACCAAAATCCGAAGACGCGCCATCAAACATCGCTGTCGTCGGCCGCTACATAATCGACCCGGCAGTATTCCAGACTCTGTCCACCGGCGAGCGTGGTGCCGGTGATGAAATCCAGCTGACAGATGCGCTTGCCCAACAGATTGGAAAATCTGATTTCTACGGATTGCGGTTTTCTGGAGAACGGTTTGACTGCGGCTCAAAATTGGGATTTCTGCAGGCAAATATTGCCTTTGCCATGGCGAATGAGACGCTTGCACCTGACCTGCGAAGCTGGATCAAGGATCGTTTTTCATGAACGCCAATGCTCTTCATCCAAGCATCCTTCGTGCCTATGACATCCGTGGCATTTGTGATGAAACCCTCAGCCCTGCAGACGCTACAGCGATTGGCCGCGCCTTTGCCGCCTGCCTTGCCATTAAGTCTCTTGGAAATAAAGTGGTTGTTGGGCGTGATGGTCGCCTCTCATCCCCACAGCTCTCTGCAGCGCTGATTGACGGATTGGTTGATGGCGGCGCAGAGGTAACAGATATTGGCTGCGGGCCAACACCGATGTTGTATTTTGCCGCAACACATCTTGACGCCGATGGCGCAATCCAGGTGACCGGTAGCCACAACCCCCCGTCACATAACGGTTTTAAAATGGTGATGGGTGGAAAATCATTTTTTGGCGCAGAAATCACAGAGCTCGGTGCCTCATGCGCTGCAGGGGTTCCCTCGCAAAGTGGTGGCAGCTGCGAGACTCGATCAGTTTTCAGCGAATATGTAACCAGACTTTTACAATCCGCTGACGCTGGCGATCTGTCGGTTGTCTGGGATTGCGGCAATGGTGCCAGCGGGTCGGTGACCGATGCTGTGGTCGAGCGGCTGACGGGACAGCATGAAGTTCTGTTTTCCGAGATTGACGGCACCTTTCCCAACCATCACCCCAATCCGGTGGATCCCGAAACACTCGAAATTCTGCGAGCAGCTGTCAAATCAAAAGATGCCGATCTGGGAATTGGCTTTGACGGAGATGGCGATCGGATTGGTATCGTAGATGCCAAGGGTCGGCAGGTGCCGGGCGATCTTCTGACAGCTTACCTTGCCCAAGATGTTGCCAAGCGACACCCGGGTGGAACAATGCTGCTTGATGTGAAATCATCACAGTTGGCAGTGGACATGCTATCTGCTGCAGGGGCGAACGCAGCAATATGGAAAACAGGACATAGCCATATGAAGAAGAAAATGGCTGAAACAGGATCACCCCTGGCCGGCGAAATGTCTGGCCACATATTCATTGCCGATGATTACTTTGGTTTTGACGATGCCATTTACGTTGCGTTGCGCATCCTTACCCAAATGGTGCGCAGCGGCCAATCCATCACCGCCTTCATGGACAGCTTGCCAGACCAGCATGCAACACCGGAATTGCGGATCGACTGCACCGATGACAGAAAATTCTCCATCATGGAAAAACTGCAATCAGTCGTCTCACAAAATTATGAGCCAGATGCCATCAACACCATTGATGGAGTCCGGGTGACTTGTTCCAACGGGTGGTGGTTGGTTCGTGCGTCAAACACCGAAGCCGCGCTGGTCGCACGGGCCGAGGCTGACAGCCCAGAAGCTCTGGAACAGCTCATATCGCAAATCAAGGCCGCGTTGGATGGTGCCGGTCTCGGCTGGTCCTTTAGCTAAGTTGGGAAAAGCCACACTCCACAAACCTGCTATCCCAGCACCAATGGGGCTGAATTGGGAGTAAGTTAGACTCAAGAATTTTTTTCGCCATGTTAGCGCTGATTATGCTTGTTCTATCGCAATGTTTGACTGTATTCAAACGTGCTTTTCTCTTATCTCTTTCCGCGCCTCTCACCTCGGAGTGAACTCATGTCAAATTTCACAAATTGTGGAAACCTGACCGTCAACACGGATCTATATAATTTTGTCAATGATGAGCTTCTGAAAGGCAGCTCGATATCCACTGACCATTTCTGGGCAGGGTTTGATAAAGCGGTTCATGCGCTGGCACCGCGCAATCGAGAGCTGCTCGCCATCAGACGGACAATGCAGGATCAGATTGATAACTGGCTAAAAGACAACGCGCGAAACGGCATTGATCAGAACGCCTATGAGAGGTTCTTGAAGGACATAGGCTATCTGCTCGATGAAGGGCCTGATTTTCAGGTCACGACAGAAAATGTCGACGCCGAGATTGCCCAAGTGGCGGGACCACAACTGGTCGTGCCAATCACCAACGCCCGCTATGCGCTTAACGCTGCAAATGCCCGTTTCGGCAGCCTCTATGACGCGCTCTATGGGACCGATGTGATTCCTCAGGCAAGCGCCAAGGCACAGACATCTGGCTATGATGTGGCGCGGGGCAAACAGGTCATCGCCTATGTGCGCAAAACACTGGACGCGGTGACACCGCTGGCCAACGCCTCATGGACCGATGTCACGAACCTCGCCATTGTTGGTGACACGCTGGAGGTCAAATGTGAAAGCGGCAAAACGACCCTCGTCGATACAAGCAAGTTCACGGGCTACACAGGCACGTCAGCAGACCCACGATCGATCATTCTTAATAACAATGGACTGCATCTGCAGATCATGATTGATCGCGGCGGCGCCATTGGCAAAGACGATCCTGCTGGCATCAATGACGTTCGCGCCGAGGCCGCGATCTCAAGCATCATGGATTGCGAGGATTCAATTGCTGCTGTCGATGCGACGGACAAAATCCTGGCTTATTACAATTGGAACCAGTTGATGCGGGGAACGCTTCAAGACAATTTTGAAAAAGCCGGCAAGATGGTCACCCGCAGACTGGTCGACGACATTATCTATGCCACGCCAGATGGGGGTGAGACGAAGTTGCACGGCCGTGCGTTGATGCTGGTCCGTAATGTCGGGCATTTGATGACCAATCCCGCCATCCACCTTACCGATGGCAGCGAGATTCCTGAAGGCATCATGGACGCTTTCATGACAGTTGCGGGAGCGCTTCCTGATCTACAGCGAAGGGCAAATTCAGCGAACGGTTCAATTTACATTGTGAAACCCAAGATGCACGGCCCAGATGAGGTGCGCTTTGCCACGGAAATCTTTGCTGCTGTCGAGGATGTTTTGGGCCTGGATACCAACACCATCAAGATGGGGATTATGGATGAGGAACGCCGCACAACCATCAACCTGAAAGAATGTATCCGTGTTGCAAGCGAACGGGTCGTGTTCATCAATACAGGATTCCTTGACCGCACAGGTGACGAGATCCACACCTCAATGGAGGCCGGGGCGATGATCCGCAAGGGCGACATGAAAAATGCTGCGTGGATCACCGCCTATGAAAACAGAAATGTCGATGTCGGTCTCGCCTGTGGCCTTGGCGGCAGGGCGCAAATTGGCAAGGGAATGTGGGCAATGCCTGATCGCATGGCCGACATGATGGAACAGAAGATCAGCCATCCTCTGTCTGGCGCCAATTGCGCATGGGTGCCCTCACCAACCGCAGCAACGCTTCATGCACTCCACTATCACACGGTGAATGTACGCGACCAACAGAAAAAGCTCTCCACGCGCACGCCGGCAAGCCGCTCGGAAATCTTGTCCGTGCCTATCTCATCCCGTCCAAACTGGTCTGATGATGATATCCGCCAGGAATTGCGAAATAATGCCCAGGGCATTCTCGGCTATGTTGTAAGATGGGTCGATCAGGGTGTCGGTTGTTCAAAAGTTCCTGACATTCACGATGTTGGTCTTATGGAAGACCGGGCAACCTTGCGGATTTCCTCGCAACATATTGCCAACTGGATTCATCACGGTGTCTGCTCACAGCAGCGTGCGATGGAGGTGATGAAGGAAATGGCGGCGGTTGTTGACCGACAGAACGAGGGTGATCCTCGTTACCGGCCAATGGCAGATGATTTTGACGCATCCATTGCTTTTCAGGCTGCCTGCGATCTCGTTTTTGACGGGCGGGCACAACCATCAGGATATACCGAACCGGTGCTACATCGTCGGCGACTTGAACGAAAGGCACTTGTTGCCAATGCCAGTTAACTTCGACAGCTTTATTTCAAAAACACCCGGATTCCCCAAAGAGGGCATCACCTTTTATGACATAAGTCCGATTCTTGAAGACAAGGTGATCGTCAAAGCGGCCATGTCTGCCCTGTGTGATCTCGCGCAACCAATGAAGCCAGACGTCATCGCCGGCATCGACGCACGCGGCTTTCTTTTTGCCTTGCCATTGGCTATGGAGCTAGATTGCGGGGCCATCATGGTTCGCAAGGCCGGCAAGTTGCCCGGTGAGGTTTTGGAGCAATCCTACGCGCTCGAATATGGCGAGGCGCGGTTGTCGATTCAGGCAAGCCGACAGCTCCACAACCGGCGCATTGTTCTGTGTGACGATCTTCTGGCAACTGGGGGAACTCTGGTTGCTGCAACACAGCTCGTGAAGCAGGCCGGTGGTGTTCTGGCTGGAGCTGTCAGTATCATTGAGCTGACAGGCTTGAAGGGTCGTGACCGGCTTGACTGTCCGGTTGCTGCCCTGCAGACATATGAATATTAGCGCGACCCAAAGCCTGTGAGCATAATCCTGATCGTGCGGACGATGATTGTCATATCAAGCAGAAAAGACAGATTTTTGATGTAGAACAGATCGTAGGTGATTTTCTCACTGCTACTGTCGACATCATAGGCATATCCCTGACAAACCTGTGCCCACCCTGTAATTCCGGGTCTTACTGAATGGCGGAAGGGAAAAAGCGGGATCTCCTCGACAAGCTCATCGAGCAAATTTTTTTGTTCAGGGCGCGGCCCAATCAAGCTCATATCGCCACGCAGCACATTGTAAAGCTGTGGTAATTCATCAATCCGGAATTTTCTGATAAATTTACCGACACGCGTCACACGTTTGTCGCCTTTGGCGGCAAATTGTGCACCACCTCTCTCAGCATCGGTCACCATCGATCTAAATTTATACATGGTAAAAGATACACCCCCCAGACCAATGCGTTGCTGTGCAAAAATGGCCGGGCCAGTGGTTTCAAGCTTGATCACCACCACCATCAGAGCCATTGGAATGCTAAAAACGAGCAAAAGTAGCAGGCTGCACACCGCATCAAACACCCGTTTTACAAACAAATAGGTATCAGACGACCGGACATGCAGAAGGTCGGTGAAGGTAAAATTCTTAAGATCTACACGGCCCGACTCTGCTTCGATGTAATCACGAATCATGATTACGGGTACAGCATTCAGCGCACACCAAGACAAAAAGGGCGTCCAACCCGAGTCGGACAGTTGCTCTTCTGAAACAAGCACAGCATCGATTGCGCCTTCTGGAAGCGATGCGCTGTCCATGGGAATAAACGCGCCGGTACGGCTGTCAATCTGGTCGATTAACAGTGCCGGCACCCCAAGACGCATGCTTGATCGTTGTGAGAGTCCTTTGCCAAACAGCAACAGAATAACGGTTGCCGTTGGGTAAATCAAACCCAGGAACGTAACCGAGTAAGGAAGGCGAAACATCAACAAGCCGAGTGTGCCAGCAAGGCCCAAAATCAACCATACTGACAAAAGCTGTTCCCCGGTGCGAAAGCGTGTCCATCTTGAGAGACGCAAGGCAACCAGAAATATAATCAGGTAAATGCCCGTGATCAGCAGAGCTGAAACTCTGATCGTGTCAGAAGCACTGAGCAGATATCGGCCTTCCAAAAGCAATGACAGGATTGTTTCAAAACCAACAAGACAAAAGAGCGACAACAACATTCGGCCAATATTCACCAGTTGCCGCCGCCCTGCACGGTGACGAATTTGTGCAACCTGTTGCGCTGATTGAAGTGACGATACCATGTTAATTCAGTGACGTTTCCAGAGCGATAATAACAAAATTGTCTTATGTTGTGAAAGTTAAACCGCATTGATCGAAAAACACATAATAGACTGGTCGGGCGCTATCTGGAATAGCACCGGATTTTTATCGATCGGTGCAGAGTGGTACCCTATTTATCGCCGAAGTCACCAGTTTCCCGCAAAGCCTCACGGAAACTATCAATGGATACATCTGCGCCGTTGCGCTCCACATGCCAAAACGTCCAGCCATTACATGATGGCAGAGATTGCAGCTTCGCACCCAGCGTATGAATCGATCCGCTCTCATGCTTGGCGGTGACAAGGGAACCATCGACCCGGACCTGGGCCGAGAAACGCCGCCGCGCATCAAACAGCCTGTCCCCGGGACGCAGGATGCCCCGCTCAATAAGAGTGCCAAAAGGCACTTTTGGCTTGGCTCGCTTTGGCGGTGTTGCCAACAGGTCTGGCGAGCCGATTGGCGTAATGTCGGCAATTCGCTCCCGCGCCAGCTTGACGTAGGAAGGGTCCTGCTCAATGCCAATGAAGTTACGGCGCAATCTCTTGGCAACAGCACCTGTGGTCCCGGTACCAAAGAACGGGTCGAGGATAACATCATCGCGATTGGTCGAGGCCAGAAGAATGCGCGCCAGCAGCGACTCAGGCTTTTGCGTTGGGTGGGCCTTCCTGCCAGCGTTCTTCAAACGCTCAGCCCCGGTGCAGATTGGCAGTTCCCAATCCGAGCGCATCTGCACATCATCATTCAACGCCTTCATCGCCTCATAATTAAAGGTGTAGCGTGATTTTTGGGATTTCGCCGCCCAAATCAGCGTTTCATGTGCGTTGGTGAAACGCCGCCCACGGAAATTCGGCATCGGATTGGTTTTCCGCCAGATCACGTCATTCAGAATCCAGAAATCCAGATCCTGAAGAATCGCACCAATCCGAAAGATATTATGGTAACTGCCAATAACCCAGATAGCTCCATCTGGCTTGAGTACGCGACGTGCCTCGGTCAACCAGGCAAGACTGAACGCGTCATAACTTGCGAAAGAATCGAACTGATCCCACTCTTCCTCGACCGCATCGACATGCGTATGGTCGGGTCGTGACAAAACACCACCAAGCTGTAGATTGTAGGGCGGATCAGCAAATACGAGATCAACTGAACCGTTATCGAGCTTTGCCAGCTTCTCGATACATTCACCACATTCGATCACATTCGTTTTCACTGCAAGCGTTCCTATCCCCGTCTAAAAGACCGGCTGAAAATTGCGCCCAAACACCATCAAAAACCTGTTAAATCGGTTGGGTTTTGTGATGAGACACCCCTAAAAGAATCACATTATAGCGTAAAGTCAACATGTTAACTGGCGAAGTTAAAGTAATCACAACATATTGTGGTGATATCTGGCAGACATCATTCATCTAGTGGGTCGCCATTAGGCCAAACGCTTGGTCAGCCAACCAGAACGGCCAAACCTATCCAATTAAAAAGGTGTGTCGCAAAAAATGCTGATGTCATTCGCCAACGTGAAAAGTTGGAAAATGCGGAGCGGTCACACTTGCAGCAATCGTTTGATCGGCGCGAAGCTTCGGCGGTGATGTTCGCTGACGCCATGCACCTGCAGGGCTTCTGAATGGCTTTTGGTCCCATAGCCCATATTGCTGTCCCAGCCGTAAACATCATGATCTCGCGCAAGGCTACGCATCAGATTGTCCCGGGTTTCCTTAGCGATGATGGATGCGGCCGCAATAGAACAAGATAGGGCGTCCCCCTTGATCACTGTCTTGGTCGGCAGTCCCAGATCGGGGTCTAGATTGCCATCGACAAGACACAACCCAACGCCGGGATACTGACGGCTGATCAAAAGCTCCTGTAATTGTGTGGTCGCATGACGCATGGCCAGAAAAGTGGCGGCAAGAATACCAATCTGGTCAATTTCAGCAGCAGCTATCGACACTACAGAAAAGGCATGCTCACCACCGATCAACGCGGCGTAAATGGAAGCGCGTTTGGCCGGGTTGAGCTTTTTCGAATCATTCAGCTCTGGTGGGATCTGATCAAAACAATTCGGGTTGAGCCAGAAGGCGGCGGCCGTCACTGGTCCTGCCCACGGTCCGCGTCCAGCTTCATCAATGCCAATGACAGCACCGCGACCTGTCGCAAGGTGTCGCTTTTCGAGCAGAAGATCGGGCATTATCCTCGACGTCGCTGGGTAACTGACTCGGTCAATCGCGGCATGATCTCGACGAAATTGCAGGGCTTGTGACGAATATCAAGCTGGTAGCGCAGGATCTCATCCCAGCCATCACGACAGCCAGATGGCGACCCCGGCAGGGCAAAAAGATATGTACCACCCGCAACACCCGCAAGCGCCCGTGACTGTACTGTCGAAGTTCCAATCTTCTGAAAGGAGAGATAGCGGAACAATTCGCCAAATCCTTCAATCTCCTTGTCAAAAACAGCCCGAAAAGCCTCCGGCGTCACATCACGCCCGGTGAGGCCTGTTCCGCCCGTGGCCACCACCGCATCAACCGCCGGATCATCGATCCATTCTTCAAGCCTTGCTACAATCTTTGGCTGATCATCAGTAATGATTGCTCGGTCTGCCAGAACATGGCCATCCTCAATGACACGTGACGCCAGCAGATCACCCGACCGATCATCTCCAGTCGTGCGTGTGTCAGACACCGTCATCACGGCAATATTCACCGGTTGGAAAGTGATGGATTTATCAACCCGGTCATCATTGCTGCGCATAGGTCTCGCCTCCCTCAGTCATTGGCTTCTGTTGTCCTGCAAAGGCTTGCTTTGCAACCACGATGTCTTAACGTTGGGTTGATCAATCAAGGACACGAAGGTTCCGCGCCGTCCCGCGGCCAGCGCTTTCAGAGCTGGTGCTGATTGTCCAAACTGCATCCGGTACATCGCCAAATTCGTTATCACACTCTTTATATAGGACCGTGTTTCACGGGAGGGAATGGACTCAATCAACAGAAACGGGTCATCCTGATGGTCAACCTTTCGCAGCCATTTACTGAGATTGCCCGGGCCACCATTATACGCCGCCAGCAATTTGACGAGTGAGCCATCAATCAACGGTTCATCGAGAAGGTGGCGGATATAACGCTGGCCAATCTCAAGGTTGATTGTTGGGTTTAGCAGCAAATGGCGCTCGTGTGAGCGGTATGAGCGTTTGCGCATTATAAAAGACGCTGTCGATGGCATGACCTGCATCAGGCCTGCGGCCTTTGCCCGGCTTTTAGCGCCCGGGTTAAAGCCTGATTCTTGGCGCGCAATAGCCCAGACAAGCGCTTGGTCGACGGTGAATTCAGCTTCAAACTTTGGCACGGGATAAAGCGCGCCATACCACGTTTTTCCCTCATTCTTTCCGATCAGAGCGCCAGCACGATAAGCGAGCCCAGCCATGCCGTTATCAATCGCAAAGCGCAGTGCCGACGATCGCAAATGAACTGGAATATCAGCCCACAGATAACGCATTTCACGCTCGGCATCATTGATCAGGCCGATCTGCATCAGAGCAAAAAGCCGTTGGCCACCCTTCTGCTCTCCAAGCCAGGTCATAAAGCCCGGGTCATACGCTGGCAAATTGAATGAAATATCAATCTGCTGGCCGCTGGCCTGTCTGGCGATCACACCATAAAACCCTTGCTGTACACTTGCTGATAGATCAAGAAAGCGCGCAGCCTCCTCCGGCCTGCCTTGCCGCAGCGCCACCCGTTGCGCCCAGAAAGCGGCCGCGCTCCGCAGCTCATCAAAGACAGTTTCCTGATCTGCGAGCGATTTGAAAAACTGCCCAGCCAGATCATATTGTCCGCTGCGCCATGCCGCCAAACCTCCAGCCCAATACCCCATAAACGCTGACTCGCGGCCAGCACCAATCGCATGCCTTGCTTCGCGAATTGCTTTTTGATCAAGGCCAAAAATGAAATAGGCATGGGCAATCTCACCGCGCAGTTGCGCTTCCTCAACCTTCGTCAAATAACGCCTGTTTTCCGAGTCGTTGACGACTTTCAGCGCGCCCGTTGGCCAGCCGCGGCGAATTGCACGGCGAACTTCACTAGCAACGCGCCTCGTTGTCCGCGGCGATGCCCGACCCGCCGAACTAAGCGGCATCGGTGGCCGGTATTCATTTTGCGAGATCAGTCCGAATCCGTTCAGATACCCGGCCTTTGGCGCTGTCGGCGCTTTGGCATTTCCCGGTCGGCGGCGTTTGGCCAGCCAATAAATGCGGCTTGCATCCGGATGGTCATTATAGACGCGCAGCCAACGATAGAGCTGCTTGTAGGTAGATCGCCAGGCTGTTGGATGTAAATAACGTTTTGAAAGCAGGTGACCCATCAAAATGTCATTCTCGATACGGCCCGCCTCGCGGATCGCCTGCTTCATCCGGCCAACTTCCTGCAATTGAAAAAGCCGCTGATACTGACCAACATCAAAGTCACTGAGCGGCTGTGGCAGTGATGGACGTGTCTGTTGCGCAGATGCCGGCTGGGGAGACATCATGAAAAGCCCCGCAAGCAAACAGCCAATGCCCATTATCAGATAGCCCCTGATCAGATGGGGGGCATTCCGGCTCGGACGGGATGAGTTGCGATGGTGAAAATGTTGCATGGGGCTACAACCTAAGCAAGTCTTGCGCGCAGCGAAAGCAAATCATCAAAAGACAGGCGTTTTTGCGCCGGTGAGCGGAGCAAATAGGCCGGATGCAGACTGCAAAGGGTTGGCCGGGTAGCACCATCACCAAAATCAACGTCACGCCAGACACCGCGCAACTTTAATATCCCGTCCTTGGTACCAAGAAGCGCCTTTGCTGACGAGCCACCCAGAATCAACAGATATTCGGGCTTTGCCAATTGAATATGGCGACGCAGATAGGGCAGAAGAAGCCGTGTTTCCTCTGCAGTTGGTGTCCGGTTCCCCGGGGGCCTCCAAGGCAGCAGGTTGGTGATATAAACCGCCGACCTGTCCAGCCCAATGCTGGCCAGCATCCTGTCAAGCAGCTGGCCAGCGGCACCAACAAAGGGCAAGCCAACACGATCCTCATCACGGCCGGGCGCCTCACCAACAATCATCACGCGTGCGCCCGGATTGCCATCACAGAAGACCAGATTGCCAGCCGTGTTCTTGAGCGCGCAGCCCTCAAGCCGCTCCAGCGCAACGCGGAGTGCGTCGAGCGATGTGATGGCGGCCAATTCATCCCCGGCAGGCTCGATCAGCGGCGGTGATATTTGCTGTTGTGCAGCGGTTTGCGATGGGGATGAGGGGGTAGCCACCTGGGGTGCTGCATGTCGCACCGAATCCTGGCGTGCGCCAACAAGGTTGGCTTGCCCCGCGGCGGACGGAGTCGAAAGAAAGGATTTGAGGGGAACAAAGGGCTGATCATGGGTTGCCTGATTGCCAATCGCCTCATCTGCGCCACACGCAACCTGCCAGTCAAGGCAGGCTATTAATTCGTCACGGGTCAGATCGTTCGCAGACATATAACTTTCCGTCGAATTCCAGTTGCTTTGGTTGTGGCAAAAAAGCCAATATGAAGTCTTAGTTGGTTATACTAAATAAAATGAAATTTTGCAGCGTAAAGCGTAATAGGTAAAGTCAGAGGGTGGGGAAATGGAACGCGAAACCATGGAATTCGATGTGGTAATTGTCGGCGGGGGGCCATCTGGCCTGTCAGCGGCAATAAAACTGAAGCAGCTTGCCGCAGAGGCAGGCCGCGACATCGAGGTTTGTCTGATCGAAAAAGGCAGCGAGGTCGGTGCCCATATTCTGTCAGGTGCTGTGCTGGAGCCCCGGTCACTCAATGAGTTGATCCCGGATTGGCAGGATCGGGGCGCCCCGCTTGACACGCCCGTGACTGATGACAAATTCATGTTCCTCACCGAAACCGGCTCCGTTCGCATGCCAACACCGCCCAGCATGAACAATCATGGCAACTACATCATCTCGCTTGGCAATTTTTGCCGGTGGTTGGCTGAACAGGCCGAGGAGCTTGGCGTTGAGATTTATCCCGGCTTTCCGGCTGCTGAAATTCTCTATGACGAGTCCGGTGCGGTTCGGGGAATCGCCACTGGTGACATGGGGATCGGCAAAGATGGTGAGCCTACAGATGGCTATATGCGGGGAATGGAGCTGGTCGGCAAACAGACCGTCTTCGCCGAGGGTTGTCGCGGACACCTGGCCAAGACTCTGTTTGAGAAATTTGATTTGCGCGAGGGCAAGGACCCTCAGACCTTTGCCATTGGTATTAAGGAATTGTGGGATATTGACCCTGAGAAAGCGAAGCCTGGTCTCGCGTGGCACTCTGTTGGCTGGCCACTTGCCTCAGACACCTATGGCGGCTCGTTCCTCTATCATCTCAACGGCAATCAAGTTGCTGTCGGCTATGTTGTGGCGCTTGATTACAGCAACCCCCATCTCTCTCCTTTTGAGGAGTTCCAGCGTTTCAAGACGCATCCAGCCGTGCGCTCGGTTTTTGAGGGTGGCCGCCGTGTTTCCTATGGTGCACGCGCGCTCAATGAAGGCGGATTTCAATCTGTGCCTAAACTGACATTTCCAGGCGGCTGCCTTGTTGGATGCACGGCTGGCTTCCTCAATGTGCCAAAAATCAAGGGTACACATACCGCAATGAAATCAGGAATGACTGCCGCAGAAGCGATTTTTGAAGCGCTCGAAGCAATGTCTCCCGGTCATGAGCCAGTGTCCTATCCCGAAAAGCTGCAGCAATCCTGGCTCTGGCCAGAGCTTTACAAAGTGCGAAACATTCGCCCTGGATTCGGCAAGGGGCTATGGCTGGGCCTTGCCTATGCCGCGATCGACACCTATCTGCTGCGCGGACGCGCCCCATGGACGCTGAAAAATCATCATGACCATTCGGCCCTGAAAAAAGCGTCGGAAGCGCCGAGGATCACTTACCCAAAACCAGATAATGTAATCAGCTTTGATCGCAACTCATCAGTTTACCTGTCCGGTACAAACCATGAAGAGAATCAGCCTGCACACCTGACGCTCAAAGACACATCGGTGCCTATCTCCCATAATCTTGCCCTGTATGATGCGCCGGAACAGCGTTACTGTCCCGCCGGTGTCTACGAAATCGTTACGGGTGATGATGGCGATGCCAGGTTACAGATCAACGCACAAAACTGTGTTCACTGCAAAACCTGTGATATCAAGGACCCGACCCAGAATATTATGTGGGTAACGCCCGAAGGGGGCGGTGGGCCGAATTACCCGAATATGTAAAGGGCAGAAACATGCGACAATGGCGAACTTTGGGATACTCTGATGATATCAGTGCGCCCAACCCAAGGTCATTGTCTGTCCCGCATCATCAGATGGTTTTTAGCGTCTTGTCCATGCTTATGGTTGGTCTTGCGGGATGTGTGGGTAATCAACCGGGCGATAGTGTTCTTGCCAGCACCACCACGCCCATACAACCACAACCCAAAACAGAAAGCAGTGCTGGTCATTTTCTGGCGGCGCGTCAGGCGCTCTATTTTAACGATATTGATCAATCAGCGAATTTCTTCCTCGAGACGTTGCGCGACAACAGTGACAACGCCGATCTGCTTCGCCAGACCTTCATGACGCAATATTATCAGGGGAAAATCACCAAAGCAGCAGCTCTAGGCAGGCAGATGGAACAGCTTAACATCTCCACTGCCTTCAGCGCCGAGCCGGCAACAGCCATTGCCATTCAAGATCGCGATTGGCAGGCGGTCATGGTGCTTACCGATACTATGAGCGAGCATTCTCCTTCACGCCAGCTTGCCGGGCTGATCAAGGCATGGGCACTTGTCGCCACCGGTCAGGGCGATGCCGGCATCACATATTTGACGGAAATGCGTGACGATGGTGAAGAGGCCAGTGCGTCTCCGGGGCTTTATATTGAGCTTCATGCTGCCTTGATGGCCGAATATCTTGGACAGACAGATGAAGCCGCCAGACGGGGTTTGCAACTTGCCAAGACACCAATGTCACCTCTGGCCGCGCTACATCTTGCAGGGCTGTTGGCGCGTAATGGCGAATTACAGGCAGCAGAGACACTGGTTAGCCTGCGACTCAACACCAATTTTAACCAAACAGTCATCCTCGCATTGCTGTCGCAGGAGGCACAGAACAAGCCGCCTTCGCTTCTCTCCAATATGGTGCATGGCATCGTCGATTTCTCGTTGCTGGCGCAAGGTCGCTCGGAAGGGCAGACACTTGTCGCCCGCTTGCAGCTCGCACGTTTCCTTGAACCTGAAAACGATGTCCCTCGCCTGCTTCTTGCCCAGCAGCAGATAAAGACCGCAACTTACAGCGACGCCGTTGACAATCTGTCTGCCATTGACAGTGACGGCCCCCTTGGCCAGCCAGCAATGATAGCACTTTCCGACATTGCCAATGAAAACAGGCAGTTTTCAGAGGCGGCCTCGATATTGCAACAGGCAATCACCATCAACCCTGAGGATGGCTATCTCTATAAATTGCTCGGCGACAGCCATCGCCGTGATGCCGACTACAGGCGCAGCCGGAAGGCCTATGAAACCGCCTATGAGATGGGCCACAGCACCAGCAATCTGCACCGTAATCTAGGTGTAACCCTGGAACGCCTTGACCAGACACAGACCGCAGAAAAGCACCTTAAAATGGCGCTTGAGATGAATCCAGACGATGCGTTTGCCCTCAACTATCTGGGTTATTGGTGGGCCGATCAGGGCCGCAACCTTGACGAGGCGATTGCGTTGATTGAACGTGCGGTAGAGTTACGGCCGAACAGCGGTTATTTCGTCGACTCACTGGGTTGGGTGCATTTTCGCCTTGGCGATGCAGAAACCGCAGTTCAATTTCTGGAACAGGCAACCGAGCTGGAACCGGCCGATTCCGAGATTACAGGTCATCTCGGCGATGTCTATTGGCATTTGGGGCGCCGCAACGAGGCGCGGTTCAAATGGCGGCTGGCGATAACCCTTGCCGACACAGAGGCCGAAAAGGAAAAATTTCGCGCCCGCCTTGAAACCGGATTGCCGCCATCGGAAATTAATGGCTTGTCAGAATGACAGCCACAGATCTTATGTTTCCCGCCTCGCTCCATGCTGCTGCCAAGATCAATCTATTTCTGCGTATTACCGGCAAGCGCACTGATGGTTACCACACGCTTGAGTCCGGCGTCGTGTTCACTGAATTTGGTGACCGAATCACCATTAACCGTGCCGCGGCGGATAAAATCTGTCTGACCGGCCCCTTCGCGGGTGACCTGATGAAAGACAGCGGCGATAATATCTGCGCCTCCTGTCTGGCCAAGTTCCGGCAGGCGGGCGGAGTCGTTGAGCCTCTAAAAATTGTGATTGAAAAAAACATTCCGGTTGGCGCTGGTCTTGGCGGTGGTTCTAGTGATGCTGCCGCATTGCTACGCCACCTCAACCAACATGCAACAACACCTCTATCACCCGATGCGCTATATAGATTGGCGCTCCATCTAGGAGCTGATGTGCCAGTTTGTCTGAACATGGCGTCCGCACATGTGAGCGGTATAGGTGAAATCATTTCGCCATTAGCTGTTAAAAATGCCGGCTCCATCCTGCTTGCCAATCCCGGCAGGGCGCTGGCAACAGGCGATGTTTTCAAGTCCCTAACAGATGCTGACATGACCGGAGACCGACTTGCCTCCCACCTTCCTCCGGATGGTGCAACCCCGTCTGAACTGGCGCGATATGGCAATGACCTCCTAACACCTGCCTGTCAGTTGATGCCCGAGATCGAAACCCTACTCACCACGCTGGCAGGACAGGAGGGTGCGGACACCGTTGGCATGTCGGGTAGTGGCGCAACTTGTTTTGCCATTTATTCCTCACACACCGCCTGTGAGGCGGCGGCCGGTCAGCTTCTTGCGAAAAACATATGGGCGGTTGCAACCAGGATTATCTAGCAGAATTCGGCTAATTATGGTCATTATCTCACGCGATGCCGGTTAGCTGATGATCATTGAGCCTATGTTTGAGTTTTGTGGGGGCGCGCCACTTGTTTAATCGCGGATATCTGGAAAGGCTGCTCTCTTGGCACCGGCGTGTGACGGACAGGCCATGGCTCGTGATGTCTGGACATCGAATAAGCTACGCTACCAGCGCAGTTTTGATTTGTCTTGCCCTGTTTGCATCCGCACATATGCGGGTCTGGCAATATGACCAGTGGAGTGATGCACAGGATATCTATTACGTAGAGGAATTTCCGGCCTATTCGACAACTGATGCCGCCTATTTCCTTCTGGTGGCGCAGGCAATAAAAACTCACGGCACCAGTAAAGATCTATCACGGTACCGCGGCTATCCTGATTCTGTTGATAATTTGCCAGCACCGGAACGTTCGATCCGGGATGAACCGCTGTTGGGTGTTCTCATCAGTTATCTGTCTCCCAACACATCACTCGAATCCCTCTCGATGACGGCGCATAGATTGCTTCCAATTTCGGTGACGTTGACGGCTTTAGCTGTCATTCTTGCTTTTGGTGCCGCTGGCTATTGGAGTGAAGGCGCCATCGCCGCGCTTGGCAGCTCACTGTCCAGCACTTTTCTTGGGCGCACCTCGGCAGGGAGACTGGACACTGACCAACTCAATCTCGGATTTTTCTATCTGATTATTGCTCTGGTTATCTGGGCAGGCAGGGTAAAAAGCATCGGGCAGGCATTGATGCTTTGTGGCGCGGCGGCGGCGGTTACACATCTGTTTCATTGGTGGTGGCCAAAACCCATTCTAAACTGGTTTTATTTGCTTGGCCTTGTCTGGCTTACCTATTTTTTCAGCCGGTCATTGACGCGCACAGCCCTGCTGGGCGGGGTCTATCTTGCCTTGATCAGCACTCTCAATTTTGGGCCGTCCGTTTATGTCAGTGAATTCACGGCCACTATCACCTCTGTTGGCCAAATGCGGCTGCCAAACACTTTTGACGCCATTACCGAATTGGAAGTGCTCTCAACAAGCGAGTTTCTGAATGCTTTGATGGGAAATGTCTGGCTTGGGGGCCTCGCGATTCTTGGCGTTGCAGGGTGGGCCTTTGTCTCGCCAGTTTTTGCCGTAATCTTCATTCCGGCAATCTGCCTTGCGGCGATGAATATTGTTTTTGGCAACCGTGTTGTTTTCTTTGCGGCGCCGGTATTCTGGTTTGGCCTTGCCTGGTTTGCGCTGACCTCTGGTAGATATGTTTTTTGCCGATTGATACAGGGAAATGTCACAACGCCCTCAACGGGATTTGCCGGGGTGCATGCATGTCTTGCGTTTGTCATGCTTGCGACAACCTATTTTGTCTCATTCAATCCGTTGTCAAAACCTTATGTTCCAGACACGGCATTTTCCCGCGAGGTCGTCGAGGGATTCAAGTATTTAGGTAACCATGTCCGACAAACGGAAAATCAACGCCAACCTGTAATTGCAACCTGGTGGGATTATGGCTACACCGCCAGCCTGTTCAGCAAGCTCCCCACCCTTATCGATGGCGGAACGCAGCGCGGACCTCAGACCCATCTTCTGGCGCGCGCGCTGATGTCCCGCGATCAAGGTGAAAGCGCACGAATTCTAAAATTTATCGGCAATGATGGCACCGACGGTGTCGTGCAGAACAGTGCCAGTAACGCCACCCTTGCAGCAGCCTTTTTGCGCGGTCCAGCCAATGACAGATCGGATATCTACCTTGTCCTTACTAACAAAATGGCACAATGGATGGCATCAATCACCGCGCTTGGTCTGTGGGATAGCGAGACCGGCACACCACTGCCCATCCACCGTGGCTCAAACCGGCTCATTTATGGTGATCTTGCCTGCACTGGAAATGGCGCGCTGATCAACTGCAGTGGCAGGCGCTACAATCTACAGGAAGGAACGGTTGATGGCAGGGCCGTGCTGTCAGGCGCGGTGCAGACCGATGATGGCAGGCGTGGTGCCAGCATTAGTTACCCGAACCCGAGCGGCTTTTATCTGCAGTTCAACCGACTTGGCGGCAAGGCCTGGTCGGACCAACTGATCCATCCGCGACTATATGATTCAACCTTCAACAGACTATTCTATCACGGTGATTTCAACCCGGATCACTTTACCCCGCTGATCGATGCCTATCCCTATTACCGGGTTTACAAAATCAACTGATCCAGCGGGTCATTTAATGGGTTGATTGACTGAAAAATGGCGGCTAGATTGCACCCCGATTGGATTGGGGCGTGGCCAAGTGGTAAGGCATCGGTTTTTGGTATCGTGTATCGTAGGTTCGAATCCTACCGCCCCAGCCATCCAGTCTTGCACATCCGTTTTCCCCCACACCTTCATTGGCCGCATGATACCTTTACAGGCTAGGTCTCATGGAACAGATGCCAATGAATAGCCTGTCTGGGTTGTCAGAATGACCGGTTTTTTGCAGATACGGCGGATTTTCTGGCGCAGGCGGTAAATATGTGTCTCAACAGTATGTGTGCTCAACCCTGTCTGAAAACCCCAGACTTCTGTTAACAGCTCCTCCTTCGTCACACCGGCAGGGTGCGCCCGATAGAGATATTTCAGTATCGTCGCCTCTTTTTCGGTGAGGATGACCTTCTTGCTGTCGTCCGCCAATTTCAGCAGTTTATTTGCGGGAACAAAGCTGAGGCCAGATATTGAAAATCTCGCCGTGTCAGAGGCCTTTTGCTGCCAGAGTTGCGAGCGAACCCTTGCCAGCAATTCGCCCATCCGCATCGGTTTGATAATATAATCATTCGCGCCCGCCTCAAGACCGGCGACAATATCATCCTCTGAATTCTGTTCTGTAAGCATGACAATCGGCTTGGTAAAGCCGCGCTCACGCAGTTTTCGACAGATTTCCACACCATTTCCATCTGGAAGGCAAATATCCAAAAGGATCAGATCCGGGTTAGCGTCTGGCAGTTTATCGAACACCTCAAGCAGGGTCGAGGCTTCAACAACTTCATTGAACCCCTCACTTGCCAGCTGCTGCCGCAATGTGGTTCTCAGAAAAGCGTCATCATCAACGATCAACAGCCGCGCACTTATTGACGAATCCCAGACCACATCATTTAACAAACCTTGCATTTTCATAAGCAACTCAATACATGGAAGCTCTAAAGAGAGACCAGAATAACCGCATAAACCAAATTGCAAAAACCTAATATGGTTTTTCTGCAATCATTGACGGGCCAGTGCAATGAAACAATCAGCAAATGGCAAAGCCTACATGAAGATTAACCGCGCATCAGCAGAGCTGCGGCGCGGCGGAATTGTCATGTTGCGTCTTGCCAATGGCGAGGCTGGCCTGTTTCGTGCTGTTGAGTTAATGCGTGATGGTGATGCCGATAGATTGGCGCAAATGAGCGGGTCAGGGGCGATGCTGGTGCTGACCGACAACCGCATCAACAGCCTTGGCCGCTCGCTTCGTGAAACACATAGCTGTGCAACCATCCCGGTGGCCGGCCGCACAATCTCCACTCTGGTTGACATCGCCATAAGTGTGCCAGACGCGGATATTTTAGGGGCGCAGGCCTCAATTGTCGGTGAGCGACGCGACTCACTTGCCGATATGACCACGCGCCTGCTGCGAATTGCCAAATTGATACCCAGCGCAGTGCTTGCCCGCATTCCCTCACGCGACAGCATCTTTCAGGAACGTCTCGCACGGGACCATAATATCCTTGTCATTGAGGCGCGTGACATTGAGCAATATGGCAGACAGGCGGCAGAAAGCCTGAAAATTGCAGCGCGTGCAAAAGTGCCGTTGGCAGTGGCTGCAGAGGCGGAGATTGTCATGTTCCGCGCCGATGTTGGCGGTGAGGAGCATTTCGCCGTTCTTGTCGGAGGCAAAGTGCCAGAAAAACCACCGCTGGTTCGCTTACACTCGCAATGCATCACTGGTGATGTTCTAGGCAGTCTGAAATGCGATTGTGGTGACCAGTTGAAAGCCGCTCTTTCCTTCATGGCGAACAATGGTGGCGGTGTGCTTGTCTATCTGGCGCAGGAGGGCCGTGACATAGGGCTCCTCAACAAGATGCGTGCCTATGCGCTGCAGGATAATGGCCTGGACACGGTCGATGCGAATCATGCGCTGGGATTCCAGTCCGATGAGCGGCTGTTTCTGCCTGCCAGCAAAATTCTGCGCGAATTGGGAATCAACGAGGTGCGGCTGATCACTAATAACCCCGATAAAATCTCACAGCTTGATGACGCCGGGATCACCGTGTGTGAGCGCGTGCCCCTGACAAGCCAAGCCAACGCACATAATCGGCGATATCTTAACACCAAGCGTGACCGTTCAGGGCATCTCATCGACTAGCGGGCCGTTTTGCCCAACGCTCTACTGTTGTTCACAGGTGCTGTTCACGCGCACCAAATATGGCTGAGCCAACACGCACCGATGTGGCGCCAAAAGCGATCGCTTCCTCAAAATCCGAACTCATTCCCATCGACAGTTCGGGCAGATCGTTGCGTTTCGCCATTTCACGCAGTAGCGCGAAATGCATCGCCGCCTCCTCATCCGCAGGGGGGATACACATCAAACCGACAACATCCAGCCCACAATCCTCGCGGCAAAAGCGAATGAACTCATCAACTTCACCAGGCATAACGCCTGCTTTTTGTGGCTCCTCACCGGTGTTTACCTGAACAAAACAAGGCAAGTGCCGGTTTTGACGCTCCATTTCAGCAGCTAGGATTTTTGCCAGCTTCGCCCGGTCAACGACTTCGATGACATCGAACAATGCGACAGCATCTGCCGCCTTATTGGTCTGTAATGGTCCTATCAAATGCAGTGTCAAATCTTGATATTCTGCGCGCAGATGCTTCCAGCGCTTTTGTGCTTCCTGAACACGATTTTCCCCAAAAACCCGTTGACCTGAAGCAAGACATTCGTCAATTTTTTCTTCTGGTTGTTTTTTGCTAACAGCAATGAGTTTTGGATATGATACGCGGTGCAGCATTCCATTTTGAGTCACAACATTTTTTATCCTGTTCTCGACAGAAATTATATTTTTTGAGATCGATTGCAGCATGTTTGATCAAAGTTGCATTATTAACAGGCTAAGAGTTCTGTTCTAACGCACTTTATTAGCCCATCCCTTAAAAACATTCAGTTTCGATAATCTTTATTTTATAATAAATGCTTGAGGTAAACTATAATAAATTTCATTTTATAGCTAGGCATAATGGAGGTGTTTTTTGGTACACGTTGCTGACGATGAGATGACACACTTATTTTCCTGCCCTTTATTTAGGGTGAGTATTCCAAATTTTTCTAAATTGAATGACCTACTGACGAACGAAGCGAGGGAGTGGAGAAAAAGCGCTGCTGGAGTGAACATCTCCAACAAGGGAGATAGTTGGCACTCCCCAGATGGGTTACTGTCAAGGAAGGAGGCTGGTTTTCAAGAGTTTTCAAAACTAGTTCCGAAATACGCGGCTCTCTATTTAAATAGAATTAATCCAAAGTTAAAGTTAGGTGACTTTGGTTTTGAGGCAAATGCTTGGGTGAACATAAATAGGAGGGGAGGCTTCAATGCGGTTCATACCCACGGCAAATTTCATATTTCAGGATGTTATTACGTAAAACAACCCAGGGTAAAAAATGGGCAAAGTGGCATGATTGAGTTTGTAAACACCCGCTTTGACCATCATATCCACAGCACAATAGGGGGCGAAGCTTTCGCCGCTAAGTTCACTATCCGTCCAAATGAAGGAGACATGATCATTTTTCCATCTACACTCCTTCATTCAGTTCATCCCAATGAAACAAAAGAAGAGAGAATATCTATAGCCTGGAATATTCTATTTAAAAAGAAGACCGCCAGCGCATCCATAATTCCAAAAACCGCAATTTTTCAAGCACAAAAGCCGACCTTAAAAATTTGACCTTCACGTTGTTAAAGTTTCCAATTAAAATTTCAGGGCAGAGTCAAAGTTTGTATTTGTGGCTCACAGACAGCTTTTGCATTTAAATTTAAATGTATGCCATCCACGCTAATTCGATTATCTAAAAATCCTGCAACATTTTTGGATGCCTCATATAGATCTGCATATCTATATTTCAGTTTTTTGCCTCTTGTCTTAGTTGATCGTTAAACTCTGAGACAACTCCCAACACCAATTTATTGGCCTCTTCTGATAAATTTTTTCGGTATGCTGGCGCCGGCACGCCAACGAAATAGAGAGAATGCGTCATTGAATTGTTTGTTTCGTTAAACCACTTCACCTAACCCTGCACTGTAGACTTGATCAAACTCTCAACAGACACAACTAACTTTTTTGCTGCTGGTATGAAACCTTCTTTAGGCCGACAATCTATTTCTCCAAAGCTTGATAGTACTTGAAAGAGCTTTTTGCCGCTGCCGAGTCAGAGTTCAAATTTTGCGCGACTCCCAGATTATGAAAACCCTCAACAAATTTTGGATTAATAACCAAAGCCTGTTGATAATTCTTTATTGCTTCACTGAAATCTGAGTTCTCTAATTGAATGTTTGCTAGATTGTAATAAAGATGGCTTATATTCAGATGCAGTTTTATCGATTTGCTTAACAAGACACTTGCGCGGTTTAGGTTCCCTATTCTTTTCTCTAACAAACCCATATTGGCAAAAGCCTCATGTGAATGCGGATAGCGATCTATAACTTTTTGGAAGGCTTTCTTTGCATCGTCGTGTCTGCTTACGCCTGTTAATATCAATCCGTATAAATTTTGGAGTCTCGGGCCTGACCTCTCCTCTACGTTTAGATTTTGAATAAAGTCCAATGGCTCATCAAATCTTCCCGCGTTATAGAATGCCGATAACTAGTGTAGTTTTTTTCGCAGCTTTATCTCAAAATTGCTTTGAGGGATGGGATGGTTTTTATGTCTCAAATTCCACAATATTCCGATTTTACTATCAGACTATGTTTTCATAACCAAATTTTCTCACCCAAGGCAAAACCATATTACACTCAGGGAAGAGGTGTTGCTTGTAATTCTGCCATCGATACACTGACGTATTGTA
This sequence comes from SAR116 cluster bacterium, assembly GCA_004212735.1. Lineage (GTDB taxonomy): Bacteria > Pseudomonadota > Alphaproteobacteria > Puniceispirillales > Puniceispirillaceae > MED-G116. The sequence continues at coordinate 168,260 of SHBD01000004.1, forward strand.
AAGTGGTTGTATGACTTGAGAGTAGCTCGGGGTGCGTATTTCTCGTCTTTTCAGAGCTGTGTCGCTGTATTTATTCAAATTAGCTTCCCACTCTAAGCCAAGAAAACTCAACATTAACGTTACCTCCTCTTCCATATCCAGAACAAGGCTTTCATACCGAATTTGGTGAATTGGTATTTCATATCTCGTCTGACACGCTGTAAAGAGACTCATCACATCACAATAAAAGCTGGCCGCATCTGACAAATAAAGAAAGTTTGACATTGCCTCATTCAACTTAAAGGTTTGCATATAGTTGCTGAGGATGGCGTCTAGGGGGTGGCGCAACACAAAAATTATTTTGGATCGTGGAAAAAGCGCTCTTATGAAAGGCAACTCGACTATATTCATCGGAAGCTTATCCACAATGATCTTATAATCAGGTGAAATTTGCATGTCACGAATGCGGTCCATATATGACCGACGAGCCGCCCTCAAAGTGACAGCCGATAGTTGCTCAATCTCAGATATGCTATGATCTTCCAGAATGTCTTTTGCCAAGTCTGGTATCAGAGGAATCTCTTCGATGACTGAGATCTTGCTGTGAGATCTTAATATTGTATCCGTAAGCGTCGTACCTGACCGCGGGAATCCTATTAAAAAAACAGGCTCAAAATCAAGATTCTCTGTTGTAACATTTGCTTTTAATCGAAAACGCAGAATATCAGATTTCCGTTCGATAATCATTTCCCGATACAGACGTCGCCGCTCACTATCAATTTTTGTTGAACCAGCATATTCAGAATTCATTTTTCCAAAGTTTTGAAATGCCGCGTCAAAATCGCCCAACTTGTCAAAACACTTGGCTTTAAGCTGAAAAAACATCCCTTTTCTACTTTTTGAAAGCTTTTTTTCTTCTATTTTGAGAATGATACGAAGTGCCTCCTCGACATTATCCCTCCGAAATTTGAGAAGTGCTTCGTAAAATAACAAATCGTCCGCACTATCCTCAGCAATGTTTTTGATTTCCGACAATAACTTCTCTAGCTCATCGAGTTGATTTGATTTTTCATAGATTTCACACAGATTAAGATAGACTTTCGTGCTTTTTGAAGTTGCAAATGGAGCCATCTTAAAAACCCTGACAGCTTCGTCGATGTCTCCAGTTTCTTGTAATAAAACACCAAGATTGTTAAGAGCACTCATATGCGTAGGGTTCAGCAGTAAAACATTCTCATAAACTTTTTTGGCTTCACTCAATTTGTTCTGCAGCCTCAGTGTTATTGCTAAGTTAAAGTGAGCCTCAACAAATTTTGGCTCTAACTCAATGGCCCTCTCAAAATTTTTTTCAGCATTGCAGAATAATCCTACGGCCTGCTGCGCAGCCCCTAAATTAGTGTAAGCTCGCACGTATTTTGGATTTAATTTTATTGCCTCAGTATACTGCTCAGCCGCTTTTTGGAAATTTTTGAGAGTAAAGTATAAATTGCCGAGGTTTAGCGGAGTACTTGGATTCTTAGGATCTAATTTTCTCGCCTTTTCAAAGTTTTTCTTTGCTATTTGTGGTTTGCCATATTGTGACAATGCCACCGCATAAATGTTAAGAAGGGGGACCGAAGTAGGGTTCATTTTCAAACAGCGTTCACAGTCCATTATTACTTTTTTGACCTTCCCTTCATTCAAATTTTTCACAATCTGCTGAAAATTCATGTTCCTCATTGAATCATCCAAAAAACATCGACGGGTTATATTATAAATTTAATCTGACAGGAAATTCATTTAGAGAAAAAGGTCCAGGGGGTGGAGATGCAAATTGCGGTGCGTTAGTTCGCACACCCAGTCAATCGTTTCTGTCAGCTCTTTTTTATATTTGGTCTTGTTTTGCTTCATTTTCTTTAGCCTGTCTGAATAACTTTTCTTGGACCCGCCCTTTGAGTCGAAGATCCAGACGTCAGAGTGTACAATTTTACTTACTTCTTCACTCTTTAAATCAAACCTAAAATGGTTGGCTAATATCTCTACAGTTTCAGTCTTTTGTTTTGTGGCAAGAGTTTTGTCAAAATCAAATAAATAATCATTTAAGTCCATTCGGTACCTAGAATTTATTTTTAAAACTTCAGACATCCAAACCAACGCTATTCGTTGTAATTCTGAGAGCTCAAAAAGGTTTAACCTATCCATCGAAGATAAAGAGTTAAAATGCTTTACCCTACTGGCACCGCCATTTATGGCGTCTGCTTTTAATCCCGGTGATGCAACTCCATGAGCAATAAAGTTTTCCAATGAGGTAAATATGTATAGGGCTGGTTTTGTATTTAATCGTCTGTTTTTTGCATTTTTTGGAATTATCAAATTCTGGCTTGAATGTTTAACAATGTTTTTTTGGTTATGCTGAATTAACAACGCGAAAACCAACTCCTGGAGTTCCACCAAACTTTCGCGATCAAAAGGTGACGCTCCCTCGTTAAATTCGCGATATAGGTAAGCCAGCCCCTTCAAAACCGTAGGCTCGCGATAAACCCTTGCATTTCCGAACTCGTCCAAGAGACGTGCGATAAACGTTGAGCCCACGTGAGATATATGAAATATCTCGAAAAGTTCATTTTCGGCATTGCGAAGGTTTGGTAATGCTGTTAGCAGATGAGTTATAGGCACGCTGACAGAGCGCCCCGTCTTGCCTTTGGCTCTCCCGTCAAGAAACGCCGAACTTTTCAACGTATCAGCAGAAATTTCTTCAAATATAATATTACCAGGATTAATTGATTGGGGCATCCAATTGGGGTCTGAAAGGATTTTATTTAGGTCCACGCGATTTTTCCTATGTAGTTGATGGTTTTGTTTAAATACCTGTTTTTATAGCAATCAAATTTCGCAAGCATCAACTTCGCCGTCAATTCTCTAGATATTTTAGCTACAATAACCTGATACAAGAGGTTGTTTGTGATAAAAATATCACAGATGGTATGTTTTTCTTCTAATGAGCTGTGTTTTCAGTTGAAATCTTGGCCCCATAGCCGGAGATTTAGCCGTGTTGAAAATTAATTCAACTGATCTCTAAAGGGAGA
>SHBD01000040.1 GCA_004212735.1 SAR116 cluster bacterium
GGGCTGGATTGTGATCTTGCGGATCTTCAAAAAATCACACAAAGCGACCAGCGGCGTATGTCAAAATGCCTTGTCGCAGCCGGCTGGGAAAAAACGGGTAAGTTCAATTCTGGCAATCAACGCAATCAGGCGCGTTTTGTGCGTACAAGAGATGCGCATGAGGGTGATAAAAAGTTTGATTTTTGACATTAAAAAAATTGCGCATGTGCGCATCAGTTTTCTTGGAAACTTTGAAGTTATATTTAAGTATATGATATAAAACATTTATTTACAGCCTAATGTTTGGTGTGGTGATCCGTGCGCAATATTGCGAGAGAAAATAAGTTTAATGGAAAAGTCATGCGCATCATGCGCAAATTCAGATGGAGCTTTAGTTTTATCAACAGATAGAACCCTCATAAGTGAATATACAACAATTCTGCTTTAAATAATCGCCATGAAAGTTGTTTGCCACCTCAAGTCAGAACCTAAAGTTTAATTTGAAAGCCGATGCGCTGCGTGAACCGGGAGTCAATTGGAGGATATTAAGATGAAAGCACATTCCGATTCCGTTAAAGTACACGGGGACCGAACCGGAAAGCTACGTAACTCGAACCAACAATTAGCAACATACCGATGATATCGAAGTGTGATGGAATTTCAGAAAAAATCAATGCCCCGGTAAGCACCGCAAAGATTAATCGTGAATACTCAATTGGCGCTAGTGCAGAAACATCTGTTAACCTGTAAGCTGAGATAAAGCACCATTGGCTTATTAAACCAAAGAGGCCAATCCCAGAGGCTAACACTATGGCTGTCCCATCCATAGGTTGCCAGTTTAATGCTGCGGGGATAAAAAAGAATAGTGTCATTCCAGCTTGAGGATAGAACATCAAGCGAACGGTTGGCTCGCTCGCCGCCAACTTCTTAATAATGATTGAAAGTAGTGCCGCAAAGAGTGCTCCCGCTAACCCGACCAGACTGGCAATCAAAGGACCACCTTTTGAAATATCCATAATAATAAAACTACCGATGCAACCAACCACAGTTGTTATAATTTTTATCGCTGTGAGACGTTCCGACAAAAAAACAGTGGCGAGCCAAAGGACAAAGATACCTTTAGTAAAACTGATGACAGTTGCAATACCTAGTGGCAGATATGTTATCGAGTAAATCCAGCAGACGACTGCTGCCACTGCCAGAATGACCCGAAGTAAGTAGAGGCCGTAATACCCATGCGGTAAGATTTTAATCTGCTTAACCCAAAATATTGCTAAGAGGACTAACATCGGCAGAAGCGATTTAAAAGTGATAATCTGCCACAAAGACAATCTCTCCGCCCCTAACTTCAGCAATACCATCATGCAGGCCATACTCAGACTGCTGAACAGAATGAGCGCTACAGCAATCTTATGACGCTTGTCGGGAGGCAGCTTAAGAACGTTAACGCCGTCTATCAGCAGATCTTTTACAAAAGAAAACGGCGTTTCAGACATCCGGTTAGACAGGGCTTCTGTGAGGATGCTCAACAATGCGAAAATAGCGATGCTCACTGCCACGCGACCAATTGCGTAGGTCCATATTTATCATGTCTTCCGGCTCGTGCGTCACAATTGAAAAGCGCTCTCCCGAAAATGTCATCTCCAAAAACCCGACCCACGGGACCCCCCCAAGTGGACTTGGCGTGCTTTGCATAAAGGCAGTACCCGGCGCCCAAATATGGGTAATGCCGTCTACGATGACACGTTTGTTGCGGTGGATGTGACCTGAAGCAACAAATCGCAAGTCGGCCGCATCAAACAAACCAAGATAATCAGCGCGTGGGCCAGGTCTCACTGTGGCAGTTGTATCTGGATCATCCTCGTTCGGGTGATCCGAGAAAAATGGCACATGAGTAAAGACGCCAATTGGTCCGCTATACGACATGGCCTCGACAACCATAGCAAGCTGCTCAGATTCAGCTTCAAATCCACTTTCAAACAGAAAGGGGTTCAGCCCAATGAACCGCCAGTCACCGTAGTCAAACTTCCAAAAGTCAGGCCCCACACGCTCAAGGTATTTTTGGCGGCGCTCTGGAGTGATTCGTTGCTCAGCGCTCAGGGCGGCGGGTGAATAGCCAACATCGTGGTTGCCGGGTACCAACTTAGTCACTTTCGCCGAAAAACGCCTCATTTGCGCCGCTGCAAAGTCCAAGTCGCCAGGCGCATCCGGCCCATTCAACGACAAGTCACCGGTTACTATTACTACATCAGGAGCAAGTGCATTTGCGGCCTCAAGCGCAACTTCGAAATTGTGAAAAAACAGGGGATGGGTAGCACTGACATGGGTATCAGATAATATCACAAGTCGAAAATCGGTCACTTTATTACTCCTTCAGACTAAGGTTTTCATGGTTTTAAGGAATCATGCCCCAAGAGGTTTGAGCGTTGGATATCTTCTGGTTTCCATTAACGACATGTCATCAAACCAGGGCACGTCCCGCCGAAGTCGCACAAGTTGATTTGCCGACAAGGCACGTGTCAAAGCAGTCACTTTGGTGGTTATCGAAAAGCTTGATATCAAAGACACCAGTACCTGTTAAGAATATATATAATGCCCAGCTCCTATCTCTTTCATTTGGACTGGACCGGTCATGGTGCCGTAAGGTATGATTGGAGACTTGCGTCCTTCGGCGAAAAGTTTGGGCTTTGACAAGGTCTTTGTCGGATCCGGTACTGGGATCGACGCCAAAAGGTTTTTGGTGTATTCATGGCCTGGATCAGACAGCACTTTTTTGGATGGACCGTATTCTACCAGGCGGCCCATGAACATCACGGCCACCGCTTCGCTTACCTGTTCCACGATAGCCAGATCGTGAGAGATAAATAGATAGGTTAGCCCCAACTCTAGTTGTAGTTCGGAAAAAAGCTCCAGCACCTGCGCTTGCACCGAGACATCTAGTGCCGATACTGGCTCGTCCGCAATGAGCAACTCAGGCTCAAGTGCCAAGGCGCGCGCGATGCATAGACGTTGCCTCTGTCCACCAGAGAATTCATGCGGAAAGCGATCCAGATGCTCATCCCCCAAACCGACGCGGTTCAGAAGCCAACGCACTCTTTCGCGGATCTTTTGCGGACTACCCCAGTTGTGGATGACCATTGGCTCAGCGATCTGGTCAAACGCCCTGCGGCGCGGTGACAGTGCGGCAAAAGGATCTTGAAAGACGATGCCCGTTTTTCGATGGAACGCGAACCGTTCTTGGGCTGATAATGTGGCCAAGTCAGCGCCATCAAGACTGATCTTGCCCGACGATGGATACGCCAGCCCCATGACCGCGCGCGAAATCGTCGATTTACCGCAGCCGGATTCGCCTACAAGCCCCAAAGTTGTGCATTTGGGTACCTCAAACGAGACGCGATCCACAGCCAGAACCTCGGACGTCGCGCGACGCAATAGGCCAGTTTTGACCGGATACCGAACCGACACGTCTTCGAGTGCAAGCACAATTGAAGCGGAGTCTGCAACCTTCGCTTTTGCGGGCGTAGCTCCGAGCACAGGTACGGCTGAAAGAAGTTTTCGTGTATAAGGATGAGAGGGTGCACGGTAGATCTGATCTACGGCGCCGATCTCGACCAGATTACCCATCTGCATAACCGCCACACGCTCAGCTATCTGTGCAACAACGCCCAAGTCATGTGTGATGAATAATACTGCAGTGCCGTGATCGCTCTTCAGCTTTTTGATTAACCAGAGGATTTGCGCCTGGATTGTAACGTCCAATGCAGTGGTGGGCTCATCCGCAATCAAGATCTTTGGTTCGCATACCAAAGCCATCGCGATCATCGCTCGCTGGCGCATCCCACCTGACAGTTCGTGGGGATACTGGTCGTAGCGCCGTTTAGGTTCTGGGATGCGGACTTCATTCATCGCAGCCAAGGCTCGGGTCTTTGCTTCGTTCTTCGAAAGACCCAGATGCGTTATCAGGGGTTCTATGATTTGCTCGCCTATGGTAAAAACTGGGTTGAGCGAGGTCATCGGCTCTTGAAAGATCATCGCAATCTCGTTACCTCGAATCTCGCGCGCTTCGGACTCAGTTGCAGTAACCATGTCGATACGGCCGTCATAGATGATCTTGCCGTCCTCGATGTCTCCGCCTGCTTGCCTGATTAGCGCCATTGTGGACAGGGCAGAGACAGATTTGCCTGATCCGCTCTCTCCTACAATCCCTAGGGTTTCTCCTGGCATTAGATCAAACGAGATGCTTTTGACCGCCACCGCTCGGGTGTCGCCTGCTCCGAAAGCCACTCGAAGCTCTTGCACAGATAAAACTGGATTGATCATGGGCTTTCCCTTCCTAAGTAGCCAGGGCCTTACAGCCCTGGCTAGATTGGTTTACTTGTTGATGCCGTTCTTTTCATCGCCGATGTAGCCGGCGCGGAAATCGAGCACGTAGGGGATATGGCCGGGGAACGGTGCCCAATCGAGATCGGCGCGCATACCCCAACTTTCATAGGGCTGGTACTTGATGAAGAACGGGGCATCCCTCTCGACCTCCTCCATCACGCGGGCAAAGGCTGCATTACGCTTATCTACATCAGTCTCGTAGCGGAACGCATCGTAGAGCTTGGTGTATTCTTCAATGCCGATGGACGGCTCCCAGAACCCGCGAGAAATGCCCGCTCCCGTGGGCGCCCACATTTTGCCGAATGACCCATGGGGATCGGCAAAATACATTGGGTTTGACCAATTGGCGACTTCGCGAATGCTCGCATTAGGGCGTTCAATGGCGACATTCAGGCTAACGTTGATACCGATCTCGGCCCACATTTCCTGCATCGCCTGGGCGGCCAGAACACCGTTGGTGTAGTAAACTGGGTGTGTGTGGAAGAGCAGTTCGGTGCCTTCCAAATTGTTCTCGGCCACAATCTTCTTGGCCTCATCCAGGTCGTGGCGGAAGGTGATGATGTCAGGCGTGTAGAAATCGCCAAACTGCGGATAAGTATGGGTTGAAGGCACAACCGCCTTGCCTTCCCAAAGCGCCTCGTTCAGCAGGTCGCGATCAACGGCCAGCATCATCGCTTTTCGTAGTTCGGGCGTTACCTTTGGGTTGCGCTCTCCTGTGCCGAAGAAGACAACGTGGAAGAGTGGGGTTACAGCTCCCTCGGTTTTAAAACCCGGCGTGTTGTCGATGACTGGTAGTTGGTCCGGCGGAATGTTAGTCACCAGATCCACCTCGCCATTGACCAGCGCAGTTACGCGGGCCGACAGTTCAGGGATAAAGCGCACAGTAACGCGTTCATAAGGCGCAGGCTCGCCCCAATAATCGTCAAACCGCTCCCATACTAGGCTCTCGCTTGGGGTGAACTCGGTAATCTTGTAAGGACCGGTGCCCACGGGCGCGAGACCAAACGCGATATAGTCCGAAGTTTCGTCCACATTGGGATCGCCGGTCAGACCCATCAGATATTTCTTTGGCAAGATCATGCCGTTTTGCTGATTCAGCAGAAGTTCCATCAGCGGTTCAGGCCGCTTGGTGATGATCTCGATTGTCGTGGCGTCGACCTGTTCAACGCGGGCAATATTACTGAACATTTCCCGTGAACGCTCAACACGCGCCGGGTGGGTGACGTTCATCATGGCCTGAAACGAGAACAGAACATCCTCGATCGTCATCTCGTCTCCGTTGTGGAACTTGACACCTTCGCGGATGGTCAAGCGGGCGCGGCGCGGCCCCAGAAGCTCCCAAGAGGTGGCAAGCATCGGCTCAAATTTCGCCTTGCTCGAAAATGCATCCTTCCCGAGCAGTGTCTCGAACGTGTTCACGTAATACTGCGAGCCCACATTCGAATGGTCGGTGCCGGGCTCCAGATAGCTCGACATGTTGGCGACACCGACGGTCAGTTCATTGGCCTGGGCAGTCGCAGCCGCAAGCAAAATAGCGGTGGTGGTAAGTAATCTTTTCATGGTTTTATCCTTCTGTTAGAGAAAAAAATAGGGGCGGCTGATTGGCGCCCCTCCTTGTATCATTTGCTGATGCCGTTTTTTTCATCACCGATGTAGCCGGCTCGAAAATCGAGCACGTAGGGGATGTGGCCGGGGAACGGTGACCAATCGAGATCGGCGCGCATACCCCAGCTTTCATAGGGCTGGTAGAGCACCAAGAACGGCGCATCTTTTTTGACCTCGGCCATCAAGACCTCGTAGGCTGCGTTTCGCGCCGCGATGTCAGTCTCAAAGCGGAAGGCGTCATAGAGCTTGGTCCACTCATCCATGCCGATGGACGGGTCCCAAAGGCCACGGGTCATGCCCGCGCCCGAGGGTGCCCACATTTTGCCGAACGAGCCATGTGGGTCGGCGAAATACATCGGGTTCGACCAGTTGTGGATCTGGTCGGGCGAACCCCAGCCGCCTGGCGTACCGGGATCGTTCCATGAGGTCACAACCTTTAGCTCGATGTTGATACCGATCTCGCGCCACATCTCTTGCATGGCTTGTGCCGCCAGCAGACCGTTGGTGTAGTAAACTGGGTCAGTGTAGAATGGCAGCGTAGTACCTTCGAGGTCGTTCTCTGCCACGATCTTCTTGGCCTCATCAAGATTGTACTCAAACGTTTCAATGTCGGGCGTGTAGTATGCACCGTACTGCGGATAGGTATGGGTCGAAGGCACAACAGCCTGACCGCCCCAAAGCGCTTCGTTTAAAAGATCACGATCCACCGACAGCACCATGGCTTTGCGCAACTCTGGAGTGATGATGGAGCCCTTCTCACCACCACCGAAGTACATAAGGTGGAACAGAGGAGTTACACCACCAGCGGTTTTGAACCCAGGCGTGCTATTAATAACGTCCAGCTGATCAGGGGGTACGTTGGTGATTAGATCAACTTCGTTGTTGACCAGTGCTGTGATCCGTGCAGCCAGTTCGGGAATGCGGCGCACGTAAACGGTTTGATAAGGTGCTTTTTCGCCCCAGTAGTCGTCAAAACGCTCCCAAATTATACGGGTCTCTGGCGTGAACTCAGAATATTTGTATGGGCCAGTGCCAACAGGAGCTTGGCGGAAAGCTATAAAGTCACTTTCCTCGGTCGCCATTGGATCACCGGAAAGACCCATGGTGTAGTCCTTTGGAAGAATCATACCCTGCTGTGCCGCCATAATCAGCTCGAATAAAGGCTCTGGCTTTTCGGCCATGATCTTCAGTGTCACATCGTCAATAATCTCAAGCCCCTTGATGTTGCCAAAGAATTCTTTTGAGCGTTCGATCCGCGCGGGGTAGCCGGGAGTGATCATGTTCTCCAGACTCCAAACCACGTCTTCCATGGTCATGTCTTCGCCATTATGGAACTTGACACCTGCGCGGATGGTCAGAACCATCTCGGTGGGCGAAGTGATTTCCCATGATGTGGCCAAACCGGGCTGAAATATGTTTTCCTCGGACGTTGGGTCCTTGAATAAAAGTGGCTCCATTGCGTTCACGTAAAACTGGGAACCTACATTCGAGTGGTCCGCGCCCGGATCGATATAAGCTGACAGGTTGGCGGTTGCGACGTTGAGCTCTTGGGCTGAGGCAACACCGGTTATTAGCGCCAGCGCGACGCTTGTTGCAAAAAGTTTGGTCATATGTCAAAGGTCCTCATAGTAATGTTGTTTCATTGCTACCCTGGGACCGCCCGATCTTGGTGGAGAAGACGGCCCAGGGATCTTCAAGTTTGACGTTTGAGACGCACGTCGAGCGTATCTCTGAGCCAATCACCCAGAAGAAGGAAGACCAACGCGATCACTAGGATCATCAGCGCCGGTGCAAGTCCGATATGAGGATAAGAGGCGAGGTAATCCCGCCCAAATCCGGTCATAGATCCCAGGGTTGCAGTTGGAGGTTGCACGCCTAAGCCGAGGAAGGATAACGAGCTTTCCAACAATATCACGTTTGACACTCCAAACGTCCAGAGGACTATAATGGGAGAAGCGATATTGGGCAGCATATGGTGGCGAATGATCCGATAAGGACCCGCACCAGTGACACGAACGGCATCGATATATGGGGCTTCGCGGATTGCTATGATCTGTCCTCGCACTACCCGGGCGTATTTATCCCAATCTGCGAGCCCGATAATGATGACAAAGATCGTCAGATCTGTGCCAAAAACGGCTACCGCCAATAGGGCCATCAGGGTAAAGGGAAAGGCGATTTGAATATCGACCAGTCCCATCAGGAGATTGTCAACAATGCCGCCCACGAAGCCGGAGATGATCCCTATTACAGAGCCGATGATCATTGAGATTATCGAACCAATCACAGCAATCAACAGTGTGAAGCGCAGTCCGTAAAGCAGCCTAGATAATAGATCGCGCCCTAACTCGTCAGTGCCCACAAGGAAGCCCTCCTTGTAGCGGTCAAATCCAATAGGGGGGCGTAGCCTCGACAAAAGGCTCTGAGCATTAGGGTCATGCGGCGCCAGCAACGGCGCCAGCAGTGCAACCGCAATTAATAAACCCAACAATATGAAACAGAATTTGATCAACCAGCTGGAGTCTTGCACCGACTTGAAATACTGCTGTGTTGCCTTTTGTCGTGGCGCGGCGTCCGATTTATTCATTTCAAAATTGGCCATTTTTTTCTCACTTTACGATCCGGACGCGTGGATCCAACAGGGTGTAGATAAAGTCGACGATCAAGTTTGCGGCGATCACGACGGCCGCCCAAACGATAATGCCGAACTGCAGAACTGCAAAATCACGCAACAGCGCACCGCGCACAATCAAAGCTCCGATACCCTCTAGCGCAAATACGGCCTCTACCAAAACCACCCAACCCACAAAGCCGGCAACTTGCAAACCGAGGTTCGATACAATTGGTATCATCGCATTACGCAAGGCATGTTTGTTGATAACGACTACTTCGCGCAGCCCTTTGGCGCGGGCAGTGCGCACAAAATCCTCATTCAAAATCTCCAGCATCGCCGACCGGGTGAAGCGGATGTTCCACGCCATCATTGCCATCGCCAAGGTGACAGTGGGCATCACAAAATGCACCCAAGTCATATTGCCCGAAGAGGGCATTAAGTGCAGCCAGAAACTAAAGATCAGTATCATGAATATTGCAAGGATGTAATTAGGGATTGCATAACCAAAAAAGGCTACTGCCATGATCGCGGTTGTGATCGGTTTGTCTCGATTTACTGCAGCGTAGATTCCCAAAGGTAGGCCGACCGCTAAGGCTAATAAAAATGCGCTTCCAAAGAGATAGATAGTGTTGGGCAAACGCTCAGCGTAAATTTCTGTCACAGGACGAAATTCTGTAAGGCTAAGGCCAAAATTTCCTTGGATTAACCCACGAAAATACGCCAGATATTGCTGAAAATAACTCTTGTCGAGGCCGAAATAGTTCTCCCAAAAAGCATACTCTTCGGGACTAAGACCCTCGGGGAACATGATGTCTATGGGGTTTCCTGAAATACGGCTAGCGAAGAATACGGCTGTTACCACGAGAACCATGGTCAAAACAGCCCTTACGACACGCATAATAATGAAATTCATATTGTAGCGTCCTTTAAATAAAGCGAACAGAGCGTTCTAAAACCCACTTTCGGGGACAATAGTAGTAGCCGAATCTGAGTTAATAATTGACCTCGATCGCCTTATATAAATCTCAATTAGACGTAACACTTTGGTGACGCCGCAATGTGGCACATCGCGTTTTGCAAAACTTTTACACGAAGTCATACATTGTGCGTTATACTGAACCTTTGACATTTATTTGCAAGAAAGGTGTCACAGAATCGTTAAGTTGGTCCGTTACTTTTTTTGTAACTTTAAGCTTTGAGGTACAAAATATGCAATGATGTTAATGACGTTAAGCAATCGCCCTATGAGTATCAGAACCGTACTTAGTGCTTTTTAAAATCTCTTCATACACTTAGAGGAAATACTAGATGAAAGTCGCAATTGTCACCGATATCCACCACGGCAAACCATCTCATACCAAGCGTAGCGATACTGCAATGGATCAAATGGCACAATTCGAGGAGTGGGTGCGCGGCGAAAAGCCAGATACGGTAATCGATCTTGGTAATCGGATCAACGATAAGGACGCGGCCACAGATCGCGTTTTAATGTCAGACGTCAACGATGCATTCTCTTCTTTCAACGTGCCAGTGCATAATATCAGCGGTAATCATGACCGCTACCACCTTTCAGTAACCGAAAACGCCGAAATCATGGGGCAACCTATGATGTCTGAGGTAATTGATACGGGCTCCTGGCAGATCTTTCTTTGGCGTGCGGAGACCAAGATCACTTGGTCAGAAACCCATCGAGGATTCGACCTGCCCGAATCTGATTACCTTTGGCTGGCCCATCAGATTGCAGCTGCGGAGAAACCGACTCTAGTCTTAAGCCATGTCCCCGTTTCGGGACATTCTCAAATCGGCAACTATTATTTTCAAGAGAACCAAGATCTTTCGACCTACCCCCAAAATTTTCGAGTTAGGCAAGCGCTTAGCTTAACGCGAGTACCAATAGTCTGGCTTTCCGGACATGTCCACAGGAACACTGTCACCCAAATTGATGGAATTTTCCATCTGACTCAACAATCCCTCACTGAAAGCTTCACAACCGGCGGCGAGCCCGCAGGGGCTTGGGCAGCGCTTGAACTAGCGTCCGAGGTATCTTGGACGGTAAAGGGTTTGGATCCACTTGCTTGCATACTACCACTGCATACAAAGCGATGGGTTCCACCGCTTCAGCCGTTCTCACATGGCCGGCCGCAGCAAAGATAAAGCGGATAAACGGAGGGCTAGAAGAACAACATGCTTGTTTTCCAACATTACATAAGAATTATTGTTTAAGCTAAGCGTGCTCCCATGAAAAAAACTTTAAAGTCAAGACCGAACTGGAGAGATGCCTATCGCGCATTACGTCACGAGATCGATAACGGGATTTTAAAACCAGGCGATGATCTTCCGACTTTAACCAACCTTGCAGCAAAATCGGGCCTTAGTGTACATGGCTCACGCCGTGTCTTGGAGAGCCTGTGCAAGGAAGGCCGTGCGCAAAGTTGGCAAGGCAAAGGATTTCGTGTAGCCATCCCGCAAATTTCTTTAGTAATAGCTACCAAAAACCCTAACTTTGGGCTAAATGTCGCAAAATTGGGTATTGAAGCCAACTCAGAGTTTGTTTCTTCCAAGATGATAAATTTAAGAGAAAAAAATGCTGAACGACTGAAACCACATAAAGGTAATAAGGTATTATTGACCAAGATGATCCGCAAAGTCCGTGGACGACCGATTGGTGTGTCGTCGGATTATTTCTCTACCACCCATTTAGACGGTATCGACAAGATAATTGCTAAGACTAACAGCATTTCAAAAGCGTTGTTTGTATTCGGCGTGAATGAGTACTCGCGCGATTTCACCGAAGTATTCTGCCGTCCTCCCACACAGCACGAGAGCTTACTCCTTGAAATTCCTAAGTCCCAGTTCGTCTTTCAAACGCGCGGCACGAACGTAGACAAACATAGGAATCCTATTCAAGTTTCTTGTGGCGTATGGCGCGCTGACTGTGTGAACTTAAAGATTGAGTATAAGAAAGAGTAGTACCGACTTCTACTGCAAAACGACACCACTCATGGATTTTTACAAAATCCTTGCGCAGAGCAATGGGTTATGTGAGGATTTGTCGCCCCTTTGTTACGTTAAATGTTCAAAATACAGATAAAAAAGGGGTAATCGCATGATTGACGCATTCTGTTCCAAGGGTAGTTTTTTTAAAGGTAATCTTCATTGTCATTCCACACGGTCAGATGGGCAGATGACACCAGAACGTGTATGCAACTTCTACTACAAGGCCGGATATGATTTCATATGCCTAAGTGACCACTTTAAGGAGCAGTACGGATTTCCCATAACGGACACCTCACTTTATCGTAACGAGGAGTTCACGA
>SHBD01000041.1 GCA_004212735.1 SAR116 cluster bacterium
TGTCGAAAAACGGGTGATGGTCAGCGGCGAAATGCTGGATGGGGCAACGGCGAGTTTTGACCAGAACAACCGGCCATCGGTGAGTTTTACCCTGAACGCCACTGGCGCAAAAAAGTTTGGCCGTGTCACCGGCAGCAATATAGGACGGCCCTTTGCCATTGTTCTTGATGGCAAGGTTGTCTCGGCACCGACAATCCAGAGCCAGATTTTTGGCAGTGGCCAGATCACCGGACAATTCAGCGTGGCGGAAACCAATGAGCTGGCGCTGATCCTGCGGGCTGGTGCGCTGCCGGCACCGCTGATCGTTCTTGAGGAACGCTCTATCGGCCCGGGCCTTGGCGCTGACTCGGTGGTGGCTGGCAAGATTGCGGCGGCGGTCGGGCTGGTGTTGGTGATTATCTATATGCTGCTCAGCTATGGCCTGTTCGGGGCGCTTGCCGACGTGGCCCTGATGGTCAATATTATCCTCATTCTGGCGGCGCTGTCGGCGCTTCAGGCGACGCTGACCCTGCCCGGGATTGCCGGTATCGTCCTCACCATGGGAATGGCAGTTGACGCCAATGTTCTGGTTTTTGAGCGTATCCGTGAGGAATTGCGGCGTGGCAGATCGGTGATGGCAGCCATTGATGGCGGGTATCAACGTGCCATCTCGACCATTGTCGACAGTAATTTGACAACGCTGTTTGCGGCGTTGTTCCTGTATCTGTTTGGCTCTGGACCGATTAAGGGCTTTGCCGTGACATTGGCGATTGGAATTCTGACGTCGCTGTTCACCGCGGTAATGGTCACGCGGTTGCTGATTGTCATCTGGCTGGAGCGTAAGCGCCCCAGAGCGCTTGAGTTGTGAGGATTGAATGATGCGGTTGAAACTCGTTCCAAGCGATACCACAATTGATTTCATGAAATTGCGCCCGGCGGCGCTGGTGTTTTCTGTGCTGCTTGTGCTGGCCTCGAGTGGCATATTTCTGGTATCTGGGCTCAATCTCGGTATTGATTTCAAGGGTGGAATTCTGATTGAGGCGCGCAGCACCGCAGGCCCGGCAAATGTTTCGGGTTTGCGCGGCGGGCTGGAACAGCTTGATCTTGGTGATATCAATCTGCAGGAATTTGGTACCGAGACCGACGTTCTGATCCGTGTTCAGCGCCAGGAAGGCGATGAGAAGGCACAAATCGCAGCCATCGAGGCCATCACCCAGAGCCTTGGCAGTGATTATGAGGTGCGCCGCACCGAATTTGTCGGCCCAACTGTAGGTGCTGAACTTGCTGAAAAGGGCATGCTGGCGGTGGGGTGCGCATTGCTGGCAATCATGCTGTATATCTGGTTCCGCTTTGAATGGCAGTTTTCGATCGCGGCGATTCTCGCGCTGTCACATGATGTGATCTCAACGATCGGCCTGTTTTCACTGACCTCTTTCGAGTTCAATCTGGCAACGGTCGCGGCGATCCTGACGATTGCTGGCTATTCGATCAATGATACGGTCGTGGTTTTTGACCGGGTGCGCGAGAATTTACGCCGCTATAAATCCTATGAACAGCGTGACATCCTGAACAAATCACTGAATGAAACCCTGTCTCGTACGGTGATGACCTCGGTTACAACCTTACTGGCATTGTTGGCGATCGTCATATTCGGTGGTGCGGTTTTACGTGATTTTGCCTTGGCAATGATGTGGGGTGTGATCATTGGCACCTATTCCTCGGTGTTTGTTGCTGTCGGTATGCTGGCCAAATTTGACCTGAAACGCACCGAAGAAGATGAGGAAGACGGCGCTGCCGGAGATCAGG
This sequence comes from SAR116 cluster bacterium, assembly GCA_004212735.1. Taxonomy (GTDB): domain Bacteria; phylum Pseudomonadota; class Alphaproteobacteria; order Puniceispirillales; family Puniceispirillaceae; genus MED-G116. Next base: position 1,786 of record SHBD01000041.1, read on the forward strand.
GCAGCACTTCGTAATTCATTGGTGAGCGAAACGCAGATGGGCATTGAAATCAAGAATTTTAACGGCGATGGCGAGCTGCAGCTTGTGCATGGATATGGCGATGGCGGCTTTCGGGTAACAAGCCAACGCTATCAGGGCGATCTGTTGCTGTTGCCACGCTTGACACGCGAATGGCGCTGCCCCGAGCCCACCAGCCTTCGCTTTGCCGATCTTGAGCCCTTGCTGGGTGAGGTGCCCCCGCCGTTGTTTCTGCTTGGCGCAGGACCGGCACCACAGCAGCATTTGCCAGAATTGGCGGCTGATTTGAAGGCCAATGGAATCAATCTTGAATTGATGTCGACGGCAGCTGCCTGTCGGACATGGAACGTGCTAATGAGCGAGGGGCGAAATGCCGCTGCCGCACTCATCGCCATCTGACGGCCCGCATTGATCGGTTGATGATGCAGGACTCATGGCAGATTTTGCGAGACAACGACAAACAGCTGGCGCTTTGTCTGCTGTTTGCCCCCAGAGATAACCGGCGGCTTCTGGCAGACATTTTCTGTTTGGCCAATGAGCTGGAAAATGCTGTCCGGATTCCGAGTGAAATCATGCTGGCGGCAATCCGATTGCAATGGTGGCATGATGCGCTGGCTGATAAGGAGACACCGCCGGAGGTGCCCCTGATGCGTGCGCTGCAGGCCCATATTGCGGCAATGCGGATCAGCCGGGATGATCTGTTGGAGCTTGTCGCCCTCTGGCAGACACGAATCAATGATAGTGAAGTCAGCCCCACCTTCTGTTTTGCTGGGTGCTGGCAACTTGCCGCAAAAGTGACATGCGGCGAGGATTTTGGCGATGTTGCGACCAGAATAGCCGACCAATTCGCCCAGAATGGGACAGGGACTCACAGGCTCAAGGCTGGCGATCTTGGCACCCTGAAACGTGGCGGCGGTGCGGCGCGCTGGCTTTATCTGGCTGGCTGTCTGGCGAACCGGCAAGCGGATGCGGCAAGCGGAGACGAGGATCCGCTATTAATCTGGCGGTTGCTGTTCTGGCGGTTCGGGATCGGCGGCGGCTGAAAGCGCAGGCGTTGCCTTACGCGGCCCAATCACCAGCCCAGCCGCGAAACGAGTCAAGCGCGCGTGCCGCATAGGCAAGTTTACGCTCACGTCCCTTGAGCTTTCGTTTGCCCTCGGGTGGTTGAATGTCTGGAAACAGGCCAAAATTGACATTCATCGGCTGAAAACTGTCGGCCATCGCCCCGCCGGTGATATGGGCCAGCAATGCCCCATGCGCCGTATCAACAGGCGGTGCCTGCCAGCTCGTGCCATGCCGGTCATTGGCCGCCATAATCCCGGCAAGCATGCCAATGGCCGCAGATTCGATATACCCCTCAACCCCGGTGATCTGTCCGGCAAAACGCAGCCTTGGACTCGCTTTCAGCCGCAATTGAGCATCGAGCAGACGGGGTGCGTTGATAAAGGTGTTGCGGTGCAACCCGCCAAGCCGGGCGAATTGTGCCGTGCCAAGACCGGGGATCGACTGGAAAACCCGTACCTGTTCGCCATGCTTGAGCTTCGTCTGGAAACCGACCATATTGTAAAGCGTGCCAAGCGCATTGTCCTGACGCAGCTGGATCACCGCATGCGGGCGCGAACCATCATGAGCATTGGTCAAACCGACCGGTTTCATCGGCCCGAAACGCAGCGTCTCACGGCCGCGGGACGCCATGATCTCGATCGGCATGCAGCCATCAAAATAGGGGGTGTTCTCCTCCCATTCCTTGAATGACATCTTCTCACCAGAAAGCAGCGCGTCAATGAAGCCCTCATATTGGTCGCGCGTCATCGGGCAGTTGATATAATCCTTGCCATCACCGCCATCGGTCGATTTGTCATAGCGGGACTGAAACCAGGCAACATCCATATCAATGCTGTCAAAATGAACGATCGGGGCAATCGCGTCAAAGAAGGCGAGATCCTCCTCACCGCCAAGCGTGCGGATCAATTCAGCCAGTGGCGGCGAGGTGAGGGGACCGGTGGCAATGATCACATTATCCCACTCTGCGGGAATCTCGTTGACCTCCTCGCGGGCGATCGTCACCAGCGGATTGGATGCAAGCAATTCGCCGACATGTTCGGCAAAGCCATCACGGTCAACAGCGAGTGCGCCACCTGCCGGCACTTTGTGAAGATCAGCCGCGCGCATGATCAGCGAATTCATCTCGCGCATTTCCTGATGCAGAACGCCAACCGCGTTGCTGGTCGCATCATCCGAGCGAAAAGAGTTCGAACAGACAAGTTCGGCAAGGTTTTCAGTGTGATGCGCATCGGTCATGCGCACCGGACGCATTTCATGGAGAACCACCGGCACATTGCGTGCGGCGATCTGAAAAGCAGCCTCGCTACCAGCAAGGCCACCACCAATCACATGCACTGGTTTGTGGTGGGCGTCGCTCATCTCAGCCATCATAACTCACTTTTTCTTAAAAATACGCGCTAGATATTCACCCGTGTGCGAACCGGCTGTCGCTGCCACCGTCTCTGGCGTTCCCTCGGCAACAATATGGCCTCCACCGTCACCACCTTCTGGGCCCAGATCAATCACCCAGTCAGCGGTTTTGATCACATCCATATTATGTTCGATGACAATCACCGTATTGCCCTGATCGACAAGCTCCTGCAACACATCGAGAAGTTTCGCGATATCATGGAAATGCAGGCCGGTTGTCGGTTCATCGAGGATATAGATGGTGCGGCCAGTTGCCCGGCGCGACAGCTCCTTGGACAATTTGACACGCTGCGCCTCACCACCGGACAGGGTCGTCGCCTGCTGGCCAATCCGGACATAGCCAAGGCCAACGCGGAACATCGTTTCCAGCTTTTCACGGATGGACGGCACCGCCTTGAAAAAATCGACACCTTCCTCGACGGTCATTTCCAGCACATCGGCAATTGATTTGCCTCGGAAGGTAATTTCCAGCGTTTCCCGGTTGTAGCGTCGGCCCTTACAGCTGTCACAGGTCACATAGACATCGGGCAGAAAGTGCATCTCAATCTTGATCAGCCCATCGCCTTGACAGGCTTCACAGCGCCCCCCCTTGACGTTGAAGGAGAAACGGCCGGGCGCATAGCCACGGGCCTTTGCTTCAGGTAGGCCGGCAAACCATTCCCGGATCGGCGTAAAGGCACCGGTGTAGGTGGCCGGGTTTGAGCGCGGTGTACGGCCAATCGGTGATTGGTCGATATCAACCACTTTATCAAGCAGTTCAGCACCAAGGATGGATTTATGCGGGGCCGGCATCTCGCGCGCCTTGTGCAGCCGCCGCGCCAGCGATTTCCAGAGCGTTTCGAGAACGAGTGTTGACTTGCCACCACCCGACACACCCGTGACGCAGGTTAGCACCCCAAGCGGAAAATCGACACTGACAGCGTGCAGATTGTTGCCACTGGCCTCATTGACCCGGATTACCCGTCCCTTGACCGGCTTGCGCCGTTTCTGCGGAATGGCAATTTCCAGCGCGCCCGAGAGATATTGCGCAGTCAGTGATTGCTCATTCTGCAAAATCTGATCAGGCGTGCCAGCAGCGACAACATGACCGCCATGGACGCCGGCACCTGGGCCCATATCAACGACATAATCGGCAAGGCGAATCGAGTCCTCATCATGCTCGACAACCAACACCGTATTGCCGAGGTCACGCAGGCGCACCAATGTTGCCAACAGCCGGTCATTGTCACGCTGATGCAGACCAATCGATGGTTCATCAAGCACATAGAGAACACCGGTGAGGCCAGAGCCGATCTGCGAGGCAAGGCGAATGCGCTGGGACTCACCGCCAGACAGCGTGCCAGAATTGCGCGCCATCGACAGATAATTCAGGCCAACATTGACAAGGAAACCCAGACGTTCGTTGATTTCCTTGAGGATGCGCGCGGCAATTTCCGATTCCTGCCCCTTGAGTTTGTCATTGAGACCGCTGAACCAGTCACGCGCATCGCCAATTGACAGCCGGGCAATGTCGGAAATGTCCTTCATGTCCACCTTGACAGCCAGAGACTCAGGCTTGAGACGCTTGCCGCCACACCCATCACACGGATGATTGGCGCGGTATTTCTCCATTTCTTCACGCACCCAGGCCGAATCTGTCTCACGATAGCGTCGGGCCAGGTTGGGCATGATGCCTTCAAAAGGCTTGGTTGTACGATAGGACCGCATGCCATCATCAAACTCCATGGTCACCGGCATTTTGCCAGAGCCATGCAGAATGATCGATTTGGTGTCATCATCAAGATCGCCGAAGGGCGTGTCGAGTGAAAAGCCAAACTGCCGAGCCAACGATTCCAGCGTCTGAATATAATAACGCGACGTACTGGATGACCAGGGGGCCAGAGCGCCGCCGCGCAGCGTTTGACGTGTGTCAGGAACGACGAGCTGCTCATCGAAATGGCTGCTGACCCCGAGACCGTCACATGACGGGCAGGCGCCAAACGGATTGTTGAAGGAGAATAGGCGCGGCTCAATCTCGTCAATGGTGAAGCCTGACTCCGGACAGGCAAAATTAGCCGAGAACACTGTGCGATCGCCGCTATCAGCATTGTCGGCAAAGGCCAACCCGTCCGTCAAGCCAAGTGCCGTTTCCAAACTATCGGCAAGGCGCGTTGACAATTCGTCCGGGTCACCTTTGATAACCAAACGGTCAATGACGATCTCGATATCATGCTTGCGTTTCTTGTCGAGCGCCGGGGTGTCATCGAGATCATACATCTCACCATCAATCCGCACCCGGCTGAACCCTTTACGGTGAAATTCTGCCAGTTCCTTGCGGTATTCACCCTTGCGGCCCCGCACGATCGGTGCCAGCAGATAAATCCGGGTTCCTTCCTCCATCGCCAGCAGAATATCAACCATCTGGCTGACGGTCTGGCTGCGAATCGGCAGGCCGGTGGCCGGTGAATAGGGGATGCCGATACGCGCCCACAGGAGGCGCATGTAATCATAGATTTCGGTCACCGTGCCCACTGTTGACCGGGGGTTTCGTGACGTCGTCTTCTGCTCAATGGAAATCGCCGGTGACAGACCTTCGATGAGATCAACATCGGGCTTTTGCATCATCTCCAGAAACTGCCGCGCATAGGCCGACAGCGATTCAACATAGCGGCGTTGCCCCTCAGCATAGATGGTGTCAAAGGCAAGCGAGGATTTGCCGGAACCTGACAAGCCGGTGAGCACTACAAGACGGTCGCGCGGCAGGTCAATATTGACGTTACTCAGATTATGCTCACGCGCGCCGCGGACAGCGATCACACGCGGTTCAGCGCTGATTTCAATGCCATCCTGAGATGGGGGATGAATAGAACCATGTCCAGGCACAGCAGCGGTAGACAGCCCCGTCCGGCCAGCAGAGGCTGGTGTTCTCTTTGTTTCGTTTGGCATGAGCTGAGTATAATCCAGAGCTTAAAAAGACCACCAGCGTTTTTGTCGTGGCGGCATGAAAATGATCCAAAGGAATTACCTTGTCACATGTGTATTCACACGCGTATTCTAAAGGTCTATAGAGATTTTTTCGTCTGTTTTACCGTATTTTTTGAATCCGCCCACACGGGATTTTTTGAATTCGTCCAAATGAGACGACGCATCAGGGAGCAAATGCAACATGGCCGGTAGCGTAAACAAAGTCATTCTGGTTGGAAATCTGGGGCGTGACCCCGAAGTCAGATCAACCCAGGATGGCGCGAAGATTGTCAATCTGTCGATTGCCACATCGGAACGCTGGAAAGATAAAAACACCGGTGAACCACGGGAAAAGACCGAGTGGCATCGGGTGGTGATTTTCAATGAAAATCTAGGCCGGATCGCCGAGCAATATCTGCGCAAAGGGTCCAATGTCTATATCGAAGGCCAATTGCAAACCCGCAAATGGACCGACCAGCAGGGCGTCGAGAAATACACCACCGAAGTGGTATTGCAACGCTATCGTGGTGAAATGACACTGCTTGGCAGCCGCGGTGACAGCGGCGCTGGCAGTGGCTATGGCGGCGGTGATTCGAGTGGTGGTTTCGCCAGCAACCAGGGCGCCAGCATTGGTGATTCCGGTTCCGCGCCAACAACGCCTCCACCAATGCGGAATACCAATGATTTAGACGATGATATTCCGTTTTAAATCAGCGAGATAAAACGAAATAAAAAAGTGATGTCTGAGATTGTTCCGGGCATCACTTTTTTTTCACGCATGACAACTATATTTTGTGGTTTACCTCTGTTTCGTGGTACAAATCTGGTGTGATGTGCCTCCACGGGCGCGTCAGCTTCGCCACGTAACGCGAGATTATTTTGACTGACACAAAACCACCAGAATCCGGGCCTCTGACGCCGACAATTTCGATCTCCGACGAGATGCGCAAATCCTATCTTGACTATGCGATGAGCGTGATCGTCTCACGGGCTTTGCCGGACGTGCGTGATGGGCTGAAACCGGTCCATCGGCGCATCCTCTATGCAATGATGGAGGGCAATTACGACTGGTCGAAGCCACCGCGCAAATCGGCGCGGATCGTTGGTGACGTGATGGGTAACTACCACCCACATGGCGACAGTTCGATTTATGAAGCCATGGTGCGCATGGCACAGAATTTCTCGATGCGCTTGCCGCTTGTCGATGGGCAGGGCAATTTCGGCTCTGTTGACGGCGACCCGGCAGCGGCGATGCGCTATACGGAATCGCGGCTTGCTCGCGCGGCCGAGAGCCTGTTGCGCGATATCGACAAGGATACGGTCGAATTCTCGCAGAATTATGACGAGACACAGCTTGAACCAACCGTTCTGCCTGCTGAATATCCGAATCTACTGGTCAATGGCGCCAACGGGATCGCCGTTGGCATGGCGACCAACATACCGCCGCACAATCCGGGTGAGGTGATCGCTGCCTGCGAGGCCTATGTCACCAATCCGGAGATCAGCACAGAAGAATTGACCGAGATCGTTCCCGGCCCGGATTTTCCAACCGGTGCGTTGATCATGGGGCGCCATGGCATTCGTGAGGCCTACGCCACCGGGCGTGGATCCATCATCATGCGCGCCAAGGCCGAGGTGCAGACAAACGCCAAGGACCGCGAATCAATTATCATTCACGAAATCCCCTATCAGGTGAACAAGGCGCAGCTGCTTGAGCGGATTGGTGAGATGGTCCGTGACAAGGTGATTGAGGGTATCTCAGACATCCGTGATGAATCTGACCGTAACGGCATGCGCATAGTCATCGAGATCAAGCGCGATGCCTCGGGTGATGTGATCCTGAACCAGCTTTACCGGCATTCACGGCTACAGACGAGCTTTCCGGTTAATATGCTGGCGATGAATGGTGGCCGCCCGATTCAGATGGGCCTGAAGGATGTTATTTCAGCATTCTGTGAGTTTCGCCGCGATGTCGTCACCCGCCGTACGATCTATCTGCTCGGCAAGGCACGCGATCGCGCCCATATCCTTGCCGGATTGATGGTGGCGCTGGCATCGATCGACGAAATCATCGAACTGATCAAGGCTGCGCCTGATACCGAAACCGCCCGCAATGAATTGTGCGGCCGCTCCTGGCCAGCACGTGAGGTCGAGGCGTTCATCACCCTGATTGATGATCCCGGGCATGAGGTGGTTGACGGCCATTATCACCTCTCAGAAACGCAGGCGAGAGCCATTCTGGAGCTGCGCCTGCAACGGCTGACCGGCATGGAGCGTGACAAGCTGGCCGATGAAACCCGTGAGCTAGCTGATAAGATTTCGGATTATCTGGACATTTTGGGATCGGCAACGCGGGTTGATCAGGTGGTTCTTGAAGAACTGTCAGCAGCTCGCGAACGCTTGAGCGACCCGCGCCGCACCGAAATTTCCGACCAGCTGGCGGATCAGGATGATGAGGATCTGATCCAGCAGGAGGACATGGTCGTCACTGTCAGCCATCGTGGCTATATCAAGCGCGTGCCATTGTCCGTTTACCGCGCGCAACGCCGCGGTGGCAAGGGCCGAGCCGGAATGAAAACGCGGGATGAGGATTTCGTCACAAGCCTGTTTGTCGCCAATACGCATACGCCGATCCTGTTCTTCACCTCAAAGGGCATGGTCTATCAGCTGAAATGCTACAAACTGCCGGAAGCAGCCCCGCAATCACTTGGCAAGGCGATGGTCAACCTGCTGCCTATCGAGCCGGACGAGACGATCAATACCGTTATGCCTATGCCAGATGATGAAAGCAGCTGGGGCGATCTGAATGTGATGTTCAGCACCGCCTCAGGCAATGTCCGGCGGAACAATCTGAGCGATTTCACCAACATCAAGCGCAATGGCAAGATCGCCATGAAGCTGGGTGAGGGGGATGAGCTTGTCGGGGTGCAACCCTGCAACGATGATGATGACGTGCTGATGGCAACACGTAATGGCAAGGCCATCCGCTTTGCGGCATCAGCCGTGCGCGTTTTCCGGGGGCGTGACAGCACCGGTGTTCGTGGTATCAAGCTGGGTGGTGATGACCGGGTTGTCTCCATGTCGGTGATTGCCGATGCCGAGCAGGAATTCATCCTGTCTGTTACTGAGAACGGCTATGGCAAACGCACGCCTGTGAATGATTACCGTGTCACAGGCCGTGGTGGCCAGGGCGTCGCCAATATCGAGATTTCGGAACGCAATGGCAAGGTCATGGCCAGTTTTTCTGTCGTTGAGCAGGACCAGTTGATGCTGGTCACCAATGAGGGGCAGATTATCCGCATTCGCGTGCATGGTGGTGAGGGTGATTCGATCCGCATCGCCAGCCGTAAGACGCTGGGGGTCCGGCTGTTCGATGTTACCGACAATGTCACCGAAAAGGTCGTGTCTGCCGGAATCGTCCGCGAAACAGATGATGATGGCGATGACGATAGCGATGAAGGCGGCGATGAGACGCGGCCGGACGTTTCCGTCCAAGATAGCGCGCAAGATAGCGCAAAAGATGGCACGGCAGTTGATCCATCACCCAATCCATCACCCAATCCATCACTGGCCTCCACCCCGGAAACGATCGCCGAAACGATAGCCGAAAACACAGCTGAAATTGAGACACCTGCCACAGGTGATGAAGTGAGCGATGGCGGCCATGGCGATGAGGATAATGAGGGCGGATGATGGGCAAGCGCATCGTCATTTACCCCGGGACATTCGATCCACTGACTTTTGGCCATATCGACATCATTGAGCGCGCCGCACGGCTGGGAGATGAGTTGATCGTTGCGGTGGCGGATAATGCCGGTAAGGGGCCGTTGCTATCCGTCGCCGAGCGCACCAACCTTACCCAGGCGGAAAGTCAGCGTCTGATGGATGAGGGCCGCGTTACCGTGCCCATTCGGGTTAAACCCTTTTCATCACTGCTGACCGATTTTGCCCGTGACGAAAAGGCATCAATCATTGTGCGGGGGTTGCGCGCTGTCAGTGACTTCGAAATTGAATTCCAAATGGCAAGCATTAACAAGCGCTTGCATGGCGAACTTGAGACCGTATTCCTGATGGCGGCCGAGCATCAGCATTTCGTTGCTTCTCGTTTCGTCAAGGAGGTCGGGCGCTTTGGCGGCGACATTTCGAGCTTTGTTCCCAAAGCCGTGGCCGAGGTGCTAACGGTCAAGCTGGGCAGGGGCTAGCCGGTTTACACCGTCCGTACAAAAACCATTAATTTCCCTGTTTTTGGCATGTTTTTCGCTGGACAGCGATTCAACTCACTTCTATACAAGGTGCATTCAGATGCCTGACTCTGGCAAATGAAGTGCCTAGAATACGGGGCGAGGGCGCGTAGCTCAGTTGGTAGAGCAAGTGACTTTTAATCACTGGGTCACAGGTTCTCCCTAAGTCATTGATAAGTCGAGTGATATCACTCACATCGTAAGTGTCTTCAAGTCTTCAATTAACCATTGGAGACCAAAATGACTCTTGATCAATTCGACTTTTTCGCCGACACACCGTCCACTCAAATTGAGGTCGACACACCGTCAACCCCAGTCGCACCTGCGGTAACGACACCCCCTCAATACAATCCCAAGGGGCTAATGGCGTTCGCCCTCAAAGAGGCCCATCGTATATGGTCAGGGGAGCAGCACCGAGTGCGCAGCCTTGCTC
>SHBD01000042.1 GCA_004212735.1 SAR116 cluster bacterium
GACGCGATTGATTTTGTGGGTTGGTATAACGATCAAAGCAATCGGCGGCTGCGTATCAAAAAGACTGATGCATACCGGCTCTACCTTGCCTACTACAGCGGTCATGGCGGATACGAGCGGGGCACCTGGCGCAAATCGAAGGCTGTGCAGAGCTACGCTCGTAAGGCTGCGGATCAATCCAAGCGCTATGCTAGGGAATTACGCCGCTGCAAAGGTCGTATCCGCTGAGGCGTGATTGGGTGGGGTGCAAGCTACAGGTCGAGGCTGGCGTAGACTACAACTAGATAGGATTAGAGTTGGTAAAGCTTTGCCGGCATACGTGGCAGCGAATCGTGATTGCTGATGACATCGACCAACCATTTCAAATAGGGTTTCGCCTGCTTCAGCAGAAGTTTGACACTAACGTCACCCTCATCGGCGCGAAAAGCTCGCCGGTAGATTGGTGCGTAATACAAGGGATGTCCTAGTAAAAACGGCTCCGCGCCAAACGCATGGCGGACGTTATTGAAGTCATCGCGACAATCTACCATGTTGGGCAAAATGACGACGGCAGGCAGCCGCTCATCAGCGGTCGAGCGCTTATCTATAAGCTCCTGCAGCCCAGCGAGAAATTTGTGCGTCGCGAAAACGTCCGCGTCTGCAACTGAAGTGGGTACGAAGATGATGTCGCAATGCAGCAAAAATGAGCTGCGGATGGGGTCGCTGCCGGCAGGGCTGTCGAAAATAATGAACTTTTGCCGCTGCGGGCGCGCTCGGTCGTGGCCAATGTGATTGACGATATTGCCGTTGTTAGGAGATCCGGATGCTAGGAAAAAGTCTTCATCACGGACGACTGAAAAACGCTCGTTTGTAAAGCGTTGCAGCGAATCACTACTGGTTGCCTGCGGGTCGAGGTCGATGATCTCGATGTCGGCATTTTGATGGCGGGTCGCCAATCCAAGCCCGGCCATCAAAGCGAGCGTACTTTTTCCGACACCCCCCTTGGAATTGCCGAATATAATATTCGTCGGGGAAGCAATCTTTTTGAGCCGGTCAGGCTTAATCGATTCTACGCTCAAGACTATCCTTTAGTGAGAGGGGCCGGGGGCCCCAGCCCTATTTTTTAGCCGGTAAGCTCATCGTCGTCATCGCCGTCTTCATCCACCGCGGCGGTAAATGAAGCAAGTCGGTCAGATATGACGTCGCGATTTTCGTCGGAGCCCCAATCTGTAGAAATTTCACCGACCAGCTTGGCACCTTCCATGGTTTCCAGCGATCCATATTGGATTTTGCCGCGGATGCGTCCCGAGGAACAGACGGTAAGTTTGCCGGAAAGTTGCAGGCTGTCTTCAACAGTGCCCTCAATTTTTGCTGTTTCACCAGAGATGTCACCTTGGACTACACCACCGGGGCCGACTATGAGGTGTTTGACAGCTACTTTGCCAACAATCTTGCCATCAATGCGCGCAGTGCCATCTATAGCCAGAGACGCGCCCTCTAAGTGCGTTTGAGCACCAACGTAAAATTCGTACTCGGAATCTGAATCTGCCATCACAACCTCTCAAAAGTCCACAAGTTCATCGTTATTAAAACGGTTATTAAAAAGCGACGATTCGCTTTATTTCCGACCTTCTGTGAGGTCGCCAAAGGATTTGATGTTATCACTTCCCGCTGTACGTTGAGTTATCAGTTCGCCGCTCACTATGGCGCCCGGGCTGACTGACAACTGATTGAATTTTATGACGCCACTGACGTGGGCCGACCCCCCTATCGTGACGAGTTGCGATGCGTTGATAGTGGCTTCAACACGACCATCAATTTTGATATTCGGCGCATTGATTTCGCCGATTAACTGGCCGCCGTCCATAATCTCTAGTTCACTGGAGTCATCGCCGGTGCAAGTGATCGAGCCATTGACCTTCCCGGCAATGATCAGTTTTTCATTAAAAACCAGATCTCCGCTGAGCGATGTGCCAGCAGCGACTAGACTGAAGCTAGATTGTGGAGCCTGTTTCAATTTCACCAGTTAACCCTCAAAAAACCAGCATAGTCTACTACAGGCCATATAAAATAAAATGGCCGTTATAACCGTTATTTATGATCGAAAACGGGTTTTTGATCCACTTGGCGGCTAATAGCTAACGCCCATCCCTGCGCGAGCATCGTTGTTAACGCTATAACTTGGAATTGGATAACGCAGCCCATTGCGCGAAAGGGCCTCTAATCCACGAACGACACCTGGTAAATAGCTTGGTGGAATTGCCATTAACATTTCGTCATCCATGACACCGCCGTAGCGGCGCTCGGCGAAACACGGTAGCGATAGGCTAGGCTCACCGGTCGCCAAAGCACGGCCCCAGGAGTCGGCACAGGCCGACTCGCCGACGCAGGAAAAGCTGAGTTTTTTGTAGCCGAGCCATTGCAGCCCGTTGATAAAGAGGATCATTTGCGCGGGAGTAGCATAAATGAGGCAAATATCTGGTGGGTTCAGTCTGCCGCTGGCCATTGGGCTAACGGCCATAGCTTCGTAGCGTCCGAATGGGACTACATCCATGGCAGCCTGATGCGCTGCCGCATCCTCGATTGTGCCATACCAAACGCCGGCCATTTTTTTACCCGATAGCCATTCTTCACTTTGCGGGTGCAAGCCGATAACGCTACCGCATTGATCACCTACTAAATCGGCGGCAGTTATGCCGACGGTCCAACCATTGCGGGCGGCTTGACCGACAATTTGATCGGTAGTGTGAATAGCGGTAGGTCGCCGCAGTTTCGCAACCGCATTCAAGTCGCTCTCCGCCTCGAAGAGTTTCATTACGATTGGCGTCGTCCGTAAGCGCAAAAGGCGAAACAGGTCATCAGCAACTTGCGCGCCGTCGAATGCCAGATCTGAAGTAATTGTTTCCATATAATCCTCCGTTTCGCTACCTGCTTTGCGTTTCTCAGTTAGCGGTAATTTGCTGTCAGTCCGGCTGGCCGCCAGATAAGTGACTGGTTTAGTCGCAATGCCTCTAAGCCTGAGAACCTTTAAGTCTGAGAACCTTTAAGCCTGAGCGCCGCTGCGACTTTACGCTTTTACGCGAGCAAAGTTTGGTGGTCGTTTTTCTATAAATGAGCGGACGCCTTCGCGGAAATCTTCGCGTTCGAGGCTTGCTGCCATCCACGTGTTGGTTTCACGCATGGCTTCTCCCAACGACATATTGAGGTGCCGGTAGACTTGCGCTTTGATAACCTGCAAAGAAACCGGCGCGCAGTTCGCAGCCAGGTTTTTGACGTAGTCTTCTGCAGCCCCTCGCGCTTCACCGGTCTCCACTAATCGTTCGGCAATTCCTAACTCCTTCGCTTCGACGCCGTCAAACTTGCGCGCGCTCCACAATAGATCAAGCGCATGGCCCGAGCCGGTCAGGCGCGGAAGTGTCCAACTAATGCCGTGTTCTGCAATAAGGCCACGTTGGGAAAACGCGGTGCTGAATCTGGCCTGGCGTTCGACGATGCGGATGTCGGCAAGGCTCGCGAAGGCGAAGCCAAGACCTGCACAGGCACCATTTATCGCAGCGATAATGGGTTTTCTGATGGACATTAAATAGCTGTAGGTGACTTGGAAATTGTCGCCTAGCTCGGTATCTCCAGGCGAGGCTTGCAGCGGTGCAAGGTCCTCTTTCGGGCCGTCGCTCCTCTTGCCGCCGTCACTTAGTGAATCTAGTGCATTCATATCCATGCCAGGACAGAAACCTTTGCCGGCGCCGGTGATAACAATACCGACTACCCGTTGATCTTTTTCAGCAGCAGCAAACGCATGTCGGATTTCGGCCAACATGCGCGTGGTGAAAGCATTCAGCGCCGCCGGCCGATTCATGGTGATGACCGCGACTGGGTCGTTCACTTCATAAATGATGTCTTCGTATAAATCAGGCATGCCAATTTTCCCCAAATTAGATTGGCTAAGGCTACTCTCGGTCGTCACGAAAACCAATGTTTTGAGGCTACCTAGAGGCCGCCAGCTCAGCGTGGGCGTATTTAACTCGTGGCACGGTAGTACCGAAAAAATCGAACGGTTTTAAATTCGTCGAATTCTCCCAGGTTCGGGTGGGTGAGTGCCTGCGTAGTGAAGAACTCAGTGAAGTTTGGGTCCGGCAGTGTGCGTATACGCGAGTCACTCACGATGGTCTCCTGTGCTAGCGGTTTGACTACGTCTAAGAGCGGCAGGTTGCTCTTGTCGTAAAGAACGTCGGCCAGAAAAGCGAAGTCGAAATGTGCGTGCAACTCAGCCAGGTCGGCGCTGAGGGATAGGTCGACACTGTTTAATCGCGCGTTTGCCGCCGTTGCGAGGAGCGCGTCCTGGTCATTATCGCACGCCCATACCTCGGCGGCGCCTGCCAGTTTGGCTGCGATGGCCACGACGCCGGAGCCGCAACCAATATCCACCACGCTTTTGTCTCGCAGCAGCGCCGGGTTAGCAAGAATCCATTCCGCGCAGGCGAGCCCGCTGCCCCAACAAAAGGCCCAGTAGGCTGGTTGTGCTATCACCGCGCGCATGACCTCGGCAGGGAGTGGGCCGGTCGGAAAGTCGGCGTTGATCAGACCCAGGCGCAGACCGCTAAGCCTGGGCAGTTGGCTTATCTCTATGTGCGCATTTGGAATAGTGCCTTGCAACAAATTTTGTAGCATGGTTTTACCGTCGGCCTCTGCCGTAGCGCCCTTGTCAGCACGCAGGCCGTTACGGATCTGATTTTTACGACTACTAGTTTTTTTTTGATTCAAACAACGCCTCCGATAGATGACCTAAGGTGCCCAAAGCGTCTTGCTATCTGGACCGAGTCAGTCCGCCGACAAAATTGGGTGCTTTCGCGTGAGAAAAACGGCGTGATCTGGTGTTAGATGCCTAAAGTCCGTAATCTTACGAGGATTATTTTGAAGTTGGGGGAGCAGCAAGTGCAAGATCAAAAAGACGCGGAGAACTTGAGTACCGCCGACCGCAGCGGTGCAGAAAGCCTAGTACAAACCTTTGTTGATTCCGGGGTGAACGTTTGTTTTGCGAATCCTGGAACCTCCGAAATGCACTTTGTAGCTGCATTGGACAGCAATCCAGACATGCGTTGTGTGCTGGGCTTGTTTGAAGGCGTGGTGACCGGCGCTGCCGATGGTTATGGTCGCATGGCGGATGCGCCCGCGGCGACGTTAACCCACCTAGGCCCAGGATTAGGAAACGGGCTGGCTAATTTACACAACGCGAAAAAAGCTCGTACGCCAGTCGTTAACGTCATCGGCGATCACGCGACCTTCCATCGAAAATATGATGCACCGCTGACTTCAGATGTTGAGGGCATTGCCAAACCAGTCAGTGGCTGGGTCAAAGTGTCGCAATCGGCTGATGATGTTGCCAGTGATGGGGCCGAGGCGGTGCGAGCGGCTTTAGCACCGCCCGGACAGGTAGCCAGTCTCATCCTGCCGGCGGATACAGCGTGGAATCGCACCGCGGCGCAAGCGGCACCTTTGCCACGTATTCAACCGAAACCCTTTCAATCTGAGCAAGTAGACAGCGTTGCGCAGGTGTTACAGAGCGACGAACCTTGTGTGCTGTTAATGAACGGCGTGGTGACAGAGTCTCGGTTGGCACAGGCAAATCGCGTTGCCCAAGCGACCGGCGCCCGCATTATTTCTGATACTTTTGTGACTCGGACCCAACGCGGGGCCGGGCGTAGCGAGGCATTACGTTTGCCTTATTTTGGCGAACAAGCGGCTGAAGTCTTAGCCGGCTGCCGGCATCTGATTTTGGTGAGCACCCAACCGCCGATCACATTTTTTGCTTACCCGGATAAGCCGAACTGGTTAACCCCTGACGGCTGTGCTCTACATACGTTAGTGGAACGCGACGAAGACATTGATGGTGCGTTGGCTGCATTGGTTGATGCGGTAGGCGCGTCAGCGGTGCAACCAGTAACTGTGGCTCTAGACGTGCCAGGTGCGCCGGAAGGGGATCTTACGCCGCAGAGTATTGGGCAATCATTGGCTCATCACTTTCCCGAAAATGCAGTTGTTGTTGATGAAGGCGGAACCTGTGGGGGAGGTTGCGCTCAGTTTACTCGAACCTGTGCGCCGCACGACTGGCTGATGCTTACCGGCGGTTCGATTGGCTATGGCTTGCCTACGGCGACGGGTGCTGCGGTTGCCTGTCCTGACCGTCGCGTTATTTGTTTACAGGCGGATGGCGGCGGCATGTATACCGTGCAATCGTTATGGACCCAGGTTCGGGAAGGCCTTGATATCACGACAATTATTTTTGCTAATCGAAAGTATGCGATCTTGCAGATCGAATTTGGTCGTGTGGGAGCGCATAACCCTGGCCCTAAAGCGATGAGCATGTTGGACTTGACCAATCCCGAGTTGAATTGGGTGTCCTTAGCGCAAGGTATGGGAATGACCGCATGGCGTGCTACCACCGCGAGTGAGTTTAACCGCGCGCTGGCAACCTCTTTAGCGACACCCGGTCCATCTCTCATCGAGGCGTATATCTAGTTTCAAAGGCGGTCATCCCGACGCGCATAGTGCCTGATGTCTTTGCCCGTCACAGCAGTAGCTGCTCTTGTAACTGTATAGCCTTATGCAGCGCATCAAGGGTGTGCTGCACTGAATCGATTCGAATGCTGGAAGAATTATGCCGCGATCTTATGCCGCCTAAGGCTCGTTCCGGTTGGCTAAACCCAGCGATATTGTGCCGTTGGAATTGCAGCGAGTATAAGTTCTCGAGGGCCAGGCGGGCAGCTGCCCGGTAACGCTGCACGCGTCGCTCATCCCCAGCTAGATGAGCGAGTTCCAAAGCATACAAAAGCCCTTCTGTATAAACCCCGTCTGAAGCGGCATGCGGACTTCCGAATTCCGGCGTTGCATCATTATAAAAACGGCCGGGAAACAGATCGGTATCCATCATCGTCAGCAGACGGTCGGTCAGGATAAAAACCGCTTTCGGGTAACGAACGTCATTTGTGATCAGAAAAAGCTGATGCAATGAAAGGGTATGCCACGGTACGTAAGCAGGATAATAGTTTTCCCTGATATTGGTTACGTACTGCTGCAGATAAAATTCCTGAATGCGCTGGGCTTCGCGGATCCAGTTTTGATCGTCCACGGCGGTCGCGTATTCCAATAGCGCTAAGAGAGCTTCGCCTGAGTAGAATTTCAGCAAACGCTCCTCATCGTAGTCCGATCTCGAGGTGCGATAGAATGCGCGAAGTTCTCCCTCTGGGCTGGCCAAGGACAAGATGCCTCGAGCGAGTTTGTTCGCTTGATCGGTATAGAGGTCGAAGAATGGGCTTGCCACTAACGTTCGAAGTAAGAGGGCATTAGCCCCGAGTTTGGATTGGTTCTTAAACCATACGTAAGCGAGGTCACCTTCCTCGCGATACCAGGCCGCCATGAGGTGGCTTAGGTTGCGTTCATGGTCAGGGAGATAAGCCTTTTTGGTCTGTACCATGCTGGCTAAAACTCTGCTGCTCATCAATTGTCTTATGGCGTTATTATTCGAGCTGTATCGGTCCTGATTTGCGTAGTAAGCATAATTGAATAAGTTTGATTTGTTCAGGTTGTTCACTAACCATCGTTCTGCGAGGTCGGCGTGGTAGCGAATTTGATAGTCCCCTAGCGGGGCATGAGGTGGCGCGCAGCCGGATGTTGGCAACAACAAAAGAATGAGGCAAAGGCCAATCCAATTGGTTAAGAGACACCGACACAAGTGATTCTTAGCGGTGTTGATCCAAATGGTTATGCAGTAGAGGTAGAGGTTGGCAGAGTTAGCGAAAGGCATGCGTCGAGCCGGATATTTAATATTGCGATGTTAGCCGAACCATTAGCGCAAGAACATGTGTGCAAGAATCGAGGCGCGAGAAAAAGCCCGTTGGGCACAACTAGAATCCGGTTCGCCCTGAAGTCGCTAAAAGCGGGCGGGGCAAGATCGCGAGGATGGGCTATAAATGTTGAGAATATCATTCAAATTATGCCGAAGTGGCGCGCAAAATTTGCTATCGCGCTGTCTTCTTGCCGAAAATCGTTCTAGCGCAAAAAATGGCTCTCGTTCAAAGAGTAGTTCAGGTCGCCTGTGGCCGTCAGTGCTTGTGTTCGTAGCCAAGTTTGTTATGTGCTCCACGCCAGCTTTTCTGGCTATATTTGGAAATGCTGTACAGGCCATCATCACAGAGGACAATCAGACGGAATTTCTGAGCTCCGTTAAGCCCGCTATCATGCATGCGCGAGAAGAGGCGGGGAATGACGTGGGTGCCGTAGCGACGATGGCATATCTGGTTCCCGTTGCGCTGGAGTTTCGATGGGGCTTGTTTGTTCTCGGGCGGGCAGATTTCAGTTGGGAGCAGCGAGGCTCTGAACGCGTGCTCGAGATAACTGGCGAGACGAAGGGCCCTTTGAGTCTATTTAAAAAGTATCGTGGTCGAGGCAGGCTAAGGAAAAGCTCAGAGTTAAGCGTTTTTTCTCTCAAGGGGAATGATTCGGGGGTGGACGAATATCGAGAGATTTGGTTTAGGGATGGCGCTGATCCGACTGTTGAGCAATTTAGCGATAAGGATCAGAGTCTCCCATTGGCGTTGCAAGATAATTGGGTCGCTAAGGGATTGGCAAGTCCTCTGTTGCCGATAACTTGGATGTTTGAGCAGGTCGTTTCTGGTCGACCGTGCGCCAGTGATTTTTACGTCTACGATGCGAAGCGGTTTTATCAGATTGTTCTCAGTGATTTGCCCATTGAAAGAATCGCCGACTCTGCCGATATGAGATATACCGCAAACAGGGTAGGTTGCAAATTGACGTTGCTCGGCAGGTCATTGGAGCAATCTCAGGAGCGCTCCTCGCGTCGCTCGAACGACTCCCCGGCCTCCCGTTGGCGCAGCATTTGGCCGTTCAGCGGCGGTGATAGTGTGGTCGAGTTTAGATTTTGTAATGTTGCGACTTCTAGCGGGCAAAAATTGAGTTTACATTCGGTTTGGATCAAGGCCGGTTGGGCCTCCATCAAGTCCGGTAAACGTCGTTGCGAGAGATAAATGCGCGGTGGGATTCATATGCTAGGCACATCATTTCCGCCGATTGGACAAAAAAACGACATTTCTAGCTCTTCTAACCAAAAAAAGAGTGGCTAATCGGGCTGAATTCTTCCGGATATCGAAGCAGCCTAATTGCAAGGTATTATCGATAAGCGGTATATTGTGCTAGACAAGAGTGATAATATTCAATTTCAGCGATAGAGCAGCGGCATCCAGTCGATTGATATAAAGAATCATTCGCTGTGTGAACGACTTAACTCGGCACCTAGACGTCTCAGACATAATTCTAATAAAAGACTAGGAAGGGCGGTTTACATGAGGAAGGAATGGTCCAAGAAGATAGCGTGCATTTGTCTATCTTCAATATTGGTGGCGGGGTTTGGTAATCACGCAGTTGCTGCATCTGCAGCACCTGCCGAGGGTCAGGGCGGCTCCGCTAGCGGTTCAAGCACAAGCTCCACCGCAGGTTCAGGGACCGGGACTGCGTCTGGCACTGGTGCAGCAAGTGGAACGGGCGCTGGAGCGGGTGCCGCAGGAACGGGCGCTGGAGCGGGTGCCGCAGGAGCGGGCGCAGCGGGTGCCGCAGGAGCGGGCGCAGCGGCTGGTGCAGTAGGCATCGCAGGCGCGACTGCAGCCGTTGTCGGCGGGATTGGTTTGGCGACTGCCGTAGCAATCGGTGTTGTTGGTGTAGCACTTGCCGTTGCTGTTACCGAGGAAGACAACGCTGGCGACGGTGATGATACTGGTGGCGACGGTGATGATACTGGTGGTGACGGTGACGGTGACGGTGATGATTCTGGAACCCCATCGACCAGCGATACAGGCAGCACTTCGTCCACGAGCTCTACCGCTAGCACTTCGTCCACGAGTTCTACCACCAGCACATCTAGTACTGTTGGCACCGAGTCTACGACAGGGACCAATTCAACTACTTCAACCTCCGGTACCTAAAAGTACTTCAGTCTCCGGTATCTAAAACATAGCCGCGGAAGCGTTTAGTCAGCCGATCATATCCTGATCGGCGACTGAAGGGTGTTACGGTTGTCATTTGCAACAACTCTGATAGATTGACGACCTCTTGAAAAGGGTCATGAATGCACACTTCGTTCCTCAAATGGTTAGCTCTTTTGCTTACCATTATTTTTTCTCAATCGGCTTATCCCTCAGACTTTGGCGGTATCGGGCTTATCGACATACCAACCGCACGAATGGCTCCAGATGGTGAGATTACTGCCTCGATATCACATCAATACCTGGCAGCAAAATATGCTCTTACCTATCAAGTCATGCCTCGAGTCGAGTCTACCTTTCGATATACCGTTTTTAACCCACGAAAGACAAGAGGTTCAGTCGACGAGCTAAAAGACAGAAGTTATGAGGTTAAAGCGCTCATATCTAAAGAAAGGCGGTGGTTTCCTGCAGTCGCGATCGGTGTGCGCGATATTTTGGGAACGGGTGCTTGGGCTAGTGAGTACGTAGTTGGATCTAAACGTTTTGGTCGTCTCGATGCGTCGTTAGGGATCGGTTGGGGCCGCTTGGCGGGGCATGGATCGTTTGATAACCCACTCAGCGTATTCGGAGATGATTGGAAATTTCGTGAATCAGCAGCCGGAGGAAGCTATGGTGGCGAAATCCGTGAGGGCACCTTTTTTAAGGGTAAAACCGCGATTTTTGGTGGTTTAAAATATCGAATTCCGAGATGGGGTATCGACCTACTTGCCGAGTACAATTCGGATCGGTTTTTGCGCGAGCAGAGGCTTAAATCGATTGACTCGCCATCACCATACTCTTTTGGTATTGAGTGGCACCGCTTTCCGCAGCTGACCCTAGGTATCAGCTGGCAACATGGAGACCAGTTTGGGTTTTCTATCGCAGCAAATCTGAACTCCAAAAACAAGCCTAAACGCCAACCGCAGCATCGCTATTATTCATCTCGCGATAATCGGTCTAAAGCTCTGGCACCAACTCACCTAGATCTCAACTCCTGGTATGACAGAGCACTTTATGATTTCGAGCGAAGTGGACTCAAACTGCAGGCCGCCCGTCTTGAGCCAGGCGCGACTACAGCGGTAATAGAGATAGAAAACGAAGACTACGGGCTCTATGCAGACGCGGTCGAACGCGCTTTGACTCTTTCTGAGATTCACATGCCTAGTCGTGTCTCTAGGATAGAAGTCTTG
>SHBD01000043.1 GCA_004212735.1 SAR116 cluster bacterium
CGCGGTTTATCCCCACTAACTTCTATCTGCGCTCCGCAGTATTCACCCGCAATCAGCGCCTTCCAAACTCTTGGGTTAGGCAAATAAGAAAAAATTTTTAAATCCGTTGAAGTCATCGTTACCAGTTCTCCATAAAGGGTCTAATAATCGACTCGGAGGACCATGCGCTTCGAGGCTGATGCGCTACGCGAAAACACTCTTCTGCAATATCCGCCGGCTGACAGAAGAAATCGTCCGTTGCATCCGCAAAAACTTTTCGAGTCCAAGGCAAGTCAATCACCGCGTCGATGGCAACGTAAGCCGCATGTATGCCCCGCGGTCCGGCCTCGCGAGCAATGCTCTGCAGTAAAATGCGCTGTGCTGCTTTAGTTGGCGCGAATCCAGCGAAGGCAGCGCGGCCGCGGTACGCAGACGTGTTGCCCGTACAAATAATTGCTCCAAATCCTTGCGCTTCCATCGCTGGCGTCGCCAGCCGCGCCAAGTGCAACAGCGCCATGGTATTCACTTCAAAAGCCTGGCGAAATTTGCCAGGGTCAATTTCCATATAAGAACCGCGTTCCGCGCCCACGGCGTTATGCACAATGATAGTGGGACTATCCAGATCACGCTCTATCAGATCAAAAGTCTCCGACAACGCGATTGAATCCGATACATCGCAGGGATAAGCATAAGCGGCAGGATTGTTTTCGGATAATGAAGCCAAACGAGCGCTGTCTCGGGCCAGCATGGCAACTCGGTAACCACCCGCCACAAATCGATTCACTAAAGCCGTACCTGTGCCCGGCCCCACTCCAGTGATTAAGCACACTTTGCTTTTGCTTTGCATATCGACGTCCAATGGTTTTCGAGCCTATTCGGTTTGCTGATTAAAGACTGGTTTGCGTTTTTCTAAAAAAGCTGCCATCCCTTCGCGAGAATCCGCTGTGCCGCGATTTGCCAGCACTGCCGCGCGCTCTGCCGTCAATAAATCCTCCAGGCTACGATCACTGCTGTTTACCAGTACCCCCAACATGCTTTGCACCGCTTTTGAGGGCATTTGTGCTAATGCTTCGGCGAGCTTTTGAGCCGCTCCCTTCAATTCCGCCAATGGCCAGACTTCGTTGACTAACCCAATGGCCAAGGCTTCCGGACCAGAAATCTTTTTGGCGCGTAAAATCATGTCAATGGCGTGGTTCTCGCCAACGCACTTTGCAAGACGGGCGCTTCCACCCCACGCCGGTACAGAGCCTAAATCCATTTCCGGCAAACCGATCTGGGCATTTTCGTCGGCAGCCAGACGAAAATGACAACCTAGCGGCATTTCCAGCCCGCCACCAAGGCAATAGCCAAATAAAGTTGCGATCCAGGGCTTGCCCATATTTTCAATGGCAGCAATCACGCGAAGACGCTGGTCGAACACCGCTTCTGGGCTGCCCAATCTGGCAATGCCTTCAGGCAGCTGTTTCAAATTCATGCCAACTGAGAAGTTATCCAGGCCGGCGCCTGTGAGCACAACCGCTCGAATGGTTGAATCGGCGGCAATCGCCGTAACCCGGGCTTCCATCTCGTCCATAAATTCCAGCGACATACGGTTATACGGTGCGTCGTTAATGGTTAACGTCGCCACCGCACCGGCCACCTCAAAAAGCAAACTATCACTCATGTCGCCTCCCCATCGTTAGGTTAACCCTATCGCACTGGGGCGCTTTAGCAAGCCACATAATGCTGCGTCAAGTCGGCTTAAATTCGCCTGCGTGGAACCAGCCGGATAGTGCAGCCGCTAGGCCAGGTTTGCGGCGGAAGCGTGGCGTGTGCGGGCCGCCCTGATCGAAGTGATTTCAATCCCGTCGGAAAACCGCGAATCGGTGAATCGAAGGATTTTGGGGATGTGGGAGGGACAGAGCCAAGTAGGGAGAGAACAAAGGCCTGTGCCATCAGCAGATAGAAGGATCGAGGATAGACTATAACGGTGCGTGACAAGCGACTGCATTCGCTGAATCCAGGCGGTGCGGATTAGTCTCGCGTAACGCATTCGTGATAGTACTTTGCATGTTCGTCGCGATGCTGCGTCGCCAGTTCACGTAGCGAAAAAATATAGCTGGTTGGTGAGTGTGAGGCGTAGGCGCTGTTGCGCAACACAGATTGCGTGCTCACTTCAGGGTGCTTTAAGTAGGCAAGAATGAGCGTGCGATCGGTCTCGTCGATTAAACCGCCCGCTGCTGCATATGCCAGCGTTTCGACGGCATATTCGAAATCGGTAGGGGTGATCTCAGTCATTGCCCTTCAATCGCCCTTCAGTCGCACTTCAGTCGCCCTTCAGTCGCAGGAGAGCATAGACCGCAGCACCTATAGAAACAGCAATGATCGCTCCGCCAATTAGATAGACCCAAAACTCCATACCCTCGCTCTCGTCTGCTTTTGTTTTTCTAAATTTTTCTTAACTTTTTTGGCAACATTCTTACCGCGCAGAGTTTGCCTTTCGCTTATTGACTCACATGCTTCGGCGTCGATGTTTCTTCTCTGCTGCCTCCCTCAAAAAGGGAGGCAGTCATTGAGCTTTTTAGTTCAATTAGGCTTTTATCCTCACCTCACTGCAGCCAATAGTGCGCGGCGCAGTCGTTTGGTAACCTGACATTGTCATGGTGAAAAACACGTCAACCCGACAACACTTCGCGTGAGCCATAAAAAGATAC
This sequence comes from SAR116 cluster bacterium, assembly GCA_004212735.1. Classification (GTDB taxonomy): domain Bacteria; phylum Pseudomonadota; class Alphaproteobacteria; order Puniceispirillales; family Puniceispirillaceae; genus MED-G116. The sequence goes on from SHBD01000043.1 coordinate 2,673, forward strand.
GATCTGTTAGAAAGTCAATTTGCTTTGCTTGGGACATTTGCTGCGCTTAGGGACATTTGCTGCGGTCTGTGAGCTAGGCGCGAGGACAAACCGCAAATCTTCAAAAATTCTGGTAAGGTCTACGCGACTCACCACCACAAGGCCTTTTGTGTCCCAAACAGAAAACTCGGGCGACGTGCTACCTTATCGGCACAGCCACACCATCGGTGACGACAATCACAGGGCTTTCGGCCTAGACTTTCATCACCCTGTCTTTGCGATAAGCAGTGTTTCTGTCATCGCGTTTATCGCGTTCACCCTCGCGTTTCCTGCCGTAGCGGCGGACGCGTTTGTTAATTTAAGGCTCTGGCTTACCACCAACCTGGACTGGTTCTTTATGGCCAGCCTCAACCTGGTTTTAATTTTTTGCGTCGGGTTGGCGTTCTCGCCCTGGGGCCAAATTCGCATCGGCGGAGAAGATGCACAACCGCAATTCGGTCGCCTGAGCTGGATCTGCATGCTGTTCGCCGCAGGTATAGGCATCGGCATCATGTTTTACGGTGTTCTAGAGCCGATGAATCACGCGCTCAATCCGCCGCTTATGGCCGAGGGTCTCAGCGGTGAACCGCTGTATCGACTTGCCTTAGCCGGATCGATCTATCATTGGAGCTTTCATCCGTGGGCAGTCTACGCGCTGGTCGGTTTGGCGTTGGCTTATTTCTGCTACAACCGCGGCTTGCCGCTGCTGATCCGGTCCACCTGCTACCCAATTTTTGGCGATCGCATTTGGGGCTGGCCCGGGCACTGTATCGACATCATTGCAGTATTCGCCACGTTGTTTGGCCTGGCTACATCGCTCGGATATGGCGCCGAACAAGCGTCCGCTGGTTTGCACTTTCTGTTTGGTATGCCGCAAGGTCCGGCAACTAACTTTGCCGTTGTCGCGGTGATCACCTGCATCGCGCTGGTTTCTTTAGTCCGCGGGTTGGATGGCGGCATTCGCCGTTTAAGCGAATTTAATATGGGTTTAGCGGCAATATTAGGCCTGTTTGTGCTGGTCATGGGCCCGACTGTGGATATTTTGCAGCACATCCCCATTTACGCAGGCGCCTATATTGCGGAGCTACCCGCATTGAGCAATTGGATCGGCCGCGAAGACAACTACTTCATGCACGACTGGACGACTTTCTATTGGGCCTGGTGGATCGCGTTTTCGCCGTTTGTCGGTATGTTTATCGCGCGGATTTCAACTGGCCGGAGTATTCGAGAATTCATCATTGTTACGCTGCTCGCCCCGTCATTTATTTTTTTAGTGTGGATGACCATTTTCGGACACACCGCACTGGTCCACTTTTTCGACGGTGGCGTTCAGAACGTTGCAGACAGCGTGCGTAACTTCCAAGCCGAATTAACCCTTTTTGTATTCCTGCAAGAGTTCCCGTTGGTGGCCGTGACATCGGTTATCGGCATTATTTTGGTGCTGATCTTTTTCGTAACATCCATGGACTCGGGTTCACTAGTAGTTGACACCATGACCGCCGGAGGAAAAACCGATACGCCGCTGGCACAACGCATGTTTTGGTGTATCGCGCTCGGCCTGATCGGCATATCTCTGCTGTTGGGCGGCGGGCTCGCGTCGCTGCAGGCATTAGCATTGGCAACCGCACTGCCTTTTACTGTCATTTTGTTACTTATGATGATTAGCTTGGTAATAAGCTTAAGGTCACTTTCCGAGCAATCAAAAACCTCAGATTAAGCACACGCTTACGCTATCAATTTGTTTATGGCAGTTCATGGCATCCAAAAAGAGCCATTTTTGCGCCTTTTTTTGACGAAATTTTGATCCGAATCTAACAAATATTTTAAGTTAAATAGAGGCTGGTTTGAAGTTTCTATCGGTACCCTGTATGGTATGACGCACTTTTTTCATTGAGGGGATTTTATGTTTCGTTCGAAAAAGCTGCGTAGCGCCATTATTTCAGCAAATGCTGCAATAATCGCTTCACTGGGAGCCCAAGCCACACAGGCTGCACCTCAGGAGATTGAAGAGGTCATCGTGACCGCAACCAAACGCGCAGTGCCACTTCAGGATGCACCGGTTGCAATCCAAGTTATGAGTGAAGACTCACTTGAAGAGCAAAACATCAACAGCTTCGTCGATTACATTAAATTCCTACCTAACGTTAGTGCCGGCGGCCGAGGCCCAGGGCAGAACGAAATCTACATTCGCGGCGCAGCCGTCGACGCCATCAATATCACTGTCGCCGAGTCACAAGGCTCTGCCCCTAACGTCGCTCTCTATTTAGATGAGCAACCGGTTACCGCAGGTGGACGCAACCTGGACGTCTATGTCACCGACATTGAACGCATCGAGGTGCTGCCTGGACCGCAAGGCACTTTATACGGTGCGAGTTCCATGGCCGGCACCGTTCGCCTAATCACGAACAAACCTGTCATCGATGAGTTCGACCTGAAGGTCAGCGGCGGTATTTCTAGCACCGCGCATGGCGAAGCCAGCAACAATGTTGGCGTGGTTCTCAATTTGCCTTTGCTTGACAACAAACTCGCGGGCCGCATAGCGCTTTACCGCGATAGCCAGGGCGGCTACATCGATAACGTACGAGGCACATTCCAAGCGGATAACAGCGTCAACCCAACCTTTCCCGGCGACACCGTCACCTTTGCGGCAGGAACAACGCTGGCGAACGGTACCGTTGTCGGACCAGATGGGTTGACAGTACCCGTTACCAAGGCCGTCGCAGACAATAGCGCGATGGTCGAAGACGACTTTAATGACGCAACCTACCAAGGCGCACGAGTCGGTCTAAAGTATTTGATAAATGATGATTGGGATGTTCTGGTTCAACACACAACCCAAACCCTGGAAACCGAAGGGGTTTTCGACTACGACCCAACCGTAGGTGACCTGGAAGTGAATCGTTTTGCGCCGGACACACTTGACGACGAATTCAGCCAAACCTCTTGGACTGTAACGGGTCGTTTAGGTGAGTTAGACGTGGTGTATACCGGTGCATTTTTAGATCGCGAAGTCGCTGCAAACATCGACTACACCGGCTATACCAATATCGGTAAATATATTTCCGGTTACCAATGCGAATATCTGGTCGGCAGCTACTACACAGGCCTAACTACTGGCACTGCTTACACTATGGACCCGACCCTTGGCGGTGACCCGAATGTGATTGAATGCGGCACGCCAGTCAACGCGGCTCGCATTGAAAACGAAAACGAACGCTGGACCCACGAAGCCCGCATAGCGACTAACTTCGACGGCCCGCTCAATTTTCAGGCTGGTGTGTTCATCGAGGACTTTAAAATCCGCCACGTTGGCGACTTCAACTATCAAGCGCCGATTGATGCGGGCTTCGCACCGATTGACATCAACAAGAGCGGTACCTTTGACAAGTCTGAAGCGAACGCACGCGGCAAAGTCATCGCGAACACTCAGTTCCGCAACGATAACACTCGCACGGAAGAGCAAACTGCCATATTCGGCGAAATCACATACGATGTCAGCGACAGCGTGACGCTAACCGCAGCGGCACGACATTACGACCTCGATTATGGATTCACGGGCTACGGCGCCTGGCGCTATGGCAACCGACCGCTGTTTGTAGATGACGCTGACCCAGACAATGACGTGCGCCCGGGGCTGACCGGCGGCCGCGATTACGTCACGGGCTTCAACTCACTGCAGCCGCTTAGCGTCAGCGACACCATCTATCGACTGGGTGCTTCCTACACACCAGCCGGCACCGATACGCTGTTCTACATGACTTGGTCTGAAGGCTATCGCCCGCCTGGCTTTAACCGTGCTGCAGCTGCGAAAGCGCCTTACGAATCTGGCGCCAACAACGTGCGTGCGGATGGCACGAGTTGCGGCAACGACGCCGCTATCAATGCAAACGCATCTACCGGCTTCCCAGGCTATTGCCTGCCGTATGTGTTCGATTCCGATACGCTTGAAAATCTCGAGTTTGGCTGGAAATCTACGCTTGCGGACGGCGCATTGCGCTTTAACGGCTCGGTCTACAAGATTGATTGGAAAGATATTCAAGTCTCGCAGTTTGACTCTCAGAATATTTCCATCCTGACGATTGTTGACAATGGCGGTGACGCCGAGATTTCCGGTGTGGAAGCCGATTTGGTATGGCTCGCATCAGAGCGGCTGTCGGTCCATGCGGCCGCGTCATTTAATCAGACTGAGCTTGTTTACGTTGATCCGGCATTCGCCGTGATCATGGCGGACGAGGGCTCCATGCTGCCGTTGACGCCGGAGGTGCAGTTTAACGTTCGCGCTCGCTATGAGTTCCCGGTCCGTGGCAACTTGCTGGGCCATTGGCAGGTAGGCGTCAAATACTCCGGCGAGTCAGTAAACTCGCTGGTCGACACCGTTGATGAGCCGAACACCATGCAAGATTCCTACACTCTCGCTGATGCAAGTGTGGGCGTAGAAAATGCAGAGGACGGCTGGTCGGCACAGTTGTATGTCAACAACCTGACCGACGAACGTGCTCAGCTTCACATCAACCGCCAGGACTTTATCGAACGCGTCACCACCAACCGTCCTCGCACGATTGGTCTGCGCGTCAGCTATAGCATGAAGTAACCGCGAAGATCGACAAACACAAGGTTTGCGATCAAGAGCTGACATGAGTGAATCGTTAGATACTACTGCGGTTCAAAAAATGTTGCAGTCTGGCCAAAGTGGCCAGGCTGCAGCCGTTATAGAAGCATGGCACACCGCCAACCCACCCGTTGTTGAAAGCCTATATTTACTCGCTGTTGCGCGGCGCTACGCTGGTCAGCCAGACGCAGCGCTGACCACCTTAAAACAGCTGAACCAACTTGATCCTCGCTTCGGTAGAGGCCATCAAGAGGCTGGACATACCTATCTTGCTTTGCGAAAAACGCAGCAAGCACTGGACGCCTTCCAGCGCGCTGTGTCGCTAAACGACTCACTGATCGCGAGCTGGCGAGCCATCGTCTCGTTATGCAGCAAACCGGAACAAGCACCCTTACGCCAAAGCGCGTTACTGCAACTCGAAAGGCTAAAAGGCCTGCCACCTGCACTGCTGTCGGTGCGTAACGCCACCGCTGAGGGCAAGCTGCGCAAAGCAGAAGAAATTTGCAGGCACTTTCTTAAACAAAATCCGACTCATGTTGAGGGTATGCGTCTGTTAGCTGATTTAGGTGTGCGATCAGATGTGCTCGACGACGCGGAATTTTTGCTGGATTCCGCATTAGAACTCGAACCCGACAACCATTTTGCCCGGTTCGATTATATGAACGTATTGTATCGGCGTCAGAAATACGCCTTAGCCATGACTCAAGCGGAGACGCTGCTCAAAGCCGATCCGGATAACGTGCAATATCAAACCGGTTATGCAAACCAATGCGTCGCGATCGGCCGTTACGATGAAGCGTTGACAATTTATGCCAACATTCTCAAAGACTTCCCAAACACGGCGGCTATCCATCTGCTGCGCGGTCATGCCTTGAAAACGGTGAACCGCACTGACGAAGCAATCGCCGCATACAGAGATTGTTATCGCTGCGCGCCGAGCTATGGCGATGCCTATTGGAGCCTAGCTAACCTAAAGACCTATCGCTTCACCGGGGCTGAAGTCAGCAATATGCGACGGCAGGAACAATCCGCTGACGTGCCAATCGATGACCGCATCCACTTCTGTTTCGCCTTGGGCAAACATTTTGAAGACAACGCAGAATACGAAAAATCATTTGCACACTATGAACGCGGCAACGACCTTCGCCGCGATCAGCTGGGTTTTTCAGCAGATCTGTTGTCTTCGCGACTTGCTTTGCAACAAGAGGTGGTGAACCGCCCCTTGCTGCAGAAATTTGCTGGGGCAGGCTGTCCCGCACCAGACCCCATCTTTGTGGTAGGCCTACCCAGAGCCGGATCAACTTTGTTGGAACAAATCCTAGCCAGCCACTCTTGCGTTGATGGCACCCAGGAACTACCCAACATTGGTGCACTAGCTTTTCGGTTGGATGGCCGCCGCGCCACACGAGACAAACCTTTGTATCCTTACTGCCTAGCTGACCTGTCACCGCAACAGCTGCGTGTGTTTGGTGAGCAGTTTATCGAAGACACCCGAATTCATCGCGGTAACGCACCCTTCTTTATCGACAAAATGCCTAACAATTTCCGTCATTTAGGCTTAATCCATCTGATCCTGCCAAATGCCAAAATCATCGACGCCCGTCGTGATCCCTTGGCCTGCTGCTTTAGTGGGTTTAAACAGCTGTTCTCCAGCGGTCAGGAGTTTTCCTACGGCTTGCGCGAGATCGGGCAATACTACAACGACTATTTGGATTTAATGGCGCATTGGGAGACGGTACTGCCCGGCAAGATTTTGCGTGTCCAGCACGAGGATTTGGTCGCTGATCTAGAGGGACAGGTGCGGCGCATGCTCGATTACTGCGAGCTGCCATTTGAACAGGCCTGCGTCGATTACCATAAAACTGAACGCAGCGTGCGTACGCCAAGCTCAGAACAGGTCCGGCAGCCGATTTTCCGGGACAGCCTGGAGGCCTGGAAAAACTATGCGCCGTGGCTGGGGCCGCTCACTGAAATACTCGCCAATAGAGGCGGCTAGCGCCAGCGCACAGGCGCTAGCCAGCCGTAACGCCAAGATTCACTCGAAGCACTTTCTGCGCGATCTGCCCCGCGCCCTTTTAAATCAATCCGGCCGCCATAAAACTTGTGCGGCCACCTACAAATCTAAATCGCCTTTATAAAGACGCTGGGCAATGGTTCGGTTCAGGATTTCGTTGGTGCCGTCTGCCACATTCACAATACGCAGCGAATGCCATGCTTCGGTTAAACCCATCTCGTTGGTGAAGCCCATGGCGCCGTGAGTCTGAATAGCCCGATCGACTGCAGCCAACCCCTTCTGTACTGAAAAAGCTTTCGTCATGGACAGCTCTTTCACCGCCGGTAAGCCGGCGTCCAAAAGCATCGCCGAGTTGATCCCCATCAAGTGCGCCGCATGCAGATCCGTAGCGGCATCCGCAAGCGGGAAACTCACGCCTTGGTAATCGGCTATCGGGTGCCCGAAAGCCTCTCGGGTTTGCGAGTAATCCAGCGCCATTTCCAGCGCCCAGCGCCCGTAACCCACAGAACGGGCAGAGTTATAGATACGGCCCAACGAAACGCCGTACAGCGCCGCTGCAAAGCCTTTGCCTTCAGTCCCGACTAACTGCCAGGGTTCAACGTATACGTTGTCCAGCGCGATCTCGGCCTCGTCACCGCCGATGTGACCAAACAGTTTAATGATGCGCTGGACCTCGAATCCCTCGCTAGCGGTGGGCACCATAAACGCGCTGATGCCCACGTCCGTTCGCGCGAAAACCACGCAGTAATCGGCAATAGGCGCATTGGTAGTCCAGATTTTACGGCCAGAGATCCGCCAGCCGTCGCCGTCGCGGACTGCTTTAGTGGTGATCATGCTGGCATCTGAGCCAGCGTTTGGTTCACTTAGACCGAAACACATAGATTGCTGGCCGTTCATCAGGTCCGGTAAAAACGTTTGCTTCGCTTGCTCAGTCACCTGCTCCAGCAACTTGCTGGGGCCAAACGCCCAGTGCGCGAGTACATAAAGCATCAACCAATGCTTTGGGCCACACTTATGAAACAACCCCTCCCAAGCGGCGTAATAAGCAAGATGACCCAAACCCGCGCCGCCTAGCGCTTGCGGCACGCACATAGCGTAAAAGCCAGCGGTCGCTGATGCGGTTCGCACTTCGGTAATCAACTCTATTAATCTGGCCGAAAAACGACCGTCCTCATCGAATAGTGCTCTCGAGTCCTCAAAAAAATCAGCGTTATCTTGATGCCTCGGCAGCACTTCTTTGTCAGCAAAAGCAAGAATACCGTCGCGCGCGGCCTGAACCTCTTCCGGTAATGGTAATGCGATAGCCGTCATAGTCCCTCCATATCCGCCTTACGCAAATAGAACGCAAATAGTACGCCAATTTGCCTGGCGGAAACCATGCGAAAACAAACGGTTGATGAAGTGGTCGGGTTAGGCTTGGTGACGCCGTGCTAGGCCTTGGGTCGGAGAAACTGTCGATATGCGACGGGGACAGGGCCAGCATCGGTTGGTTCATGCAGGCCTGTTTCTTTGGCCTGTTTCTTTGGTCTGTTTGCGAAACGCATGCCCGCGCAATACACGCTTCCGAATAGGATATATAGCGAGTTTGCGAGGTTAACTCGGGATGCGTGCTTTGAGCTACATGCTGCAGGGAAGGCGCTTATCAAAGCGCTGCAAATTGGAGCGGGAAACCAGGTTCGAACTGGCGACCTCAACCTTGGCAAGGTTGCG
>SHBD01000044.1 GCA_004212735.1 SAR116 cluster bacterium
CAACAAAGCCATCAGCGGTATTCGTTTGCAAGACGACAGCCTGCTATCGGCAGACATAGTGATTTGTAACGGCGATCCGGCGCATACCTACAAAAACCTCATCAACGAAAGTTTGCGACCCAGCTGGAGCAACCGCCGCATCGATAGCATGCAATATTCAATGGGCTTATACGTCTTGTACTTTGGCACCAATAAGCAATATCAGGACGTACAGCATCACACGATTGTCTTTGGCGAAGAATATCAGGAATTGTTAGAGCGTATCTTTGCGGGCACCGATACCGGCGACGACCTCAGCCTGTATTTGCATCGACCGACAGCTACAGACCCTAGTCTGGCGCCCGCAGGCAAAGATGGATTTTATGTCCTCGCACCGGTCCCCAATTTACAGGACGGCGCTGATTGGGAAGCCAAGAAGCATACGATCCGTGAGCGCGTGCTAGATATTTTAGAAGCTCGCATACTGCCCGATCTGCGTGCCAATTTGGATGTATGCTTTGATTTCAATCCGGCTGACTTTGCGCAACAGTATCGCTCGCAATGGGGCGCAGGTTTCTCCATCGCGCCGATCTTCACTCAGTCGGCGTTTTTCAGATTCCATAATCGCGCCGAAAACATTCGGAATTTATATTTCGTAGGCGCGGGCACCCACCCTGGAGCCGGTGTTCCTGGCGTTTTAAGTTCGGCCAAGGTTGTAGAGAACCTACTTTTCCAGGAACATCCGCAGGATATTGCTGAGGCCTCATGTCTGCCGAGTTAGATGCAGCCAAAGCCTCATTCCAAGAGCATGCAAAGACCTTCTCACTTGCTGCACGCCTGTTGCCAGGACAACAATATGCCGATGTGGCGCGGTTATACGCGTTTTGTCGCTATGTCGACGACTTAGCTGATGCCGAGCCAAGCGGCATCAATGACGCGACCCTTCGCGACATACGCCGCGCTTTACTCACTGGCGACAGCCCGAATGCACGTATTGAAGATACCCAGAAGCTGATTCAGCAGCATCAAATCCCCATCGCGTTGTTTATCGATTTCATGGATGAACTGATTGCAGATCAGTGGCCGCGAGAATTGACAAGCGTCGACCAAGTTGTCCAATTTGCCTATGGAGTCGCGTCGACAGTGGGCCTCATGATGTGTCATATCCTGGGCGTGAAAGATCCCAAAGCCTTTCCATTTGCGGTAGACCTTGGCGTTGCCATGCAAATGACCAATATCTGTCGGGATATTTTGGAAGATGCCGAGCGCGACCGAATTTATGTACCGCGCGATCTAATCGCAGCACCGGTAGATTGCGCAGGGCTCTTGGCTGGCAACAATGAACAGCGTAGCGCGGCGTACAACGGTGCCAGCCAGCTGCTGGCAATCGCCGATGACTATTACGCAAGCGCTGAGCATGGCTATTATTTCCTACCGTTTATTATCCGCCAAACCATAGCTGTCGCGGCGTTGCTATATCGATCTATCGGCACAAAGATGCTAAACCGCCCAAACCAATATTGGCAACGACGCACGGTAGTGGGCACCCCGACAAAAATGCGCATAATCGGCGGCTATTGCATTAGCAGGTTAATAACGCTCCCTGTCGCAAGCGCCTCGTCCCCTGCAACACATCAGTCGCACCTGCATCACGCGCTGGATTCACGGCGCTTTCAAGCCTAAATTGAGGCATGCCTGCTTTTCTAGAAACAGATTACGATCTAGCCATTATCGGCGCTGGCATGAGTGGCCTAAGTCTTGCGGCCCATCTGAGCGAAGCCGCCCAAAGGTCATCCACGGCGCTACCGAAAACCATCGTAATTGATCCGCGCACCGACTATAGCGCTGATAAAACCTGGTGCTATTGGCAGACGGAACCAACCCTGTTTGAACCCGCCATAAAGAACCGTTGGGAACGCTGGCGTGTTAGCGCAAATGGTGCGAGTCATATCAGCGAACATCCGCATATGCAGTACGTTCGTGTGGACAGCGGCGCCTATTACCAAACTGCCCGCGACTTGATTGCGCAGAGTGAACAAGTGCATTTACGCCTGGGCCAGACCGTGCAGCGCGTTCGCGACGGCAGCAACCAATTATCGCTAGGGACCAGCGAGCAACAATATGCAGTAGATTTCGCGCTCGATACACGGCCTCGCGCTATTCCAACCGATACCCTGCTACAGCATTTCGTCGGCTGGGAAATTACCACCGAGAGCGACTGTTTCGATCCCGGTGTGGTGACGCTGATGGATTTTATGCCCAGCCACGGCTACGACATTCACTTTTTCTACGTCTTGCCCTATGGCCCGCGCCACGCCCTGGTAGAAACCACTCATTTTTCTATGTCGTTAAAGACACCAGAGCACTACGCGCATGAAATTGAAACTTACCTGAGTCGCAATCTGAGCCTCACAAGATGGCAAGTGGTGCGTCGCGAACAAGGCGTCATTCCGATGGCTAAACATCCGCGACCTGCGCGAACCGATCCGGCATCGCGTATCCGCAACTTCGGCTTGCACGGCGATACGGTTAAACCTTCCAGCGGTTACTGTTATCTACAGGCGCAGCGCCAAGCCGCCGCATTTAGCGCGAACCTACAAAACGAATATTGGATGCACGACAGCAAGCCGTCACACGGACAGTTAGCAGCTGCTATGCCGCAACCGCGCAACGCAATCGCACGATGGTTCGACGGCGTCTTTGTCAACTTCTTAGAACGACAGCCGCAGCGGGCCCCAGAAATTTTCCTGGCCTTGTTCAGCCGCGTAGACCCGGCGTGCTTAGTCCGTTTTCTGAGCGATCAAGCCGGCCCCCACGATTATCTCCAGGTCATGACCGCGCTGCCAAAAACCACCTTCCTGCGCGAAGCCGCAGACTATGCTCGCAGCGCATAAGCCATTTTCTCTATACCTTGGCGCTTGTCTGCTCGGCAGCCTACTAGCCGGTGTGGTCGACTATCAAAACGCCATCGCCAGCATCAGCCTCGCACTGCTGATTTTACTCGCTGGACTACCTCACGGTGCCTACGATCTGGTTATCCTACGTAACCTTTTTGCAGGCCGCGTGCTGCGCCTCAGCGGTCTTTATGCACTGACTGCATTGCTGGTTATCGTGCTTTGGCAAGCCGCACCGGGCCTGCTGCTAGCCGGATTTCTACTTTATTCAGCCATTCATTTCGGCGATTCCGACTGGCCCGCCAGCAAATTGCTGCATCAGGTGAGTTGGGGCGCCGCGCTGTTGGCCACCCCCGCGCTCACCGACGCCGCAACACTGCTGTATTGGTTTAGCGTGCTTACCCATGTCAGCGCGGCACAGATGTTGGTGACTGGCTTATCTGTTATCGCCCTTCCCGTCATTGGGTTAGCTGTATTTATGGCACCTAATCGCCAGTTGTTGATCACATTGCTCGCGGCCTACACCGTGTTAAGCCTTACCGCCGGCGCATTAGTTGCGTTTACGGTTTACTTCGCGCTGCTGCATAGTCGCAATCACTTAGCGGTCTGGCGCGGCCGGTTAGCGCACCCCGGCAATGTGGAAATCGCCTTGTTAACTGGCGCGGTGTTGCTGGCCGTGCTTTGGGTCACGGCTGAGGCACTGGGGTTCGGCTTTTCCACCACACCATTAGCGCAAGGTCTCATGCAAACTCAAGATACGCTGGTAAAACATACCTTTGTGACTTTGGCGGCGCTGACGGTGCCACATATGGTGCTGGTGAGTTATGGCAATCGGCGCTTTAACCGACAGCACACCGCGACAACTTAGACTAAGCCAACCTAACATACTGATCCCGCAAACCGATCCGGCAGGACATGCTGCCTACAACGTTACCCGCGCTCGTATGCCGGTTTACGGATTAAACAGCTAGGCCGGACTAGGATTTTAGATCGGTAAACCCCTCGCAAAATCAAACTTTTCGATTTCCGATAGGTCCTCTATAGTTCGGCCTGGTATGGGGAGAAAAATACTAATATGACCTTACTTCAGGCTTCAACGGCACCTGCATCAGCGTCCGCATCAACGTCAGCGTCAGCATCGCCCGCAACAGCTGCGCCAAAAAAGGCGTCCGTAGCCATAGTGGGTTCCGGTATTTGCGGGCTATTCACGGGTTTAGCCTTAGCAAAAAACGGCTTTAATGTGACACTTTTCGAACGCGACACGCCGCCGCCAGAGGACAGCACGGAAGATGCCTTCTTTGTCTGGCCACGACGCGGCGCTGCGCAATTCCGCCATCCTCATGCGTTTCTAGGATTGATGTGCAATGTTCTGGAAGAAAACTATCCCGATTTGCTGGAAGACTTTTTTGCGGCTGGCGCGCGCAAGGTGGCATTTGTGGACACGTTGTCCGAAGAACTTAAAGCGCAGTACCAACCGCTGCCGGATGACGCGAAGATTTGGACGCTAATGTGTCGCCGAGCAACGCTAGAAACAGTACTGCGACGATATGTGAAGGCGCACTCCGAAGTCACTATTCGAAATGAGGTCTACGTCTCCGACCTGCTAATCGAACACAATGATCAGAACGAGCAACTCGCCACCGGCTTAGAGTTAACCCATCGCGGCGAGCAAAACCAAATAACGCAGCACAGCGCGGACATCGTGATAGACGCAAGCGGGCGGTCCAGCAAATTTAATCGCTGGATTAAGGCTCACGGGGCGAATGTCGTCGAAGAACGGCACGATGCGGAAATCGTCTACTACACACGCCACTACAAATTGCTGCCCGGTATTGAAGAACCACCGCGTAATCCATCGCTGCCGGCTTCCGGCGACCTGGGCTTTATGAAGTACGGTATTTTTCCCGGCGACAGCGGCCACTTTGCGTTGATCATTTGCTTGCCTAACGAAGAACATGCGTTGCGTGAAGCCATTAAAGATGGCGACCAGTTTGACTCTATCTGCATGCAAATCCCTGGCTTACGCCCGTGGATCAGTCGCAAGCAAGCCGAGCCCACTACCAAACCTTTCGGCATCGGCCAGATTCATGCGGTATGGCGCGACTACGTTAATGTAGACGCACCCAAACTGCTGAACTTCTTTGCAGTGGGTGATGCCGCAATCCGCACCAACCCGTTGTATGGAAGAGGCTGCAGCACCGGCACCCTACACGCCCATTTATTGGCTGAAGTGCTGGCGGGCGAACAAGATCCATGGCTTCGTGCGGAAAAGTTTAAAATCCTAAGCCACGAACGAATTCGACCAATCTATGACGCCAGCCTAGAAGAAGACAAACGCGGTATTCGTCGTGCGGCAAACGTGCGCTCTGGCCTCGGTCTGCATCAGGCGAAATCCTGGAAACACTGGCTGGCACTCGCATTCGGTGATGCGCTAACTGCTGCCGCTCGGCACAATCTAGCCGTGCATCGAGGCATCATGCGCACAATTAATTTGGTAGAAAAACCCGGTGACTTCCTGCGCGACAGTAAAATTCGGCGCACGATCTTGGGCTACATGTTGCGGGGACGAAAACGCAATGCCCAGGCACGGCCGAATCTCGGCGTCACTCGCGACAGTCTCTTAGCGCACATACAACACATAAGCGAAGCGGATGCAGATCAACAGGCGCCGGAACCGGTGGCTCGATCGTCTGCGGCCTAACAATAACCAAGGGATCTAGGCAGCTGAGCCAAACGCTGGTTATATGACGCAATATTAGCCAGCAAGAAGAAGGAATAAATATGGATTTAACGCTCATCAAAGAACGCACCATGCGACCTCAAGCCGAACCCCTGCATGCTGCTGTTGCCGCCGCTGCGAACGGCAATCCAGATGCACAAGCGCAAGTCTGCGGAGCTATGGTATGGAGTTCGTTCAGCGCGCCTGGTGCAATCACCGCTGTATTCGACATCATCAGTGCCGGCAAACTGCAGCAGTCCTGCCCCGAGCTTGCAATTGATGCACCCGAGGCCCCACTGCCGGATACCTTTTGGGACGCTTTCGCAGCCACCATCGAAGGCCCGGAAGAGGGCTATAATGCAACATCGATTACCGTAGCCGTTGCCAAATTAGGTGGCGCCGTGAACCCGACCTTTGGTGTTTTGGCCGAAGCCGCAGCCAGTACGCACCCCGGTGCCCGAGGCGCCGCGACAAAAGCGGTGCCCAGCATGATTTCTTTAGATGAGCTAGCGTCACAGCCAGATGACAGCCTTGCCCGGGCCTTATACAGCATGTTAGTTGATAACGGCTTTGATGCGGAGGTATTAGATAGAGAAGCCATTGGGCTGCAACAATTGCCGCCAGCAATGCGCTACCTCAATACACGCATACTACAAATGCACGATATCTGGCATTTAACCGCAGGGTACGCCACCACCAGCCTGCACGAGATGGCGATCTCCGCCTTCCAGTTGGCACAATTCGGGCACAACTATTCGGCTATGTTCTTAAGCACAGTCTGCACTATAAGTCATTTAAAGCAGCCGCTTGGATTTACCTTGCTCTTGCAAAACATGGCAGAAGCCTGGCAACACGGACGGGAACAGCCCGCGTTTATGGATATTCATTGGGAAGACGAGTGGCACATGGATATTGCCAGCGTTCGCGCGAAGCACGACATTAACGCTTTCAACGGCAGCTTTCCGGCAGATTTGCTAGAACAGCTGTCACCAAGCTAAGCAGGCCGTCAGCATGACAATTCCAGTAATTCTCGATACCGACATTGGCTTCGATGTTGACGACATATGGGCGTTGAGCTTTTTACTGAAATGTCCGGAACTAGATGTCCGTCTGATTACCGTATGTAGTGGGGAGGTTCGTTACCGAGCAGCATTAGTAGCGAAGTTTCTGACGCTAGCCGGACGTACTGACATCCCGGTGGGCCTCGGCATCTCAACCAAGCCTAATCCGCAAACACATGCGAACTGGCTTGGTGACTATGACTTAGACAACTATCCTGGCCGCGTTTACGAAGACGGCGTCGGCGCACTCTGCGACACCATCATGCTACACCAGGATGCTGTTCGCTTGGTCTGTATCGGCCCGTTGACCAACATCGCCGCCGCCCTACAAACCAATCCGGACATCGTCAACCATGCGCGCGTCGTTGGCATGCATGGCAGCATCAAACGAGGTTATTTAGGCGCACCCAAACCGATGCGCGAGTTCAACGTCGTACAAGATATTGCAGCTTGCCAGGCGGTATTCAAAGCGGCCTGGCCTAAGCTGATTACCCCGCTCGACACCTGCGGTACCACGGTACTGTCCGGGGAAAACTTCCAACGCATCGCAACCAGCCCGTTGGAGACCAACAAAGCAATTATGGTCAACCACTATGACTGGTTTGCAAAAATCGCAGAGTGGAAGCGAATGAACTCGCTAGCGGAGCATCTGGACGTCAACAAACAGTCTTCCGTTCTCTACGACTGTGTTGCCGTCTACCTCGCCTTCGCATCGGACTGGGCCACCATCGAACGCCTCAACATCGAAGTAAACGACGCCGGTGAAACGGTTGTCAGTGACCAGGGTAACGCAATCGACTGCGCCACTGAGTGGGTGGATGAAGATGCCTTTCTTAAGTTTCTCAGTCAGCGCTTGGCAAGTTAATTAGCTATAACACTAAGCTAATGTCTGTCGAGACAAGACGCACTCAGTGTATATACCGACTAAACCGCACGACGCGCCTGCAGCACCTCTTGAATTTCCGCCACCCTATCTCGCGTCAGGGTATAGCGGAGTAGCAGCATAAGTGGCACCAGGTTCAGCGCGGGAACGATAATCCCATCTGTAATGGCGAGCTTAAACAAGATCCCGCCATCAACGTCTCCGGGCGTTAATCCAGTTGGCATCTGAATCGCGTGTTCGAGCAAGATACCGCCAAGGATTAGCCCGAAACCCGACGTAAATTTTCCTGATAAGCTGATACCGCCGGAGAAGACGCCTTCCTGCCGCAGCCCATTTTGCAGCTCCTGTTCATCAGCTACATCGGCGATCATAGAGGCGTACATCATTAAAACAACAAACCCAAAGAAAGCCAGCAAACATGTATGACTAACAAGAATTGGGAGTAGCAATGGATCTCCATTCGGCGGCAGCAGTCCGCCAAAACGGAGCGCCACTTTGGAAATTTGTAAAAACGTCATAACCACAAGACAAAACAACAGAATGTCGCGTTTTTCAAAGCGTTGTTGCAAAGGCACGATGGTGAAAATAGCCACTGCCATTCCCAAAAAGGACAGACCAAACCATCGCAACTCGTCGGGGCCAAATTCCCAAAAGAACGTATTCATATAAGTATCGAATACCAGGCCCGTACCGATAGCAGACGAAATAATCAGCGTTGCAACAAACAGCACGCGAAAGTTTGGGTTGCTCAATCCGTCGCGCAGACGCGCCAATAGCTCCGGAAAAGTCACGGTAGGAACTCGCGATTTAGGCTGCGGCAGATACTTGACCTGATTCAGCGTAGTAAGCCCAGACAACAGCGACCACAACAACATCAGGGCTGCGATAACAATCGCAAATCCCTGATAGTTGGACGCGTTAAACAGACCATTCGCATATTCGTCTGATGCCGGGAACAGCTCATAAATCCCAGCGATAAATATCACACCGCCAAATCCACCGATAAACATACGATAGGCGATGACCTTGGTCCGTTCGGAATAATCCGTGGACAACTCAGCGCCGATAGCGCCCCAGGGCACAGCAAAAAAGGTAAAGCTGACGCGCAAGACCACCGTTGCGACCAGCAGCCAGGCGGCTAGGGCGAGGCCAGACAACGTTTCTGGCGGCGAGAACAACGCATACATAGACACGCACACCGGAACAGCGCTGCATAATATCAGCGGATGCCGACGTCCCCAACGAGACTTATAACTATCAGACAGCGCTCCCACCACCGGATCTGAAACCGCATCAAAAACCAGAGCAATCGCGAGAATCCCGGAAACATAGGTCGCCGGCAAGCCCAACACTTGTGAGTAAAACAACAGCAACAGCGTATTGAACGCCCAATCTTTATGCTGGCCCGGGAGTGCGCTGATGCCCTGTAAAAACATAACGTGAAACGGGACTTTGCCTTCGCGCTGTCTGGGGCGATCAAACAGAGTAGCGTCGTGAGAGCTACTCGCGTCTGTCCATTGATGATTTTCCGCCATCAGTCGAGGGCAACATCTGACAGCAAATATTGACGCTGCGGATCGTCGGCAGTTCGGGTGATGCCATCATGTCCATGTACCACTGCGCCATCAGGCGCATACTGCAAAATATAGGCTTTACGCACATCTGGGGTGAGGTTCGGTCCGGTGCGATGCGGCGTCAGTGACGAAAAGACGATGACATCGCCAACTTCGCCGGGCACACATACCGCTCCTTTCGGCTCTTCCAAACAGGTCAGACCCAACGGTTTAAGTTCGTGATTTAAGGTGCCTTGGCGATGCAGTCCGGGCACCACCCATGGGCAACCGTTGGCTTCGGTCGCCTGAGAAAGAGGCACCCAGCAGGTCAAGTACTGCTGCGGCTCGGTAAAGGTGTAGCCGTTGTCCTGGTGCCACGGAAATTCTTCTGGATTGCCAGGTTTCTTGTAGACCGCCTGATCCCAATAGAGACGCGGCGTACTCGTCAGCAAATCCTGGCATATTTCACGGAATACTGGGTGGGCGCTGAACTGGCGAGCGATCTCCGACTGCAACACAAGATGCGTCGTGAAGGTAATAGCATCGGCCTTGGCAATGAAGGTTTTGCCGCCAAACTCCTCGCGAAGCCGGGTTTCAAACGCCGCTTCAAAGGGATCAATAGCCGCTTGCACGGCCGCAATTTCCTCCGCCCAAAAAACGTCTTTTACTAGCACATAGCCGTGTTCATTGTATTGATCGCGCTGCGCTGCAGTAAGCCGCGTCAAAGAACGGCTTACGCTGCGCCATTCGAAACCGGTATTGCGTGGATGTAACTTGGGTGCAGCGACTGTAGAACTCGCACTCATCTTCCCCTCCCCTTTGCTCCCTTGCGCGCTTTAGCGCTTTAGCGCTTTAGCGCTTGTTATTCTCCCTAGAGACTACCGTGAGCGATTCAAGCATCTTAAGCCCGATCTCAAACGTTAATCTATCAAGCCATGCGTTTTATCCCCCGCTACGACTTGGGCTGTCGGAACATTCTCTGCGTACCTAGACTAAAGTGTATTCAGCGGATAAGCACTACAGAGTACTGCAATAAATTAGGTTATGCTGCCGTCAGCGCGCGGGCTCAAGTCACCGAGCTGCAAGATCGCAGGATGGTTTGCGGTATTTTCCTGTATCCGGTCGTACGGCCATATTGCGAGCCGAGACTTTATCTCTAGCACTTTTCAAAACAAGCCGATTATGCGGATGACTGCAGCGTTTTGAGCGATTTATTTGTCTATTGAAAAGGGATTAGGACTCTATGGAAATCACAACAAACCACATTCAAAGCGAACGACACACCACTTTTTACCGATCCTGCGGTCCCGCTGACGGACCACTTCTGATCATGACCCATGGCTGGCCTGAGCTATCTCTAAGTTGGCGTCATCAACTCAAATACTTCGGCGAGCTAGGTTATCTTGCGGTTGCGCCAGACATGCGCGGCTATGGCAATTCAACCGTACACACTACCCACGAGGCGTATACCCAGGCAGAAATCATTGCCGACATGGTCGCGCTGTTTAAGAGCTTCGGGCGGGACCAGGCAGTATGGGTTGGTCATGACTGGGGATCACCAGTCGCTTGGAATATGGCACTGCATCATCCGGATTATGTGGCTGCGGTCGCTAGCCTATGCGTGCCTTACGGCTTTTCCGGGCGGCCGGAAGATCTCGAGCACGCGATAGATCGCGATTTGTACCCAGCGGATGAGTACCCAGTTGGTCAGTGGGATTATCAGCTGCACTACTACGAAAACTTCGCGGAAGCACAGGCCGAGATGGAAGAAAGCCCCTATAGGTTGG
>SHBD01000045.1 GCA_004212735.1 SAR116 cluster bacterium
TTTTTTGCCTCACCGTGTCTTTTCTTGCCCCGCCCTCCTTAGCCTATCTCTCATGACTCTTTAATGCCCAGTAAGCTCCACAGTTTTCCCGTGGCTGCGATGTATGAAAGCACAACCAGTGAAAACAACATGTAAACCATGGTGCCCACCGACAACGTTGGCTCGAAGCCGTATCGCTGTGAGTTATAAATCTTTATCGGCAACGTTTCGACTGAGAAGCCGCTAACCATGAATGCGATTATGTATTCATTCATAGAAATGATTAGAGCAAACAGCGCACCGGCCACAAGGTAAGGGCGAATGATGGGAATAACGAGCTTGGTCAGTATTTGTCGATCGGAGTAGCCCATGAGCTTCGCAGCCTCAACATGAATTTGCTCTACTTGAGCTAAGCCAAGTCGCACGGTGACAAGGGGAATCGCAACCAAGAGAGCCGTGTGACCTAAGATGATTCCAACCAGCGAACCGAGCAATCCCAGCGACGCTGTGACCAACGAGATCGAAACCGCAAAAACGATCCCAGGCAGGAGAAAAGGTAAACTTACTGCACTAACGAAGGACTGATGCAGTTTGCCCTCTCGTTGCCACATAAGCAGTGCCGTCACCAATGCTACGACTGTGGCAAAGGCCGAAGAGGTAACCGCTATGATTACGCTGTTCAACAGTGACGTGGTCCAACTGGGGTCGGAGAAAAAATTGGCGTACCAATTTATTGAGGGGTCTTGGGGCGGGAAAGCCATCTGTCGTGGGCCATTAAATGACGACCCCAGCACAACAATGATCGGGGTGTACAGAAATACAGCAAGACCCGTAAGAGAGAGCAGTCTAGCGATTTTCAATGGGTTTTCTGCCGAAAATGAGGTTAGCAATAGCCAGACACAGCAGCACTGCGATAAGCAGACAAAAAGACAAAGCCACCGCAAAGGGTATGTTGAAGGTTCTCATAAAGTCAGCGATGAATACCGCGAACATCCAGTCTGAAGGTTTGCCCAGCTGCTGGGATATAACAAAGCCACCAATATTAAGCAGGAAGGTGAGCATTGCCGTTTGGAATATAGGGCCGCGCAATGAGGGCAGCAGGATCAAAAAAAACACCGCGATTTTAGAAAACCCCATGGTGTAGGCGCTCTCTTTGAGAAATGGGTCGAGCCTGCGGATTGCCGGGAGCAGCAAAATCATGGCGATTGGCAGAGAAAAGTACACCAGCACGACGAACATGGCTGGAAAACTCGGCCACCAGGATTTATCTCCGGAGATGATGCCTGCATAACTCAACCAACCAGGAATTCCGCTGCTGTGAGAAAGCAGCAACTGCCACGCAAATGCGGTTAGAACCTCAGACAGCGCGAGGCTTGCCAGCAGCATAACCACCCAAGCGCTGCGCGCACCGTTCTTTAATTTAGCAATGGCAAGGGTCAGAGGCACCGCCATGCTTAATGTAACGACGGTAATCGCCGCCACAAGGCCAACTGTGTAGGCAATTTGAATGGCGTAGTAAGCGTCGTAAAACACCTCCTGAAAGTTAGCCAGACCATAGCTGAGTACCTCGCCGGTTAGGGGGTCTGTGGTTGATACCGCGGTGGTGAACAAAAACAGCAGTGGTGCAAAAGACACAATGACGCAATAAAGCGTCAGCAGCAGATAGGAGGCTGCGATGGGTTGTTGCTGCTTATTCACATTGCGTGTCCGCAAAAGCGAAAACCCTGGACATGTC
This sequence comes from SAR116 cluster bacterium, assembly GCA_004212735.1. GTDB lineage: Bacteria > Pseudomonadota > Alphaproteobacteria > Puniceispirillales > Puniceispirillaceae > MED-G116. The sequence goes on from SHBD01000045.1 coordinate 1,715, forward strand.
GAGCCCAAACCGGATTGTCTCTGGGGAGTCTGACCAAAGGTTATTCAACCAGATAGTCGTCCCGCTACACCGAGCGCATATTTGTGGGAAACCGCCAGCGTCTCGATGAAATAGTACGTCGGCTTCAATCTCGCCGGAACCCACAACAGCATCTGGAGAAAAATACACCTTGTATCTATTCGACTCGCTACCTGAAGCGAGCGTCACGTCGCTAGCAACAAGTTTGTTGGTCTCTGATTGATACAGGCAGCCATCGTTGAGATAGCAGGTGATTTCATTGCGACGCCCTACAAACTTCGCGACAAATTGCGTTTGCGGCGACACAATCAAGGTAGCAGGCGAGCCTACCTGCTCTACAGCACCAGCATTCATCACGACCACCTGATCGCTTACCGTAAATGCCTCTTCCTGATCGTGAGTTACCATGACAACGCTGATGCCTAGTTTTTTTTGAATTACGCGTATTTCAGTGCGCAACTCGTCTCTGAGTTCGGCGTCAAGCGCGGAAAATGGCTCATCCAGCAACAACAAATGGGGGTCCTGAGCTAGAGCCCTGGCAATGGCAACTCGTTGCGCCTGCCCACCTGAAATCTTGTCGATGGGCTGAGCCGCCATGTCCTCAATGTGCATCATGCGCAGTAGTTCCAGAGCACGCTCTCGCATGGACGCAGTGGGCAGCTTTAAGCGCCGCAAAGGAAACATGACGTTGTCTATCACGTTCAGGTGGGGAAATAACGCAAGAGTTTGAAAGACCATGCCGCAATCACGCTGGGCTGGCGTACTTTTGGTGATGTTCTCACCACCTCGGTGAACAGTGCCCAGAGACGGTTGCTGCAGCCCTGCTAGCACTCTGAGTAACGTTGTCTTGCCGCAGCCCGAGGGTCCTAGCAGTGACGTGAACGATCCTGGTGCAAATTCCAGATTTATGCCTCCTACGATGGCATTCCCATCAAGTTCCACAGCAACGTCTCGGAGACTGATACCGTCGAATCCCTGAGACATAAGCGCTTCCTAGGCAGTTTGAGGTAGTTATTTGATCGCGATTCGTTGGCCTATGCGTGTTGTTTGTGGGCACGCAACTTGCAGCCGAATTTGGGCAACGAAGAAAAAAGATAGCACACATTTGGGCGCTTACAATGAAACGACGTCATTTCCTTGCAGCCGCTATAACGGCACCAACCATTAGCAGTTCAGTTTTGCACTCAGCAAGCTCTAGTGCGGCACCACTGCGGGTTTCGGCGTTTGGCGGTTTTTTCCAAGACGAATTCAAATCGAAGATTTGCCAAAAGTTCACCCAAGAAACCGGCATCCCTGTGACGACCATAAGCCAGGGACAGGGCGACGACTGGTTATTTCCATTGGTGCGCTCGGTTAGGGGCGGCTTAGACCCCATGGACCTTACGTTCCTTGATGAAGTTGGGCTCACCAAGATCGCCAGAATGGGCAATATCGTCCAGCCCCTGCAAATGCAGGAAATGCCCGCAGCGGCTCGGTTAAGCGATCGCTATTTGTTTACTTCCGCAGACGACACGTTAGGTATCGGTGTGATGGAGTGGTATCAGAGTATTGTGATTAATCCCGAGGCAGTCAGCCGCCCCCCTACGTCTTGGAGAGAAATTTTTGAAGATGATTTTTATCGCAAAAAGATCGGACTAATCGGACTGTATGACGGGGGCATGATTGAGGTTGTCGCGAAAACCTACTTTGACGGCAATGACACGCTTACGTCGCGCGCAGGTATCCGTGAAGTGGTTGAGAAAATTGCCGAATTGAAGGAACAAGTAGGCTTTTGGTGGACTGCGGAAAGCCAGATGGAACAGGCATTGCGCAGTCAAAACGTGGTTGCTGGTTCGTTTTTTCACGATATCGCAATGCTGCTTGCGGCCGAAGACTTCCCCATCGCCTCTGTGTTCCCAGATGAAGGAAGCTTCACAGGCATCAACAAATTATGTATCCCCTACAACTCGACTAGAACAGTCGATGCTCATCGCTTCATCGATTTTTGTTCCCGCGCCGACAACCAAGCAGTGTTCGCTCGGGCAATGAAATTAGCCCCGGTGCTGCCGAATGAGGAAGTAGGCCTTTCACCCGAAGAATTCGATTTGGTGAGTACAAAGATCCCCCCGGTAAAGCCGGCTGCAGCCGTCATGGTGGAGCAAGCAGATTACCTGCAGCGGCTTTGGCAGCGCATGATTACGCGCTGAGTTTCATGCCGCTGTCTCTAACAACGACAAACAACAACACGGGTATTCATTCGCCATGAAAAGACGTTCACTCCTCGCGCTGTCAGCGGCAATTTTGCCCGCCGTCTTGCCATCTGTTGCGCCGTCTAGGGGCTATGCTGCCGCAAGTTCGTCGCAATCAAGGCCGCTTACGGTGTCGGCTTTTGGAGGCGTGTTTCAAGAGGCCTTTACCAGCTATGTTGCGAATAAATTCACTGCCGAAACCGGTATACCGATAAACGTCGTCAGCCAGAGTCTTGATGATACTTGGGTCTTTGGGATTGCCAATGCCGTCAGAAATGGCCTTGCGCCCGTCGATCTGACCATTTTGACTCGCTCCCAAATCATTCGCTTGGAAAGAATCGGTGGGATGCTTCAGCCTTTTAGCAAGGCAAGCCTGAATAACTTATCCGGGCTGCAGGACAGATACATAAACGAAGGTGATGGCGGCATCACCGGTGTTGGGACCATGGCTTGGTTTATTAATCTAGTAACTAACACCTCAGTAACCGCAGGCCGGCCGATTGATTCCTGGAGAGAAGTATTTGAATCACCTGAATATAACGATCGCATTGGGCTGCAGGGCTTTTATAACGGCGGTCTGCTCGAGACATTGGCAAATGTTTATCTCGACGGGAATACATCACTAGAGACTGATGAGGGACTTCGGGAAGTTTTTGCGCTGTTGCGCAAGATTAAACCCAGAATCAAACTCTGGTGGACAGGCGAGAGCCAAATGGAACAGGGCCTAAGATCCGGTGATATTGTTACCGGCATGTACCCCCACGACGTAGCGCTGCTGTTGGGAGACAAGGGTTTGCCAGTGACGTCGGTGTTTCCTAAAGAGTGCGCCTTCATGGGCATTGGCTATTTCGCCTGCCCCGCAACGTCACCGCATCTGAGCAGCGCCGAGCGCTTTGTCGATTTCTGCTTAAAACCAGAGATACAGATGGAATACGCAAGGAAGATGAAGCTTTCACCGGTCTTACCGTTCAGCGATCTCAGCCTTAGCCGTGCGGAGTATGAAAAGGTTTCGACGCTTGGCAAGATAGTCACCCCCGCTTCACAGGTAATGGTCGACCGGGCAAGCGACATGCAGAAAATGTGGCAACGCGCGCTGACGCGTTAGCCTAGCTTGTTTCTGCGAGTTGCCAGCGAGCCGAGGCGAAATAATCCAGCAGGGCAATAGTGCTGCTCTCGCCTGTGTCTTTTTCTTGGGTTGTGAATACCCGTTCAAGTTCCAGTACACCGTCTTTATCGACATAAATCGCGGCGCCGAGTTTACCGACACAGGCGATGTGTTTAGCTTGCCGGATTTTTACCGCAGCCAGCTGATTGTCTTTCTCGGCGATGAAGGCGTGAGTGCTCGCAGAATCTGCAACCCGCAGCCACTTCTCTTCGAAGGGTAAAACTTTGTTATCGCGGGTCACTTCGCCGGCTTCCAAACAGCCGAAGTCCGTAAAGACAAAACTGCCGCAGTCACTGCCAGTATCGCCACTAGTATCGAGCAGATGATGAAACGTGACTCTCGGCTCCTCCCATTCAATCTGACCTGCAAACGCCCAGCCCTGCTGCGGGTCTTCATTGAACCCTATTCTTATATCGACGAACCAGGTTTTGCCCTGCAGCCATAGCACCTCAACTGAATCCTCGACTTTGGCGTCGTTGATCAGCATATGTTCACGTACCATTCTCGCATTGGTCAGCTTTGGGCATGCCCTGGCGGAAGGAATACCGAACGCAGACACATTTGCAACAACCTGCGGCTCTCTAGGCTGGCCGGCGTTGTTCACAGACCCATAAATCCGCAATAAGACTGCTGAAATTTCACAATGGGTTCCTCCCACCGCTTAGCCATTGGGCCAACTGAAAAAGCACTGGAGCGGACACTCTGCTGCAGCCGTTCTACCGCGCTGCAGTCCTCTCCCATGACCTGATCTAGCTCCTTGAAACCGTTCTTGGGCACAACGCTTTCCGGCATGGCAAGGGTTCTGATTTCTACTTCGCAGGTTTCAGGGCCAGTTGGCTGCACGTTAACCGTGGCGAAAGAGGTCGGGCTTGTCAGTAAAGCGAGGTTGGGGAAAATGAGATGTGCGCCGATAAAGGCATCGTCAGCATGCAGGCCGGGGATTTCTTTAAGTCCCGGGCGTCTCCCAGCGGCATTGGAATCTTGCCCGTCACGGACATTCTCAAAGGATGTCCAGTGCGGACCATGTTGCGTTAGCTCGCCGGTATCGTGAGCAAAGTCTTTCAAGCTGCTTGAGTGCAGGTAGTAAAGATGCAGCCAATCAATATGATTTTCGACGAAAAATTTCCAGTTAGCCTTTATTGCGTAAACGCTCACGTTAATCTCGCGCAGCCGCGATGGGCGAAACCTTGCCAGCCGTTTATCCAGTCCCGCAAACCAATGGGATAGCGGCTGGGCATCTGGATCTGCATGGACAAACACAAGGCCATCCCAAAGCGCAACGCTCCCTTTCAACAGTCCCCAGTCGCGAGTTTCCAGACCAGGAAATTGAGTAGTTTGCTGCGGTACGTGAGTGAGCTCTCCGGTTAGGTCGTAACGCCAAGCATGATAAGGGCAAGAAATTCCCTGGACGCGCCCGCATTCGGTTAGCATTTTCGCTCCCCGATGCCGGCAGACGTTATGCAGCGCATTCAGCTTGCCGTCTTTTGATCGCGTAACAAGCATTGGTTGATAGCCAACTTGCACTACTAGGTAATCGCCTACCTCGCTGAGCTGCGCCTCTAGTCCTGCGAAGACCCATGTTTTATTGAACAAATTCTTCTGCTCAGCATCAAACCATTCCTGGGAATAATAGTGTTCCGGCTGCAGTACGTAGCCCTCTAAAGGCTGCAGACGCGTTGGTTGAGTTGTCATGTCTGAGCAGTATTTTCTAGTAGTGCCCTCTCCTCGACCGACAATCTTTTGAAGGGGCTTTCTTCTGTTACTTCGAAGTCGACGGCCAATTTTCCTTGGTCGACCAACTTCCGCAAATAGGGGAAGTTAGTGATAGTGCGACTCCAAAGATGCTCGCCGGCCTTAAACGTTGGGTAGGCAGCCTTGGCCTCGGCGGTATCGAAGGGCGATTGCGGCTTCACTTCGCAATCATAATCAGCGCTAAAAAAGAACGGCAAAGAAAATCTCTCGACCCCACGATTCACTACGCGATGTTGCGTTGCCTTGAGATCGCCACCAGTCCAGGCCTCAAGGCAGTCACCCACCAATATCGTGAAACAACCTTCCACCGGAGGCGTCTCCACCCAGTGATCGTCTGCAGAAAGCAACTGTAGTCCAGGATGCGTCGCATGCAGAATAGTCAAACATTCGAAGTCCGAGTGAGCATCAATGCCGTGGTGCAAACGGTCTGCCGGTGCATCGTTTTCAAAATACTTTAGCAGGCGCAGCTGTGATGGAGGTACATTCACATGCGTGAGCAGCGTTCCCTGCGCCATACCAAGGCCGCATTCAAAAATGCTCAAAAGCTCTCGCCCCAAGGCGTAAACGGCATCGTAATAGCCAGTCACCTTGGATTGAAAATCTGAAAGTTCCGGCCAAATGTTTGGACCAACCAAACCGTACCCCTGGTGAGTTCGATGGTCATCTGCTGCCACTTCAAAAGACAGGTCGAAAGATTCATAGAACACTTTGTGGTGATCACCGTCTTTCTCGAATTCACCCACCTCGGAAGTTGGCACCCAGCCGCGATGGTGTCGGCTATCGGCTATGTGGTACTGGGATTTAAAATCTACACTCTGTTGGTGAAAATCTTTGCTTGCCGCATAAACGTCGCGCAGTGCCTGAGGCGTAACGCTATGCCCTGATACGTAGAAAAAGCCTGCAGCTTTGCAGGTCTCAATGACCCTCTGCGCGAACTGTTTTTTCTCCTGGGCATTTCCTTCTGTCCAGCTACGCATATCAAGCACTGGCAAGGCGTTCCAGTTTTGGCCTTGAGTTGCAACATCGTCTGCCGTTAACGGTTGACTCATCGCAGAACACTCTGCGGCTCGCCGAGGCTTTCGGCTACAGTCAGGTCCTCGGCTCTTTGCTGAAAGGTTTGCAGTACCTCAGCAGTGTTCCGCCGCGCCCCTGTCTGCAGATACTCCATTGCATTTAAAGAAGCTTTGTGTGCGTCCAAAGAAGAACCCGTCACACTGTCTTCAACAACGCGGCAGAAATAGTCGTTCTGATGACCATCAACAAAAGAATAGTGCACACAAACATCTGTCAGACCGCCAATGAAAATCAGCGTGTTTGCGTGAAGCCCTTTCATGAGAAGCTCAAAGTCTGTGCCAAAGAAGCAGGAATATCGGCGTTTTTTAATGAAATAATCGTCTTCAGTCATACCAATTTCAGAGCGGATCTCGGTGCCGTGATCGCCCTCGAGCAGATGCACACCCTCGGCGCCGTCCAATTCTCTGCCGAAGTCGATAAGATCTCTGCGATGTGCTTCTTGGATAAAGACGACGGGTACATTGGCATCTCTCGCGCCTTGAATGAGTTTGGTCGCGTTAGTGACCCAGGAGCCGTCGCTTTGCATGTGGGGAATAGGGGTCACACCAGCTTGCGGAGGGTCTCCGTTTTGAATGTCTACAACTACCAAAACCGGGTTCCCTTCGATCAGGTTCCGTTGACTCATGCTATTTTTTTGCTCCGTAGAAATTCTTTTTTTATTTTCATGTTTAGCACTGTCGCTGACACGAAACCGCATTCCCCCCGCTTCGAACTCATCCCCTGACGAAAAACAATACAACGAGTGCAACAACCCCTCAAGGCTTGAGCCAAACCTATTTGTTTTACTTTTCATCAATCCATTGACTGACAAGCACATAAAGTTTTCGGGCAGATTCAACAAAGAGATTCTTACTTCAGGCCTTCTGAAAAAGCTCTTTTAGATCGTCATCGCCCAATACTTTAAGTGAGCCCCCTAAATCGTCACCTTCAGCTTCTCTGAGCTACTTGTTTTATTTGTATTTGACTTGCATAGCGTGGATTCCCTCGCAGCAGAAAAATTATCGGCAAGGGTTCCAAAACGTCTCTGAGTGAACAGGTTTTCTCGTTCTTGAACACCAAGTACTTTCGAGATGACCACAGGCAAATACAATCCACCATCATGTGTTGCAAAAGAAGAGCCTCATTAAGTGACGTACGAGCTTGTTGTACGGCTCGAAGATCAATATCGCAACAGATAGAATTTAGCCGAGCAAAATAACTAAACGGTTGGAAGGCAAATAAGTATGGCTAGCAGAAATACGCGCTCTGAACAGGCCTAGTGCAACCCGCCTAAGCAAACGTACTTCACTTCAAGATAGTCCTCTAAACCATACTTTGAGCCCTCTCTGCCGTGTCCGGATTCTTTAACGCCGCCGAACGGCGCCATCTCATTTGAAATGATCCCTTCATTGACGCCAACAATGCCGAATTCTAACTGCTCGCTCGCTTTAATCATCGTGCTGGCGTCTTGCGTATAGACGTAGGCGGCTAGCCCGGCGGTGGTTTGGTTGGCTAACTTGATGGCCTGATCGTAATGATCAAAGCCGATGAGGGTCGCTACGGGTCCAAAGATCTCTGCATCGAAAATTTCCATGTCCGCCGTCACGTCCTTGAGTATTAAGGGCGCTACGAAGTTGCCCGTGGACGGTGTTTGATGGGGTAGATTCACTGGCGTAGCACCCTGTTCGATAGCCTTGGCGACTAGGCCTTGAACTTTTGCCACAGCGTTTTTTTGGATCAGCGGTCCAATGGTCGTGCCTTGGCTCAGGCCGTTGCCGAGCACAGATTTCGATAGCCTATCCACCAGCATTTGCGTGAACTGCTCGATAATTTCTTCGGCAACAAGAACTCGATTGGCGCAAACACAGGTCTGGCCGCTGTTGCGAAACTTCGAGGCCATCAGGCCATCAAGGGCGGCTTCTAAATCGGCGTCGGCGAAAACGATAAAAGGGGCGTTACCACCAAGCTCCATGGAGGTTCTTTTCATGGTGCTTGAGCACGCCGCGGTGAGCATCTTGCCCACTGCGGTGGAGCCAGTAAACGAGAGTTTTCTGACAACTGGGCTGCTGGTTAGCGCGGCGCCAATCTCCTGGGTCTTACCACACAAGATATTGATGACACCGGCAGGTACCCCCGCTTCGATCGCGTAGTGGCCCAAGGCAAGTGCCGAAAGCGGCGTTTCGTTTGCTGGCTTGCAGACGACGGTGCAACCTGCAGCTAAGGCCGGCGCGATTTTGCGCGCGAGCATTGCGCTGGGAAAATTCCAAGGTGTGATGCACGCCACTACACCGACAGGCTGCTTGAGCGTGTAGATGCGTTTGTCTGTGCTGGGGGCAGGAATGACATCGCCATAAATGCGCTTGGCTTCCTCGCTGAACCACTCAATATAACTGGCACCGTATCGCACTTCGCCGAGCGCCTCGTCTAGTGGCTTGCCCTGCTCGATGGTTAACAGGCGCGCAAGGTCCTGTTCATTTGCGATGATCAGGTCAAACCACGCTCGTAGGATTTTGGCTCTGCTTTTTGCAGGAGTCTGCGCCCAGCCAGCCAAAGCGTCTGACGCTGCTGTGATGGCCTGCTCTGTCTCGATTGCACCGCAGTTCGCAACAACCGCTATGACCTCGTCGGTTGCCGGGTTTTCTACGGCAAACGTGTCACCGTCGGTGGAACCTTGCCAGCAACCAGCGATCAGCGCGTCGGTTTTGAAAAAGGGCTGTTCGGATAGGCCTGCTATTTCTTCTGCAGTAAG
>SHBD01000046.1 GCA_004212735.1 SAR116 cluster bacterium
GGGTATTCCGCTCCGAAGTGGGTATGCAAATGGAGAACGAAGACCGCCAGGACGAAAGCGCGTACTGGGGCTCTTTTTCGGCTAACCGAACCACCGACGCATGGCGCATGGGCGCACGTTTTAAAAGTGAAGAAAAAAATCGCTCCTTTATTCTCGATGATGGTTCTGTCTTTAACGACGACCGCATCGAGCGCGGGTTCTCCGGCGCCATAGTGAAGAGCTTTGGTGACAATTGGGGCGCAGCAATCGGCGGCAGTCAACGTACGTCGACCTTCCGCAACTTAGACAACGCGGTGCGCTTAGCTGCTGCGGTGGAATACAACCTATATCCGTATCAGATATCCGCGGAAAAAGCTCTGACGCTCGGCTACTTTATGGGCTTTACGAGGTTCGAATACCAAGAAACCAGTGTGCTCGGTTTAGACAAGGAAGAACGCTCGGACCACGGCCTTTTTGCCGAATACGACGTAGAGCAACCTTGGGGCGGCGCTTCGCTCGAGTTAAAAACCTCGCAGTTCCTTGACGACACGAGCCTTTATCGCGTGACGCTTCGTGGCAATATGGACTACCGAATCACCCGTGGTTTATCCATCAATCTTTGGGGGCGCACCTCGTTAACCAAGGACCAAATCTACCTGGCTGGCAGCGGCACCAGCGACGAGAATCTGTTACTCGGAAACACCGCACTCGACACAGGTTCGGAAAGTCGTTTCGGACTTAGCCTGAAATATACCTTCGGATCGATTTATAACAATGCCGTCAACAATCGACTGCGAGGTTCGAGCTTTGCCAGAATTTATAATTAGCGGAGCCATCCCAAAGAGCACTATTGCCAGCAGCTATTTGCGCTATGCGGCTTTACCAAAACGTTTGGTACTCCGCCCCGAAGCGTGATTTATCACTGTAAATCGCGACTGAAAGCTCATAGTCTTGAGCGGTGCGTGCGCCAACTAGCGCACAGCATCCGGCGGCCGTTTAAACTGACGCTAAAAATTATTGCAACATCTCGCAGGCGCCAGATGCGCCGCTGATTGCCATTCCTAGTAACTTGAATCGGAGCGCGCTGACATTGAACGGCAGTTCAAATCATTATGATTTCATCATTATCGGCGGCGGTATTGCGGGCTTGTCAGCTGCTTATTTTCTGTCCCAACAAGCCCGTGTCGTGGTGTTAGAGAAGGAAGCGCATTGCGGATATCACAGTTCTGGACGCTCCGCAGCAGTCTTTATTGAAGCGTACGAAAATGCTCCCGTCTGCACCCTAACGCAAACATCTAAGCCCTTTTTCCTTACCCCGCCGGACGGCTTTACTGACTATCCCCTAATGCATGTAATCGGCGGGCTAACGGTTATCAAACCCGACCAGGAAAGAGCCGCGCAAGACTACTTAGAACAATGGTCAGAACTCTGCCCGCACATGGCTCGTATTGATATTGAGGACATGTGCGGACACGTACCTTTGTTACGCCGGGAGCGCATGGTCGACGGTATTTTTGATCCCTTGCTACATGCCATTGATGCTAATCAACTCCTGCAAAGCTACCGCCGAAGCATTAAGCGTCGCGGCGGCCAGATCATTACTGGCGTCGAACTAGACTCAGCAAGATACAAAGACAATATCTGGCGATGTGGATGGGGGGCCGAATCAGCCTCAGCACCCGTGTTAATCAATGCCGCCGGGGCATGGGCCAACACCGTTGCCGAGCAATGCGGCGTCACGCCAATGCCATTAACGCCTTGCCGACGATCCGCCGCTGTAATCCCTGCCCCACCAGAAGCCGCTAGCTGGCCTATGGTTCGCAGTCTGGAAGGCGAACTATATTTTAAACCGGAACAACCTGGCCTTATGGTCAGCCCCCAGGACGAAACACCATCTCCCGCTTGCGACGCACATCCCGACGATATGGATCTCGCTATTGCGCTGGAGCGATTTCAAGAAGTATGTAGCCTGCCAATACAACGCATCCATCGCAGCTGGGCCGGGCTGCGCACGCTCACCCCTGATCGACTGCCTATCATCGGTCCTGCAACACCAGGGGAACATTTTTTTTGGTTAGCAGGCCAAGGAGGATTCGGGGTGCAGACTTCACCAGGTATCGGTCAGCTTGTTGCCGCGACACTACTCGACCAGCAGAAGATCCCAGCAGAACTGCAGGCCAAACGATTTAGCTAAGTTAAAAAGGAACATCCGCACAACCATGCTTCACAAACTAATAGCGCTCTTCCTATTTGCCTCCTCCACAATAACTACCTGTTATTCGTTGGCACAAGGCACGGTATCCGGCACGAACGAAACGAACCCAGCAGACGTACAAGCCAACTTGGCTGCCAGCCCAGCAGCAAATCCTTCTGCGAAAATTTCCACCAACGGACTGGCAAACATTGGCCCCGGCGGACGCCCGGTTGGCCAGGCATGGTCAAGAAGCCCCGTCTACGCGGCTAACGGCATGGCCGCTACCGCACAACCGCTGGCGAGCCAGATCGCCATCAACATTTTGCAAGCGGGCGGTAGTGCCGTAGACGCCGCAATCGCAGCTAACGCCGCATTGGGTTTAATGGAGCCGACCGGCAACGGCATCGGCGGCGACTTATTCGCGATCGTGTGGGACCCTAAAAGCCAGCGCTTACACGGCTTAAATGCCTCTGGGCGCAGTCCGGCCTCTAGATCCCTGGCACAACTCAGAGATCAGCTCCAGGGTGCAGACAGCATTCCGCCACTCGGCCACCTCCCGGTGACCGTACCCGGCGCTGTAGATGGCTGGTTTTCCCTCCATGAGCGATTTGGCCGCTTAGCAATCGCTGACGTTCTGGCGCCAGCCATTCGCTACGCTCAAGACGGCTTCCCAGTATCGCCGGTTATAGCCTATTACTTTGGTCGTGCGGAACGTGCGTTTGAGCGCCGCGCAGAAATGATCGACGAATTCGAAAATGCAAAGCGTACTTATTTCACCCCGCATGCACCTCGCGCCGGTGAGCTATTCAAGAATCCCGACCTCGCCAACACTTATACGATGTTAGCCAAACAGGGCCGAGCTGCGTTTTATGAGGGACCCATCGCGCAAACTATAGACGCTTATATGCGTCGTATCGGCGGAGATTTACGCTTAGCAGATTTTACCGCGCATAAAAGTGAATGGGTAAACCCTAGTTGTGTTGCCTACCGCGAAGTCGACCTGTGCGAGCTACCGCCTAACGGCCAGGGTTACGCTGCGCTACAAATGGTTAACATTTTAAAGAACGTCGATCTCGCCCAATGGCCGCGGGACGATGCGCGGGTTTGGCACTATATAACCGAAGCCAAACGCTTGGCTTTCGAGGACGTCGCGAAGTATTACGCAGACCCTGACTTTGCTGACATCCCAACTGATTGGCTGCTATCTGCAGCCTACGGTCGGGAGCGTTTCGGCCTGATAAGGCCTGACAAAGCGATGCAGAACCCGGTACCCGGCGTCGCCCAGTTCGAGTCTGCAGGCGATACCACCTATCTGACCGTCGCGGATGGTGATGGCATGATGGTCTCGCTTATTCAATCGAATTATCGCGGTATGGGATCTGGTCTGGTTCCCGATAGGCTCGGGTTCATGCTACAGGATCGCGGCGAGTTGTTTTCGCTTAAACCGGGCCACGCCAACGTTTATGCACCGGAGAAAAGGCCATTTCACACCATCATTCCAGCATTTATATTGAAAGATGGCGCCCCCCTAATGAGCTTTGGCTTAATGGGCGGCTCTATGCAGCCGCAGGGCCACGTACAAATCCTGATCAATATGATGGATTATGGTATGAATCCTCAGGAAGCGGGGGACGCGGCCCGGATGAATCACAGCGGCGGCCGCGAGCCAACTGGTGCAGGGGCAGACGATCTACTGGGCACGCTATACCTAGAGCCCGGTGTCAGCGAAGCGACAGTTGCGGCGTTGAAGCAAATGGGCCATCACGTTGAGGTTATTCGTAACGGTGTTATGTTTGGCGGCTATCAAGCCATCTACCGCGACCCGGAAACCGGCGTATACACCGGCGCAACAGAAATGCGCAAAGACGGCGTAGCAATTGGCTATTAATGCTTTCAATCAATGACATTCAACGAAGACCTTAGCGATGGTCCGAGCACTTTCTACACAGATACTTTTCTGCCAGAAGCACTTTTTCTGACAGATGCCCAAAGACTGAACAAATAGCGAGACTTGGAACGCGATCTTTCGGTAAACGAAACACTGCAACAGCGAGCAAAACCATGCGAAACCTTTTGTACTCAAGTGCCCTGACCACGCTATTAATGCTACTCATGTTGGGCGACACCACAGCCGCAACAGCCAGCACTGAACAGAGCGCGGCGGCGAACAAAGCAGTGCTCACGAACGAGATAGGCAGCGGTGCCAGGGCATTTGCTCAGCTAGAACAACTGCTCCCCACCCCAAACGTTTATCGGACCGCGTCTGGTGCACCCGGAGAAAAGTACTGGCAGCAGCAAGTTGATTACGAAATTGCGGCGACGCTGGACGAAGCAGCTAAATCACTGAACGCTTCTGCCAGCATTACCTACACCAACAACTCGCCCGACACGCTGCCTTACTTGTGGCTGCAGTTAGATCAAAATCGCTTCGCGGAAAATTCCCTCGATCGTTTATCAAAAACCAGTTACGCCGAGGATCGCCTGAGCTTCGGTGCTTTGCGCCAAGCGCAATCTTTTGCAGATACCGAATTCGGCTATACCGGGCTCAGCGTTAAATCAGCGAACGGTAACCCCCTCGCCTTCACCGTTGTCGACACGGTCATGCGCATTGACCTGGACAAACCGCTAAAACCCGGCGCAAAGGTTACATTTGCGATCACCTGGCGCTTCAACATTATTGAAGAAGCTGCAATCGGCGGTCGCGGTGGCTATGAATATTTCGAAGAATCAGACACAGCCATTTTCTTTCTTGCGCAATGGTTCCCGAGACTTGCCGCATATAGCGACTACGCCGGCTGGCAACACAAAGCGTTTTTAGGGCGCGGTGAATTTGCGCTGGAGTTTGGCGACTATGATGTGGCCCTTACGCTTCCAGCAGACCACATTGTCAGCGCTTCCGGCGTTCTGACTAATCCCAAAGCGGTCCTTTCAAAGATCCAGCGCGAACGCCTCGCGAAAGCTAATACCGAAGCGCCTATTTTTATCGTAACGCCAGAGGAAGCTCAGGCAAACGAGCGTGAGGGCACCACCGCGATGAAAACGTGGCGCTTTGACGCAGACAATGTCCGCGACTTTGCGTTTTCTTCTTCGAGAAAATTTATTTGGGACGCCATGCTACATGCCCAGCCCGGCGCCGAGTTCGATAACGTTCTGGCAATGTCGTTTTATCCAAACGAAGCCGAGCCGATCTGGTCACGGTACTCAACGGAATCCGTGGTGCACACCATGGAAGTCTTCTCTCGTTTTTCTTTCGATTACCCCTACCCGACTGCACAATCCGTTAACACCTGGGAACGCGGTGGAATGGAATATCCAATGATTACCTTTAACGGTTATCGACCGGAACCGGCCAAGGACCAAGAAAATGTTGACGAGGCAGATTCTAAAGCAGCAGAACCAACCTATTCGCGTCGAATCAAATACGGACTAATCGGCGTCATCATCCATGAAATCGGCCATATCTACTTTCCGATGGTGGTCAACTCAGACGAGCGCCAGTGGACTTGGATGGATGAAGGAATCAACACCTTTCTAGAATACGTTGCCGAATTGGAATGGGAGGAGAACTATCCCGCATTCGGCGGCGACGCCAATATACTCGACTACATCCCGGACTACATGACATCGACCAATCAGGTACCGATCATGACTCAGTCCGATTCGATCCTGCAATTCGGGCCTAACGCTTACTCTAAACCAGCTGCTGCGTTAACCGTATTGCGTGAAACTGTAATGGGACGCGAATTGTTTGACTTCGCTTTTCGCGAATACGCTCGCAGATGGAAGTTCAAACGGCCTACACCAGCCGATTTTTTTCGTACCATGGAAGATGCGTCCGGTGTCGATCTGGATTGGTTTTGGCGCGGCTGGTTCTACTCAACAGACCATGTCGACATCGCTATCAGCGATATTCGGGCGTATCGACTAAAAAGCGGCGACCCGGATAGCGACTTCCCTCTTGATCGCGAAGAGAACGCGGTGCTCAAACCTGAGCCCATCCAGCAGATCCGCAATCGTGAAAATAACATACCCAAACGTCTTGATGTGCGCCCGCAGCTCGCTGATTTTTATAACGAAAATGATCCGTTTACGGTTTCCAACCAAGACCGCAATGACTACATGAGCTTCTTGAAGAAGCTCGAACCCTGGGAGCAACGCACATTGGAACGCGGCCTTCGAGAGAATCCATATATCTACTTCATCGACTTTGAAAACATCGGTGGCCTAGTCAGCCCACTGCCTTTGATTATTGAATATGAGGATGCAAGCAAACGAGACCTCGTCCTACCCGCAGAAATCTGGCGGCGCAATGCCAAGCGCATCACTCGAATGATGATTGATAGCAAACCTATAGCCCGCATTCGCTTGGATGTCGACCATCAAACTGCAGATGCAGACTTCGCTAACAATGTCTTTCCGCCAGAAATCACTCAGTCGCGTTTTGCGTTGTATAAATCCAAACGAAAACAACGCAATTTAATGGCCGATATGCAGGTCGAACTGAAGGGCGCCGATAAAGCGAAGGATGACGCCGCCGGCAAATCGATACCGTTAGAGCCTGCAGCTGCAAATCCGGAGCAATGAGCTTTTGCAATGGATGCGACGCTGTAACACTAACCGAGCGAAGGGCTATGCAATGCGGTTAACAATGCCCCAATCTATTCGGTATGCGGCGGCACTCGCACTCCTTACTGCTTCCACCTTAATGTGGGCGCATCGCCAGCCGGTGAGTTGGAGCCATTTGGTCTGGCAAACTGCTGATGCCAACACGGCCGCTTTGGAAATCACTCATCGCCTGCACTATCACGATGCAGCCGATTTGATGCGACAGGCAGGCCACACGAATTTTGATCTAGCTTTGGCTTCCGACCAAAATAAGCTACTGGCCCTGATCGCGGATCACGTCGACATTCTCGCGTTGGATGCGACGCCCATCAAAGTAGCCACACTCGGTGCAGAGATAGAGGGTAATCATATTTTGATCTATCAGGAGGCCGAAACAGCAGCTGCGACCGGTTTGCAGATTAAGGTCGTGTTATTGCAAGATCTAACAAATGCGGCACAGCAGTATGTCAACGTAGATGTAGCGCCCAACAGCGGCATACCTGGGCCGGCGCGGGATATCGTAACCAAAAACTTCGTGCGTTCGTCTTATACATTTACTATAGACACAGCTCACGCGCGCATCACACGCACCGCCGGTAGCTAGTGTGTAGCGATAGCCGCTGAGCGTGTGACTTAGTCGAAGAAGTTAAGCCAAATGGGAGATAAACCTAACCGACGCTTTAGCTTAATGGTCTTGCTTTGCGCGGCATCAACACTTTTAAACGGCTGCGTGACCCCTGCGGGCCATCAAGATGAGCCGCCCCGAATGCTGATAGCGGCAACGGGGCATCCTCTCGAGGCACGTTTTGCCGAGTTGCTTAGGCGCGATTTATACACTCAAAACTACTTACCTGGCACACTCAACGATGCCACATTACGCCTTGAAGTCAGACTTAGCCACGGCACAACCTTTGCCAAAAACACGCCATGTCAGCCACCTTGCGCTGCCACTCCCGCGCACGTACCAGTGACGGTAACCGTGCAGTTATTTACCCACTGTACGGACTGCGAGAGTCAACTGCTGTGGACCGGCAACGCAATCACTCAGCTGGCGCTGAAAGAACCGCTGCGCACCGCGCAATTGCAAAAGCTTGCCACCATCTTCCTCTCGCATGTTGGCCAAGACAGCCTCCAATTTGGGTCACTACGCGTATCCGACCAAGCGCCATGATTGTCCGGTAAGTACACCCGACACTACCGATCCAATGCCTTGCTGAGTGCGCCTGAAAAATGCTGTGGGCAGATAGCGAGATTGTGCGGTGACACGGTCAAATCTATGCGCCAACGCTGAGTGAAATATCCCTATCATTATCGTCGTGCTAGGCTCTTGGCGGGCACTGATGCGCTCTCGGCGGCGCTTTTTGTGGTGTTGTCTGCGGTACGGATATTAAGGAAACAAGAATGCCTCTAGCCAATCGGTCAGTTCGTGTAATGGCGTCGCGTTATCGCCAATTAGGCTCACGTCTGCAGCGTCATGTGATGTGGCTCGGGTTTTTAGCATGGTCTACCTGCGCAGTCCAAGCGGCAGAACAAAACACGACGACAAGCGTCAATCCAATGCAGGACACCCCGCCGGTTGTCATGGTCTCTCTAGACGGCTTTCGACACGACTATGCAGGCTTGTACTCAACACCCAACCTCGACCGTCTCGCGGCCCAAGGTCTGGCTGCGGAGGGTTTAATCCCGGTCTTTCCGAGCAAAACATTTCCCAACCACTATTCCATTGTTACCGGTCTATATCCGGGTAATCACGGAATCATAGGCAACAGTTTTTACGACCGCGATCGCAAAGCAAGTTACAGCATCGGCAATCGCGACAGCGTGGAGAACGGCAGTTGGTACGGTGGCACACCTTTGTGGGTAGCAGTAGAGCAAGCCGGCGGTATCGCGGCCAGCTTTTTCTGGGTCGGCAGCGAAGCCGATGTGCAAGGGGTGCGACCCACTCACTACCGCCTATACAACGGCCGAGTACCCAACGCGAAGCGTGTTGATCAAGCGTTAACGTGGCTACGAAGCCCACCCGAAGAACGGCCTAATTTCATCACACTGTATTTCTCCAGCGTCGACAGTATCGGCCATGGATATGGTCCGCAATCACCCGAAGTTGCAACAGCAGTCACCGATATCGACAAGCAAATTGGTCGTTTAATGGCCGGGTTAAGCGACCTTCCTTTTGCTACCCACCTGGTGATTGTTTCTGATCACGGGATGCAGCAGATGGATAAAAGCAAAGAAATTTACTTGAACGACTTCATGAGTCTGGACGGTCTGCTGGTTAAGGAAGGCGGTCCGGTTACTTTTTTTTACGAACGGGATTTAGACGCTCGCAAACAACTCGCAAAAGAGCTGCGGGCCATCGATAACATCACGGTACATGAGGCGGCTACTTGGCCAAAAGAATTTCGTTTGGCGCCAGGACCGCGCACGCCGGACATAATCGTCACGGTTGACGCACCATATACTTTTTTACTGAGACCACCCTCGCAACGGTATCCGTCACCGGCAGGCAATCACGGCTTTATCCCAAGTGAAACCCCTTCCATGCGGGGCATCCTGTATGCAATGGGACCGCAGATAACGGCCGGCAGTGTGGCGCCACCGCTAGAGAACATACATATATATCCGCTTGTTATGCGATTGCTGAATCTACCCATTCGCGAACCAATAGACGGGCGGCTGGACGTGCTCGAACCGTATCTCAAATCGCAGCTGATCAGCTCCAGTACTACAAAGTAGCACTATCCTCACCAAGCAAAACTCTAACGCTCAGCAAAAGCAAAAGCACTGATTAGACAAAACAGACAGATAGAACCTAACAAATTGCACTGCAATCGGGCGTCGCTGCGGGAACGTTTGTAGAATTAGCCAGAAAAGTTCCGGCCCGTTGATTAGCGATGCCGCGACTTAAATAAACCGGTTTAAAGGAAGCAGTTTTGAGAAAGCGGCTTGTAGCAAGCGAATGAGAGAAAGCTCAGCTTATGCAAAAGTTACGGTCCCATTACAGCGCTGTCTCGAAACAAACACATTCTTAAACCAAGCCGAAAAGCAGCGTGTATAACTAACGGCTGACATGCTCAGACACGGCATTTAAAAATGCAGTCATATGCGCTTCATGGTCATCGCTCCAGGCGACCGGCCAAACACTGTGCAAAACAATAACTAGGTCATTCGCACGATCGATCCAAATGGTCTGACCGTAAATGCCTTGTGCGGCAAAGACCGTTGGCGACATCAACCACCAATAATAGCCATAGCCAGCAAACGCTGG
>SHBD01000047.1 GCA_004212735.1 SAR116 cluster bacterium
GAAAGTGCGTTTGGCGGATACGTCGATACGTACGGTATTTGCCGATGACCGCGGAAATGCGAAAGCCATTCACCTTCACCCCAAGGATGTTCCTGGTGCGATTCCTTCACTCGATGAAATGAGCCCTCCCGAATCCTGGTTGTGGGCCGGTGATGGCTGGGAGCAGCGCGCGGGGCGCTATGTTCGTGGCATCCTGGCGGTGGAAATAAGATCGCCCGTTCCTAAAGCGACGGGGCAGTGCTGGGCCGAAGCCTACGGCATTGAACTAATGCCAGCCGGCGAGGGGTGGCGTTTGGAAATGGACGGTACAGAAATACGCTTTGCTTACGATGCGGCGGCCCTGGAGCCTGCGCTCATGGCGATTGATGTTGACGCGGTCGATCTGGCTGCCATCTGCGCCGCTGCTGATGGTTTAGGCCTCGAGCGCGATGGCCATGTTGTGACTGTCTGTGGCGTGGCCTTTAATTTTCTCTAACAAGTACCGGGAGGCGATATGAATCAAGGAATGATCGATACAGGAACAGACCACTTACTTGCCAACCTCACTGAGGGCGTATTGACGCTGACCTTTAATCGTCCGGAGGCACGTAATGCCTTGTCAGGAGATTTGCTTCACGCGCTCGGAGCCCAGCTCAGTGATGCGGAAATTAATCCTGATGTGCGATGCGTGGTGGTAACCGGTAGTGGCAACGCGTTTTGCGCGGGTGGCGACGTCAAGGCCATGTCCGATGTGAATACCAAGGGGGCCGCCAGTCCTCTGGAGACACTGATACACCGGCAGCGATTGAATCAGCGCTCAACCAGTGGTCGGCTCAATAAAATGCCTAAACCGACGCTCGCTGTAATCCCGGGCCCCGCTGCAGGCGCGGGCTTGTCTATCGCGCTGGCCTGCGATCTCCGGATTATGTCGTCCACGGCTTTCATGACAACTGCGTTTGCCAAAGTCGGTTTCTCCGGTGATTACGGCGGCACCTTGTTCATGTCACAGCTTGTCGGCACAGCAAAAGCGCGAGAGCTGTATTTCCTTTCTGAGCGCATAGGGGCCGAAGAGGCCGAGCGGCTTGGTTTGACCAACTGGGTCGTTGCGCCCGAGGACCTAGAGCAACGCGCCGCAGAAATTGCTCAGAAGCTAGCGAGTGGTCCGACTGTGGCATTCAGTTACATGAAGGAAAATTTGGCGCGGGCACTGACATCGGCTGATGTCCACGATTGCTTGGACCTAGAAGCGTCGCACCACATCCATTGTGGTGGAACGGCTGATCACAAAAACGCGGTTGAAGCATTCATTGAGAAGCGCGCACCGGTCTTCGAAGGGAAATAGGGCGAAAGCTTGAATTTGACAAGAAGTGCAGCCGTCTGGGGCCGACAGCTGCTTTAAACAACGAACTGACGGAGAGCTTATCGCAAACATCCGATATTGTTTGACTTTGAGGGATCACTGATGGGACTTCTACAGAAATCTTTGGTTGTGTTTCTAGCACTCACCGTAGCCGCGCCATTGTTCGCGGGAACTATGGTCGCCAGTAGTGACCGTCAGGCTTATCCGAATATCTTGATAATCTTGGTTGATGACCTCGGTTGGCATGATGTGGGTTACCTCAATCCGGCTGTTGGCACCCCACACATCGACGCGCTGGCCGAGAGCGGTGTTAGGTTGGACCAATTTTATGCCAATCCAACGTGTTCTCCCTCACGCGCATCGCTGCTGACTGGCTTATTTTCAAGATCTCATGGTGTTCACGCACCGGTGACTCACACTTCGGAAAAGGGGTTGCCCATAGAACTCCCGCTACTACCTCAGCTCTTGTCAGAGGTAGGCTATAGCACACATTTAGTCGGTAAATGGCATCTCGGCTCTAGTGATCCCCGGTTTTTACCTACAGCGCGCGGCTTTGATTCGTTTTATGGTCATTTGAATGGCGGCATTGGTTACTTTGACCACATATTTTCCGGTGGTTTGGATTGGCAGCGGAATGGAGTGACTATTCGCGAGGACGGACACGCCTCCTCGTTACTAGCGGCCGAGGCTCGCCGAATCGTCGAGTCCCAGCCTACGGAGCAACCCTTTTTCATGTTGTTAGCCTTCAATGCGCCGCACACGCCATTGGAGGAGCCCGACGGCTCCGGTCGAGAGCACAGCGGTCGCGAGACACTCGTAAGAATGGTAGGTCATCTCGATAGTGAGATAGGGTCTGTGTTGAATGTTATTGATCACAAAGGTTTGCGAGAAGACACGTTGATAATGTTCGTAAGTGATAACGGCGGTTCGGCTCCAAAGCCTTGGTTGTTGGAGTTTCTTATACCTCCACTACGAGATGGCTACAGTGATAATGGCCCACTTCGCCAGGGCAAAGGATCTGTCTTTGAGGGAGGGATTCGAGTGCCGTCAGTCGTATCATGGCCCGGAACAGTTGCGGGCGCATCCATCAACCGCTCCCCGTTACACCTTGCTGATGTAATGCCTACCTTGTTAGACATTCTTAATATTGAGACTGGTGCCTTCGATGGGGAGAGCTTTCGTCAAGTCTTAAGCGGTGAGACGAAATCTCGCGAGCGGCCGATCCATGTAGCGATTGCTGGCAGTAAGGCGATGATCGATTGGCCATGGAAGGTTGTGCAGGAGGCATCGCTGCCAATAGTGCCCACGTTTCTTCAGCGCGACTCTTGGTACTTGTTTAACCTTGAAAATGATGAGGGCGAGTTAAATGATCTCGGACAGGAGGCGCCCGAGATCTTGCGGCGTATGAGAGCGCGTCTGGAATCACAGCCAAGTCGAAATGAGGTTGTCTTTGATATGAATCAGCCTTGGGATACATTTGGTGGGGAGGAAACGCGTGAACCTTGGGCAGAGGTGACCGCTAATCCAGCCGAGAAATAAAAACAACTCACCCAGATAAAAAAGTAATGCGTGATAGTTAATATTTAAACTATTAGGCCTTAAAAAAAGGGGGACATATGAGCCACGTGAATGCTACACGGCTGTCTCAGGTGAACTTCAGGGCGCCCGACCTCGATCAGATGCAAAATTTTCTAACCGAGTTTGGACTCTTGCTTGGCAGTCGAGATGCGCAGGTTCTTCGCATGTCGGGTCACGGCGATTCTGATTGTATTCATCTCACCGAGTTGGGGGAGCCCGCATTCGTTGGTTTCGGACTTGAAGTGGCTGATGATGATGCCCTAGATCATCTTGCGTTTAAGACCGGAAAAAAAGTTGATGACACAAAGCACAAAAGAACGCTGTTCCTCTGTGACCCTAATGGCTATGAGATAGCGGTAACCGCAGAGAGCCCTGAGACCAGGACTCCGAGCGAACATTCTGCTCCCAAGATCAATTATCCAAATGTCACAAACAGAATCTCCGAGACCATGCGTCGTTTGAGTGGTCCTTCACATGTGCTGCGCCTTGGCCATGTCGTGCTCAACGTAGCGAGTTTCCGAGAGTCAGAATCCTGGTACAAGTCACACTTTGGCTTTTTGACGTCTGACGAAATCGAGTTGGAGCCCGGGGTAAGTGTTGGCGCCTTTATGCGTTTGAATATTGGGAATACAGCCACTGATCATCACTCGCTCTTCCTTTTGGAAGCACCGGGCGATGCGTCGTTCAACCATGCTGCGTTTGAGGTGTCCGATGTGGACGATTTGATGGTGGGCCACGATCACCTGCGTCAAAACGGACGTGAGCACTCGTGGGGGGTTGGACGACATATTTTGGGGAGCCAAGTCTTTGATTATTGGAAAGATCCTTGGGGACATGAGCTCGAGCACTTTAGTGATGGTGACCGATTTGTCGCGTCTAACCGTCCAAATGTTGCGACGCTCGATGATTTGCTGGGTGTTCAATGGGGTGATATTCACCCCTTAATGAGAGCGGCTGAGGAGATTGAGTTATGAAATTCGCAAGGTTCTTGCACGATGCGAAGCCTAGATTGGGCGTGGTTAAAGGGCATCAACTGTTTCCATTGAGCGACGGTCACAGCATAGAGGCGATCGCCGCTGATTGGCCTGCCGTTCAATCCAAAGTGGAGAGCGACGGGATGGCACGGGGCATTGATCTGGATGATGTGACACTGCTCGCGCCTGTTGCTCGACCCGGAAAAATCTTCGCTGTTGGTTTGAACTACCGTGACCATATTGAAGAGTCGAATATGGAGGTGCCTGAGCGGCAGGTATGGTTCACAAAGGCGGTCACTTCTATCAATGGTCCCTACGATAATGTGTTGATACCAAAGGTCTCTAATCTCGTTGACTACGAAGCTGAGTTGGTGGCGGTAATAGGTAAATCGGGCAAATGTATCTCTGTAGAAGACGCCCCGAATCATGTGTTTGGGTATTGTGTGGGCAATGACTTTACCGAGCGCGCGTGGCAGTTTCGGAGTCCACAGTGGAGTTTAGGTAAAAGCTTTGATACCCATGCTCCAATTGGTCCATGGATCACGACAGCTGACGAATTGGTCGATCCTCACACACTGACGATTTCATGCTTCGTAAATGGCGAGCGTCGGCAGTACTCGAATACAGAACATCTCGTGTTCACGATCTGGGACATGATTTCCGAGTTAAGTCAGGCCATGACGCTCGAGCCCGGTGATCTGATTTTTACCGGCACGCCCGGAGGTATTGGTGCTGCAATGGACCCTATGCAGTTTTTGAAAGAGGGCGATCTGGTGAAAACGGAAATCAGCGGCCTCGGATATATCGAGAACACGCTTACTCAAGAGCACTAAAGTGACGGCGACCTGTGATTTTGACGTCGTCGTCGTGGGTGCAGGCCCGGTGGGGCTTGTCGCAGCGCTTTTGCTCGCCAAACAGGGTATTTCGGTGCTGCTCCTTGAAAAGGAGCGATCCATATTTCCGTTGCCTCGAGCGGCCCACATTGATCACGAGATCATGCGAATTTTTCAATCGATCGGCGTGGCTGATGACGTAGCCTCGTCTTCTGAGGTTTCTACACGCTATGAGTTTTTGAATGTGTCAGGCGATGTGTTGATGAGATTCGATACGGGAAGGGCTGCTGCGCTCAGTGGCTGGCCTCCTTCGAACATGATACATCAGCCATCTATAGAACACGTGCTGAGAGCTCGCGTGGCTGAATGTGATTCTATTGATACTCGCTATGGCACCGCCTATCGGCATCACGAGACATGTGGTGAGGTCGTCACCGTTCACTTCGATACTCAGGGTAAGGCATCACAGGCGTGCTGTCGTTTCCTACTAGGTTGTGACGGTGCAAATAGTGCCGTGCGGGCGAATTCCGGTCTGTCCCTCGTCGATCTTGGATTTTCCGAGCGCTGGCTCGTCATCGATACGAAGGTAATCGATTCATCTCGATTGCCTCGACACAACCTGCAAATATGTGACCCAGAAAGGCCAACGACCAGTGTTCGAATGGGTGCGGGACGACACCGCTGGGAGTTTATGCTGAAGGCCGAGGAGGACGAAGACCGCGTATCGGCACCGGCATTTGTGGCAAATCTGTTAGCAAGGTGGGACGTCGATGGTGCGGTTGAGTTAGAGCGAACGGCCACATACACGTTTGAGGCAAGGGTTGCCAATGATTGGATGCAAGATCGAGTCTTGATTGCGGGAGATGCTGCACATCTGATGCCTCCCTTTGCGGGCCAAGGCCTTTGCTCAGGGATCAGAGATGTCGAGAATCTAACATGGAAGCTAGGCGCAATTTTGGCGGGGCGTGCTAATACCTCTTTACTCTTTAGTTACCAGACAGAGCGTGAGCCACATGTTAGAGCGATGATCGATCTTGCGGTCATGATGGGCAAAGTGGTGTGCGTGACTGACCCTGATTTGGCCTTAGCTCGTGACAAAAATTTGATCGAAACAAGGCGAGCCAGCGGCGATGCCTCTGGCGCAATACCGAATCCCAAGCTAGGCACGGGATTGTTGCAGGCAACTAGCAATATTGCCGGAGAGTTGTTTCCCCAGTTTACTCATAAGGGCAGTCGTTCAGACGATTTATTCGGGCACGGTGCGTGGCTTATTGGTGAGTCAATTGGTATCGATGGAAATACGTTGGGCGCTGCTGGCGTAAGCATTCCATCACTCTCTTACTTCTCGCCTCTGGTATCTCAATGGCTAGACGATAAGGGTTATAACGCGGTCTTGGTTCGTCCTGACAGAGTTATTTTCGGCGGAGGAAATGCCGCTGAGTTAATTACCGCGTACGCGGATGGCCTGTACCAAGAGGCTAGGGTGGTGGCTTGATGATAACGGGATTCGTGATCTTTTTGGCTTCGCTTATATCCATTGGATTTGTCCGTCACAGATACGGTGCAAGGCGGGTTATTGCGGGGGTTAGACACGGTGGGCGAGTGCCTCACGAGGCTGAGTTCGAATTGTATGCAAATGGTTTTTCGCATTGTTCACGCAAAACGATGCTGGCTTTGGCGGAGCACGGTATCGCCTTCACCTACAGGCATGTAGACCTAATTGAAACGGGTCGTTACGGAACTCTCGATCAGGATTACTTGCGAATTAATCCGAACGGATTGATACCGGCGCTGGTTCACTCTGGTGTTCCCATTATCGATTCCGACGAGATTGTTAACTATGTGACGACTCAACTGGGAAGCCAATCAGAGAGCGCCAATGGCTTGGAAATACCGGAACGTCATCAGTTTTGGCTTGAAAAGTGCCGTCTAGATAGTCTCGATCCAATGGAAGCTATCGGTACCCACATAGGGGCTTGCATACCAGGACTGACACTGCCGCTTTTTGCAGTAATGATGCAATCCGTCAGTTTTTCTGCACTGCTACGTGGCTTGGCTCTTCACAATGACGGAAAACGAGTCATGTTTTTCGTTATGGCGCGACTATTAGGGCCGGAGCGAGTCGTGACCGTAAAGCCTATTCGCACGTTAATTGAGAGGAGTAGGAGCGCTGTCGCAGTGCATTTGCGAGAGCTCGAACGACATTTGGCCGAGAGCGAAGGACCTTATCTGACAGGGTCAGAATTTGGTATTGGTGACTCGGCTCTGTCTGTCGTCTATCTGAGGCTAGAGGAAGCAGGTTGGTTAGATCTTGTGTGCCCGCACAGTGAATTTCCTCTAGTTCGAAAACACTATGATGCGTTGCGCACTCGACGTAGCTGGGAGGTACTCGTAGATGCTTACCCGGCCAGGGTGGCGGAGGCTGCAGGGAGACTAGGAGAGCTCGCTACGAACAAAAGCACTCAGATGGCAGACCTTTATCGTCTGTAGTTCGTCGTTTTCTCAGCTGTTAATGCGGCACGGTCACTTTGCTCCAACCAACTTGTATTCATTGGCGTCGGTGACAAAATCGGCGTGACCATAGGTTTCCAGTAAGCGACCTAGTTTTCGTGTGAGGCTTTTATCCACCACCTTGGCAAGGCCAGGGATTTTCATGCCCAGGGCGCAGAGATTTGAATTGCTTACAATCGTCGCAAGTGCGCAGACCGTAGCGATCTTGTCGTTTAGCTTGAAATGAATGCCCATTGCCGCAGCTCGGGAGGATTTACCCTCACAAAAATTTTGAATGAGGAAATACTTTGAGAACCCACGCTCCATCCAGCGGTGGAAACGCCCAGCAATGCTGGGATCGGTAAACAACTCCGCGTCCATGGTTCCGCGCACTAACTGACCACAGGTTTCATCGTCATAAATCTTATGAAGCGACATGTCTCTCGCCGTCATCAAATCGACAATCTCCTGAGGTGTTTCACCCAATAGTTCCTCGGGTAAACCCAGCAGGAAACAGCGATATCGCGCCATCTCCACCCGCGCACGCTCAGCAGGGGTAAAGTCGGTGCGACCTTTAGCCAAAAGCTTGTAGGACAGTAGGAAGATGCCAATCAGTCCGGCGGGCATTTGGTCAACCTGAGGAATCGGGATGCCGTAGGTAGACACGTCCCATTTGCCAGTCCTCATGATGTTAAAGCGCACCATCGAGTGCATCAGACGAACCTTCGCTGCCGCCTTAAAGCCCGGATTAAAACGCTCCATCGCCCGCGGCATGGCTGTCGCAGTGAAAAAACTGGCAGTTTCAAAGACGCGGCGGACGGATTGTTGGTCGGTCAGTGTGCCCGTCATGGTCATGGGTAGGGCGGTATACTTATTCATGAACGTAGCAATGAAAGCGCCGCGAATCGCAAAAGGCGAAATGGTCCCGAGCGGTATACGCTCGTGCTTGGCGCCTTCCTCCACCATGGCCATATTAACCCAGTCGGGTGTGGCCTCCATTGCTCTAATGAAAGCGACGAGTTCGTCTGGTGCGTTCTTAACGCTCTCGATACCCTCATCACAGGCTTGTTCCAGCATGGAGACCAGCGCTCTAAAGCCATACTCCGGTATGAGTGACGCGTAGGCGTCGGCCACTTTGTCGCCCATCATGGTGTAGTTACGGATGCGTTCTACAAGCTCTGGGTTTTCAAGGACGCGCTCGCAATAGTCGCGATGGCGAGAAGGGCGGAGCGTCTCAAGATCAAAGTCCCTGACGTAGCGTTCTGGGAGTTGACCAAAATCAACCGAACCGTAAATCTCGGGGATGAGCGCCTGCTGCTCTAACACAGATGAATTAAACAGCTGCTGGCTTTCTTGCTGCATTGTCCTTGCCCCAGTATGTCTCTCCTAACACCATAGCCAGTTACGCCGCTGTAGAGCAACCGGACCGTTTCCAGCGCCCACGGTGAAAGACGCACATTGGCCTGGCGACCTGATCAGCTGTTCTAAGCAGTAAAGGGCTGGCGTCCTTCGAATCTTGACGCTAACGTGATTGGCCGTCGATATGAATTGGAAATAAAAAGAGAGCGTGATCCCATGACTGTTAGAGCCCGACTCCTCACTACCGCATTTTTCGTTTTTCTGAGTCACTCGAGCTACTCGATGGTCGCCGATGCGGACAAGGCAAGTCGTCATGCCGTACTGGTGCCCGAGTCCGGAACCTATTCTCGGGCAATATCGACCGATGTCGACCTCGCACAGACATTTTTCGATCAGGGCCTGCGTTTTGCGTGGGGTTTTTACTTCCCCGAGTCGCTAGCGTCCTATCAGGAAGCATCGCGGCTCGATCCATCGCATCCCATGCCCTTCTGGGGGATTGCTCATGCGGCGGGACCCAATCCTAATTCCCGCTACGCGCAAATGCCCGACGATCCGCAAGGTGCTGGGTTGGCCGCGATTGAAGCAGCGCTGGACCGGATCGACCGTGCGACTCCGATGGAGGCATCGCTGATCAACGCGCTGTACGTTTTCTATGATGCGATTAGTATTCCTGACCCTCGTGAGCGCGATCGCGCTTACCTAGCCGAGATGCGCAAGCTCAACCAGCAGTACCCTGATGATCCGGACATCGCTGCGCTCTACGCCGGTAGTTTTATGTCCATTCGGCGTTGGGACTACTGGGATAAAAACGGTGAGGCGAAAGGGGAGACGCTCGCTGTTGCACAGGCGCTTGAGCATGTCATTAACACCGGCGATCCGCATCCGGGCGTCTATCACCTCCATATTCACCTCATAGAGGCATCACTCGAGCCCGAGCGGGCTATGGTGTCTGCCGATGCGCTGGAGGCAACCCTACCGATTGGGGGACACGTGGTGCATATGCCGGCGCATATTTTTGTTCGCGTAGGCGACTATCAACGCGCGATTGACAACAATCTCCGTTCGCTCGCCGTCGATAAGCAGTTCGCCGAGCACTGGGGTGA
>SHBD01000048.1 GCA_004212735.1 SAR116 cluster bacterium
CACGAACAAGCTGGAAAACAGAGCAAGCGCCTCGGGTGAGAGCGCAGTTTCACCATCACCATTAGTTTCGCCAAGGCCGCCAAGGCCTATATTCGTTGCTTTTGCTTCAATATGTGTCATTTCAAACCCATCATGATGAGGTGCAAGACGCACGTGTCCACGAAAAGCGTTGCAAAAACAATGCCAGTAACAGCCACACGGCAATTTTTAGACAGTGGGTTTTGGATATAAGGTCCTGATTTAAGAACCAGTTGGCAAAAATCAGGGGCGAGGCCGGGCCCGGCCCGGCAACAGCGCGGCAAGACGGTCCTCGCGCTGCTCGCGTTCGCGGCGGCGATGCTCAATGCCCTTTTTTACTGACAGCTCGTGCCGATAGCGTTCGGCGGCAAGCTGTTCTTCCTGCGCGCTGACCTCGGCGTTGAGAAATTCATTGCGGTTGCTGATCGTTGTCAGCTGTTCATGAACACGCGTTGCATACCAGTTGGCCGAGCGGATGTGCATCGCTGTTGTGGCCCCTGGCTTGATCGCCGTATCATCAACGATCGCAGACAGCTGTGTCTCAATGTTGGTGGTGCGCTCAAGCTCCTCGCGCAGGGTGCGCATTGCCTGGCCCTTCTTGGCCATTTCAAGTTTTTGCTTCAACGCCAGGCGTTCATAGATGGATCTGCGTTTTGCCATCACGATGCCATGAGCTTGAGCAGTTCCTTGCGGCTGCTGTCAAAATCGGCCTTCTCATTTTCCTGCTGCTGAATGTAATTCATCAACGCCGGCCAGAGCGAAACCGCAAGATCAAGCTCGGTGTCCTGACCCGGCGCGTATCCCCCCATCAGCAACAAATCGCGGTTTTCCATATAAAGCGATACCAGTCGGCGGAACTTGCGGCTTGCCTGCTGGTGATCCGCGCCGACAATGTCATTCATCACACGGCTGACCGATGACGGCACATCGACTGCCGGATAGACACCCATCTGGGTCTGATCGCGTGACAGCAGAATATGACCATCAAGTATGGCCCTGGCCGTGTCGACAACAGGATCATTTGCATCATCGCCATCGGCAAGAACAGTGTAAATGGCCGTGATCGCCCCCTGTCCCTTGGCACCGGTGCCGGTACGCTCAATCAGGCGCGGGATCATCGAGACAACTGACGGCGGGTATCCCTTTGACGTTGGCTGTTCACCCAGCGCAAGGCCGATTTCCCGGCGGGCATGGGCAACCCTGGTCAGTGAATCCATGATCAGCAGGACATTCTTGCCCTTGTCACGATAGTATTCAGCAATGGCTGTCGCCCGCTCAGCACCTCGAATACGCAGCAACGGTGACCGGTCCGCCGGCACCGCAACAATGGCAGTGCGTTTACGGGCATCGCCGGCAAGGATCGTATTCACAAAAGCACCAACCTCACGGCCACGCTCACCAATCATCCCGACAACGACAATATCGGCCGTGGTATACCGGCTCATCATCCCCAGCAAAACAGATTTACCAACGCCAGAGCCAGCGATAATACCGATGCGCTGGCCCATGCCAACGGTCAGCATCGAATTGATCACCCGCACACCAACGTCAAGCGGCTTGTCCACTGGCTGGCGTGCCAGCGGGTTCAGTGTCTTACCCATCAGCGGCCAGCGATCATCAAGATCAAGGGCTGCGCCCTCATCCAGCGGGTTGCCAAGCGCATCGGTCACACGACCAAGCAGCCCATCACCAACGGGAATGGCGGCACCATCATCAAACAGCGTGACCCGCGCACCAACCCGGATGCGCGCACCAAAATCATGAAGTGACAAAAGATTATTGCCGTGGTGGAAGCCGATCACCTCGGCAATAGCGCTTTCTGCCTCGTCAGTCTCAATCTGACAGAGCGCCCCTATATTTGCCGGAAACCCATTGCATTCAACCATCTGGCCATCATAGCGGCTAACATGGCCATAAATCGCCATCGGCTGATCAACGGCAAGTCTGTTGACCTTGCTGATCAGCATGTCGCTGAGCTGATTCATCAGTAATCCGTCCCTGTCGCATCGCCATGATCAGCCGCAGGAGTTGTGCTATCGCCTGCCTCGGTTTTGGGTTTCAGACCAATCGAAAAACCACCCTCGCCAGCACCTGTGAGCGCGGCGTCTTCAGACTTTACAGTTTGCGCAGTTTGTGCAGTTTGTGCCGGTTCAGCCATGTCTGCCTGTGTGTTGTCGGCATCGGCGTCCAGCGTCTCAGCTTCCGATGGCGAGGCCGTCATATCGGTGGCTGCTGTATCCAAGGCAGGTGTGTCCAAGGCGGGTGTGTCCAAGGCGGGTGTGTCCAAGGCGGATGTATTTAAGGCAGGTGCATCTGCTGGCGGAACAGCCGCTTTTCTGCTCACGCGGCGTTGCAATTCATCCTCTATGCCGATCCCGTTGATCACCAGTCTCAAATCACCTGATGTCAAAGTCTCGTCAGCGGCAAGGCTGCAATTCTGCAACTTTTCACGCGTTGCAATGATCGGTTTGAGAGCCAGAAAATCGTCAGGATTGAGGCTGATCTGGGGATGCTCGGTACCTTGCTTAATGGTGGCAAGGATAGATTCAATGCGTCCGGCAAAGGCCTCAGGCATCTCGGCAATCGCCATGCCGGCACGCTCGCTTGCAAGCGATAGAATGGCATCATGAATGCTGGCGGTCAGCGCATCAAGGTCAAGGGCCGCCGTGTTGGCAAGCGCCAGCGTTGCCTTCTCAAAACCCTGAATTGCTGTTTCCAGTTGGGCCGTTGCCTCTGCCTGGCCAGCGGCGCGCCCCGCCTCATATCCCTTGTCATGGCCAGCCTTGTGACCTGCCTCCTCGCCCTTGGCGCGGCCTTCAGCAAGACCACGCTCATATTCGGCCTGCAATTTCTCAGCCACGGCGGCGGCGGCAATTTCTTCCTCGCTCAGTTCAGGCTCATCGGCTTCTGCCTCGCCGGCTTCCAGTAGTGCCTCCTCACCCATTGCCCCAGTCGGAGACGCGGTAGCATCGGCGGTGTCCGCAACTGGCGATGATGCCGCCGCAGTGTCACCAGCAACCACCGCTTGATCAGAGGTGTCAGCATTTACAGACCCATCCGCAGATTCAGCACCATCTATTGATGGTGTCTCCTGTGCGGCGGCGGATGCCTGCAATTCAGCTTCACGCCGACGCTGTGCCTCCATGGCGATTGTCACAAGGGTGCGTGGCTCGAAACTCTCCTTTGGCTTGACGGGAATATTGTCGGTGCGGTGATAGGCCGCCTGTGTCGACAGAGAGACGAGACGCGCGATTTCGGCGTCATCAAGCTTGCCTGCGGGGACATCATCCCCGTCAAACACAGGCTCAATCTTTGGTGCATCTTTTTGCGCTTCTGCAGTTTGCATCGCCTCACATCTCCTTCATCAATTCCATCGTCATAGCCAGTCGGTCCGATTAGACGAAATCGTCTCCACCACGGCCTGCCAGAACGATCGTGCCTTCGTCAGACATTGTCCGGGCAATGTTGATGATCCGTTTCTGGG
The DNA here is from genome assembly GCA_004212735.1 of SAR116 cluster bacterium. GTDB lineage: Bacteria > Pseudomonadota > Alphaproteobacteria > Puniceispirillales > Puniceispirillaceae > MED-G116. The sequence continues at coordinate 3,503 of SHBD01000048.1, forward strand.
CGTCCTGCACCTCAGTCAGGCGAACTGGTCCCAAAGCCTCCATTTCGTCTTGAAGGTTTGCAGCAGCACGTGATGACATACAAGACAGAAGCTTGTCACGGAGCGGCTCATCAGCACCCTTTAGGGCAAGGACCAAATCTTCTGTTTCAACGTTCCTGAGCAACGTTTGTATCGATTTATCATCAGAATCGAGCAGATTGTCGAAGACGAACATGCTCTCCTGAATTGCCTGCATAAGATTACGGTCTTCCTCACCGATAACCTCCATGATCAGGGCTTCGGTGTCCTGTTTGGTAAAGTTCATGATCTGCGCTGCCGCCTTCACGCCGCCCACCTGTGAGGCGCGCAATGTAGCGTTCGATTTAAATTTGCGCTGCATCACATCTTCGAGTTCACGCAACGCCTCAGGTTGCACCGTCTCCAGCGTGGCAACGCGATAGACGACATCAGGCTGCAATTCATCTGGAAGCGAGAGCAGCACATCAGAGGCAAGGCCAGCATCAAGGTAGGACATGACAAGGGCAATGATCTGCGGGTGCTCATCAACGACCAGTTCAGCGATTGAGCGCGCGTCCATCCAGTCAAGAATCTCGATAGGACGTTCCTGGCTGGTTGGCGTGATCCGGGTGAGGACCGACTGCGCCTTGTCGTCACCAAGCGCCTTGGTCAGAACATTGCGGATATAGTTGCCAGCGCCAAGGCCAAGACTGGTTTGTTCTTTGATGATGGTCAGAAATTCGTCAAGAACCTGATTGACCAAATCCTGACCAAGACCCTGAACGGAATACATCGCCGTGCCCAGATGCTGGACCTCGCGTGGAGACAGGTTTTTCAGAATTTCAGCAGCCTCTTCCTCGCCAATGAGCATCATCAGAATTGCTGACTTCTGGGTCCCCGTCAGACGCTCAAAAGCCTCCTTGGGATCTTCCTTCTTATCCTTCTGAGCTTCAGCCATTTTACCCTCACTTCAAAATCACTCGTGGTGATACCGCGTTCCATGAGCGCGGTATCACTTGTGGATTACAGGTTACGCCATGTCACTCTGGATCATTGTCTTGAAGACGTTAGACACACGTCCTGCCTCGTCTCCGACAATCATCCTGATAATTGCAACCTTATCATCATAGGTGTTCGCTGTATCCAGCATTTCTGGTGAAATTGCAGCTTTCTTTGGCTTGAGCTTGGCTTTGATATCCTCAAGGCTCTCACCTTCCTGAATTTCGACCTGATCCACCTCGGCATCATCGTCAAGGCTAACCATTGCCTCACCTGGGGCACCAGCAGCAGCCGGCACCATGATCCGCGAGATCAACGGGCGGATGACACCCAGAACAACCACGGCCATGATCAAAATGGTCATGCCCTGCTTCATCAGCGTGACAGCCCATTCCATGTCATACCATGGCTTGGTCACACCTTTGAGCGTAGAGACAAAGGCCGAGCTGCTGACAGTCAGTCTGTCACCACGTTCCAGATCAAGACCAATCGCGTTGATCACCAGCTGTTCGATCTCAGCCAGCTTCTCCTCAGGGACAGCCTTCACTTCGGAAAGCCCGGTCTCTGGATTCACCACCTCGAGGTCTCGTAAAAGAACGGAGGCCTGAATCCGGGTGATTTTTGTTCCTGGCTTGCGCGTTGTCGAGACTGTGCGGCTTACCTCGTAATTTCTGACCTCACTGGAGGACCGATTGGCGACGCCACCCTCGGCACCCTTGTCACCCTGCTCGGTTGTCACTTCCGTCTGGGTTGGTGCCCGGTTGGCAGTTGCACCCGGGATTCCACGGGCGGTCATTTCCGATGATGTGTCGGATGAACGCTGCTCGCTGCGTAGGGCGTTGCGCTCAGGGTCGACCAGTTCCTCGGTAATCTCGCTGCGCGTGAAATCAATGCCAAGATTGACCTCGGCCATGACATTGCCGCCACCAACCATGGGAGTGACAATGGAAATGATGCGCTGGCGATAAATGTCTTCAAGGCGGATACGATGCTCAAGCTGCGAGTCCGTCATTGCCGTTGCGGCATTGCGGCCCGGCTGCGAGAGCAGATTGCCATATTGGTCAACAACCGTGACCTCGCCCTTTGGCAAACTTGGAACCGAAGATGATACCAGATGCACAATGGCACTGATTTGCTGTCGTGACAGCGCCCGGCCATCCTCCATCTGCACGAAAACGGAGGCTGATGGCGGCACTGAGGCACGGGCAAAAACAGATTTTTCGGGGATTGCCAGATGCACACGCGCCGCGACAAGCCCCTGAATCTCGCTGATTGAGCGGGCCAGTTCGATCTCCTGGCTTTGCTTGAGACGTACATTTTCAACGGTGCGGCTCGACCCCATGGGAATTTCACTGATCGAGTCGTAGCCTTCTGGGACAGAGGCCGGAAGACCTTGCGCCGCCAACTGCATGCGGGCCGTGTGGTAATCGGATGTCGGCACCAGAACCTCACCCGTAGTCGGGTCAAGCTGGACCTGAATGCCGCCATTTGTCAACGCCTCGACAACACGCGCCTTTTCCGCCTCGGGCAGGCCGGCATAGAGTGTCGTCACCGGCGGCTTGTTCAGAAAATAGAAAGCGGCCAGACCGATTACGGCCAGCACCACGCCTAGAACCGCAGGTGCGGCTCGGCGGACGCTGGGATCGGAAGCAATCCGACGAACGCTGGAGAGTGGACCCCTGCTCTCTACCGTGACAACTGTGGTCTTGGTGGTGGCACCGTCTTCGGGAGCTGTGATATCTGTTGCTTCAGCCATTTTACCTTAATCCCTGAATTGCCATTTTTGGCGCTGTGAGCGGAATGAATGCGAATTGCCGCATTACACCGGCATGTTCATAATGTCTTTGTAGGCACTGAGCACCTTGTTGCGTACATTGAGCGTCATCTGAAACCCAAGCGAGGAAACCTGCTGCTGAACCATGACCTTGCTGAGATCATGCTCGGTTCCCATCTCGTAAGCCTTTGTCAGATTGGCACTGTCTGACTGCGCAGAGGCCACCTGACTCAACGCATCGCCGATGCGGTCTGAAAAATCGGCAACACCTGCGCCCTTGCCAAGATTCTGCTCGGCGCGCTTCAGCACTTCTTGATGCAAGCTGCCGATGCTGTTTCCTATTGGTCCTATCGAAGTCATTTTCATCTCCCGTAAACGTCTTTTTTTAGGGTGCCGGCATCAATGCCAGCTCACCTTAAATGCTCTGCTGAATTACCTATGCGCCACCATTGCGCCGTGATTGACCTGTGCGGACTCGGCCATTGCCAATTGCTGGCCCGCCATCAGATGAAGGCTGTCATCCGTGATGATTTCCGCTGCCGTAATCTTCCCGTTGACCGACAGCACAAGAGCGCGTTGCAGAACATTTTCCAGCTCGCGCACATTGCCGGGCCAGTTGTAGCCGCGAAGCTTTGCAATCGCGCTGTCTTCAAGCCATGGAATGGTGGCCGCTGTGGTGGAGTGCCGATTTAACAAAAATGTGACGATCGGCACGATGTCATCCCCACGATCCGCAACAGCAGTGGTGTTCAGAGGGAAAACATTCAGGCGGTAATAGAGATCTTCGCGGAAGTTACCCTGGCGGATTTCATCAGTCATGGCGCGGTTGGTTGTGGCAACAACGCGCACATCAACAGCAACATCTGCATGCGAACCAATCGGTGTGACCGCCTTTTCCTGCAATACCCGCAACAGCTTCGCCTGCAATGACATCGGCATTTCAGAAATCTCGTCAAGCAGCAAAGTGCCGCCATCAGCAGCGCGGAAAATACCCTTATTTGCCGTGGAGGCACCCGTAAAAGCGCCCTTTTCATGACCAAACAGAATGGCCTCAAGCATGTTCTCCGGAATTGCTGCACAATTGACAGCAACAAAGGGCGCTTTGGAGCGCGAAGAATGATTGTGAACGAAACGTGCCAGAACCTCTTTGCCAGTGCCTGTCGGGCCGTTGACGAAAACAGTCACATCTGTCTGCGCCACGCGTTTGGCAAGGGTCAGAAGGTCAAGGCTCACCTTGTCACCGGCAGCGACGTTGATGTCGCTCGACAAAAGAGTGGCGGCAAGCTGCAGCCCGTAATCATCACAAATTGCGTTTGCCGGACCAGCTTTTGGCAGCGATAGACGCACCAGTTTGCCGCCGAATTCCTCAGAAATGGCAAAGCTTGGCTGATCTTCAGCAATAATCATTAGCTGTCCGGCGCGCATCGCCCGGCCTTTTGCAACAACAGCCTCTTGACCACCAAGCTTTTTCTCAAAAGCCGCGCTGCAGACAAAGGTAGATGATCGGCCATCGCCTGCATCACCACCTGCCATGGTGACTGGCACCATGCGGCAGGACAGGATTGTGGCCAGCCTCTCGGCGGCGGAAAATAACTCTTTTTCCAAGCAAATGCTGTTCATGGTATGTGACCCAAATAAAGTTTCGACTGACCCCATAAAGGCAGAAACCGTGCCAAACTGCTTTTTTGGTCAAAAAAAACGATCAACCCGCCTAAAGCTTGAAAATTTCCCAGTTTTTCAGGAAAATCAGCAGTTCAAAATTTTGACAACCCGAACGGATTGCCGTTAAGGTTAATCAAATATTTGACGCCGCCTTTGTTTTTCGATCTTTGTTTAGTGGGTGTGGGTGCCGTGGCGCAGACAGTGGATGACATTATCATCGGGCAATCCGCGCCGGTGAAGGATCTTAAGCGGCTGATTGAAGTCGTTGCCACGGCGAGTACCAATGTACTTGTGTTGGGAGAAACGGGAACAGGCAAGGAACTGGTGGCCAGAGCCCTGCACGCACAGTCCGGCCGCAGGGGCAAGCTG
>SHBD01000049.1 GCA_004212735.1 SAR116 cluster bacterium
GTGGCCTGAGGATCAAATCTGTCAGGACCAAGACGCGGTGAAAATTCTGATGCCGGCCGGTTCGGTATTGATTTTTGACGGCGCGTTAATGCATCGCGGCGGCGCGAACCAAAGCAGCATGAATCGCTTGGCCATCACACCACAGTACTGTTTAGGTGGCCTACGACAAATCGAGAATATGTCTCTGGCTGTACCGCCTGACGTGGCGGCTCGTTACAGTGCGCGCATTCAGTCGCTGTTGGGTTATAACGTGTTGGAACCCGGCTTTATGGGCTATGTGGATGGTGTGCATCCGAAGAAGCTGATTGATACGAGCTACCAAGGTCGAAAATACAACTTATCTCTACCTGCGCCCTAACCTTTCATACCCGCCAATCAATTGATCCGTATGCGCCGCTGTCGGTGGCAGCGCGCATGGAACCTTAAGGACACAAACCACGCATGAGCACGAGTCAAGCCGATTCAATCCAATTGCAAACGCAAATTACGGATTTGCAGTCGCGTCTGGAATTTCAGGATGCGGTCATCGACACGCTGAACGGCGAGGTCACGATTCAACAACAGCAAGTGACGGCGCTCACCCAACGCATTGACCTGCTGGAAAGTCAGCTGAAGGCGATGGCAACACGGGGGCAGGCTGCGGACCCGGGAACTGAACCGCCACCTCCACACTACTAACCCTGATCATTACGGGCCGCGCGCCAATCTGGATTGCGACTGGATTTTCTCAGCTCGGCTAGGCTCGCCGCAGGATAACGCTCATATTGTTGGCCGGCATGGCAATGGTTTGCTCGTACCCAAGCCCGTACTCCTCGGCCGTGGCAATCAGTTGCTCAACATCGCGGATACCCCAACGCGCGTCGCGCGATTTCAGCGACTCATCAAAAGCGGCATTACCTTTTGATGTGAACTGACCGTTCTGCTTAAAGGGTCCGTAGACCAGCAAAAATCCGCCTGTAACCAGTACGCCAGCAACGCCCTCGACCAGCGCCGGCAGCGTTTCTGGCGGCGAGATATGCAGCATATTTGCAACGCACACGCCCTCGGCCACAAGTTCCGGCCAATTGCCCAGCACATCAAGGTCGATTGCGGAAACAACATTAGGCAGTTGTGCGACCGCCACTCGCGCATTCACCGAGGCCCGACAGTCCGCCGCCGGATCCGAAGGGTGCCAGGTTATCTGCGGACAATGGCTGGCGAACCACTCGACATGCTGGCCCGTACCGCTGGCTATTTCCAACACGCTGCCTTGCGTAGGCAACAACGCTTGCAGCACGGTAAGTAAGGGTGCTTTGTTACGGTCTGCCGGACCAGAAAACAAAATCGCGTCGCCATTTGACGGCGGCGTTACGCTACCACCCAGATGAGGCTTCGAGTTGGGACCATTGGTCATAGTTGACTCGTTGTTTTTGATGACTTGTACGGCGGACGTTTAGATAATCCTGTGGGGATTCCGGCGTCAGCCTTTCATGCTGCCAAGAAACTCCAGCGTGCGCTCATACGCACCAGGTTCGGTATCCATAATGGCTGCATTAAAATCCGTCACGCCAAGATCTTCGAAGCGTTTGATTTCGCCGCGCAGGCTGTTTTCGTCGCCGACAATCGCAATATCTGCCGGCCCCGCAACGCCTTCGCGGTCTAGCATAGCCCGATAGCTGGGTAGCTGGCCGTAAACAGTCAAGGTCTCTGCAATTTTAGCTTTCGCAGCATCGATGTTGGTGGTCAGCACTATCGGCATCCCCGCGACTACTTCCGGGTCCGATTTTCCCGCTGCTTGGAAGCTAGGCAAAATGTGCTCGGCCATGGTTTTGGGCCCTACCATCCAGGTGTTCGTACCGTCAGCCAGCTCCGCCGTCAGTTTGATCATCTGTGGCCCCAGTGCCGCTACCACAACCGGCAATTCGGTAACGCCGGGAATATCCAAACTCATGCCGTGAACTTGAAACTCTTCGCCCGCAAAATTAACTGGCTCACCCCTTAGCAACGGCATCAATACGCTTAAATACTCGCGCATATGCCGAGCCGGCTTGGCGTAGCTCAGACCCATCATGTTTTCGATAACAACCTTGTGGGACAGGCCGATGCCGAGGGTGAACCGGCTTTGAGTCGCCGCTGCTGTGGTGAGTGCTTGCTGCGCCAATGCGGTGGGATGCCTCGGATAAGTCGGCGTGACCGCCGTACCCAGTCGCAGAGTAGTGGTCTCGCGGCCGATAAGGCCCAACGCGGTAATCGCGTCATAAGAAAAGATGTTTGCTAGCCAGACGTGATCCAACCCCGCGTCTTCTATGTCTTTGCCAACCTGAATCAAATCTTCGATTGAATCTTTACGCCCATCAGCGCCGATCATTGCACCTATACGCATCGTTCACACCCTCCCTGTTGTACTTCTGCCTGAGCAGTGGTGACAGGATGCCGCCGTACGTCGCGCTATGGCTAGGTCGCGAACCGCTCGCCTGTCATTGCGCTATTCTCGATCTTTTATTTCAACAATCAATAGCGGCATAATCCGCCGCTAGCTGAACAACCTACGGATGTCCTATGTCTACAGATGCACCTTCCGCAAAAGAAACCGTCGCTATTTTAGGCGGCACCGGCGACCTTGGCACAGGCTTGGCCATTCGCTGGTCGAAAGCCGGCTATAAAATTGTTATCGGCTCTCGTACTCAGGATAAAGCCGATGCCGCGGTGACGGCACTGAAAAAGATTAGCCCGGACACCCCGGCTGAAGCGATGGAGAACGCGGCAGCAGCGGCTGCCGGAGACATCGTTGTCCTGACTGTGCCTGCCGCGCACCAAATCTCGACGCTGGAAGCGGTCCGCGGTGACCTCAATGGAAAAATTCTCATTGATGTCACCGTGCCTTTGGTGCCACCCAAAGTTGGTACGGTACAGCTGCCGGAAGAAGGCAGTGCGGGTAAGCGCGCGCAGGACTTTCTGGGCGAAGACGTGCATGTGGTGAGCGCTTTCCAGAACATTGCGGCGCACTTGCTGCAGCAGGATGTAGCGATTGAATGCGACGTTCTGGTCGCGGGCAATAATAAAGAAGCACGCCAACGCGTGATCGACATGATTGCCGAAGCAGGCATGCACGGCTGGCATGCCGGTCCGATCGCCAATGCGGCAGCGGCAGAGGCGCTCACCTCTATCCTGATTCAGATCAACCGCAGCGGCATTGTATCGCACTCGGGCATCAAAATTATCGGTCAGGAACACTAGGCCGGCGCTATCCAGCGCCAGATGCGACCATGACTGCGACGGGATACCAAGTGCTGGGTCTACGGGATATACCCATGGTTCAGCCCGGTGACGACCTTGCGGCGCTGCTCGGCACTGCCTTGGATGCAAATTCGGTCAGTCTCGGCGACGGCGACGTACTTTGCTTGGCACAGAAAATTGTGTCCAAAGCTGAAGGCTGCCAGGTCGCACTGAGTACCATCACACCTGGCGCAGAGGCAATGCGCCTCGCTGATCTCACCGGCAAAGACTCCCGTGTGGTACAGCTTATTCTGGATGAATCCACCGAGGTCCTGCGCCACAAACCGAATGTGCTAATTGTTCGTCATAAGCTCGGCATTGTTGGCGCCCACGCCGGCATCGATCAATCCAATATCGAACATGACGGCGATGAATACGCACTGTTACTGCCGCCAGATCCGGATGCTTCGGCAGAACGCCTGCGAGCCGCACTCGCCGCGCGGTACCAATGCCAAATCGGCGTAGTCATTACCGATTCTCATAACCGTCCTTGGCGCATGGGCACCATTGGTTGCGCCATTGGCTGTGCCGGCATCAAGGTACTCGACGATCAACGCGGCGGCACTGATTTATTTGGTCGGGATCTGCAGGCTACGCTGATCAACCGTGCTGACGCGCTTGCCAGCGCGGCAACTCTAGTGATGGGCGAAACAACCGAAGGACTTCCTGCGGTTGTGTTACGTGGGCTACCTATGGCGGAAACCCTAATCGAGCCCAGCCGCGATGCCAGCGCGACGGCGCAATGCATCAATCGCCCGTTGGCCGAGGATATGTTCCGCTAATGGCTCGTTATTTATCCATCACGGGTGGCGTAGGCGGCGCGAAATTAGCGGTTGGTCTGGCGCAGATATTGTCGCCGGACGAAGTGTTATTCGCAGTGAATACCGGTGACGATTTCGAGCACCTTGGCCTGCATATAAGCCCGGATATCGACAGCCTCAGCTACGCACTCGCTCAGGAAAATAATAAGGAATTAGGTTGGGGCCGTGCCGGCGAGACCTGGCAATTCATCACCACGCTGGGCGAACTGGGCGGAGCCGATTGGTTTCGTCTTGGCGACAAAGACCTGGCGTTGCACATGCGCCGGCGGCAATTGCTGGATCGCGGCGATACGCTGACCCAAGCAACGCATGTCATTGCTACTGCTCTAGGTATCCCACATCAAATCGTGCCCATGAGCGACGACCCGGTTCGTACCATCGTCCATAGCGATCAAGGCGATCTCGCTTTCCAACACTACTTTGTGAAGGAACGCTGCGAGCCAAAAGTAAGCGGGTTCAGTTTTGCGGGCGTAACAACTGCCCGTCTCAACCCACTGATTACCGATTGGCTGCAAGACTGTGATGGCATCATCATCTGCCCGTCTAACCCCTTCGTCTCGGTTGCACCCTTGCTAGCCGTGCCGGGTTTTCTGGCAGCGATTCAATCAATCCCCGTTATTGCGGTGTCGCCTATTGTTGGCGGACTCGCACTCAAAGGACCAGCCGCAAAAATGATGGCCGAACTGAAAATGCCGGCGACCGCCGTTGCCGTCGCCGAATACTACGACGATCTGCTCAGCGGTTTTATTCTCGACCAAACGGATGCCGAGAGCTTAGCGCTGCTTAAACTTCCGGCTATCGCCACAGACACGGTCATGGTAACTTTACAAAAAAGTGAAGCATTGGCGCAGGATTGTCTGGCTTTTTTAGCCGCGCTACCCCGGAAAACCTTGATCTAGACCATATCCGTCCAGGCTGGGTCTAGTTTTATAGGGACGGCTTACGCAATCGTGCACTGTTCACGCGCGGATGAAAGTTGCTTCGATAATTGCGTTCGAGCGATGCGTGAACAACGTCACTCAGGGAAGGAGCAGCGGCTATGACCAATGCGTAAACCTGAGAAAGAATCAATGCAGGAGCATTAATGCAAGAGGGCTTTAGGGCCATGAGTCTTCAAGGTAATAAGACTTTGCGATAACACGACGTTACGGTAAGGGCCGCATAATCTCGGCACTCAACTGAGCCTTAGATAAAGTCGGCTGAAAAAGACCGAAAAGAAGGTTGTTACGCCTGTTCCAGAGTTTTTTTGAAAGATTAGTGCATCCGGCGGTAGCGGCTCGGGCCGATGGAGTGGAGATCTATAGGCCACAAACGAGCGCAGGTAAATTGAGTTCGCGAGTTTTGAGCTGCGGCTCGAATGCATCAAAAGTGATGCGAATATGCGCCAGCACGAGTAAAACTGTACGTTATCGTCGTTTGTTTTTCGGCTAAGTCAACAGATGCCCTGCGAAGCAGGTTTACAAAATGTCAGTAACGAGACTTTACGAAAAAGTCATAACACGACGTTAAGCATTATTACCAAAAGACCAACCAGATGCTTCACCATGGTTGGCAAATTGAACCGGTTTCGTCTGTAGCATACGCGAGATGGACCACCCTAGCGGCACAACTCAGTCATACAGACCAGGAGTATGAATAGGGGTGTAGTGATGATGGGGCAACATTAACTGCGATGACACAAGGAGTCGTCTATGTGGGCCATTGTTCCCATCAAGACATTCGAGCGGGCGAAACAACGTCTTGCTGATGTCTTAAGCCCTGCCGAAAGACGCGCTCTGATGCTTGCCATGGCTCGCGACGTGCTTACCTCTTTATCCAAAAGCCGCCAACTCAGCGGTGTGTTGATTGTCTCTCGTGCACCAGAAGCAGAAGCGCTTGCGCAAAGCTTCGCCACCGAACGTTTCGCCGAAAGCCCAAATGCCGATCTTGCGACAGCGCTTACCCAGGCGACCGAGCACCTGATCAACCATTTTGGCGCACAAGGTGTGTTTGTTATCCCTGCCGACGTGCCAAACATCTCAGCTGACGAGGTTGACCAACTCATTATTGATCATCAACACATTACGCTGCTGCCGGATGACAACAAAATTGGCACCAATGGCATGATCTGTGCGCCGCCTCTAGCGATGCCCTATATCTTTGACGGCCAAAGTTTTAAACCGCATGTCGATGCTGCCTACCAAGCCGGCATTACCCCACGAGTTGTACCGGCAAGCCGCTTTGCTCTGGACGTGGATACACCAAATGATTTGCATGAAGTAATGCATCGTCAACCGCATAGCCAAACCGCTATATTTTTAAGTCGCTCCGGCATCGCCGAGCGTTTGACCAGTCGCGGGCAAGCTGCCAACGACGCTACTCCAGGCGATGAGCTTGGTTCGAGTTAATTTATGTCAGAATTAAACATTGCTCCCGATGATTCGGGCAATAATTACGCAGGCCTGCTTGGCGAAATCGCTGCTGGCCAACGCCTCGGTGATAGCGACGCGATTGCGCTTGCTACATTCGATAATACTCGCGCTCTAGCGGACATTGCGGCGGGTTTGCGCGATCAGGGCTTTCGCAATGTCGTCACTTATTCCCGCAAAGTGTTTATTCCCCTCACTCATTTATGCCGCGACGTGTGCCATTACTGCACATTTGCGCAAGTGCCGCGTAAGGTCCAGGCGCCTTACATGAGCATTGATGAAGTGCTTGAGTCGGCGCGACATGGTCAAGCCATGGGCTGTAAAGAAGCATTATTTACGCTCGGTGAGAAACCTGAACTACGCTACCGCGCCGCGCGCGAGGCACTGGCAGAAATGGGCTATGCATCGACTACCGATTATCTATATGCCGCTGCTGCGGCAGTTTATAAAGAAACCGGCCTGCTACCACACCTCAATCCAGGCAACTTGGAACCCGAAGAACTGGCGCGTTTGAAAACCGTGTCGCCGTCAATGGGCATCATGTTGGAATCCGCTTCGAAGCGCCTGTGCGAAAAAGGCATGCCGCACTACGGCTCACCTGACAAAGATCCTAAGGTTCGATTACAGACTTTGGAGAATGCGGGTATTGCACAAATCCCCTTCACCACCGGTATTTTGATCGGAATTGGTGAAACGCGCCAAGAACGAATTGAAAGCCTGCTTGCAATTCGAGCAGTGCATGAAAGACATGGTCACGTACAAGAAATCATCGTGCAAAACTTTCGCGCCAAGCCAGAAACTAAAATGGTTAACGCGCCCGAACCAGATCTGAATGAACTGCTTTGGACTATCGCCATTGCGCGACTGATTTTCGGGCCAAGCATGAGCGTTCAAGCGCCACCCAACCTGAGCCCTGGCGTATTGCCACAGATCGTGCAAGCCGGTATCAATGATTGGGGCGGCGTCTCGCCACTGACACCCGACTTCGTCAATCCAGAAGCACCCTGGCCGCACCTGGACGATCTACGCCGCGAGACCGCCGTATCCGGCAAATATCTCGCCGAGCGTTTAACCGTTTATCCGGCTTACGCCCAGAACTTGGACCGCTGGGTTGCGCCCGAACTCCACGAGAGCGTGGCGGACTTGATTGATGCCGAGGGCATGCCGCGTACCGATGGTTGGTGCCCCGGCGACGCGGACGTGACGCCACCAGAAAGTGTTATGCAGGCACTAATAGACGAGCCAAAGCGCCCGTCGAACGACGTGTTAGAAATTCTGAACCGAGTTACAGAAAGCTCCGAAGGCAGTCTGGGCCTTACCGAAAAAGATGTGGAGAGACTCTTTCATGCACGCGGCGATGACTTCGCAGCTGTGACTCAATACGCAGATCACCTGCGTCGAGAAGTGAACGGCGACACCGTGAGCTTCGTTGTTAACCGCAACATCAACTACACCAATATTTGCTATTTCAAGTGCCAATTCTGCGCTTTCTCAAAAGGCAAGCTGGCGGAAAACCTGCGCGGCAAGCCATACGACTTGTCAGACGAAGAAATCCAAAGACGAACTCAGGAGGCCTGGCAGCGAGGCGCTACTGAAGTTTGTATGCAGGGCGGCATTCACCCGGAATACACTGGCGAAACCTACGAACATATCGTGCGTGTGGTTAAGGCCGCCGTGCCGTCGATGCACGTTCATGCATTTTCCCCCCTCGAAATATGGCAAGGAGCTGCAACACTCGGCGAAGACCTGACCACATACTTACAGCGCCTCAAAGATGCCGGATTGGACACAC
>SHBD01000005.1 GCA_004212735.1 SAR116 cluster bacterium
AAGGCTCGCTTCAAGCACCGCGACATCACCCGGCTTTGCCGTTGCCACACTGACCAATGTCGAAAATCCGTGGCTCTCACACCCGACAAACCCATTGGCAAATGCCTGTTTCCACTTACCGGTGATCTGGTCGGCCTGCATTGCGGAGAAAACAAAACTTCCCGGCAGCGCCCACTCGCCTTCCTCAGCAGCCTGTGGAAAGACATTCAAATCAGACGCATCAAAGCGAATTGTCCGGGCCAGTCTCATAGCGGCCTCATCGGACCTGTCATGTCGACAAAGCGATGCGCCGGCACACCGATCACCTGACCATCAATTTTGAGCAATGCCTGACCATCTTCATCAAGTCCCACCCAATCTGCGATGGCACCAGCTTCCAGTTCGATCACCGCATCGGTCAACGCCCGGTTCCGCCAAGCGTCAAAAAGCGGGCGAAACCCGTCCTGCTCCCATCGGTTGATCCAGGCCAGGAAATGCCGACTTGATGCTTCGATAATGCGGGTGGTCGAGATGTGACCGCCGCTCTCCTCGATCAACGAGGTTTCATCATGCACACCGGAGGCCAGAGTCGCCTCGATATCAGTATCCATCCGGATGGCAGCGCTGGCCACCATCCACTGCGGCTCGTCGCTCAACTCTGCGGCGGGATCAGTGGCGATCTGCACCTGCCCTGCCCGCCCCTTGTTAAGCAGAATGTAGCCCGGAAAAAGGTAATTCACCTCTACCTCGGGAGGGGCAATGGCCCCGATTGCGTCACCAACGCCGATCATCAGCGCATGAAACATCTGCGCCGCCTTCAAAGATGTCACATCTGGCGCCAGCGCCACCGAAAATTGGGCAAGGCCGCCGGTTGCCGAATAGAAGACCGTACCAACCTCACTCTGTTCGGCGGCCGAAACGGCAAACGCATGGACATCACCGTGCTTCGCCAGCGCCTCCGCATCCACTTCTGAGGGTGTCAACAGCGGTGGCAGGCGCGGCTCGCCCTCGTAATCATCCGGATCAGGTGTGTAATAAATGCTCATTGCCCCTCCTCGGGCCGGAGCCCCGCAACATCGATCAGGCGGCGCGCAATGGCACGAAATGTTTTGGCCTGATCGGAACGCGGCTCAGCAACCACCACTGGCGTTCCCCCGTCACCGCCAGCGCGCACCGACAGCGACAACGGCACCTCACCAAGCATTTCAACACCGCGTCTTCCTGCCTCGGTGGCGACACCGCCTTCACCAAAAATATGATCCTCACGCCCACAGTCGGGGCATTTCCACATCGCCATATTCTGAATCATTCCAAGAATCGGCACCTCAGCCTTTTCAAACATCGTCAGTGCCTTAACCACATCCAGAAGCGCAATGTCCTGCGGTGTCGAGACAATCACCACACCCGTCAGGTTGACTTGCTGCGCCAGCGAAATCTGGATATCGCCAGTGCCGGGAGGCAGATCAACAATGATAACATCTAGTTCACCCCAGGCAACATTGTCCAACATTTGCGTCAGAGCGGATTGAACCATCGGTCCCCGCCAAATCATCGCGGTATCGTCAGGCACCAGCAAGCCCATCGACATCAGCTTGACGCCATAATTCTCAAGCGGTGACACCATGTCACCGCCCGCACTTGCCGGACGACCACTCACGCCAAGCATCCGCGGCTGGGACGGGCCGTAGATATCGGCATCCAGAATCCCAACGCGCAGCCCCTCAAGCTTCAGCGCTACGGCCAGATTTGCAGCAGTCGTGGATTTGCCAACGCCGCCCTTGCCCGAGGCCACAGCGATAAAACGGCGAACGCGGCTCTCAATCACTTTTTCAACGATGCTATCAGGTGGTGCCTCGGCGGTCGCTGCGCTGCTGTGGGCAGTGACCATGACCGTGGCACTGGTCACACCCGGGATCGCCCGCACAGCTGCTTCGGCGGCACGACGCACCGGCTCCATTGCCGGTCCGCGATGCGCCGGCACCTGCAATGCAAAGCTGACATTGCTCTGTTTAATGTGCAACCCAGACACCATGTCAAGTGCAACAAGGTCCTTGCCCTGCGAGGGGTCTTCAACTTCACGCAAAGCCGCTAGCACCTGATCTTCAGTGATGTCCACCATCGCCGGGATCAACCCTCGCCGTCAGGTGCTGTCAGCTGCGCAGAGACGCTATGGGACAAACCCAACTCAGCGATCGTCAGTTCTGCCGTGATATCAATGCTGCCGCCGGGCGACAGCTTACCTTCGGCAACGGCTTTGGCAACGGCGGCTTCCAGCTCCTGATGTGCGGTCACACCAAGCTGTTTGAGGAATTTGCGCATGCTCATCTCTGACGCTGTCATCTCTGCCTGATCTCTACGGCCATTGGTTTTATCACTCATCTTCTCTCTCCATAACGCTGGCAGCTGCCCCGGGGTGAACACCACGTCCGGCTCAGGCCCTGCAAGGCACGACTGACTGCTATTTTTCAATGGTATCCACAAAGGCGAGTATGCGGTCTAAATCATGAACACTCAACTTTATTTCCTGCACAAAGGCAGGGCGCGATTTGTCGCGCTCCTCACTAATCCCAACGACAGTTACGAGTGCTGGATGCGGCGGTAGAGCAAAAAACACCTCAAACCGGCGGCGCCAATCAGCGAGATGCTTCATCCCTTTGAATGATGGTGTGGACTCGATGCCACCTTTGGGGTTGATTCCGGGAACGACATGACAACGTGTGCAATGTTCAGCCACGATGGTGCGACCCTCGGCAATCATGTCGGCACCCGCGGCCTGCGGCGCACAAAGCAGCAGCAGAGCAAACATAATACGCCAGAGCGCTGCCGGACATAATTTCCAAACCCCCGCAGCCGGAAGGTCAATCCAATTTCGCTTTGGCATAATTTTTCTCCTGTCGTAACGCTTTCGGTTGCTGGGTCCAGAAAAGCAGGTGCCTGTGCTTAAACTGTTGGATCCGCCATGTGTGTGCGCAGCATGTCCTGATATTGTTTGGTCATATGATCGATGAATTTTTCCTGCTCATCGACGACCAGCACGTTTTTGCCCACATGTGCAGCATATCTGGCAGCAGCAAACATCATGACCAACTGCAAATCGGTGGCTGCCACCTTTTTACCACGCTGATTAGCAAGTGAAATGAACTGATCGGCCAGCCGGACAAAGGAGTCACCATCAAGATAGTCACTATTTAACCCCGCCTGTTCACGCGTTTCTGGTCGGTCATGCCAATTTGGAAACATTGGCTTCTCGTCTTTTGCTGTCATTACTCTGGCCCTTTACCTTGTCCACGCTGGAACCGTATTACCGTTTCCAGCCAATTTTTACCGCGTCGTCCGACCCGCCTTGCTGTTCAGTACCCGCTTCATCGACACCCGCCTCATTCGCGTCGGACTCACAGACTTGCGCATCAGTCACAGGTGCACCCGAAACAGGCGCCCTTGCCTGCACAGTCTGCAACCATTCTGACAGGCTGGCAAACCCTGTCTGGATTTCAACCTCATGCGCGTTAAATCGCCGCACAAGCTCCTTGCCAAGTTCTGTGATTGCCGCACCGCCATGCGTATTTCCACCCCGCACAGTTTCGATCAGAGGGGCGTTGAATCCCTGCTGCAGCGAGGCAATCAGGAACCACGCGCGTTTATAGCCCATCCCCATCTGGCGAGCGGCAGCGCTTATGGAGCCAAGCTCACCAACCGTTTCCAGAAGGCGTATCTTGCCAATGCCGATGGTCTCGTCGGCAACAAACCATTTGGCACGGATTCCAGGTGGTCGCGCTTTCGTGCCCTCAAATTCAGCCATCAAAACACTCACCTCGCCGATATGTTTTCCTGGACATAACGGCTTTACAATCTCACCAAAAAGAACAACAAGAGGGTGGATGAAGGTTCCCTCGATGACAAGGGTGCCGTGCAGCAAAATCCGATTTTGTTTGGAGTTTGACAAGAAATGTACAGCGGCAGTTTCAGACGTGTCCTCATAACGTTAGCGCTTGGATCAGGGTTTTGGCTCAATGCAGTTGACGCTGCCGCAGCAAACGCCGGATCGATCATCGTGCAATCAACAACATCGACACAGAGCGCAGGATTTTATGAGCATGTTATTCCCTTGTTTGAAAAGGCAAGCGGCATCGAAGTAAAAGTTGTCGCAGTTGGCACGGGACAGGCACTGCAAAATGCCCGAAACTGTGATGGCGATTTGTTGATTGTCCATTCGACAAAGGACGAGGTCGCCTTCGTCACCGATGGCTTTGGTCTGGCTCGACATGACCTGATGTATAATGATTTCATCCTGCTCGGCCCGAAATCTGACCCTGCGGGGGTAAGGGGAGGCAAAGACATCGGTGTCGCTTTGTCCACAATCGCGGCAACCGGTACAAAATTTGCGTCACGCGGGGACAATAGCGGAACCCACAAGGCAGAACGGCGGCTGTGGGCATTGACTGACACCACGCCAGACAGTGGCAGCGAAGGGTGGTATCTCGAAACCGGGCGCGGCATGGGCGCAACGCTGAATTTTACTGTTCAATCTGACAGCTATACATTGAGTGACCGGGCAACATGGCTTGCCTTTGGCAACAAGATGACGCATGAGATTTTGCTGGAGGGAGATCCGCGCCTGTTCAATCAATACGGCGTCGTCACGATCAATCCGGCGCGTTGTCCGACAGTGAAATCAGCGGCTGCCGACAAATTTGTTGACTGGCTGCTCTCTGCAGAGGGCCAGAACAGCATTGGGGCTCTCACACGCGACAGCCAACCGCTGTTTTTCCCCAATGCCAACTAGCTGAGACCAACCAGCAGACAATTGATCGTAAACGTGATCACAAACGGCAAATTGCCGCTGAATTATTTGCACAAATTTTAGGCATATTGCATAAAAAGCATGCGGCGGCAGATAATTCTGTACGGCTGGCGCAACTGCTCTTTGCTGGTCATTGCGCGGGGGTGATCGCACGCCGATAATAGTGTTTGCGCTCCTCCCCGCCTTAGCGGCGGAGCCACACAAGGAAGGTGAAGATGATGAAAAAGATCGAAGCCATTATAAAACCGTTTAAGCTCGATGAGGTTAAAGAGGCACTCCACGACATTGGCATTCAGGGCATCACTGTTCTGGAAGCAAAAGGGTTTGGCCGCCAGAAAGGCCATACCGAACTTTATCGCGGCGCTGAATATGTTGTTGATTTTCTGCCCAAGGTAAAAATCGAAGTGGTCGTTGACGAGGCTATGTGTGAACGGGTTGTTGATTCTATCCAGCAGGCAGCCCAGACCGGCCGGATCGGTGATGGCAAGATTTTTATCTCCAGCATCGACGAAGCCATTCGCATCCGTACCGGTGAACGTGGCAGCGACGCCGTCTAGCACTGAAACCCCAAATACAGCAGTTCCAATAAGTTGTTGGCATGAGCCGACACCACCTGCACAGAACAATGGAAGGATACCCAAATGTCTGACGCAAAAACAATCATGGACATGATCCGTGAAAACGACATTAGCTATGTTGACCTGCGGTTCACTGATCCGCGCGGCAAGATGCAGCATGTGACACAACATATCGACACCATCGATGAAGAAACCCTTGCAGAGGGCTTCATGTTTGACGGATCGTCTATCGCTGGCTGGAAGGCCATCAATGAATCGGACATGACCCTGATGCCGGATCTTTACCGTGCTTATGTCGATCCATTCTTCGCGCAGCCGACCCTTGCGTTGTTCTGTGACGTGCTGGAGCCAAACACTGGTGAGGCCTACTCACGCGATCCGCGTGGCACGGCAAAGGCTGCGCTGGCTCACATGGAGGCCGTCGGCATCGGTGATACCGCATTTTTCGGTCCCGAAGCCGAGTTCTTCCTGTTCGATGACGTGAAAATTGACGTGTCCATGAACCGCGCCATGTATCAGGTGGATTCGGTCGAAGGCCCGTACAATGGCGCCCGTGAATATGAGGAAGGCAATATGGGCCACCGCCCCGGCGTAAAGGGCGGATACTTCCCGGTACCACCGCTCGATTCCGGACAGGACATCCGCTCCGAGATGGTGTCGGTGATGGCTGACATGGGAATCAATGTTGAAAAGCACCACCATGAAGTTGCCCCATCGCAGCATGAGCTTGGCGTCAAATTTGGCACATTGATCGAAACAGCCGATAACATGCAGCTTTACAAATACACCGTGCATCAGGTCGCCCATGCTTATGGCCTTTCAGCTACCTTCCTGCCCAAACCGATTGCTGGCGATAATGGTTCAGGCATGCA
Source organism: SAR116 cluster bacterium (assembly GCA_004212735.1). Lineage (GTDB taxonomy): Bacteria > Pseudomonadota > Alphaproteobacteria > Puniceispirillales > Puniceispirillaceae > MED-G116. The sequence goes on from SHBD01000005.1 coordinate 6,231, forward strand.
TGTCCATCAGTCGATCTGGAATGATGGCAAGCCGTTGTTTGCCGGTAATGGTTATGCCGATCTGTCGGAGAGCGCACTGTTCTACATCGGCGGCATAATCAAGCATGCCAAGTCGTTGAATGCGTTCACCAATGCTTCAACGAACAGCTACAAGCGTCTGATCCCGGGCTATGAGGCACCTGTGCTTCTTGCCTACTCATCGCGTAACCGTTCGGCGTCATGCCGGATCCCGCACGTGAATTCGCCAAATGGCAAGCGTGTCGAAGTCCGCTTCCCAGACGCAACGGCAAATCCATATCTGGCGTTTTCTGCGATGTTGATGGCTGGTCTTGACGGCATCCAGAACAAGATCCACCCGGGCGATGCCATGGACAAGGATCTGTATGATCTGCCAGCCGAAGAGCTGGCGCAGATCCCGACTGTTTGTGCTTCGCTCCGTGACGCACTGGAGTCACTCGATGCGGATCGTGCGTATCTGACCCAGGGCAACGTCTTTACCGACGAGCAGATCGATGCCTATATCGAGCTGAAAATGGAAGAGGTCATTAAGCTGGAGCACACACCGCACCCGGTCGAGTTCCAGATGTACTACTCCTACTAGGATTACGGCTACCAGGGCTACGGCTGGAGACAGCACTGGCAGGCGGCAAAGAGCGGACTAAACTCTGCGTGGCCAAAATACGCAAAACCCCCGATGTCAGCATCGGGGGTTTTTTCGATCCTAAACCCAATATTTCGCGGTTGGGCTTGGAAAAGACCCCTATATACGGTAGAACTAAGTCAAATGAACCCGAGCTTTCACGAGACCTCATCATATGGCCGATCTGTTTGGCGCTGCGGCGTCTGAAGACAATTATGACGCGTCCAACATCGAGGTGCTGGAAGGGCTTGAACCAGTTCGCCATCGCCCGGGAATGTATATCGGCGGAACCGATGACCGCGCGCTGCATCATCTGGCCGCCGAAATTCTCGATAACTCAATGGACGAAGCCGTCGCTGGCCACGCCAATCGCATCGACATAACATTGGTATCAGCAGACACTTTGTCGATCCGTGACAATGGTCGCGGTATGCCTGTTGGCCAGCACCCTAAATTTCCAGACAAGTCAGCCGTTGAGGTGATCATGACAACGCTGCATGCCGGCGGTAAATTTTCTGGCAAATCCTATGCCACTTCGGGCGGTCTGCATGGCGTTGGCGCATCGGTGGTGAATGCGCTGTCCTCGCTGCTGACGGTGGAAATAGCCCGTGACAAGAAACTCTACAGCCAAACATTCTCACGCGGCCTGCCGCAGGGTAATTTGACCGAAATCGGCAGCGCGCCAAACCGTCGCGGAACGAGTGTAAGCTTCACCCCCGATACCGAAATTTTTGGTGACAGGGCGCATTTCAAGCCTGCTACCCTCTTTCGCATGGCAAAATCAAAGGCATTCCTGTTCGCCGGCGTTGAAATCCGCTGGAAATGCGAGCCAGCGCTTCTTGCCAATGATGGTACCGTGCCGACCGAGGCAGTGCTGCATTACCCGGGTGGACTTGCCGATTATCTGAATGATGCCACCTCCGACAAAGCGCTGATGGTCTCCACACCCTTCGCCGAGCTTGCAGAGCATGATGGTCAGAAATATGAGTGGGCGATCACTTGGCTTGGTGGAAGTGAGGACGGGTTTTTCAACTCCTATTGCAATACTGTGCCGACGCCGCTTGGCGGCACCCATGAGACGGGATTTCGTCAAGCAATTGTGCGTGGCCTCCGGGCCTTTGGTGATCTGTCCGGCAACCGTAAAGCCGCCGACATCACCGCCGATGACGTCTTTGCCAACAGCGCTGCCATGCTGTCAGTTTTCCTTCGTGATCCGCAGTTTCAGGGGCAGACCAAGGACAAGCTGGTATCCGGTGATGCCACCCGCCTGACTGAACAGGCGGTGCGTGATCGCTTCGATCACTGGCTGTCTGCCGACGCCGCACGCGCAACATTTTTGCTCGAAGCGGCGATTGAGCGCGCCGAGGATCGAAAACGCCGGAAGAAAGAAAAGGAAGTCGCGCGCAAATCAGCCACGCGCAAGCTGCGCCTTCCGGGCAAACTTGCTGATTGCACCGCCAGCAACACTGATTTGACTGAACTGTTTCTCGTCGAGGGTGACTCAGCCGGCGGGTCGGCAAAACAGGCGCGCAACCGCAAAACCCAGGCGGTGTTGCCATTGCGTGGAAAAATTCTGAATGTGGCAAGCGCGACCACGGAAAAGCTCAGCGCCAATCAGGAACTTTCCGATCTGGCACTGGCATTGGGTGTGCGGTCTGGCAAGGATTTCAAGCTAGATGATTTGCGCTACGGCCGCATCATCATCATGACAGACGCCGATGTTGATGGTGCCCATATCGCAGCCCTGTTGATGACCTATTTCTACCGCGAGATGCCTCAGTTGGTTGAGGCGGGACGCCTATATTTAGCACAACCCCCGCTGTATCGGATGACACAGGGTGGCAAAACACTATATGCGCTTGATGATGATCAACGCGAAGAAATGCTCACCAGTAGCTTCGACGGGCGGGGCAAGATCGAAACCAGCCGTTTCAAGGGACTTGGCGAGATGCCACCCGCACAGCTCAAGGAAACAACGATGAGTCCGGAAAGCCGGCGCTTGCTACGGGTGGATTTACCGCGTCGTGATACGATCGGGGCTGATCTGCGCCGCGACACCGACCAACTGGTCAACACCCTGATGGGCAAAAAAGCCGAGCTACGCTTCGGTTACATTCGCGATCACGCTGAAGAGGTCCTCGCCGAGTTGGATGTTTAGGATCACGCGCCAACTCGCGCACACACGCGCCTCAGCAACTTTATCACCGCTTCACTGACAGCCTCTGGTGCCTCGAGGCTCGAGAGATGGCCAATTTCTGGCAAGAGGTGCAAATCAGCATGCGTTGACAATGCGGCCATCTCGCGCGACAGCGAAGGTGGCGTCAACTCGTCCAAGAGGCCGCACAGGACCATCACCTCACCCCGATAGGTGGCCAGAGTGTCGCTCTGTTCGCGGCGGTTCAGAATGGCAGTCTGCTGGCTGATGAACACCTGCCGACCAACATCCTGCGCCATGCGCAGCACGCCTGCCACCAACAGCTCGTCTGCCAGCGCAGCAGGCGAGAGAAAGCTGCCAAGCAGATGCCGGGTTACCCCGCGGAATTTATCGGTTTCAGCCATTTCGATTGTTGCCATGCGCTGCTGGCGTTTTTCCGTTGTGTCACTTTTGTGGCTGGTACTTAGCAATGCCAACCCCAGAACACGGTCGGGCGCAAGGCGCGCCATCTCCAGTGCGACATGCCCTCCCATTGAAAGACCAACGGCAGCAACAGATCCGCTCGTCGCTGCCAGAGCAGCTGTGGCCATCCCCCCGATACTGTCATGCGACAATGTATCGGCGATCTTTGGCTCATCGATTACCGGGCTTCCCGCGGCCAGATCTGAAAGCGCCTGCAATTGATCGTGGAACAGCTCTTCTGTGCAGAGTAAACCGGGTATTAGAACGGGTGTGATCAGACTGTGCATCATATGGGGCCCATTGCATGGTGCGATTGAAAAAGTAGATTGGGCGGTTTTCCAACCTACCAATGAATTATTGACCTTTGCAGGAATCCTCTGTATCACCTGCATTAAGAGATTCCCAGCGCAAAGCAAATGCGATGCGTGGCTAGAGTAAGACAGCCCTTTTCGAATGACCTGTGATTGAAATCTCACCCACTTCCGACAAGGACATATTCATTGAACTTTACAGACCTTGGGCTATGCGACGAGCTGAGCAAGGCAGTAGCTGATTTAGGCTATGAAAGCCCAACTCCAATTCAGGAAAAATCAATCCCCATCGTTTTGATGGGACGCGACATTCTCGGATCGGCGCAGACTGGCACTGGCAAAACTGCCTCCTTCACCCTGCCAATGATCGAAATTTTGGCCTCAGGCCGTGCCAAAGCGCGCCTGCCCCGCTCTCTCATTCTGGCACCAACCCGAGAACTCGCGGCACAGGTTGCCGAATCCTTTGAAAAATTCAGCACCTATCACAAGCTGACAATGGCGCTGCTGATCGGTGGAGTGAGCTTTGCCGACCAAAACGCAGCACTCGACAAGGGTGTTGATGTACTGATCGCAACTCCCGGACGCCTGCTTGATCATTTTGAGCGGGGCAAGGTGATGCTCAATGATGTGAAAATTCTGGTCATTGACGAGGCGGACAGAATGCTCGACATGGGTTTCATCCCCGATGTTGAGCGGATCGTAAGCCTGCTGCCACAAATACGGCAGACCTTGTTTTTCTCCGCGACACTGTCAGATGACATCCACAAAATCAGTGGAAAATTTGTCAGCAATCCAAAAATAATCGAAGTCGCGCCTCCTGCAAGCACCGCCGATACGGTGGCGCAGCATCTCATCTGGAGCGACATCAAGGGCAAGCGTGATGCGTTGCGCCGCTTGCTGCGCAGCGAAGATGTGAAAAATGCGGTCATTTTCTGTAATCGCAAGCGCGACATCGGTGTGTTGATCCGTTCGCTGACGCGGCATGGTTTTGACGCCGTCGCCCTGCATGGGGACATGAGCCAATCCGCCCGCCTCGAAGCGTTGCAAAAGTTCAAGGATGGCGAAGTGCCGTTGTTGATAGCATCAGACGTAGCAGCCCGCGGGCTCGACATTGCGGGTCTCAGCCATGTGTTTAATTTTGACGTTCCCTCAAGTGCTGAGGATTATGTTCATAGAATTGGACGTACCGGACGTGCTGGCAAGTCTGGCCGGGCCTTTACCATCGCCGCTGGCAAGGATGACCAAAGATATGTCGGCGCCATTGAAAAGTTGATCGGCAAATCCATTCCGCTGATTGGCGACACGCCCGATAAAAACGACGGCGCTGGCAATGCAAAACCGGCAGCAAAAAAATCACGCAGCCGGAACAAAAATGCCAGAACGCAAGAGGCTGGCCCAGACAATAGCAGCGACACACCAGCTGCCACAAGCAAGCCTGTTGCCAAGAGCAGCAAATCAAAAAAGGACGAGAAGTCGCATTCAAACGGCAATCGGAACCGGGCTGATGAATTGCCATCACCGCCAGATTGTGTTGGCAATACGCTTGAAGACACCGGCCATATTCCGGCATTTCTAACGCGATAAGCGTTTATTCATTCGCCGCAAGAGCTTTGTCTACAACCTCACCAAGATCACTGGATGGGCTTGCCGCGGCAATGGTCTGCAGTGCCGCTGTCATCCGCAACTGACGTTCAGCATCATAGGCAGCCATTCTGGTCAGCGGCAGGACCATACGCGCGGCCACCTGTGGGTTGCGTTTGTCGATGTCAATCAAACAGGATGCAACAAACCTATAGCCTGAGCCATCAGTCGCGTAAAAGCGCATCGGATTGCCAGCCATGAAAGCGCCAAGCACCGCGCGGACCTTGTTTGGATTGTTCCCATCAAAAGCGGGATGTTTCATCAGGGTGGCAAGCCGTTCAATGGTGCCGCCAACTGCCGACATTGCTTCCATCTGAAACCATTTTTCCATCACCAGCGCCGATTCCTGCCAGCGGTCATGGAAGGCCTGCAGCGCTGTCACCCTTGCCTGGTCCTCGCAATTGATTAGGGCCCGCAACGCGCCTTGTGAGAGCGTCATGTTCTGATCCATCACCTGCGCCGCCGCACCGGAGATCGCTGTTTCATTCTCAGCGGCAACCCCCAATATCAACAATTGGTTCAGCAATGCGCGGCCACCTGCGCTGGAGCTGAGCCGCTCTCGGCCAGATGGACACAATGCAGCGTCTATTTCCTCATGCAAAGCTCCACCAAGCGTCTTTAGCAAAGCCTGCTTGGCTTGATGCAACACAACCGGATCAGCTGGACTCATGCGGCTCTCAAGCACCGGAATCCCTGGAACAACAAGCATTCCAGCCTTGAAATCATCTCGTAGGTGGCCGTCTGCCAATATCTGACGATATCCCGAGGCGAGCGCCTCTACATTTAGATGTCCGTCAATCGTTGCTATCAGCGCATCTGCCAGCAGCGTTTGCCCGGCGTCCCAACGATTGAACTGGTCGCTGTCATACGCCATCACATGCAGCCGTTCATCGCGCGTCAGATCATCCGACAAGATCACCGGTGCGGAAAATCCACGCAGCAGGCTTGGCGTCAATCCACCCACCATAACATCCGCCTCAAATTTCACGGTCTGGCTAGCTTGGTCGATCAGCAATACATGCTCATCCAGCACCGTCGGCTCACCATTGCATCGCGTCGCCACAGGCCGGCCATCCGGACCGATAAAGCCAAGACGAACAGGGATCGGCAGCGGGTCCCGCGGGGTGGCGGCTGCCGTTTCTGGAATTTCCTGTGTCAGCACCATTTCAAGGTGATGATCACCTGACTGCCTGCGCCTTATTGTCAATTGCGGCGTTCCTGCCTGCGAGTACCAGCCTGCAAAAGCAGACAGATCAGTGTCTGTCGCGTCAGAGAGTGCGGCGACAAAATCATCACATGTCACTGCCTGTCCGTCATGCCGCTGAAAATACAGATCCATCCCCCGGCGGAACCCCTCACGCCCGAGATAGCCAGCCAGCATACGAATCACCTCAGCTCCCTTTTCATAGACGGTGGCCGTATAGAAATTGTTGATCTCAAGATAGCTTTCCGGACGAATGGGATGCGCGGTTGGGCTCCTGTCCTCGGGAAACTGCGCCGCGCGCAACATGCTGACATCTCCGGCACGCTGCACCCCCTCATCATGCATGTCAGCCGAGAAAAACTGATCACGGTAAACAGTCAATCCCTCTTTAAGGGTCAGTTGGAACCAGTCGCGGCAGGTCACCCTGTTACCAGTCCAGTTATGAAAATACTCATGCGCCACGATGGATTCGACATTGTCCAGATCAGTGTCGGTGGCGGTGCGTTCATCAGCCAATACATATTTGCTGTTGAAAATATTGAGGCCCTTATTCTCCATCGCCCCCATGTTGAAATGGCTGACGGCAACAATCTGAAACAGATCAAGATCATATTCGAGACCGAACCGCTCCTCATCCCATTTCATCGATTTTTTCAACGACTCCATGGCATGACCGGTCAGATCGACATTGCCCTTTTCGACATAAATATGTAGGTCGACATGACGCTGTGATGCGGTGATAAAACTATCCCGCGCACAATCCAGATCGCCAACAACGCAGGCAAACAGATAAGCGGGCTTTGGATGCGGGTCATGCCAAAGGGCAAAATGCCGATCACTGCCCACATCGCCGGTTTCGACAAGATTTCCGTTTGACAGCAATTGGGGAAAAGACTGATTCGCCTCAATCCGGACGGTGAAAATCGTCATCACGTCCGGACGGTCAGGGTAAAAGCCGATCCGCCGGAACCCCTCAGGCTCGCATTGCGTGCAGTACATGCCGCCAGACAGATAAAGACCCTCAAGTGCCGTGTTGGTCTCTGGGTGACAGATGGAAACGGTTTCGACACTCACCTGCTCAGGCAGATCCGCCAGCAACAAACCATCCTCGCTCAGCGGCCAGTCAGCCTTATCTATGATCGCATCGCCGATACGAAGTGACCGTAATTCCAGATCCCGGCCATGCAAAAGGAAAGGCGCTGAACTGACGCGTTCCAGCGATAGGATCGTTGTCACCTCAGTATGATCGTCATGGATGTCTATGTTCAACCGGGCATCAAGAACGCGACATGACGGCGGTGTATAATCAGATCGTAATTTCAGCATCGGCTAGCGGTTTTCGCGGGAAGTTGTGTATGCCTCCTGACAATGTGCGAGGCAATAAGGCTTGCCAGGCACGATTGCCGCACCACAAAAGGAAAATCCATTATGCTTAGGGTCACCGGACGGCCAACAGCATTTGCTGCGCGACCATTCGAGCTGTCGCAACTCAAGACGGAGTGGCAGATCTCTTTTCGGCATTGCCGCCTTCACAGGCTCCTTTTTCTCGGCTTTGTTCTTGGCAATTGGTGATGGCCGTTTCGGCAACTCCATGCGATGTGCCTTACCCGCAATGGCATTGCGTGACACACCCAGCGCCTTGCCAATCTGTGAAATTGACAGTCCTTCATCCCACAATTTTCGTAGCTTTTCCAAGCGCTCTTCAGTCCAGGAATTTGTGGTTTCAGCCATTTTAACCTCTTTCGCCAACATCGCCAGATGACACATCGCCGGGGCGCTGCCATGTCGGCGCATGAATGATCGTGTCAAACGTGGTTGTGTTATATAGCCGACGACAATCAAACTCAATTCACTTCTTGTCGCGCCGCGGCCACAGACGTCAAAAAGCCAGCAACTACCGGCCATTAAAGCGCGCCGATGAATTTTCCAATCAGTTCAACCTGGCAATCAAGCATGTGGCGTCCATATTGCGTCGCAAGACCACGTCTCTCGGCCTCTACCAACCAGACTGTCTGCTCTGGCTTCATGATAATCTCAGCGATCACCGTGTTCGCAGCCACGCCGTCCAGCGGCAGCGGCAGATCATCACCTTCATGCAGACCCATGCTGGTGGCATTGATCACAACATCAACATTGCTGCCATCATGGCTGGTTACTGCGCGCGCCTGCTCAAACCCACCCTTATCTTCAAGCGCGGCAACCAGCGCCTCAGCATTGGCATGGGTTCTGTTGAGAATATGCAGCTCCGCAACACCATGCGCACATAGAGCGGTGGCGATGGCTCTTGCAGCACCGCCTGCCCCCAGCAGCAATACCGTCTTGCCAGCGATTTCATGTCCCTGGCTGGTCATACCGGTAACAAAACCCTCACCATCAAAATTATCACCGTCAATCGTTCCGTCCGGATTGAACCGAACCGCGTTGACAGCTCCACTAACACGGGCCGCAGGCCCCAACGTATCGCAAAGCGCAGCCATCGCCATCTTGTGGGGAATGGTGGCGGTGAGGCCACCAAAATTTGACTGTGACTGCAAGGCCCGGATCATCTCTGTAAAATCAGCCGGTGAAACCGAAATTGGAATCATGACATTATCAAGTGACCGCTCAGAAAAAATCCTGTTGAACACCATTGGCGCTCGCACATGGTCGGTGGGATGTGCAATCACACCAAAGACTTTGGTTGTGCCGGTAATCCACGGCATTTTTTCAGTCATCATCTTTCTCCCGGGCCAATCATAATAGAACTGCCCCCACCCGTTCAAAATTCCCCGAAATCACCACGCCGCCGCCCCTTTTGTGCCTCTTTTGACACTCATCTTGGTAATCGACATCGGTGACCGACGCCGCCTTCACCCACTTTGCGACTTTGATTGCCGATGTCACCTGCATCTTCTAACCATATCGAACAGGATTTCCCATGAAAAAAATCAGCAAAACAGCCATTATCACGGGTGCGCTCGTAGTTTCTGGCGGTCTGATCGCCGGTCTTGCAACAGCGGGCAGCTATCCCAGCCATAAGGGTTTTGGCAATCACGGCCATCACGGCAAGATCAACGCGCTGAAACTTGACGCCAACAAGGATGGCGTCCTCAGCCAGGAAGAAATGCTGAGCCACAATTCCAAACGGTTTATGCGTCTGGACAGCGATGAGAATGGGAGCATCAGCAAAGATGAATTCAACGCCCGTCTAATTGCCATGTTCGAAAAAATGGACAGCGATGGTGACGGTCTTTTGAATGATGATGAAATGCCCAAACGCCATCACGGTGGGCATGGCCGGCATGATTATGGTGACAATTACGACCAGAGCCGCGGCTAAAACCACTCAATAGCGCCGGTTTTTTATCAATTCACAGCTCCCGACCAGAAATTTCCTCCACTCGGTCGGTGAAGCTGTGTCCGGTGACCCGCATATACATGCCAGCCTGAGTTTCTGGCAGCAATGGATCTGTCTCTCCCTACGGATCATGTTTGGTTGCGGGTCAACCACATTTTTCTCCAACAACCCACACCTCAGTCTTTATTCCTGAACGCCAGTGACGCCGAATTGATGCAGTAACGCAGACCCGTTGGCTGCGGCCCGTCCGGAAAGACATGGCCCAGATGTGCCTCGCAACGCTCACAATGCACCTCAACGCGCCGCATCATAAAGCTGGTATCCTCAGTCTCGGCGATCGCGCCATTGCCAAGAGTGTCGTAAAAGCTCGGCCAGCCTGACCCTGAGTCATATTTGGTTGTCGAGGAAAACAACTCGGCATCACAGCAGATGCAATGATACATCCCATCTTCATAGACCTTGTTCAGCGTGCCGGTAAAAGCGCGTTCAGTGCCATGATGGCGGGTGACCTGATATTGTTCCGGGGTCAGCTGGGCACGCCATTCGGCGTCACTTTTTTCAATCTTGTCAGACATCACACTGCCTTTCTGTGTTGTTTCGCCTGTAACGCCCGCCAGATGGCCGCGGGTGTGGCCGGCATATCTATATGGGTAACGCCAAGCGCATCGCAAAGTGCAGAGATCACCGCCTGCGTTGAACCGATCGCCCCCGCCTGACCGGATCCTTTTACTTCGAGGTGATTATTGCCGGTTGGCGTGCCGCGAAAATGCACGTCAATTGATGGCAGGTGATCAGCACGCGGCAAAGTATAGTCCATCAAGGAGCCAGCAAGAAGCTGCGCCTGTTCGTCAAACGCGGCATGCTCGTAAAGCGCCTGACCAACACCCTGCGCAATACCGCCATGGATCTGGCCACGCAGTGTGACCGGGTTGAGGACGACACCAAAATCATCAACCACGGTATAGCGTTGGATCTGGGCAAGACAGGTGGCTGGATCAACCTCTATCTCAACAACATGGCATCCGTGAGGATAAGTCGCACCGCTGGACTCATAGGCGTGATACATGTCAAACGGATGCGCACCCTCTGCCGGAGCGAGCTTGATCAAAAGCTCAGCCAATCCAACCGAACGGTTGCTGTCCCGAACAAGGAATAAGCCATCAGCAAAACTTATATCGGCAGGGGAGCAGCCAAGATGCTCCGCCGCGTGGGGCATCGCCTTCTCCAGCGTCTCAGTGGCAATATGGGCAACGCCAGACCCGATAATGATGCTCATCCGGGCACCGCCTGTGGTGCCTGGGGGCGTGTGCGCTGAATCCCCCTGCCGGATGGTAATCCTGTCCGTCTCATAGCCGAACCGGTCAGACAGGATCTGCGTCAGCGTCGTACGGTGCGCCTGACCATTGTCCTGCATGCCAACCAACAGCAGAATGGCACCATCGGGCTGAAACCGGATCTCTACGCCCTCATTGCCGCCACCATCACCGCATTGCTCAAGATACATGGTTGCCCCAATACCGCGCCACTTGCCAACGGCCTCACTCTCGGCACGACGGGCGGCAAAGCCGGCGTGATCAGCGCGTGTAAGCGCCTCTTCCATCACCCCCGGCATGTCTCCCACGTCAATTTTGCCGCCAATGACCATCTGATACGGCATATCCTGCGGCCTGATCAAATTGCGGCGGCGCACCTCGATCCGACTAATGCCAACATGCGCTGCAACATGATCCATCAGACGTTCCATCAGGTAATTGGATTCCGGCCGACCAGCCCCGCGATAGGCATCAACCGCCGGGGTGTTTGTCATGACACCGATCACCCGCAGGCTTGCATACGGAATACGGTAATTTGTCGTCAGCGCCCGTGAACCTGACAGAGTTGGAACGCCCGGTCCAAAATTAGACAACCAAGACCCCAGATTGACATGCGCTGTGACCTCAGCCGCATGCACCCGACCATCCCTGTCAACAAGGGCGCGCACACGGCTGCGGTTATCACGCCCCTGCAAATCTGACAGAAAGCCATCGGAGCGAGCCTGCTGCCATCTGATCCTCCGTCCGAGCCGCCGCGCCGCCCAGGCAATGGCCACCTGCTCAGGATAGAAGAAAATCTTGTACCCAAAGCCCCCGCCAACATCCGGCGTTCGCACCCGCACATCGGCGACCGGCATATTCAGCACTGCCGCCAGCTTTTGCGCTATTGGCACGGGTCCCTGAGTGGGACACCAGATATCGAGTGTTCCCAGCCGCTCTCCCGGGCCAGCGATCATTGGCCGCGTTTCGAGCGCGTTGACGATGACCCGGCTGTTCACCACATCGATTTCGACAGTCTCCAACCCGGTCTCTGCCGCCCGGGCAAACGCCTCGCTTGTCCCGGCATGATCGGCGGCCACCCAGTTCAGGGCAATATTGTTTTCATATTCCGCGTAAAGCTGTGGCGCGCCATCAGCCATCGCCGCATACACATCAGAAACCGCTTCCATAGCCTCATAACGCACATCGATAAGCTCCAGCGCATCATCCGCAATCTGCTGATCATCGGCAACAACCATGGCAACAATATCACCTGCCGAGCGGTTGATTTCCCGAACCATCGCCGGTTTCGAGACCTTGACCATGTCACTGCCATCTTCATTCTGCAGGCTCAGCGCACAGGTGATATCCCCAACCTGATCAGCATCGAGGTCAGCCTGTGAGGCAACAAGATGAACCCCCGCTAGAGCCCGTGCATCTTCAAGATCAAGCGCGGTCAGCCGGGCATGGGCGAAGGGAGCCCGCAGAAAGGCAACACGGAGCCCATCGCCCGGGTCAATGTCGTCTGTGAAGCAGCCTTCGCCTCGCAACAATCGCTCATCCTCAAGGCGGAGTGTCGGATCACCAATTTTCAGTTTCATCGGTTTCGTCTCCTGAGACTCAGGCGTTCAGCCTAGTAATTTTCGTGCTTCGAGGATACGGCTGGCTGCGGTGATCCAGCAGAGCGTGCCAAACCCAAAAGCAAAATACACAAACCATTGCGGCATCACGGTCATCGCCAGCAAAAGGATGATTGTTTCACCACCCTCGGTCAAGCCGCCCAGATAATAGAACGACTTCACGCCGCGCTCCCGGCTTGAAATCCCCCGCCTCTCCGCCATCACAGCAAAGGCAAGAAAGCTGACAGCTGTGCCAAAAAAGCTGACGATCAGAAAACAAGCGGCAAGGGCGTTGGCATGATCACACAGGGCAAAACCAAACGGCACCATTGCATAGAAAATAAAATCAAAAACAATATCCAGAAACCCACCAAAATCAGTGGGGGCAGAGGCCCGGGCAACTGCCCCATCCAGCCCATCACAAAACCTGTTGAGCAGGATCAGCACGAACGCCACCAGCATCATCCCCATGGCAATGGCAAGGACAGCGGCAAGGCCAAAGGCAAATCCGATGACAGTGACCATACTCGCCGAGATGCCGCGCGCCACACACCAGCGGCCAACAGGATCGGTCACCCTGTCGACATAGGGACGAAGCGCCGCGTCAAACATCAGCCTGATGACCGTCTGCGCCCGCGCGACGGCAGACGTGCAATGGCTGTCTCTCCGGCAAGAACATGCTGGCCAACGGCGATCTGAGGAGTGCAGTCAGCCGGAATGAACAACTCAACAACACCGGCAAGCCGCGCCATGCCAAGTGGTGTGCCGCGCCTCAGAAACCGCCCGACATGATGCCGACAGACCAGCTGTCTTGCCGTTTTCCCCCCAAGTTGCACCACCATCACACTTAGCCCGTCATCCTGTGTCAGGGTGATCTCGCGCCGTTCATTGTCAGCCCGCGCCGCCGTCATATCCTCATAACCCCCAAACAGCCCGGGAATAGCAAAATTATCGGTGACCCGCCCCTCAATGGGTGCCATCTGCAATTGCACATCGCTGAGCGAGGTGCGAATGGTGATGCGCAGTGCCTCCGTCACTTGCGGATCGAACTCATTTGTCCGCGCAACTTTGGTAATCTCGGTTACACGGCCATCAGCCGGTGCCACAATTACCGCCGCAGATTGCGGTGTCGTGCGGCTGGGAACGCGCAGGATGTGTGACAGCCATACGAACATTCCAAGGGCGAATGTGCCAAGCGGCACAAACATTATGGTCAGCAAAATTGTCAGCAATCCGGCAAGCGCTAAAACCGGCCAGCCATCATCAGCAATTTGCCAGAAAAAGGATGGTTTTTGCTGATCTAAAGTGCCATCACCCATGCGGGCCCTCCCTTGCCGTCTGGTTGGTCACGCGCTCCCCTGCCCGGCTGTCACCGCGGCTGGCACATCACTGTTTGGGGAGCGCAAAAATCTGATTGGGATAAATCAGATCAGGATCGACAATCGATCCCGAATTACGGCGCACAATATCGACATAGCGGACACCCTCACCATAACTGCGATAAGCAATCCGCCATAGCGCATCACCTCTGTTGATCACCACCATCTCGCTGCCATCAAGGCCGACATCCAGATCACGCAAGGTGACAGGCAACACATAGGCGGCAACGCTGGTACCAGTCTCATCATAGAGGGCAAACCGGAATTCAAGGCGCGAAGCCGAGGGGTCAATTGTGCCAAATATCGACCAGTCCCCGTTCGCCATCACCAATGCCTCGGCAAAATCACCGCTTTTGGTGCTGGCTGTCACCCGGACGCCGCCTGTGGCCACGCCGGAAATCGCCAGCTCGTTATTCTTGCGCCAGACAAGGGCGCGCGGCGCAATAGACGGTGTTATGATCGGCGCAGTCGTCTGGTCGGCGACCGTCCCGCTGGTATCTGCAGTGGTAACTGTGTCGGACGTTTTCTGGCTATCCGTATCGGTACCGCTCTTCTTATCCGTGGTGTCAGCAGAGGCGATGGTGGCTGTTTCCAGCGGCTTGTCGTCAGGCGATTGCAGAAGCTTTGGCACCTCATTTACGGTCTGCGGCAGCACGGCGACAAGCGGTTGCTCATCCTTGCTGGCGGCAATTTCGATCGCCAGGGTGGCGTCTGCAAGTTCAGTCTCGCCTGTTGTTGTTTCCATGGCAACGGACACCAGATGTTGACCCGGGGCCAATGTCTTTTCCAGAATGACAACCCACTCACCATTGTCATCTGCAACTGTCTCACCAAGCAGGATATCTCCCTCGAAAACGGTGATCATCGCGCCCGGTGCCGCCTGCCCGGCAAACACCGCCTGACCATCGGGTTTCACCTGCGCCAGATCAATGGCCAATAACGTTTGCCGTTGATCCTGATCATCGCTGCCGACGATGGCGGGTTTGTCTGTCGCGCCGGTATCTGTCGCGCCGGTATCTGTCGCGCCGGTATCTGATGCGCCGGTATCTGATGCGCCGATATCTGATGCGCCTGTTCGGGTGGATTGGTCTGTGCTGGCCTCCACCTCGCCATTTGTGCCGGTCTGCGGCGCTATATCGGCGACAATCCCGCTCTTTGTGTCGCCCTGCGGTGCCACGGCTGCCGGTTCCTGATCACCAAGAAACACCACGGCCAGCGCCGCAATCGCAATCAAACCACCAACTCCAAGCAATATGTAGGTCAGATAGCGCACCCAGGATTTCCTTTTTTTGTGGCGTTAGAGATTAACAAGCGTAATGCTTAACCATTACATGTTCAACGATTGGATAGTCACTGCTGATGAAAAAGATTTGTGTGTTCACTGGTGCCGCAATGGGAGAGAATCCAATTTACGCCAAGAGTGCGTATCAGTTGGGCCAAATGATTGCATCGCGGCAGCTTGGTCTTGTCTATGGTGGTGGCAAAATGGGCCTGATGGGCCGAGTCGCCGATGGTGTGATCGAGGCGGGCGGCCATGTCACCGGGATCATCCCGCGTTTTCTTGACAGTGTTGAAATCGGCCACGCTGGTGTCACCAAGCTGCATATCATGGACACAATGCACCAACGCAAGGAAATGATGTATGCCGAAAGCGACGCCTTCATTGTTTTGCCTGGCGGCCTTGGCACACTCGACGAAACCATGGAGATTGCCACCTGGCGACAGCTCGGTCTGCATCAAAAGCCAATCATTGTCTTCAATCTGAACGGCTATTGGCAGCATCTGCTTGACCAGATCCAGTACATCATCGATGCCGGCTTCATGCATCACGGCAATGTGAAACATCTTGAACAGGCCAACACATTGGACGAAATCGCCGATCATCTTGACAATGTCGCCAATGGCAGCCTGGTCACAGCCGCAGTCAGCACCGCGACTTCTGGCTGATTTTGCGCCTTTGCACACTTGCACGTGACCAGTTTCCAGTCTAGAAACAGGCCTAGTATCACGGCAGATGGGCGTCATGTGCCACCCCCAAGACCAACTGTCGATGCAGATAACCAACTGTCCACCCACACAGCCTCGCTGCGCCCGCCTGTTTGAAGGCCTGTTGAAAAAGCAATACCGAAGGATTTTCCATGTCACGTATCAAGGTCAAAACCCCCATTGTCGAGATTGATGGCGATGAAATGACGCGCATCATCTGGCAGAAAATTAAAGACAAGCTGATTCACCCCTATCTGGATGTTGATCTGAAATATTACGATCTGGGCATCGAAAAGCGTGACGAGACGGATGACCAGATCACCATCGACAGCGCCAATGCGATCAGGGAATATGGCGTTGGCGTGAAATGCGCGACAATCACCCCGGACGAAGAACGGGTTGAGGAATTTGACCTCAAGCGCATGTACAAATCTCCAAATGGCACGATCCGCAACATCCTCGGCGGCACGGTTTTCCGGCAGCCGATCATCTGCCAGAACGTACCCCGGCTGGTCCCCGGCTGGACACGGCCGATCGTCATTGGCCGCCATGCCTTTGGTGACCAATACCGGGCCACGGATTTTGTCGTCCCGGGTGCCGGCAAGCTGACGATGACGTTTCAACCGGCCGACGGCAGCCCGGCGATCACGCATGAGGTATTCGATTTCCCAGATGGCGGCGTGGCAATGGCCATGTACAACCTAGATGAATCAATCCGCGGCTTTGCCAGAGCCTGCATGAATTATGGCCTTGACCTTGGCTGGCCTGTCTATCTGTCGACCAAGAACACCATCATGAAAGCCTATGACGGGCGTTTCAAAGACCTGTTTGAAGAGGTCTTTGAGGCCGAGTTCGCAGCCAAATTCAAGGACGCCGGACTGACCTATGAACACCGGCTGATTGACGACATGGTGGCCTGCGCGAT
Organism: SAR116 cluster bacterium; assembly: GCA_004212735.1. Lineage (GTDB taxonomy): Bacteria > Pseudomonadota > Alphaproteobacteria > Puniceispirillales > Puniceispirillaceae > MED-G116. The sequence continues at coordinate 23,182 of SHBD01000005.1, forward strand.
GAAGTGGGACGGCGGGTTTGTCTGGGCCTGCAAGAATTATGATGGCGATGTTCAGTCCGATACCGTGGCTCAGGGTTTTGGCTCGCTTGGCCTGATGACCTCTGTCCTGATGACCCCCGATGGCAAGACAGTCGAGGCCGAGGCAGCGCATGGCACGGTCACCCGGCATTTTCGCCAACACCAGCAAGGCAAGGACACCTCGACCAACCCGATCGCCTCGATCTTTGCCTGGACGCGCGGCCTGTCCTATCGTGCCAAGTTTGATCATACGCCTGATGTTGCAGCCTTTGCCGACACTGTCGAGAAAGTCTGCATCCAGACAGTCGAGCGCGGCCAGATGACCAAGGACCTCGCCCTGCTGATCTCAAACGAGCAGCCGTTCCTGACGACTGACGGTTTTCTTGATGCGATTGACGTGAATCTGCAAAAGGCAATGGGTGCATAGCCCCTGCTGTCTGTTGCAAACCAGAAAGGCCCTTCCTCGCGGTGGGGCTTTTTTGGTTTTATGTTATGGTTTCAGCATCTCAGAGCCGCGGGAGTTTATAATCTCAGTGCCGAAGCGACTGGAGGTTTTATCCACGAAGTGTCTAAAGCGCCGACGAAACCGCCGCCAACGCTGCCGCCGCATTGTCAGCATTCGGGCCACCAGCCTGGGCCATGTCCGGCCGCCCTCCACCGCCGCCGCCGCCAAGTGCCGCCGAGCCAAGACGAACCAGATCGACCGCATTGCGGCTGTCAACCAGATCAGGGGTCACTGCGACAACGATCGAGGCCTTGCCATCATCGGTTGCGACCAGACAAATCACCGCTTTTTCCAATCCGGCCTTCAACTCGTCAGCCATTGATTTGAGCTCACGCGCGGGCGTGTCCTCCAACAGACGCCCGACAAAATTCACCCCATTGATCAGCTCGCCGGCGCCACCGCCAGCACCGCCACCAGCGGCAAGTTTGCGGCGCAGATTGCTGATATCACGATCGGCTTTTTTGGCGTCCTCAAGCAGGCGGGCAACACGTTCGGTCAGCCTTTCCGGTGAAATCTTCAAAATGTCAGCCGCCCCGGTGAGGATTCTCTCCCGCCCCTCAATCCAGTCTATAGCTCCTGCCTGCGTGACCGCCTCAATCCGGCGAACACCGCCGGCAACAGCTGATTCCGAAATGATCTTGAGCAGGCTGATGTCACCAGACCGGGCGACATGTGTGCCGCCACACAACTCAACCGACCACGCGCCGCGCCCTGCGGCCTCTGCCGGTCCGCCCATCTGGACAACGCGCACCTCATCACCGTATTTCTCGCCAAACAATGCCAATGCGCCCAGCTCGATCGCCGCCTCGGGCGTCATGATCCGGGTCGCGACCTCATTGTTCATCTGAATGCGCTCATTGACGATCGCCTGTACCCGCGCCTGTTCCTCACCGGACACAGCTTTTGGATGCGAAAAATCAAAGCGCAGCCTGTCAGGTGCCACCATCGAGCCTTTCTGCGCCACATGATCACCAAGCACATGGCGCAACGCCTCATGCAGCAAATGTGTGGCCGAATGGTTGGCGCGCAGCCGCAGGCGGCGTTGCGTATCAATCACCAGCTTGACCGGGGTGCCGTTGGCAAGGGTGCCCTTAACAATCCTGGCGCGGTGTACAAACATCCCCGCCGGTGTCTTGAAGGTGTCAGTGACCACAGCCTCGCCATCAGCCCATTCGATAACGCCGGTATCGCCAATCTGGCCACCGGATTCGGCATAAAACGGCGTCTGGTTGGTCACGATGTTGACGGCGGTGCCTGCCGCTACACTGTCCCGTTCAGCATCATCATCAACACCATCAGCCACCAGAGCCAGAACGACACCCTCGGTGGTGTCGGATGTGTAGCCCAAAAACTCGGTGGCCCCATGCCGCTGGCCAAGATCCAGCCAGATGGTTTCCGTCGCGGCATCGCCGGACCCGCTCCACGCCTTGCGGGCGGCGGCCTTTTGCGCCTGCATCGCCGTGTTGAAGCCATCAAGATCGACCGACCAGTCAAATCCGCGCATGAAATCCTGGGTCAGATCAAGGGGAAAGCCGAAGGTGTCATAGAGCTTGAAAGCGGTTGCGCCATCAAGCGTGCCGCCTGCGGCTTTGCCAGCCACCTCATCATTGAGGATGCGCAGCCCACGATCCAGCGTTTCCTTGAAGCGTGTTTCCTCAAGCTTCAGGGTCTCGGTAATCAGCGGTTGCGCCCGGCCCAGCTCGGGATAATGTGTGCCCATTTCCGCAACCAACGCCGGAACCAGCCGCCACATCACCGGATCCTGACAGCCAAGCTGATGCAGATGACGCATCGCGCGGCGCATGATCCGGCGCAGCACATAGCCCCGCCCCTCATTTGACGGCAACACACCATCGGCAATCAAAAACGAGGTGGCGCGCAAATGATCGGCAACAACACGGTGCGAAACATTCATCGCGCCATCAGCATCGGTATTGGACACATCGGCCGACGCCTCGATCAGGGCGCGCATCAGATCGATGTCATAATTGTCATGCTTGCCCTGCAACACCGCAGCGATCCGTTCCAGCCCCATCCCGGTGTCAATCGAGGGTTTCGGCAGATTGATCCGCTCACTCGCTGTTTGCTCAAACTGCATGAAAACCAGATTCCAGATCTCGATGAACCGATCACCATCCTCATCCGGGGAACCCGGCGGACCACCGGCAATCTGCGGGCCATGATCGAAGAAAATCTCCGAACAGGGGCCGCAGGGCCCGGTGTCACCCATCGCCCAGAAATTATCCGAGGTCGCAATGCGGATGATCCGGTCATCATCAAGCCCGGCAATCCTGCGCCAGAGACCGGCAGCCTCCTCATCCTCGTGATAAACGGTGACCAACAGTTTTTCGGCCGGCAGACCATATTCTCTGGTGATCACGTTCCACGCCATCTCAATGGCATGATCCTTGAAATAATCACCAAAGGAAAAATTCCCCAACATCTCAAAGAAAGTGTGATGGCGCGCGGTATAGCCCACATTTTCAAGGTCATTATGCTTGCCACCAGCGCGAACGCATTTCTGCGAGGTGACCGCACGCTTGTAATCCCGTGTCTCCAGCCCGGTGAACAGATTTTTGAACTGCACCATGCCGGCATTGGTGAACATCAATGTCGGATCATTCTGTGGCACCAATGGACTGGAGTCGACAATCTGGTGAGTGTCCTTCTGAAAATAGTCAAGAAAGGTCGAACGGATGTCGTTGACGCTGCTCATTGTCCTTTATATCCCCTGGTCCTTAATCCGGTGGCCCTGTTTTAAGCGTGTGGCCCTGTTTTAAGCGTGTGGCCCTGTTTTAAGCGTGTGGCTTGCCCTCTGTCCAGCCAAAGTGACAGTTTTTCGCTGGTTCGCGCCACTTTGTTGGGACAAGCATAGTGTCAGCTGCTGGCATGTCATCGCCATCAGATGAAAAAACCCCCGCCCCGGATGACCGGTGACGGAGGCAGAAATCTGGTCACTGACCGTTTGCAGGCTAGCCTGCTGATGGCACCTCATCGGGTGAGGCAGGCTCTGCAGCCTCAGCCATTTCGGCAATCGAATTATCAAGCATCTGATCACCAACAAGACCGGCATTCTGACGAATCGCCGCCTCGATCTCATTGGCAAGTTCGGTATGTTCCTTCAGGAAATTCTTTGCATTCTCACGGCCCTGCCCGATGCGCTGTCCCTTGTAGGAAATCCACGCCCCCGCCTTTTCAACGATGCCGGCAGCAACGCCAAGATCAAGCAATTCGCCCATCTTGGAAATGCCCTCACCATACATGATGTCAAACTCAACGGTGCGGAATGGGGCGGCCACCTTGTTTTTCACAACCTTGACCCGGGTCTGGTTGCCGACCACCTCATCGCGGTCCTTGATCGCGCCAATCCGGCGAATATCAAGCCTCACCGAAGCGTAGAATTTGAGCGCATTACCACCGGTTGTGGTCTCAGGATTGCCAAACATCACACCGATCTTCAGGCGAATCTGGTTGATGAAGATGACCAGACAATTCGACCGCGCGATTGAGGATGTCAGCTTGCGTAGCGCCTGGCTCATCAGGCGGGCATGCAATCCAACGTGATGGTCACCCATCTCACCCTCAAGTTCAGCACGCGGTACCAGCGCCGCCACCGAATCAACGACCAGCACGTCAATCGCGCCTGAGCGGACCAGCGTGTCAGCGATTTCCAGCGCCTGTTCACCCGCATCCGGCTGGGAAATCAGCAGATCATCAATATTGACGCCAAGTTTCTTGGCATAGGCAGGGTCAAGCGCATGTTCAGCATCAACGAAGGCACAATTGCCGCCATCTTTCTGCGCTTCGGCCACGGCATGCAGCGCCAGTGTGGTCTTGCCTGATGATTCGGGGCCATAAATCTCAACAATCCGGCCCTTGGGAAAGCCGCCAATACCAAGCCCGATGTCAAGGCCAAGCGACCCGGTTGATATGGCCTGCACATCAACAGCTGATTCGCGCTGGCCAAGCTTCATCACCGAGCCCTTGCCAAATGCCTTTTCGATCTGCCCTATGGCAGCTTCCAGCGCCTTGTTCTTATCATCATTGTTCATTTTCAGATCCACTACGACTCCAGCCATATCTGTCTCCTTAGTTGCATAGCCATTGATCGCTGTCCATGCTGAAAAGGGGCTGGCACATCCCCATCACAGCAGCGCCGGAGCGCGACGACATGATCGCCAATCTGGCAGCAATATGTACTCTATTTGTTCCAAATGCAACATAAATTTTCATGTTTTGTTCTCTTTTTTTACAAAACCGCAGAATACCGGGGCTTTGCCGGGAGATTGCCATGAGGGCTGAGGGGTGTTTTGGCCGCACCACGCCGCAACAGGGGCGAGGGATGCAGGCAGAATATGGACGACTCGGCTAGATCAGGCGGTCGGCAGGGCGGCAAACCATCACGGTGGCAAAGGCCAATTCTGCTTTGGGCCGGGGCTGAAAAGAAAGGTGATGTCTTGATAGGGGCTGGTGAAGCGCCGCCACACAGGCATGCCCGCCCCGATAAACTGCGCTTCATCCAATCGCGCTTATCTGATTGTTGCCGGTCTAATTGTTGCCGGTCTAATTGTTGCCGGTCTAATTGTTGCTGGTTTTATTTTTGTTCGTCTGATCATCGCGGTGAACCCGCGCTTATCTAATATTAGCAAGGTCAATCGTCGCGGTGAACCCGCGCTTGTCTAATATTGCAAGGTCAATCGTCGCGGTGAACCCGCTCCATGCGCTCATGCCATTCCTGAGCGTGAAGGCTGAGCGAGGCAATGGGCCGTGCCTCAAGACGGCGCAGATTGATTGGCTCATCCGTTTCAACGCAATAGCCATAGCTGCCCTCATCAATGCGGCGCAGGGCCGATTCGATCTTCTGCAACAATTTGCGCTCCCGGTCACGGGTCCGCAGATCTAGCGCGGCATTGCTCTCAATCTGGGCGCGGTCCATCTGATCGGGCTGGTGCAGATTTTCCTGGGACAGCCCGGTGATGGTGTCACTCGCCTCATCCAGCAATTCGGCCCGCCAGGCTTCCAGCTTCTTGCGGAAATACAGAAGCTGCAACGGGTTCATGAATTCTTCATCCTCGCTCGGACGATAGCCTTCAGGGAGCAGGATCGGAGAGGCTGAGCCACTCATAGCCACTTTGGCCTCAGTGTTGCTGGCAGTGTTTCTGGCAGTGTTGCTGGCAGTGTTTCTGGAAGCCTTTTTGGAAGTGGTATCAGCAACCTTGCCAGCGGACTTCTTGCTGGCGGTGGTGCCTACAGACTCTGTCTCTTTCTCTGTCTTTTTCTCTGTCTTTTTCTCTGTCTTTTTCTCTGTTTTTTTCGTTGCTTCAGTCATCTTTCACCCAATTCTTCCCCGGATAAACCGGCCGGCTCATTCCCGAAACCACCCCGACCACCCGTGGGTGTGGTGCAGAGCATGAACAATTCGGCACCACTTACACCGAAAGAGAGCGCCAGACAAGGGGCAAAATGACCCAAAGGAACAGGTAATTCAGGTTGTAACCATCAATAATCATTACCAAAAAGTAAATCACGCATATGTGATTTGAAGGTTTTGGAAGGTTAATTTATCGTTATCAAATACCGATGGAACCGCCTCACCAATCATTATTTCAGGGGTTTTTGTCTCGTTTTGGCGGGGAAATCGTGACTTGCAGCAGTAAGAGCAACCAACAGTATAGTTAAGAAGGTTTAAATATGCACATTTTGATTGTTGAGGATGACCCCGTTGTCGCTGATGTTCTGGGCATGACCCTTGAAGAAGCTGGCCATTTTCCCTCCATTGCCCACACCATTGAGGTGGCGCTGGCAGAATTGCGTCATAATGATATTGACGCTGTTTTGCTGGACATCAACCTCCCTGATGGGGATGGAACAAGGCTGGCGCGGTTGATCCGTAAAAACCACCTTCCGGTTCCGATCCTTGTGGTTTCCGGCAATGCCGGCATTGATGACAAGATCAATGCGCTGGGTGCCGGGGCTGATGGTTATCTGACGAAGCCGTTTGACAGGTTTGAATTACTGGCCAATCTCGATGCCATTGTCCGGCGAACGCATGGGCATAGCTCGGCCACCGTCTCGGTTGGCAATATGGAGGTTGATCTGAACCGCCATCTGGCGCTGATTGACGGTGTTCAGGTGCCGCTGACGGCCAAAGAATTCCGCATTGTCGAGTTTCTGGCCCTGCGCAAAGGCTCGGTGCTGAGCAAGACAGCCTTCCTCAGCCATCTCTATGGCGGTCTTGACGAACCAGAGCCAAAGATCATTGACGTCTTTATGTGCAAATTGCGCCGGAAACTCGAATTGGCAGGTGCCGCTGGCGTGAATATCGACACTGTCTGGGGTCAGGGCTATATCCTGCGCGAGACCCATTCACGCGATGGCAAGGCCATTCCAACGGCAACGCAGATCACCAGCATCGCCGAAGACGAGATTGACGCGGTTGCAAGGGCCACCCTCCCCCGTCAACGGCCTGCAGCACAAAACCAAATGTTCAGCGAGGACAGCCTTCGTGAATTTCATGAGGAAACTCTGGCTGAACAGAATATGCGGGCTGACGCGACTTAAGGAACCCAGACGTTACGCACTGGCTCCAAGGGTTCTGGCACAGCCGGGAATTTTAGGTGAAAGACCTGAATGAGGAGCGTGAATGAAGGGCCCTGGGTCAAATAATGGGAATGAGAGACGCCCCTTTTGCGCATGCGGGAGGGGCGTTTTTGTTTCGTCACAGTTTCATTGCAGTTTCATTGCAGTGTCATCGCAGTGTCATCGCAGTTTCATTGCAGTGTCATCGCAACTTAATCGCAATTTCATCGCAATGGGCCGGATGGCGAATAGGGACCAATCGCCGCAGATGACACCGGCTATTTACCGGCATACCGTGTTTGCCTAGACTGCATTACGCACTCGAGGGGAGATAGAGACGCGGCATGCTGTATTTTACGCTTGGCGATTTCGTGGTCCATCCGGACCAGCCGGACTGGGGGCCAGGACAAGTGCAGTCAATCGTTGGCATGAATGTAACAGTAAATTTTCCAAACGCGGGAAAGCAGCTGATCAATTGCACCCATGTCGAGCTGGTCAAAACCAACCCCGATGAGTGGAAAAATGATGGATAAAGGCCTGTTTGCGCCAGTTTCTGACGCTTTTGAAAACGCCAGCAGGCCAGCGCGTAATAAAAGGATGAGAGGCTGCGGGTCGAAAGCCGATACATGGCGGATGCAAATCGTATACAGATCGTATAAAGATCCTATAGTTATCCGATACATGTCCTATAGAGGGGCTGGCTGACACGCACGCAAGGGGGATTGTTTGATGAATGAAATGCACCCGATGGGAGAGCGCCAGCAGGGCCAGAAATCGAGTCGCGGCAAGGGCCATTACAAGCCCAAGGGCCGGATGCTTGATCCCGCCGCACTGACCGAGGTGCAGAGCCTGCTTGACGGGCTGCTTGTGGAGAGCCCGGGTGGCGAGATCACACCGCAGCGCGATATGCTGATCGAATATCTGCATGTCATTCAAGATGCGCACAAGCATCTCTCGGCCCGGCACCTTGCCGCACTGGCGCATTTGATGCGGCTGCCGATGGCCGAAATATGGGAAATTGCCAGCTTTTACGATCATTTCGATCTGGTGCGCGAGGGTGAAACTGCCCCTGCCGCCTGCACCGTGCGGGTCTGCACATCTCTGTCCTGCATGATGGCCGGGGGGGAGAGCCTGCTTGAGAAACTGCGCCCCTATGCCAGTCAGGACGTCAGATTCGTTCCGGCCCCCTGCATCGGTGCCTGCGACAAGGCGCCAGCCGCCGCAATCGGGCATCAGCTTGTTGAACATGCCAGCTTTGATGCGTTGAGGGATGTGCGCATGGCAGGCCATGCCGAAATCCCGGACGGTGCCAAAGGTTTTGACGCCTATTGCGCAGACGGTGGCTATCAGACGCTGAAAGCCGTTCTGGACGGCAGCCGCAGCCGTGAGGAGGTTCTGGGCATCATGGATGAGGCGGCGCTGCGCGGCCTTGGTGGTGCAGGATTTCCAACTGGGCGCAAATGGCGCATTGTCGGCGATCAGCCCGGGCCGCGTTTGATGGCGGTGAATGGCGATGAGGGCGAACCGGGAACGTTCAAGGACCGGCTGTATCTGTCAGGTGATCCACATCGGATGATTGAGGGCATCCTGATTGCCGCGCATGTCGTCGGTGTGGATGCCTGTTATATCTATATGCGCGATGAATATCCGGAAATCATCGCGCTGTTGCGCCGGGAAATTGCCCTGGTTGAAGCCGCCGGCCTTGCTGATCATGTGACGCTGCATCTGCGCCGCGGTGCCGGTGCCTATATCTGCGGCGAAGAATCAGCGATGATCGAATCCATCGAGGGCAAGCGCGGCCTGCCGCGTCACCGCCCGCCCTATGTGGCCGAGACGGGCATTTTTGACCGGCCAACATTGGTGAATAATGTTGAAACCCTGCATTGGGTGCGTGACATCATCGAAAGTGGCGCCGATTGGTTCAATGCGCAGGGCAAGGATGATCATCCCGGACCGCGCAGCTATTCCGTGTCTGGCCGCGTGGCCACCCCCGGGGTGATTGTCGCGCCGGCTGGGTCCAGCGTCAGGGAGCTGATCGCACTTTGTGGTGGCATGGCCGATGGCCATGAGTTCAAGGGATATCTGCCCGGCGGGGCATCGGGCGGCATTCTGCCAGCCAGCAAAGGTGACATACCGCTTGATTTTGGCGGACCGCTTGCTGATGAGGGCTGTTTTGTTGGCTCGCACGCGGTGGTGGTGCTGTCCGACAAGGACAATATGTGGGATGCGGCGACAAATCTGATGCAGTTTTTTGCGCATGAGAGCTGTGGCCAATGCACGCCTTGCCGCAATGGCACGGCAAAAGCGGTGATGCTGATGCAGGCGGATGCACCCGATACCGGGCTGTTGGATGAATTGTCAGTGGCGATGGCGGATGCCAGCATCTGCGGCCTTGGACAGGCAGCGTCCAATCCGCTGACCAGCGTAATGAAACATTTTCCAGAAGATATTGGCGGATCAAAATAGATTTTCAGGAATGTCCATGCGGCGTTCATCGGGGGCGAAATGACAACAGACAAGATCAGCTTCACGCTTGATGGCAGGGAAGTCTCGGCCGAAGATGGTGAGACCATATGGCAGGCCGCGGCCCGCCTTGGCACAGACATTCCACATCTGTGTTACAAGGATGATGCCGGTTACCGGCCGGACGGCAATTGCCGTGCCTGCATGGTCGAGATCGAGGGCGAGAGGGTGCTTGCGGCATCCTGTATCCGCACGCCAACCGAGGGCATGATCGTCAACAGCCAATCGCACCGGGCGACAACAGCCCGCAGGATGGTGATGGAACTGCTTGTCTCCGATCAGCCGGACCGTGAGGTGGCGCATGACCCCTCCTCCGAATTGTGGAAATATGCCGCCTATCAAGACATTGAGACAGGCCGCTTCCCGGCAAAATTCTCGCCCGAGCCAGACAGCAGCCATCCCGCCATTGCGGTGAATATGGATGCCTGTATCCAGTGTGGATTGTGCGTGCGCGCATGCCGCGAGGTGCAGGTGAATGACGTGATCGGCCTCGCCGGGCGCGGCGCTGATGCGCATATCGTCTTTGATTTTGGCGATGATATGGGCGCCAGCACCTGTGTGGGCTGCGGCGAATGTGTGCAGGCCTGCCCAACCGGCGCGCTGATGCCAAAAACGCTGCTTGATGATGAACAGAAACTGGCCATCACCCCGGACCGGCATGTGGATTCGGTCTGCCCCTATTGCGGGGTCGGATGCCAGCTGACCTTTTCTGTCAAGGATGAGGCGATTGTTGCCGTATCTGGACGCGAGGGACCGGCGAACAAGGGCCGCCTTTGTGTCAAGGGCCGCTATGGGTTCGATTACATCGCCAATCCCGAACGGCTGACGCAGCCGCTGATCCGGCGCGAGGATGTGCCGAAATCAGCCTCTCTGCCGTTTGATCCGGCCAACCCGCTGACACATTTCCGCGAGGCAAGCTGGGAGGAGGCTCTTGATCTGGCCGCTGGCCGTCTGGCAGCGATCCGCGATACGCACGGACCAGCCGCCATGTCCGGCTTTGGATCGGCGAAGGGCAGCAATGAAGAGGCCTATCTTGTGCAAAAGCTGGTCCGGGTCGGCTTTGGCACCAACAATGTCGATCACTGTACGCGGCTTTGCCATGCGTCATCGGTGGCGGCACTGCTGGAGAATATCGGATCTGGCGCGGTCACGGCGTCCTTTTCCGAATGCCGCAATGCGGAGGCGATTATCGTCATCGGGGCCAACCCGACGGTCAATCACCCGGTCGCCGCAACCTTCATCAAAAATGCCGCACAACGCGGCGCGCGGCTCTATGTTCTTGACCCGCGTGGCCAGCATCTTGACCGGTATGCAACCCATTCGCTCAATTTCACGCCAGGTAGCGATGTTGCGCTGTTGAATGCGATGATCAATGTGATCATCAGTGAAGCGCTGTATGACGCCGCCTATGTGCGCGATCACACGGAGGGTTTTAGCGAGCTGCAGGAGCGCACCGCCAGCACAACACCCGAGGTAATGGCACCCATCTGCGGCATTGCGCCCGAGGTGATCCGCGAGGTCGCACGGGGCTATGCGAGCGCTGAGGGGGCGATGATTTTCTGGGGCATGGGTATTTCGCAGCACACGCATGGAACCGATAATTCGCGTTGTCTGATCTCGCTGGCGCTGCTGACCGGCAATGTCGGCAAGGCCGGATCAGGTCTGCATCCGCTGCGGGGCCAGAACAATGTTCAGGGCGCATCTGATGCTGGGCTGATCCCGATGTTCTTTCCCGATTATCAGCCTGTTGGCGATGATGACATCCGCGCCAAATACGAAGAATTATGGGGAACAAGGCTCGATCCCAACAAGGGGATGACCGTCGTCGAGATCACCGATGCCGCCTATCGCGGTGATATCAAGGCGATGTACATCATGGGTGAGAATCCGGCAATGTCCGACCCCGACCAGGCCCACGCGCGTGCGGCGCTGGCGAATCTGGAGATTCTGGTGGTGCAGGACATTTTCATGACCGAAACGGCAGCCTTTGCCGATGTGATTCTGCCTGCCTCAGCCTTTCCCGAAAAGAATGGCACCTTTACCAACACCGACAGGCGCGTTCAAATTGGGCGTCAGGCCGTGTCCCCTCCTGGCGAGGCACGACAGGATTGGTGGATCATTCAGGAGATTGCCAACCGCATGGGCCAGAGCTGGAGCTACAGCCATGCGCGTGATGTTTTTGGCGAGATGCGGCTGGTGATGCCGTCATTGACTGGCATCTCATGGGCCAGACTTGAGGCAGAGGGTGCGGTGACCTATCCCTGCGCGGACGAGACCAGCGAAGGCCAGGATGTCATTTTCGGTGACAGTTTTCCAACACCGACAGGCCGTGGCCGGATGACACCGGCGGATGTTCTGCCACCTGACGAGACGACGGATGAGGCGTTTCCGATTGTGCTGACGACAGGGCGTCTGCTGGAGCATTGGCATACCGGATCGATGACGCGCCGGGCGAGCGTGCTGGACGCGCTGGAACCGGAGCCGGAAGTGCATATGGCACCAGAGACATTGCAGAGCCTGCAGGTAAAAGCTGGTGATCTTGTTCGGGTGGTGACACGGCGGGGCGAGATTGAACTGGCCGCCCGGGTTGACCCAAAACTGCCAAGCGGGATGATTTTTGTGCCGTTCTGTTTCTATGAGGCACCGGCGAATTACCTGACCAATCCGGCACTTGACCCCTATGGCAAGATCCCCGAATTGAAATTTGCCGCGGCCCGCATCGAGGCTGTGCAGGAGGTCGCTGCCGAGTAGCAACCACGGCCAGCAGGGCAAATTCTGGGCACTGCTACGCCGTGTCGCATGGCTGTAACCTCATAATGGCGTTACCACCTGTTCCACCAAAGAGTGAACAGGTCTAGACTGTTCGCTGAACGGGGTTTTTTGAAAACGCGGGGGCGTTTGAGTTGGATTACCGCCAAAAATTCCAGAATCAGTTGAACCGGCTGAAAAGTGAGAGCCGGTATCGGCATTTTGTCGAGCTGGAACGCGTTGCCGGCCAGCATCCGCATGCCCGCTATCACGGGCCGGATGGCGAACGGGATGTCATTGTCTGGTGCTCGAATGACTATCTCGGCATGGGACAGCACCCAAAAGTTGTCTCAGCGATGGCCGATGCTGTCGCCACACATGGCACGGGCGCCGGGGGAACACGCAATATTTCAGGCACAAGCCACGCCATGGTCGCGCTGGAGAGTGAGCTTGCGGAGCTGCACAACAAGGAACGTGCGCTCGTTTTCACCAGCGGCTATGTCGCAAATGAGGCAAGCATCAGCGCGCTGGCGGCGCAATTGCCGGGGTGCATCATTTTCTCCGATGAGATGAACCATGCGTCAATCATCTCCGGTATCCGCTATGCCAGAACCGAAAAGGCCATTTTCCGTCACAATGACATCGCGCATCTCGAGGAGCTGCTGGCGGCACAGCCGATCGACCGGCCAAAGCTGATCATTTTCGAATCCGTCTATTCGATGGATGGCGACACCAGCCCGATTGCCGAGATCGCCGCGCTGGCGCGCAAATACCAGGCGCTGACCTATCTTGATGAAGTGCATGCTGTTGGCATGTATGGGGATCAGGGGGGCGGCATTGCCCAGATGCGCGGGCTTGAGGATGAGATCGACATCATTCAGGGCACCCTTGGCAAGGCGTTTGGCACTGTTGGCGGCTATATCGCGGCTGATGATGTGATTTGCGACATGGTGCGCAGCGCTGGCTCGGGCTTTATTTTCACCACCGCCCTGCCCCCGGCGCTCTCCGTTGGTGCCTGTGCCTCGGTGCGTCATCTCAAGGCCAGCCCCGCCGAACGCCACGCGCAGCAACGCCAGGCGAAGCGGTTGAAGGACAAGGCCGTTGCGGCCGGCCTGCCGGTGATGCCGGGTGAGACGCATATCGTGCCGGTGATGATTGGCGATGCGGCGGCAACGCAGCGGATCTGCCAATTGCTGCTGGCCGATTTCGGGCTGTATGTGCAGCCGATCAACTATCCAACCGTTCCGCGTGGCACCGAACGGCTGCGGCTGACGCCCGGCCCGCTGCACACCGATGCCATGATTGATGATCTGGTGGACGCCCTGGTCACGGTGCTTGCGCGTGTTCACGCAGAGGGCATGTCAAGCACCGGGTGAGTGTTCGGTATTTTTGCAAGCCCGCATCGCGGTGTGGTTGCGCCGAAAGATCAGATGTTTTTAATCCGAATGTTTTTTGGGCCCGTCGCTGGACCTTGGCGGTTGCGGTTCCTAAATAATGGAGGCTGCATTATCGAGAGGGGCCGCATCACATGCCAATCAGCGACAAACCTGCCGACCATCCCAGCCACCCCGGACGCGGCAAGACCGGCCTGCTGCTGGTCAATCTGGGGACGCCGGATGGCACCGACAAGACATCCATGCGGCGCTATCTCAAACAGTTTCTGTCCGACCGGCGGGTGATCGAGGTACCGCGCCTGCTGTGGTGGATTATTCTGAACGGCATTATCCTGAATGTGCGCCCGAAAAAATCAGGCGCTGCCTATGACCGGATCTGGCTGAAAGACGACCCCGATGGCTCACCCTTGCGCAAGATCACCCGGTTGCAGGCCGAGCATGTGGCAGCGATTTTCAAGCGGGATGATCTGATCACCGATTATGCAATGCGCTATGGCAACCCATCGATTCCGGCGCAGATGCAGTCGCTGAAAGACAGGGGATGCAGCCAGATTGTCGTGATGCCGCTTTACCCACAATACGCCGCCTCGACCACGGCGACGGTGAATGACGAGGTGTTCAAATGGGCACTTGATCTGCGCTGGCAGCCGGCCATCCGCACGGTGCCGCCCTGGCATGACAGCCCGGCCTATATCAAGGCTCTGGCGAGAGATGTCCGCGCTGCGGTGAAGAAGAAGGGCAAGCCGGATGCGCTGGTGGTTTCATTCCATGGCGTGCCGAAAAGCTATCATATGGCGGGCGATCCCTATCATTGCCAATGTCTGAAGACGGCGCGCCTGCTGCGCGAGGAGCTTGGCTGGGATGAGGCCAGTTTTCACGCAACGTTCCAGTCGCGTTTCGGGTCCGAGCCATGGTTGCAGCCCTACACGGATGAGAGCGTTGTCGGGCTGGCCGAAAAAGGCGTCAAACATGTGATGGTGATGGCCCCCGGGTTTGTTGCCGATTGTCTGGAAACGCTTGATGAGCTGGATATCGAACTGCATGAGGAATTCATCGAGCATGGCGGTGAGAAATTCAGCTACATTCCCTGCCTGAATGACAGCAAGGCTGGGATGAGGGTGATCGAGGAGATTGCGGTTGAGAATCTCGCCGGATGGGTTGATATGACGGCCTGAATAACAGTGCCGGTTGAGGTGTCCTGAAAGCATAAAAAGACCGCCGGTAAAGGCGGTCTTTCTTTTGGGGTTTGAGTCCCGGTTTTGTTTTCCAGACTTTATTTTGGCTGGAAGCTAGTTTTTGAAGCGCTTGATCTCGCCGCTTTCGATTCGGGCCAGATAGCTCTCCATCTCGCGCTTTACGATCGGGGCGAGGAAATACAGGCCCAGAATGTTTGGCACACAGATCAGGAACACAAACGCATCCGAAATATCGAGCAGCGGCCCAAGCTGGACCATACAGCCAAGCGCGACAAAGGCACAGAAAATGACCTTGTAGGTGGTCTGGGTTTTCGCCTCCTCACCAAACAGATAGGTCCAGCCCTTCAGCCCGTAATAGGACCATGCGATCATTGTCGAAAAGGCAAACAACACCGCAGCCAGAGCCAGCGGAATTGGGAACCAGCTGAACTTCTGCTCAAAGGCCAGCGAGGTCATCGCCACACCCGTTGCATCACCAGCAAAGCCGGGATAGGCCACATTCGTGGTGCCAATCACCAAAGCGGTGATTGTACAGATGACGATGGTGTCGATGAACGGCTCAAGCAGTGAGACATAACCTTCGGTGACAGGCTCGTCCGTGCGCACAGCAGAGTGGGCGATGGACGCAGAACCGATACCGGCCTCATTGGAGAATACCGCCCGCTGGAAACCGATGATCATCGCCCCAAGCGCACCGCCCGCCACACCGTCAGCGGTAAAGGCACCAGTGAAGATGTTGCCAATGGCAGCTGGCAATGATGCGTAGTTCATCAGGATCACGAGGACCGCAAACAGACAATAGAACACAGCCATGAAGGGAACGATTTTTTCCGTTACCTTGGCGATTGACTTGATACCGCCAACAATGACTGAAAACACGACCACCGCCATGATCAGCCCGACAAGCCAGCCAAGACCGTCAAGCGCGCCGCCTGAAACATGGTTCAACTGGACGTAGGCCTGATTGGACTGGAACATATTGCCGATGCCAAGCGCACCGATGAAAATGCCGATGGCATAAAAGGCACCGATGAATTTGCCAAAACCTTCCATCCCGCGGTCCGAAAAGCCCCTGCGTAGATAATACATCGGGCCACCCGAAACAGAACCATCCGGGTTTTCATTGCGGTATTTGACGCCAAGCGTACATTCGACAAACTTTGTCGACATACCGAGAAAACCAGCCATGATCAGCCAGAAGGTCGCCCCAGCACCGCCAACGGTGACAGCCACCGCGACACCGCCAATGTTACCAATACCGACGGTGCCCGACACCGCCGTTGCCAATGCCTGAAAATGCGAGACCTCACCCGCGCTGTTCGGATCAGCATAGTCACCACGGACAAGATGGATGGCGTGTTTGAACCCTCTCAAATTAACAAACTGCATATAGAAGGTGAAGAACACCGCGCCAGCGATCAGCCAGAGGACCACCAACGGAAGATCGGCACCGCCCAATGGAATCTTGAAGAACACAACCTTGCCAACCCAAGAGGCAACAGGTGCTGTCAGATTATTGATTGTGGTGTCGATATTGGCATGGGCCGGAGCCATTGTTGTGGCAAGCCATGCCGTTGCCAGCAGCAAGGCTGCCACCGGAATTTTCAAGGCACGTTGCAGGCGATTGGAGACGCCTGCTACTGGGCCAGATGATGGGCTGGATGATGGGCGCTCGCACTCTTGGTGGGCGCGGCGCGTGAAATGACATGTTGATTGCATGATCGTTCCTCCCTTTAAGGCACCACGGTTATGGGGATGTCTGATGTCTGGATCAGCGAGCCGGCGACACTGCCGAACAGCAGCGACTTGATACCGGACTGGCCACGCCGGCCAAAGGCAACCTCGGATACCTTGTATTCATGGGCCAGATTGATCAGGGTTTCTGCGGGCGGACCATGCCGGACCACCGCCTGAACACTGAATCCCTTTTCCTCAAGCTGTTTTTTGGCTGGCGCCACGACACCGGCCTTTGCCCTGGTGATCTCGCTCTCACGGCGTTGATGCCGCTCAGCATTTTCCTCCGGCGTGTTAAATGTGTAGGGTGACCACTCAATGACATAGGCCAGAACAATGCCAACAGTGGAACTGTCGATAGTGTCGAGGACGTATTGCAACGCCTTCTTGCCGCCCGGGCTGCCATCAACAGCCAACAAAATACTCTTTTTCATGCCAGTTTCTCCTTGTTCAAAGGTCTTCGCTCATAGCGTCTTCGTGCATAGCGTCTTCGTGCATAGCGTCTTCGCGGAAACGCTGCCCACATGGCAGCACGCCAAACAGAACCAAACCGGTAAACCAAAGAAACGGAAAAAGAATAAAGAATGCGGCACCGCGCAAGACTTCGCGCAAGCATGACGGACAACGCGCATGAATGTCAAATTTTTATCAATTTTAATTGATATTTGTTTCATTTTATTAAACAAAATTATTATATTATTAATTTCAAAACTAAGGGGAATGGTTGGCGGAGCAGCCATATATCACCGGCGGATGACGCTCTTATGGATCACCCATGGTGTCTCATCACCCCCGAGGCAGTGGCAACAGCGCGCAGACCGCAACCACATAACAGAAACGCAAATTTTCATGTGGTGGCTTGACCTTCACCTTCGGCAATGGCCATCTGGATGGGCATTATGTATTCACCATAACGGGCCCGAATGATCATGTCTGATAAACACGCCCCTGCGACCGCCAATTGGTCCTACCCCACTGCCATTCGCTTTGGCGCTGGCCGGATTGCCGAAATCGCCGATGCCTGTGCCGCCGCCGGCATATCCCGGCCCCTGCTGGTAACCGACAAAGGGCTTGCCGGATTGCCGATAACGCAGCGAACGCGCGATTTGATGGCGGCAGGCGGGCTTGGTGACGCCCTGTTCGCCGATGTTGACCCCAACCCCAATGAGATTAATCTGGCATCGGGCGTCGATGCCTATCTGGCGGGCGGCCATGATGGCGTCATCGCCTTTGGCGGTGGGTCCGGGCTTGATCTCGGTAAGATGGTAGCCTTTATGGCGGGGCAAACCCGCCCTGTCTGGGATTTTGAGGATATTGGCGATTGGTGGACAAGAGCCGATGCCAGCGCGATTGCGCCGATCATCGCCGTGCCAACGACAGCTGGAACCGGCTCAGAAGTGGGGCGCGCCTCGGTAATCACCAATTCGGTCAGCCATGTGAAGAAGATCATCTTTCACCCCAAAGTGCTGCCGACAGTCGTGATCTGCGATCCTGAACTCACCGTTGGCATGCCTGATTTCATCACGGCCGGAACCGGGCTTGATGCCTTCGCGCATTGTGTTGAAGCCTATTCCAGCCCGCATTATCACCCGATGAGCCAGGGAATAGCGCTTGAGGGAATGCGGCTGGTGATCGAAAATCTGCCGCGTGCCTATCGTGCCGGTGATGACCTGGTCGCGCGCGCCAATATGATGAGCGCGGCGATGATGGGGGCCACCGCCTTTCAAAAGGGGCTGGGGGCAATCCATGCGCTAAGCCATCCGGTTGGCGCTGTCTATAATACGCATCATGGAACGACAAACGCAGTGTGCATGCCAGCGGTGCTGGCGCTGAATGCCGCAGAAATCAGAGCCCGCTTTGACACCGCCGCCCCCTATCTCGGCATTGAGGGCGGTTTTGACGGATTTTGCGATTTTGTGCAGAGATTCAATGACAGTTTCGCCATCCCGCGCCGCCTTGGCGACATGGGGGTTGGTAATGACCGCATTGAAGAGCTTGTTGAGATGGCGCTCGCCGACCCTTCATGTGGCGGCAATCCGGTGCCGTTGAGCAGCAATAATTTGCAGGAGCTGTTCTCGGCTGTGATCTAGCCAAGATTGTGGCCGGTCAACCATAGATCTGGGCGCAGAGTGTGATGACCGGCACGTAAGGTCTACAGATGACGGCAGGTCTACAGATGACGGCGATGTATGAAAGTGACGCATGAAAGTGACATGAAAAAGGGGGCATGACGCCCCCTCTCTCTTTTGTTTTGCGGCACAGGTTGTTGTGCATCAAGGCTGGTGTTACAGCGCTTTGTCGGTGATCGCATGCGTCCAGGCGCCTGCTGGTGCCTTGGTGATCACCGGATCAGAGCCACCCTTCATCAGCGTGGCAACGGTGCGCTCATAATCGGCGGGATCAAGGGCGCCGTTGGAGCCGGCTGTCAACTTGGCGATCTCACCCATCATCCGGCGCTGGTGCTTTTCTGTCTGCGCACCTGAGCCGTCATTCTCAAGAACGATGTCAGCAGCCTTATCCGGGTTTTCCTCAGCCCATTTCCAGCCCTTCATCGACGCGCGGACAAAGCGGACCATCTGGTCCTCGAAAGCCGGATCCTTGAGCCGGTCTTCCATCACATAGATCCCGTCCTCAAGCGTGGCAACGCCCTGGTCCTGATATTTGAAAACAACCAGCTCATCAGCAGAAAGGCCCGCATCAATGATCTGCCAATATTCATTATAGGTCATTGTTGAGACGCAATCGGCCTGCTTTTGCAGAATAGGGTCAACATTGAAACCCTGCTTCAGCACGGTCACGCCGCCAGCGCTGCCATCTGTTGGCAGGCCAAGCTGGCTCATCCAGGACAGGAAGGGATATTCATTGCCGTAGAACCAGACACCGAGGGTCTTGCCTTTGAAATCAGCAGGTGACTTAATTCCTGTATCCTTGCGGCAGGTCAGCATCATGCCCGATGATTTGAACGGCTGGGCGATGTTAACAAGGTTCACGCCCTTTTCGCGTGTTGCCAGCGCCGATGGCATCCAGTCAAGGACAACATCAGCACCACCGCCGGCAATCACCTGCGCCGGTGCCACATCAGGACCGCCGGGCTTTATTGTAACGTCGAGCCCCTCAGCGTCATAGAAACCTTGGTCCTGCGCCACATAATAGCCGGCAAACTGTGCCTGGGTGACCCATTTCAATTGCAGGGTCAGCTTGTCTGCTGCCTGCGCCACCGCGCCTGACATTGTCAGGCCAGCAGCCAGTGCCATTAAAACCAGTTTTTTCATTTTCGTCTCCCTTGTTGTAAATTAGATTGTTAATTGGGTGGTGAATTGGGTTGTGGTTTCGTTATTTCGTTCGGTACGATGGGTGCCAGAAGGTGACCCGCCTTTCCAACAAGCTCAAAGCACCATAACTTGCAGAGCCGGCAAGCGCGGCAACCGCAATTTCGGCCCAGACCATATCCAAATTCATACGGCCAACTTCGGTCGAAATCCTGAACCCGATGCCAACAATCGGGGTGCCAAAGAATTCGGCTACGATGGCGCCAATCAGGGCCAGAGTCGAATTGATCTTCAGCGCATTGAAAATAAAGGGCATCGCGGCTGGAAGCCGCAATTTAAACAGGCTCTGCCAATAGCCGGCAGCGTAGGTATTGAGCAGGTCACGCTCCATCACGCTCGCCGCGCTCAGGCCAGACAGCGTGTTCACCATCATCGGAAAAAAGGTCATGATGACAATCACCGCCGCCTTTGATTGCCAGTCAAAGCCAAACCACATCACCATGATCGGCGCAACGCCAATGATCGGCAATGCCGAAATGAAATTGCCAATGGGCAACAGGCCGCGCCGCAGAAAATCATTGCGGTCGACAAGAATGGCCACCAGAACAGCACTGCCACACCCGATGGCATAGCCGGCAAGGACAGCTTTGAGAAAGGTCTGCCTGAAATCAGCCATCAGGATGGCTGTCGAGCTGACCAGACGCGCCCCAATCATCGAGGGCGGTGGCAGCAACACAGTCGGAATACCAAGGCCGATGGTCAGAGCCTCCCAGAAAAACAACAGCCAAAAGCCAAAAAACAGAGGAACACCGAGCGACACCACCCAGTTAAAGCCCTTTGAATGCGCATCATCTGCTATGGTCTTTTCGACCGCCAGCCAGCCATGCAGCCAGGCGGCAATGGCGAGCGCCCAGACAGCCCCCGCCATACCATCCTGCAACGCCGCCAAAACAGCGCCAGCGGCAACAAGGCTGATCAACAGGTCGAACTGGGAACGCATCAAAATTGACCATGCGCCCGGCCACGCGCCCGCCAACACCGGCGATAGACGCAGCCCCCCCGCAATCACCAGACCAGCGGCAAGCAGCAACGCCGGTGACAAGGCGCCAATACCAGTCACCAGCGCATAAAAACCACACAGCGCGGCGGCGGTGTTCAGCAGTTTCTGCAAGCCGGTCATTTTGGCACCCCCATCATCCGCTGGGTGATCTGCGCCGCAATATTGACCGCGATCACCAGCAATGCCGCCAGCGTGGCCGCCGTCAACAGGGCCGACCAGATCTGGATCGTCTGACCATAATAGGAGCCGGACAACAGGCGCGCACCAAGACCAGCAACCGCGCCCGTCGGCAATTCACCAACAATGGCCCCGACAAGGCTGATGGCGATGGCGATCTTCATTGAGGTAAACAGATAGGGAACCGAGGATGGCAGGCGCAGGGCAAAAAACAAATGCCAGCGTGAAGTATTATAGGTGCGCATCAGATCAATCAGCATCGGATCAGGGCTGCGCAGACCCTTGACCATGCCCACGGCAATCGGGAAGAAACTGAGATAGGTTGAAATCAATGCCTTGGGCAGTAGACCCGATAGGCCCACGGCATTCAGCACCACAATGATCATCGGCGCGATTGCCAGAATGGGAATTGTCTGGCTGGTGATGATCCAGGGCATCAGGGATTTGTCCATGGCCCTGTTCTCAACAATGAAAATGGCCAGCATCATGCCGGTGAAGGTGCCCATCACAAAGCCAAGCAGCGTTGAGGACAGCGTGATCCAGCTGTGATAGATCAGTGAACGCTTCGAGGTAATTTTCTTCTGCACCGTGGTTTTCCAGATTTCGACAACAACCTGATGCGGTGCTGGCAGCACCGGCCGGTCATGCGCCATCGTATCGCGAACAAGCTCGTTCATGCTCCATTCGGTGGCCGATTTTTCATATTGATCGATCTGCCAGGGGGCATTCAAATAGACGGTGAAACCGTACCAGATCACGCCAATCGCCGCGACAATGGTCAGAATCGGAAGCACCTTATGTTTGAGGGTTTCGGTCACACCACCCTCCCCTTGCTGGACGCTTGCCTCTTGACTGGGGCTCTATTCATCTGCCCCCTATTCATCGGCATGACCCTCACGCAGCCCCTCACGCACACGCTGGGCAATTTCAAGAAATTTTGGGGTTTCGCGAATATCAAGCGGGCGGTCATCAGGCAGGTCGGATGTGATCACATCGGTGATCCGCCCGGGACGCGGTGACATCACCACGATCTTGGTCGACAGATACACGGCCTCGGGAATTGAATGGGTGACAAAACAGATCGTCTTGCCGGTCTTTTTCCAGAGCTGGAGCAGCTGTTCATTGAGGTGGTCGCGGACAATCTCATCAAGTGCACCAAACGGCTCATCCATCAACAACAGGTCAGCATCAAAGGCAAGAGCCCGCGCAATCGAGGCGCGTTGCTGCATACCGCCGGAGAGCTGCCACGGAAATTTTTTGCCAAAGCCATCCAGCCCGACAAGATTGATCGTTCGTTCGACCCGTTCCTGTTGCTCCGCGCGGGACAGGCCCATGATCTCCAGCGGCAGTGAGATGTTACGGGCAATGGTGCGCCAGCTTAGAAGCGCAGGCGCCTGAAAGACATAGCCATAGGCCCGGGCCAATCGCGCCTGTTCCGGGGCCTGGCCGTTGACGGCAATGCTGCCAGCTGTCGGCGTTTCAAGATCGGCAATCACCCGCAAAAAGGTGGTCTTGCCACAGCCCGATGGACCGATAAAGGACACGAACTCGCCTGCCTCAATCTCCAGATCAAGATCCCGCAGCGCGTGAACAATGCCGTCATTGGTATCGAAGTCCAGATTCAGTTTTTCGGCTTTGATGACCGTATTCGAGGATGACGATTTCGTCATTGTCTGTCTTTCTTTATCACTTGACGTGTCACTTGGTGTGTCACGTTAGTCAATTTACCTCCGAAACAGCGCCGCCACAGGTTAGTGCTGCACCGTCTCAGGGGATGTCCGGTCTCGGCCGCAGGCTAAACACCGGCTGGCATATTCGCCGGATCGCGGATCACCTTGCGGGGAGCCGTCAATGCCTTCCATTGTGAGAGGGCTTTGTTGGTCGCACTGAACGGTTCACGCGGGACAAATTTGCCATGACCCTCGCGCGTCTTGACCTCATTCTCGCTGATCGCAACATAGCCCTTGGTCATGGTAAAGCGCGGCAGCCCCTTGACGGAAAAGCCCTCAAACACATTGTAATCAATGGCCGATTGCTGGCTGCCTGCGTTGATGGTCTTTTCGCGCTCAGGATCCCACACGACAATATCGGCATCTGCCCCCTCGAGGATCGCACCCTTGCGCGGATACATGTTGAGCGCCTTGGCAATGTTGGTTGAGGTGGCAGCGACAAATTCATTCATTGTCAGACGGCCGGTATTGACGCCATAGCTCCAAAGCAACGGCATCCGGTCCTCAAGACCGCCAGTGCCATTCGGAATCTTGGTGAAATCATCAACGCCATAGCGCTTCTGTTCGGTAGTAAACGCACAATGATCGGTGGCAACAAC
The DNA here is from genome assembly GCA_004212735.1 of SAR116 cluster bacterium. GTDB lineage: Bacteria > Pseudomonadota > Alphaproteobacteria > Puniceispirillales > Puniceispirillaceae > MED-G116. The sequence continues at coordinate 46,714 of SHBD01000005.1, forward strand.
CTGTAGGCTACCAGCCTGGAGACCGGCCCACAGGCTGTCCTGATGTTGTTTATTGCGGAATGGTGGTGACATCACTCGGCGCGCCGCATGATCCCAATCATCATTGGCATATTCGCCCTCATCGAGCAGCAGATGCTGGATCAGGGGCTCACCATAGACCCGCATGCCTTTTTGCCGCGCACGGCGGATCGCCTCATGCGACTGCTCACAGGATACATGCACAACATAGAGCGGAACCCCCGCCATATCGGCAATCATGATAGCCCGGTTGGTGGCCTCACCCTCGACCTCAGGTGGGCGGGAATAGGAATGCGCCTCCGGGCCGTTATTCCCCTCGGCCATCAGCTTTGTCTGCAATTGCGCGACAACATCGCCATTTTCGGCATGAACCAGCGGCATCGCCCCCAATTCCGCACAGCGCTGGAACGAGGCATACATCTCGTCATCATCGACCATCAACGCGCCCTTATAGGCCATGAAATGCTTGAAGGTGTTAATGCCCTTATCGACAACAACCGGCATCTCATTGAACACTTCCTCACCCCACCAGGTGATCGCCATATGGAAGGAATAATCAGTGGTCGCCAGTGAGGATTTATTGTCCCAGGCCTGAATTGCGGTCAGCAGCGACTGCCCCGGTGCTGGCAGACAGAAATCCACCACCATGGTGGTGCCACCCGACAAAGCCGCCCTCGTGCCTGACTCAAAATTATCCGAGGAGTAAGTCCCCATGAAAGGCATTTCCAGATGTGTGTGCGGGTCAATGCCGCCGGGCATTACATAACAACCGGTGGCATCCAGCGTCTCGTTGCCCGAAAGGCCGGTGCCGATATCGGTGATGACACCCTTTTCGATCAGCACATCAGCCACATAGGTTCTGTCAGCTGTAACGATTGTTCCGCCTTTGATTACCGTACTCATGTCTCATTCTCCCTGATCATTTATTTAGTCATCCACGATGCCAGCGGTTTCAACCACAGCGTGGAACAGAACATCGGCACCCGCTGTTGCCCAGTCCTTGGAAATCTCCTCGGCCTCATTATGTGACAGGCCATCAACACAGGGACACATCACCATCGCGGTGGGCGCGGTGCGGTTGATCCAGCAGGCATCATGGCCAGCCCCGGAGACAATGTCCCGATGCGAATAGCCAAGCCGCTCTGCCGCCCGCCGGATAGCGGAGACACAGCCATCATCGAATTTTACCGGATCAAACTGGCCAGCCTGTTCGATCTCGATCTCCAGCCCCATGTCGTCACAAATCTTTTTGGCTCCATCCCGCAGGCGCTGCTCCATGTCATCGATCACGCCCTGCGTTGGATGCCGGAAATCAATGGTGAAAACGGCCTTTCCGGGGATGATATTGCGTGAATTCGGATAGACATCGCAATGGCCAACCGCACCAACGGCAAGCGGCGCATGCGACCAGGCGATCTCGTCAACCAGCTGGGTGATCCTGGCCATGCCAAGGCCCGCATTGACGCGCTTTGGCATCGGCGTTGAGCCGGTGTGTGACTCGCGCCCAGTCAGCGTGACCTGCAGCCAGTTCAGCCCCTGGCCATGGGTGACAACACCAATGTCGATGTTCTCATCCTCAAGAATGGGGCCCTGTTCGATATGCAGCTCAAAAAAGGCCGCCATATCGCGTGCGCCAACTTCCTCATCGCCGATCCAGCCAATCCGCGCCAGCTCCTCACCAACACTCTTGCCCGCCGCATCCTGCCGTCCATAGGCCCATTCCAGCGTATGCACACCGGCAAAAACGCCAGATGCCATCATCGGCGGTGAAAAACGCGTGCCCTCCTCATTTGTCCAATTCACAACCTCGATCGGATGTTTTGTTTTGATGCCCGTCTCCTTCAGCGTCCGGATAATCTCCAGAGCCGCCAGAACGCCCAGAACGCCGTCATATTTACCGCCTGTCGGCTGGGTGTCGAGGTGGCTGCCGACCATCACCGGTGGCAGGGAGGGGTCAGTGCCTTCATGCCGGGCGAACATATTGCCCATCTTGTCGAGACCCATGGTCATGCCCTCGGCCTCGCACCAGGATTGGAACAGGCGGCGGCCCTCGGCATCCTCATCGGTCAATGTTTGGCGGTTGTTGCCGCCAGCCACGCCAGGGCCGATCTTCGCCATTTCCATCAACGCGTCCCAAAGCCGGTCGCCATTGATCCGGAAATTCTTGCCCCGTCCATCAAGAGCAGCAACATTTGCATCAGTCATCATAATCTCCCAAAAATGCCCATCCGCCGGGGAATGGCCTTTTGCCCTTTCGGGCGAGGCAGGCTAGTCGATTTCCCGCAACACCTCACCAAGACAGTCAATCAGCTCATCGATCTGTTCGGTGGAGATGATCAGCGGTGGCGACAGCGCAATGATGTCTCCCGTGGTGCGGATCATGTAGCCCTTCTCAAAAGCCTTGAGAAACGCGCTGAACGCGCGCCGTGTCGGTGCCCCCTCAATGGGTTGCAGCTCAACCGCTCCGATCAGGCCGATATTGCGGATGTCGATCACATGCGGGTGGTCGGCAAGGCTGTGCAACTTTTCCTGCCAGTAATCAGCAAGGCTGGCAGCCCGTGTGAGCAGCCCCTCATCGGCGTAGGTTTCCAGCGTGCCAAGGCCAGCCGCCGCCGCAACCGGATTGCCGGAATAGGTATAGCCGTGGAAAAACTCGATCAGATGTTCAGGACCGCGCATGAAGGCATCGTGAATCTCGTCAGAAACAATCACCGCCCCCATCGGGATGACGCCACTGGTCAGGCCCTTTGCCGTTGTCATCATGTCAGGCTTGACGCCGAAGAAATCCGCCGCAAAGGGACTGCCAAGACGGCCAAAGCCGGTGATCACCTCATCAAAAATCAGCAAAAATCCATATTTGTCACAGATTTCACGAACGCGTTCGAGATAGCCTTTTGGCGGGATCAGAACTCCGGTCGAGCCGGCAACTGGTTCAATGATCACCGCGGCAATGGTTGACGGGTCATGTAGTTGGGCAATCCGCTCCAGATCGTCTGCCAGATGCGCGCCATGGTCAGGCTGGCCCTTGGTAAAGGCATTCTGCTCAGGCAGATGCGTATGTGGCAGATGATCAACCCCACTCAGCAGGGTGCCAAACATCTTGCGATTGGCAACAATGCCGCCGACGGATATGCCGCCAAAATTCACCCCGTGATACCCACGCTCACGCCCGATCAGGCGGGTGCGGCCAGCATCGCCGCGCACCTTGTGATAGGCAAGCGCCGTTTTCAGCGCTGTCTCGACCGATTCCGAGCCTGAATTGGTGTAAAAAACATGGTTCATGCCCTCAGGCGCGATGCTGGCAATCCGGTTGGCCAGCTCAAACGCTTTGGGATGCCCCATCTGGAAGGCCGGCGCATAATCAAGTTCGGCTACCTGGTCCTGCACCGCCTTGACGATCTTTGGCCGCGCATGCCCGGCATTGACACACCACAATCCAGCCGTTCCATCGAGAATCTTATGGCCCTCAATGGTGTCGTAATGCATGTCCTTGGCACCTACAAGCATGCGTGGATTTTCCTTGAACTGGCGGTTTGCCGTAAACGGCATCCAGAAAGAGCTGAGATCATTAGGCGCTGGATCATAGGTATCCGGCATGGCGGAACTCCTGTTTAAGATGACCTAGGTGACAGACGGAACAGGTCGCGCTGCACAAAATATAGAAATTGCTTTTCGCTTGATAAAATGAAATAACATTTTTACCGGCTGGTCAAATATTCAAACGCCCGGCGTTGAAAAATAGTTCATTTTTCTGCCACCTTTAAAAGGCAGTGCCGGACAGATGAGGCATAACAGACCCGAAGCAATGTCCGATATAGTCAAAGACCCACTGCCAGCCACCCCTGACACAGCCTTTGGCGATACTGGGGCAGAGACCGGTAACGCGCACAAGCAGAAAACGCGAATCCAGATCACCAATGAGGCGAAAATCCTGGAGGCGGCGCTCGAGGTTTTTTCAAAGGATGGGTTCCGTGGCGCGACGCTGGACCGGATTGCCAGCGCGGCAGACATGTCAAAGCCAAATCTTCTGTATTATTTCTCCAGCAAGGAGGACATCCATATCACCCTGCTGACCAAATTGCTCGATCTGTGGCTGGCACCACTACGCAATCTGCGGGCCGATGGCGACCCGCGTGAGGAATTGAGTCTCTATATCCGCCACAAGCTGCAGATGTCGCGTCAATTGCCGCGTGAGTCCCGGCTTTTCGCCAATGAGGTGTTGCGCGGTGCCCAGCATATCGGCCCGCTGTTAAAAGAGGATCTGCATGATCTGGTTGATGAAAAAGCGGCAATCATCCAGTCATGGATTGATGCCGGCAAGCTGGCACCCTGTGATCCACGGCATGTGATTTTTGCGATTTGGGCGACCACCCAGCATTATGCCGATTTCGATGTGCAGATCAGATCTGTGCTGCGCCGCGACGATGATGACCAGTCGCATTATGCCGATGCCGAACAATTGCTGACAACGCTGTTTCTGGGCCAGTTGATCAAGGATTGATCAGCCCATCACCCGGCAAAAAAAAGAGGCACCGGTTTCCCGGTGCGTTTAGGAGGGTCGGGAGATTTTCATGCTGCTGGCGGCAGCCGATCTATTCAGCCGCAGCCATCGGGTTATTCGGATGCATTGTCCAATTGCCGTAATCTGGTGACACTGTCTCGCCGGTGCGTGTGTCCGTCTCGCCGGCCGGAACCTGCTCCATGGTGATGCAATTCTCGACCGGACAAACGCTGACACACAGATTGCAGCCAACGCATTCAGCATCAATCACCTCAAAATGCCGGGCGCCATCAACCATATTGGTGATCGCCTGGTGCGAGGTGTCCTCGCAGGCGATATGACAGCGGCCACATTTGATGCAGCTATCCTGATCAATTCTTGCCTTGGCAACGTAGTTGAGGTTGAGATATTGCCAATCCGTCACATTCGGCACGGCCCGCCCGATCACCGAGTCAAGGTCGGCATGCCCGGCCTGATCCATCCAGTTGCTCAGCCCCTCGATCATGTCCTCGACAATTTTGAAGCCATAGGTCATCGCCGCGGTGCAAACCTGAACATTGCCAGCACCAAGCGCCAGAAATTCCGCCGCATCCCGCCATGTTGTCACCCCGCCAATGCCGGAAATCGGCAGGCCGGCAGTTTCCGCATCACGGGCAATCTCGGCCACCATATTCAGCGCAATTGGTTTGACCGCCGGGCCGCAATAGCCGCCATGGCTGCCCTTGCCGTCAATGCTTGGTTCGGGTGAGAAGCTGTCCAGATCAACGGAAATGATCGAGCTGATGGTGTTGATCAGCGAGACAGCATCCGCCCCACCTTGCCTGGCAGCGCGCGCCGGATAGCGGACATCGGTGATGTTGGGCGTCAATTTGACAATCACCGGCATGCGGGTATGCGATTTTGCCCAGCGTGCCACCATTTCGATATATTCCGGCACCTGGCCAACAGCCGCGCCCATGCCGCGTTCCGACATGCCATGCGGACAGCCAAAATTCAGCTCAACACCGTCGCTTCCGGTGTCTTCCACCTGTTTCAGGATTTCCTGCCAGCAGGGCTCCTCGCAGGGCACCATCAGGCTGGTGACAAGCGCGCGGTCAGGCCATTTGCGCTTGACCTCCTTGATCTCGCGCAAATTGATGTCGAGCGGTCTGTCAGTAATCAATTCAATGTTGTTAAGCCCCAGCAGACGGCGGTCAGCCCCCCAGATCGCCCCATATCGCGGTCCGTTGACATTGACGATATGCGGGTCAAGGCCAAGCGTTTTCCAGACAACACCACCCCAGCCGGCTTTAAACGCGCGCTCTACATTGTAGGCCTTGTCGGTTGGCGGTGCCGAGGCAAGCCAGAACGGGTTCGGGGATTTGATCCCAACGAAATTGTTGCGCAGGTCAGCCATGTCTGTAGTTCCTTTCCCGTCAAATCCTTCTTTATGTCAGATCACTCTTCTATGCCGAATCCATCTTTATGCGAGCGCCGTGTGCATCGCCTCGGCAGCATCACGCCCCTCGGCAACAGCGGTTACGGTCAGATCATCGCCGCCGGTTGCACAATCACCACCAGCCCAGACGCCAGACAGCGATGTCTGGCCTGTCCCGTTGATCCTGATCCGCCCTTTTTCCATCGTCAGGCTGGCAAGCGCCTCATCATCTCCAAGATTGTCGTCAAGCTGCTGGCCGATGGCGCGGAACAGCTGATCAACCTGAAGCGTGATCTCATCACCCGTGCTGACAAGCCTGCCATCACGGTTTTCGGTGTATTCAAGTGTCACCGCAGAGACGCCATCAGCATCGGTTTTGATGGTTTTCGGTTGCACCCAATGACGGATGACGACGCCCTTATTGGCGGCCTGTTGTTGTTCGAGGGCGGAGGCGTTCATATCCTCGCGGCCCCGGCGGTAGGCGATGGTCACCTCCTCGGCCCCCAGCAGCTTTGTCTGCGCGGCAATGTCAATCGCCGTCATGCCGCCACCAATGACCAGAACGCGGCGGCCCACCGGAAGGCTGGCCAGATCGTCAGCCTGTCTGAGCGCGGCAATGTAGCGGGTGGCATCGGCAATACCGGGCGCATCCTCACCGGCGAGGCCAAGTCGGTTAACGCCGCCAAGGCCAATGCCGAGAAAGACCGCGTCATAATCCTCACACAGACCATCAAGTGTAACCGTTGCGCCAAGAGCCTGTTGATGGCGAATCTCGATGCCGCCAATGGCGGTGACATAATCAATTTCAGCCTGGGCAAAATCATCGGTCGTTTTATAGGCGGCAATGCCATATTCATTGAGACCACCTGCCTTTGGCTGAGACTCAAGCACAACGACATCATGCCCATACATCGCCAGCCGGTGCGCACAGGCAAGACCCGCCGGCCCCCCCCCGACAACGGCAATCTTTTTGCCAGTGGGCGCGGCCCGCTCATAGAATTGCCGGTTGTCGCGCATGGCACCATCGGTGGCGTGGCGTTGCAGCAGCCCGATTTTCACCGGTTTGCCCTCGGCGGCCTCGCGGACACAGGCCTGCTCGCATAGCGTTTCCGTGGGACAGACACGGGCGCACATGCCGCCAAGGATGTTCTGGTCAAAAATGGTCTTTGCCGAGCCATTCAGATTGCCCGTCGAAATCTGCCGGATGAATTTCGGGATATCGATCGAAGTGGGACAGGCCGTGACGCACGGCGCGTCATAGCAGAAATAGCAGCGGTCAGCCTCGACCAGCGCCTCATGGCCATCAAGCGGTGGATGCGCGTCAGCAAAATTCTCGGCATATTGATCTGCCGGCAGACGCTGCGCAGCGATCCCATCAATGGTCTGTGGTTTGGCCATTCCTCTTCTCCCTTGCCGGTGTCGTGGCGATTTTGGGCCACAGCACTACATCACGCGTTTTAATTTGCGAGAAAAAAAGAGGGGAGGCAAGATTTTTTTACCAAACGATAAAATTTTTACTGAGAGATGGGTTTCTGGGCAGACGGTTTCTGGGCAGCGGGTTTCTGGGCAGAGGGTTTCTGGGCAGAGGGCGGGAGTTGGCAGACGGTGGAGATCCCCCAACAATTCAGTGTTCAGCACACCCGCGCAAAGGCAACCTGACGTCTCGGCACCCCAGCTGCCTGCAGAAGCGGAAATGAAATGGTGCCACCATGCCTTCCTACCTTTGGATATTGGACGCGAGAGCCGATCTCTTTCAAAAGCTGTTAATGATATCTGGCAGTCGCAGAGTCTGACGGCCAGCGGCCTGTTTACCATGCTAGATGAAGCGGGTTTCGTTGACATCACCAAGAATAAATTCTGGATATCAGGGATTTACGGTGGGTCAGGAATCCCCAAAATACGAGACGGCGTAGCCCTTCAAATATACCGACAGGCGCTTGGTAATGGTGGCACATCCTTTGCTCAAGACTCGCTGTTTTTCAACCTTGGATGGTGGACTATAGATAGTAAATATAACCTCTTTATCATCTATAATCCTGAGACCGACGAGATTATCAGCATCAGCGCCGACGCGCCTGATAGCGAGTGATCTATATCACGAACGCCCATCGAACAGGTTGCCATTATATCAATATTTCCTAATGTATTCATAATTTTAGGATCCCTTGACTCACTTCGAATAATATTTCTAGGGTAGCATTGTTCGGCCATCTTCAATGATTGCAAAACCGGTCTCGCAAAGGTGACACATAATTGTGTCGAATGGTTAACGCCCGAATGCTAAGGCTATGAGCACAGAGGTCAGAATGATGCCTGCATTTGCACGATTAACCTGCAATGTTCGCGGTTTCCACCGTTGACCATGCCGGCGAAATACCACCTCGGCCACATGTGCAAAGATTTTGTCACGACGCATCGTCGGGGTGGCGACCCCGTCAATTTTGATCTGAACCAGCAGATCACGCGCCGCCTCTCTGGCCGCAATCTCAGACATGGCGGGCATTTCGCCAAGCGTGCGATAATGGCGTTTGCCGTCATGCATCACCTGCAGAAACCAGATTTTGCGGCCCTGCGGCGTTACCCGCAAACCAAGGCCTTTTATTTTTTTATCAAGGGTGTTATACCGTTGTTGTCGAGCGGGAACCGCCACCACACGGTTCCGGGTGTTGGATGTAACAGGCATATTTGAGATCCTCAAACGGGCTGTCATTTGGTGGTAAAATGGTTAGTTAAACCGTAAAAATTACCACCAAATGGCGTTTCATTTGAGACTTTTGTTACTATTCAAATACTTGAGAACGCTCGCGTGCGGCGTTTGTGTAGTGGTAAGACCTTAGCCTTCCAAGCTAAAGACGCGGGTTCGATTCCCGCACGCCGCTCCAGACCTCCGAAAATCACTCCACCTTGATGGCCCGCCACCCATGATGCCTCATGGCGCTTTCACGACGGCTATATGATCGTGCCAGCCCGCCGCTCTTTCGCTCACGTCACGGGCGCCAGCCATCATTACCCGATTGGCCCTTCCTGAACTAAATTTTATTGTCGCTGAAGATACATGCCTCACCGTCCATGGGGGGAATGATGTTGCAGGAAAATCAATATGGTGGATGCTGATGAGGGCCATCAATTGGGGAGGTTTTCTGTGGTGCGACAATTGGCCATTGGAAATCCGAAGATGTAACGTTTAAGCTTTCTTTGACGTAACGCCGCAATGAACAATGCGCGGCTGAGCGTAAGGAGTTTCTGGGAGGAAACGGAGGGCAGTCTCTTTGCGGCTGCCCTTTTTTTGGTCTGCTTTCTGGTGCTGCAAAATTTGCACAATATAGTTGCAAAATTAACTCTGTTTCATCTCACGGCCGTGAAATAAACAAATAACGCTGTGTGGCCCTGCCTCTGCTGACCACGCAGCAAAATGCCAATATCGTTATCCTCCCAGACAACGACAAATTGGAGGGTCTCTTCTTTTTCTACACACGAAGAAGAGGCCCTGATTGGCAAGACGTAAAAGCAAACCGCGTTAGAAACATTGGCTAATCTGTTCGATTTTAGGTGATGCATCCATGCCAAAACTTGCTTATGCCCTCTGTCTAATCTGCCTGACCATGGCCAATCCGGTTACTGCAAGTGCCCAAGATTGGAAAAGTGGTTTGGGTCTTGGCTTCGAAAAAATGCAAAGGGTTTGGCGGGGTTTGTCAGAAGCTCCGCAGATGACGCAGTGCCGACTCGCCTCCAGAAAAGCCTACAAAGGCAAGCAAATCTGCGTGTACAAGGGCGCAAACCGAACATTTGTGGCAGTCTATAATGATGCCAGCGGTTATTGCTCAAACGCGATGCAATGCCGCTATGATCCAAATTCGGGAAAGAGCATCAAATCGCTGGTCCGCGCCTTCACCGACGCACAGGACAAGATCGACTAGGGCGAAAGCGGACGTCTCGCGGCACACCCCATCTACCCGGGTTATCTTGCCCCCCTGCCCCCAAGAATTTGCAGGCCAAGCATCAACCCGGTGGACAATAAAATCATCAATGTTGAAATGGCGGCGATTGTCGGGTCGATATAATCCCGCAACGCGCTGAACATCTGTTTGGTCAATGTCGAATTGCCGCCGCCTGACAGGAATATGGAAATGATAACCTCGTCAAATGAGGTCAGGAATGCCAGCAAGGCAGCGGTCACAATCGAAAATTTCAATTGCGGCAAGGTGATTTCAAAAAAGGCCCTGATCCTTGTAGATCCGAGGCTTTGGGCAACCCTCTCCTGGTTCAGATCGTAGGTGCGCAACGCCGAGGTGACTATGATCATCACAATTGGTACTGACAGAACAGTATGGGCCATGACCAGCCCAAAGATTGAGTTCACCAGACCGATCCTGCCAAAGACATAGAATGTGCCAATCGCAATCAGGATTACCGGCACAATCATTGGCGTCATCAGCGTGAAAAACAGCATTTTGCTCATTCTGCCGCCGGACACAAACAACCCATAGGCAGCCATGGTGCCAAATGGCGTGGCCACCAGCATGGTCAGCGTTGCCACTTTGAAAGATGTGATTGTCGCGTTCACCCACCGTGGCGTGTTCAGATATTCCTGATACCACCGCAACGACCATTCCCGTGGTGGAAACTCCAGATATTGCGACTCCGAAAATGACATTGGAATCACGATTACCGTCGGGATCACCAACAGGAACATGATAATGGTCGCAAGGATATACAGCCACACTCGCTGTCGGTGCGTGACTTGGGTCTCACTTGCTGCTTTTTGCCACCAGCTCATTTTAGCGCTTTCCAAACATGACTTCATCCAGCTTCAGGAATCTTGAAGCCAGGAATAACGCGGCAAATGTCAGCACCAACAAAACAACACCAAGCGCACTGGCTGCACCCCAGTTGAATTGATCCTCCAAGATAGCCGTGATCTGCATTGATACCAAAATCACCCTGCCACCACCAAGCACGGCTGGCGTCACATAAAACCCAAGACAAAGAACAAAAACAATGAGTGAACCCGCCACCACGCCGGGCAAGGAGAGTGGCACAAAAATCTGCCAGAATGCCTGGACCGGGGTGGCTCCCAAATTCGCCGCCGCCTGCAGAGCATGCGGGTCAATACGGCGCATCGCGGCATAAAGCGGCAGGATCAGAAACGGCAACATGATATGAACCATGCCAATCAGCGTCCCATTCAAATTATGCGCCAGTTTCAATGGTGTATCCCAGAGCCCCAGATCGATCGCGAAGTTATTGATCAAGCCGTTCCGCTGTAACATCACCAACCAAGCGTAGGTCCTCACCAGCAATGATGTCCAGAAGGGCAACAGGACTGTGAGCATGAAAAAGCCAACATATCTGCGCGGAATCTGGGACAGGAAATAGGCCAGCGGATAACCGATAAGGATACATAGCAACGTCGTGAGGATGCTGACATTGAAGGTGGTTTTAAAAACCCTCGCATATGATTTGTACTCTATCATCTTCTGATAATTGACCAGCGACAATTGCCCGGAGCTATCAAGAAATGATAGTGAGAACAGCCAGCCCACAGGGATGACGATGACCACAAAAACCGCAATCAGCGCCGGCAATGACAAGGCAAAAATTGTTAAATTCTCACGACGTTCGGCGGCCCGTAATTTGTCGGCGTTTAAATGCTCGATTTTGTTGATTTCGGGAGACGCCATCACTTTGTTTCACCGGGAATGACAATCGCATCATTTTTATCTATGGAAACCGACACTGTTTGCCCAAGTTCGAGGGAGTCAACATCATCACCGGCACGCGTGTTGGCTCTTGATGTCAAAATTTTACCATTGCCCAGCTCGATCATGACAATGGCGGTCTCACCCTGATAAACAAGTTCCGTGATCACACCATCAAAGTAAATTTTACCGTTTGTTCTTTTTGCTTTTGGTTTTTCCAGCAGCAGCCGCTCCGGCCGGATCACAAGGGACCACTCCTTGCCTGTCTCCTCGTTTGGTACCGGAAGAACTGCCACACCCTCATGCACCAGCTGTCCAGAATCATCCCGATGAAGTGGAATAAAGGAGGACTCACCAATGAAACTCGCAACAAACTGATTGGCTGGCCTGTTGTAGATTTCACGCGGCGTTCCAATTTGTGCCAATTCACCTTCGTTAATCACGGCAATCCGATCCGACATGGTAAGTGCCTCGCGTTGGTCATGCGTGACATAAACCGTTGTGACACCCAACTGGCGATGCAATTGCTTGAGCTCAATCTGCATTTCCTCACGCAGCTTTTTGTCAAGCGCGGACAGAGGTTCGTCCATCAGCAGGATTTTCGGACCAAAGACAAATGCCCGTGCCAAAGCCACACGCTGGCGCTGACCACCCGATAGCTGGTCTATGCCTCTTTCCGCATAGTCTGACAATTGAACCGTTTTCAGCGCTTCCAAAACGCGGTGATGTTTTTCTTCAGCAGAAATTTTGCGGAGCTTGAGGGGAAAGGCAACATTTTCGAAAACCGACATATGGGGAAACAGCGCATAATTCTGAAACACCATGCCGACGCCGCGTTTGTGTGGCGGAAGAACCGTTATGTCCTCATCGGCGAAACAGATGCGTCCAGAATCAGGCCTGTTAAACCCCGCAATCGCCATCAGCAATGTTGTCTTGCCCGAACCCGAGGGGCCCAATAATGTGAGAAACTCACCGGCGCGTACATCTATGCTGACCGCATTAAGTGCAAAAACCCGTCCATATTTCTTGGTCAATTCGGTGACTGAAATTGTCAGTGAGGCAGACGCATCTGAAGTCATGTCTTGCTCATATTTGTTTAAAGATTGGCTTTTTGATAGAGATATGTAATCGTGACAGCTGATCGTGACACTTGAGTGAAACACGAGGGCTGGCGCCCTCGTATTTTGCTTTGTCTGAGAGTGGAAGTTACTCGCTCAACAACTCCATATACATTTCCTGAGCTTTCTCTCTGTTCTTTGCGTACCAATCGAGGCTGACAGCCAGCATTTTTGATACGTTATTTGGGTGTGACGGAAGCGCCTCCAAAAGTTCCTTCGGCGCTGTCGTCACCTCATAAGCCTCTTTGTTTGTCGGGCCATAGGTGATGTGGAATGGCAGGTTGGCCTGATATTTTGCCTTTGACACCTCACCCAGAAACTTCATTGCCGTGTCTTTGTTTGGCGCGCCTTTGGGAATGCCAAAGCCATCATAATCCCGCAACGCCTGATTGAAGGTGTAGCCAACAACAGCTCCGTCCTTCTTTGCATTGTCAAAGCGGCCGTTCCAGCCCGTAATCATGTCAACTTCCTGATCTTTCATCAACTGAGCCTGCATAGCGCCAGATTTCCAATAAACAGCGATATGTGGCTTCAGCTCACGAATCTTATCGATGGCTTTCTTAATACCATCCTCAGTCGACAAAAAGTCATAGACGTCTTCGGGCGCAACGCCCATCGCCATCACGGCAGGCTCAAGCGCACCATCGACATTATTCAGACGATAGGACCGCGTTCCCGGAAACTTTTCTACATCCCAGAAATCAGCCCAGGAATTCGGTGCTCCGGCTGTGCCAGGCGCGCCGTATTTGTCCGTGTTCCAGGCAAAGACCGTGGCAAACACATCGGAGCCGACACAATAGTCGGTATAGGTGTTTGGCAAGAAGTTTGACACATCGACAACATTGAAATCGATTTTTTCCAAAGCGCCTTTGGCTGCGGCAGCGGCGCAGCTACCTGAGCCACTTACGACCAGATCCCATGTCACTGCGTTGGACTCAACCTGCAGCACAACCTTCGACATGCTGGCGCCGGACTCACGATTGATCTCAATACCGGAATTCTTTGATGCGTCTGTGAATAATGCGGCATCCTGCGCTTTGCCGTAAGATCCACCCCATGAAACCACAGTGATTGGATCAGCATGGGCCTGACCGATGGCCAGAACTGAAAATGCCGCTGCACTCAATGCACCCAAGAGAGTTTTACCGGGCCCTTTTGTTGATAGATTGAAATTCATCTTTACCTCCCTGTTATTTTGACTGAGGCCCAATCAAGGACCTCACATTTTGCAGTTTTCCGTCGATAGTCTAATCCTAGTCAAATAGTCACAAGACAGATCTCTGCAGATTTTATTACCGGAAAAGTTCACCCCACAGTTTGTGAGGCATCCTCAGCAAATCTTCCGGCTTCACCATTTGCTGAATTCCTTTGAGCCTGGCGGCATTGCCACCGATCATACATTCGGTACCACCCAACGATTGCCGGCAGAAACCATGGCTTGCCCCGGTAAAATGGCCGTGTCGGGAAATCGACATTATCCAGCGCTGTCTTACCCTCGGCAAGGCCCAGCACCTGCTGCCCCAGTCTCATGCCAAGATAGCTCGCCATACCAACGCCTGATCCACAGTAACCCATCGCATAATGCACACCGCCATGCTGGCCAATATGCATCAATTCATCAAAGCTGTAGGCTACTTTACCACTCCATGAGTGAGACACCCCAATCCCCTTCAATTCAGGGAAAATGCGGCATAAATCATGCTGTAACTTCGGTCCACTTGTTACCGGATTCGTCTCGTTGGCCGATACACGGCCACCAAATAAAATTCTGCTGCGGTCGGGTGACGGACGGTAATAATATACGACTTTGCAGGTGTCACTTATTACCCTGTCCGAGGGAATGAGGCGGTCGATAACGGACCTCGGCAATCTCTCAGTGGCAATGATATAGCTGCCGATTGGAATCACCCGGCGCTGCACATAGGGCATCAAGTTTCCGCTATACCCGTTCGTTGCAATGACAACTTTACCGGCTTTTAATCTTCCTTTTGGAGTGGAAACGATAAAGCCAGCACCCGACCGTTCGATCGAGGTGGCTGGACAAAGGCCGGTAACGCGGACACCCGCATCCAAAGCCGTTTGCAAAATGCCGGAATAATATTTTGCCGGATGCAAAGACGCGTGATGCGTAAACACAACGCCCCCGAAATAGGCGTCTGACCCAATTTCCTGATATTGATCATGACGTGGCACGATTTTTATCGGGGTATTCTCCTCGGCATTCAATCTTTTGGCCTCGGTGACCAATTTATCGAAATGCCGTGGGGTGTGCGCCGCGTGAAATCTGCCATTTCTTGCAAAATCACATTTGATGTTGTTTGTTTCAACGAAATGCTCAACCCAATTCAGCGACGCCTCACCCTCTGCGCGGATGGCATGGGCCCGCTCAACGCCAAACCTTTTTGACAGTCGATGAAGCGATGGCTTGACGCTGCCGCTAATTTGGCCCCCGTTTCTCGTGCTGCATCCCCAACCGGGCGTCTGCGCATCCAGAACCTGTGTCGTTTTGCCATGACTGGCGGCAACTATAGCGGCATGCATGCCGGTGTAGCCTGACCCAATAATCACAACATCTGCCTCTGACACAACAGACGTGTGTGTCTCTGGAAGTGGCGCGATATCATCGGTCCAGTAAACGTGATGCTTTTCAGGAAGCGATACGATGTCTGCAGTAGAATTTAATGCCATGCTCCCCCCTCTTTTACAGCCTACCCTTTTTTGCGACCCGGCCTTTTTTGCGACCCGGCCTTTTTTGCGACCCGGCCTTTTTTGCGACCCGGCCTTTTTTGCGACCTGCCCATTTATACCCTGAGAGATTTTTGAAAACGCTTCGGGTTCTTCTGGTCGCAATAACAGCAAAGTCTCGCCGTATTGACTTAACGCTAAAAAACAAATCAAATAAAAACAATTTAATTAATATTATAAAAATATAAATTTTGTTTATATCCACCTAATCAGGTTGGCGATCAGCGTGGGGGCTTCACTTGCAGATCAAGCAACGCCATATCGAGGTCTTTGATGCCATCATGGCTGCTGGCTCAATCTCCCGTGCCGCAACACAGCTCAATCTCAGCCAACCGGCCGTGAGCATTGCGTTGGCAAATCTGGAGAAATTCATCGGTTTTAAATTGTTTCAGCGCGATCGTGGCTTCTTTGCCCCAACCAGAGAGGCGCTACTGTTGCAGGATGAAATGGCCCAAGGATTGCTGGTGTTGGAGAGAATTACGCAACGCGTGACAGAAATCCGTGCTGGTTCAACGGGACGTGTCCGCATTGCCACCAACGGCGCAATGGCAATCAATTTTCTTCCGTCACTGATCGCGGCGTACCAACACAAACATAGTGACGTCAACATTGACATACTTGTGCGAAGCTCCCGCCAGATTGCCGATTGGGTGAGCACGAAGCAAATTGATATTGGCCTGATTGACACGCCTGTTCCCGTCGCCGGGCTGGACGCAAAATTTTTTAATCTTGAATGTGTGTGTGTGATGCATCGGGATGACCCAATCAGCGCTCAAAAATCTATTGCGCCTCCTGATTTGGCCGGACGATCAGTGGTTGCCATTACCGGACAACATATGGTGGATCGCCAGTTGGATACCCTGCTGAGCGCTGCAGATGTCACTGTTGAGAAACACATTTCCAGCTATTATTTCGCGATTGCACGTAACATCATTGCCTCAGGTGGAGGTGTCGCAATTATCGACCCAACCAACGGAAAAGCAGATTTGAATGATGGCGTTGTATGGAGGCCGTTCTCGCCAAAAATCTATCATGAGCTGGCGCTCATCAGGGGCTCCAATCAGGAGCTTGGCAAGGCGCCAGCCGGTCTGTACAACCTGATTGATCGCTCATTGCAAAGCCTTATTGGCATTGGTAACGCCGGAGATTCCAATGAGTGATGATTTTACAGAATTGCTGCAATCAATGGCGGTCAGTTTGCGTCTGTCGGACCTTCATACCTGCAATCATATCTGCAACCATGTTGCAACAGCCTTGGATAAACCCGTCACATCGGCACGTCTCGTTAAAGACGCACCAGCATCAGGCCCTCGGATATCTCTTGAGACGGTTGATCTGGAGGGTCATGGCACGCATGCGGATCTGGTCCATAACATTCAAAAAACCAATCCAAATTTGGCGTGGCGACAACCCGGCTTTGGAAAAATCCCGAATACCATCGCCAGCCATTTGGCTGTCTGCGAGATCATTGGCCCGGACGGACAAATTGCCCATGAAGACATCCGCGCCGGGCTTCTTTATCAGGCTGCCAACGTCACCTACCCCAGCCACTGTCATGCCGCTGAAGAGGTGTATCTGGCATTAACCGGACCTCAAGAATGGCAAAAAGATAACAACGCCTGGTATGAAGGCTCCTCGGGGGATTTCATTCACCATTTACCGTATCAACCGCATGCCATCCGCACAGCCAGAACCCCATTATTGGCCCTTTGGGTGTGGACGGGCAACATTGATGGAAGCACTTACCGAATCTGATCCAAAAGAACTGACCCGCAAAAATCTGACCCAAAAAATTTATCCGCAAAAATTTATCCGCAAAAATCCTTTGCAATTTCAGACTTCGACAAACAGTGTAACTGTTATATTGGGTTGAAGATGTGGGGGCACTGCCATGGCCAAAACGATAACTGGTTCGCGTACAGGTGGGCGGTCAGCCCGCCGCGCTTTGCGCACGGCAAATGATTTTACGATGATGCCCGGCCTGAAACGCAATATCCCCGAATGTGAGGTGATGGACGGATCGCAGGTGGAGCGGATTGACGCCGCCTCGCTGGACATTCTGGAGAATGTCGGTATCCACTTCCGCGATGAAATTGCGCTGGAGGATTGGCGGCGCGTCGGCGCAAAAATCAAGGGCGAACTGGTCTATCTTGACCGCGGCCTTGTGCGCGAACTGATCAGCTCAATCCCGCCAGACTTCACCTATCATGCCCGCAACCCGGCCAATAATCTGCGCCTGGGCGGCAAACATTCAGTTTTCGTGCCGATGACTGGTGCGCCATTCTTGCGGGATATCGATGATGTGCGCCGTAACCCGACCCTTGATGATCTGGCGATGTTTCACAAGCTCAGCCATATGTTGCCGGCGATGCACTCCTCGGCGCACCACATTGTCGAACCCTATGATCACCCGATCAGCCAACGCCATTTGCGCATCACCTATTCATCGATGAAGCATTCGGACAAGATGTTTATGGGGATGACGACCAGCCCGAAGAACGCTGAGGATGTGATGGATATGTGCGCGATTCTGTTTGGCGAGGAGTTCATTCAGGAAAACCCGGTGACCACTGGAAACTGCAACGGCAACTCGCCGCTTGTATGGGATGAAACCATGCTTGGCGCGATGCGGGCGTTTGCCGCCCGCCGTCAACCAATTTTGTGCTCGCCCTTTGTTCTGGGAGGGGCCAATACGCCCGCGTCAGTTGCCGCGTCGGTGGCGCAACTAAATGCCGAGGCGCTGTCAGCGCTTGCTTATACTCAGCTGATCCGAAAAGGCACACCGGCGATCTATGGCCACTTTCTATCCACAGTTTCGATGAAATCCGGCGCACCAATGGCAGGCACGCCCGAGATTTCGCTGATGAACTTCATGATCGGTCAGATGGCGCGGCATTACAACATACCGTGGCGCACATCAAACACGCTGGGCGGTGCCAAAACCTTTGACGCGCAGGCGGGGTATGAGAGTGCCACAACGCTGTCTTCGGTGATCCATGCGGGCGCCAATTACATCTGGCACTCGGCAGGCTGGAACGAGGCGGGCATGCATTGTTCTGTCGCGAAATTCGTCGTCGATGCCGAACAATGCGCCATGGCCTATCGCATGGCGGAAGGCCCGAAGTGGCAGGATTTTGACGCGGCGCTGGCAACCGTGCCAGATATCGGGCCGGGCGGGCATTATCTGGGGCATCCACACACATTGGAAAATTTCCAGACTGCTTTTTTCATGCCCGAATTGTTCGACAACAACTCTATTGAACAATGGCAGGCTGAGGGGAGTGTCGAAATCACCGAACGCGCACAGAGCTATGCGAAAAAATTATTGTCGGAATATCAGGAACCAAAACTCGATGAAGCGAAAGATGAGGAACTTCTGGATTACATCGCCCGGCGCGAACGGGAGATCCCGGCATCGGATGAGCTGAACCAAAGCTATTGACCGCCTATTCGAGGTGGCAGCGTTGGCGGCGTTTCTTGCGGCGCCGGAAAGCGGCTTCATCACCGGACAGGTTTACACTGTGAATGGGGGCGCATGGCACAGCTCAACCTGCCGTGAGGCAAAACCCGGCTGATCTGCTGGCGCTCCTCCGCTCACTCAGGCGATCGCCTCATCCTCATCATCAGACAGATCAATCCAGATGGTCTTTAGCTGGGTGTATTGATCATGGGCATGCAGACCATTGTCACGCCCGCCAAAACCGGATTGCTTGAACCCACCGAACGGCGTGGAAATATCGCCTTCGCCAAAGCTGTTCACGGTGACAGTGCCGGCCCGCAACATGCGCGCACCACGAATCGCGCGTTTGGTGTTGGCGGTGAAAATTGACGCGCACAGACCATATTCGGTGTCATTGGCAATGCTGATCGCCTCGTCAAATCCGTCAACGGTGATGACACTCAGCACCGGGCCGAAAATCTCGTCACGCGCCAACTTATGGCTATTGTCAGGCACCTCCAGCACGGTAGCCTCGACAAAAGCGCCGTCATGGGATTTGCCGCCGATTAGCACATTATCCGCGTGATCGAGGTAGGAGCAAACCTTGTCGAAATGCGCCTTTGATACAAGGGCGCCCATGCGGGTTTCCGGGCTCAAGGTGTCGCCCACATTCCAGTGGCGGGCATGGATTTCGATCCGCTCGAGAAGGGCGTCCTTGACGTCACGATGCACAATCAGACGCGAACTGGCCGAGCAGTTCTCACCCATGTTCCAGAACGCGCCATTAACCACATGCTGCGCGACCCTATCAAGGTTTTCGGCATCCGCCATCACAACGCAGGGGTTCTTGCCCCCCATTTCTAATACCACTTCCTTTGCATTGGATTCTGCGGCGTAGGTGAGGAAGCGTTTGCCGGTCACTGTGGATCCGGTGAAGGACACCATGTCGATATCCATGTGGCGGCCAATTGGCTCACCCACTTCCGGGCCGCCACCCGGCACGATGTTCAAAACCCCACGTGGGATGCCGGCTTCTGTTGCCAACTCGGCAACGCGCAATGCGGTCAGGGATGTCTCGAGGGCCGGTTTCACCACAACCGAACAACCCGCCGCCAGTGCGGGGCCAATTTTCCAGGCCAGCATCAGAAGGGGGAAATTCCACGGCAGGACAAGCCCAACCACGCCGATGGGTTCACGCACAACCATCGCGATGTGATTATCCGAGGGCGGCGCGACCTGATCATAGATTTTGTCGATCGCTTCGGCATGCCATTTCAGGCAATGGATGGTCTCCGGTATATCGACGGTTTCGCAATCAAAAATGCTCTTGCCACTATCCAGACTTTCCATAACCGCCAAGTCTCTGGCATTGCGGGTCAGAAGTTTGCACAACCGGATCAGCACATCCTTGCGATCCGAGGGGTGCAGCCGCGACCACCGACCATCCTCGAATGCGTCACGCGCTTTTTGCACCGCAAAATCCACGTCATTGGCGTCACACGCCGCGATTTCGGCCAGCTTGGCGCCGGTGGCTGGATTGACCGTCTCAAAGGTTTTGCCCGTGCCTGCCGGCCGGTAACTTCCGTCAATGAACGCGTTGTTGGGAAGCGCCAGATTATCGGCGATGGCTTGGTATTCTTCTTGGGTCAACAGGTCCATTAATCAGCCCTTTGCCTTTGGTTGTTCATTCTCAATCTCGGAAATCGTGGTTCTTGCCACGCGGATCACCTGTTCCAGCGCCCGTTTGTCATCCTTGTTCAGCCCTTTTAGCGGCGGGCGCATCGGGCCGGCGTCTATGCCGTTCATCGTCACCCCATGCTTGACACATTGGATGAATTTTCCACCCTGTTCCAAAATCCGCATCAACGGCATCATTGCCGACATGATCCGACGGCCTTTGTCAAAATTTCCCTCAACAGCGCACGCCTGATAAAGGGCAATATGTTCCTCAGGCAGAAAATTCGATCCCGCACAAATCCAGCTTCGCGCCCCCCACACAAAAAACTCCAGAGCCTGATCATCCATGCCGCAGGACAGTTGGATATGCGGATAGTCACGGGCCAGCAGATGGACGCGGTTTATATCGCCAGAGCTTTCCTTGATGGCACAGATGTTACGCGACCGGCCAACACGATCCAGAAATTCCTCGCCCATATGAACACCCATGCGGCCCGGATAATTATAGAGAATCACCGGCAGGTCTGCGGCCTTGTCGATGGCCAACGCGTTCAGCGCATTTTCCCGTTCGGTGGGCACCGAATAAGGTGGTGTGGCCAAAAGAATGGCATCCGCGCCCATTTCGCGCGCCGCCGTGGCAAGGGCTATGCTGTCAGGCGTCATCATCGCCCCGGTGCCAACAACCAAGGGAACGCGCCCGTTTACGACATCTTTGGTAAAAAGCGCCGCAGCGATCCGCTCTTCCACCGTCTGGGCGTAGTTTTCACCGGTCGATCCACCGGAGATAACCCCATGCACCCCCTTGTCGATTAGATTTTCGACAATCTTCGCAAGGGCATCCCAATTCACCGCATGATCAGCGGTCATCGGGGTCACAACGGGGGTGTAAATCCCCTCAACATTAAAAAACGGTGTCATTCGGTCCTCATGCTGATGATGGCCGGCCGGTCAGCTCAGGCGACATGTCAATTCCAGCTGGCATCATAAAACATTCACACTGATCAAGCGAGATATGCCAAAGCGCGGTAGCTATCCATGCGGCAGCGACCGGCCTTTTCCTTGCGGATCGTCCAGACATGCTACAGCGGTTGCACAGCTTCTTCAACGCAGTTGCATGCAAGGCTGCTACCTATCCTGTTCAACCCCTATATGCCCAATCCCGACATGTCCAATCCCGACATGCCAAAGCCCGGCATAATCTTGTCCACATCATCCCCTGCCCGCTGTCTAGCCAACGATCTTTAACGATGGCTAGAGAAACCCGGCATTAACCATATGGGGGTTGGTGGCATGGATCAGCGTCAGAATATCAAATATCTCGACATCAAATCGCGCCCGAAGTGCCGCTTTGTAGGGTGGTAAATTTGTGCATTCAAGCAGGAGCGCACGCACCGGGCGTGTCTGCTGCAGCCCGGCAACGAGGTCGATCAATTCAGCCTCTGCGCGGGCCTGATCCAGCGTTTTAAGATCCTCAGCAATCACGCGGCGCAGATGAGAGGTTGGCGGCAGGCCGAGGACCGGCCCACTGAACCCTGCCAGTACCGGCGTGAAGGCAGGGGCGGCAAGACTGTCAGCATCGAAAGTCAGAATGGCCGTTTCATCTACCGCAAAGGAAGCGCCAAGCATTGGCAGTTGCAACAATGCCGAGCTTAGAAAGGGTACTGGGCTGCGCGCAGCCAATTGGGTCTGCCAGATCGAGAGAAACCCGCAGGATGTGGCAATCACATCACCGGGCGCACCACAAAGATGGTTCTCAATGAACGACAGATCACCATGATCAGGGTGGGTGGAGACCACCCGCGCCACTGACAGGCCAGGGATCGTCCGGATGTCCAGCGCACAATTATAGGTATCAGGCGAGGCCACGTCCCCCGGAATGCGGGGAAATTGCGTGTCAAGCTGGAGCAGGCTGAGACAGGGCATCAGACGTCACGACCGTATCCGCATCAGTCATTTGGCCGCTGGCGGATATTGTCGGGCAGCCAGGTCGCCAACTCCGGCCAAACAACCAGAATTATCACCATCAGAACCATCAACAGCACCATCGGAATCGCCGTGCGGGCAATATAGGAAATCTCGTGCTGCGTCATACCCTGTAGAACAAACAGATTAAAGCCGATGGGCGGCGTCACCTGCGCCATCTCAACCACAACAACGACAAAGACACCAAACCAGATGACATCAATGCCTGCCTGCCGGATCATCGGCTCGACAATCGCCATTGTCAGCACCACCGAGGAAATGCCGTCAAGAAACATCCCAAGAATGATGTAGAACACTGTCAGTGCGGCGATCAGAATAATCGGCGAGAGCTGCATTTCGTCAATCCAGCCGGCAAGCGCGCGAGGCAGACCGTTGAAACCCATTGATAGCGACAGAAAAGAGGCGCCCATCAGGATCAGTGCAATCATTGCCGAGGTACGTGTCGCCCCCATCAGGCTGGCAAAAAATGTCTCAAACGTCAGCGACCGCTGCATTGCCGCCAATAACAGCGCCCCGATAACCCCAACCGCAGCCGCCTCGGTTGCTGTGGCCCAGCCGAAATACATCGAGCCAATGACGATGAATACAAGGGCAAGCACCGGTAGGAGGAAGCGGCTGTCATGGAACATCTTGCCAATCGACATCCGCGGTTCGGGGCGCGGCCGCTCACCCGGGCGCAGAAAATGCCAGCCGATGATATAGAGCATGAACAGACCTGCCAGAACAAGGCCGGGGATCACCCCGGCAAGGAACAGCTTGGTGATTGATTCATTGATCGAAACGCCATAGACGATCAGCGTCAGCGAGGGCGGGATCATCAACCCTAGCGTTGCTGCGCCAGCAAGTGTGCCGATGATCATATATTCAGGATAACCCCGGCGGCGCAGTTCAGGGATCGACATCTTGCCAACTGTGGTCAAGGTCGCCGCAGATGACCCGGAAACAGCCGCAAAAATCGTGCAGCCAGCAATGTTGGTATGAAGCAGACCGCCGGGCAACCAGCGCATCCATGGCGCAAGCCCGCGAAACATATCCCCGGATAATCGCGTTCGATAGAGAATCTCGCCCATCCAGATAAACAGCGGGAGCGCTGTCAGTGTCCAACTCGAGGCGCCGGTCCATATTGTCGTGATCATCGCATCGCCAGCCGGACGCGAGGTGAACAGCTCCATCCCGATAAAGGCAACGCCGACAAGAGCAAGCCCGACCCAGACCGACCCCCCAAGAAGCGCGAACAGGGCAAACAGAAAAATGAGCGTCGCATATAGTTCGGTCATTCGACGGTTTCCCTCTGAATCGCTGTCTGGCCGGCAACCAGAAGTCTGATCAACTGATCCCACATGCAGATGGCCAAAAGGACGGTGCCAATCGACATCGGTATCTGCGGCACCCAGACCGGGGTATAGATCTGGGCATCACCACTTGCTCGCCAGAGTGCCGCCCACTCCGAGGGGAAAGTGCCAAACATTTTGAGCACCGTGACAACCCATTGGGGAATCTGGTCCTGCCCTTGCGTGCGGTCATTCAGCAGCGCTGACAGAAAATTGGTTTTGATGGCGTAGCGCGCAAAATAAGTGGCGATGATCGCCCCCAAAAGGGTCGCCGCCGCATCCAGCCATAGTCGGGTGAATTGATTGATGTTGAGAAAAATGGACACCCTGATATGGGCACCGCGGCTGAGCGCATGAGCAAGGGCAAAAAAGCTGGTAGCAGCCATCGCATAGCCCGCAAATTCAGTCGATCCCTCAAATGTCAGCCCGGTCCAGCGGGCCGTCATCTGAACGGCAATCAGTAAAAGGATCAACAGCATAAAAATCGCGGCACAGACGCCTGAGCCAAGATACAGCATATCCAGTAACGCCCAGAGACGCCGCAGGGGCCGTTCGATGTGGTGACGGCTGAATCGCGCACCAACAGCCAGCAATGTTGGCAGGACAAAAAGCCAAACCCACAGCGGCACGCCAAAATAAGAGGACCAGTCAGACATTATCAGAAAGACTGGCTCCCCAGCCGAAACCGGGGAGCCTTGCCTTGATATGCCAGCTTACATTGCTTTGTAAGCATCAATGATCGCCTGACCATCACTGCCTACCGCCGCCAGCCAATCGGATTGCATTTTGGCACCAATGGCCTGCAACTCTTTTAGAAAGGCTGGACTGGCATCCTCAACCTTCATGCCATTGGACTCCAGCTGCTCAAAATACCAGTTGGCAAGCTGCGCTGATTTGGCGGCACAGGCGGCGCCGGTCTCATCTGCGGCTTTCTGCACCGCGGACCGTGTTCCGTCATCAAGATTATTCCAAACACCCTTGTTGACGATCACATAGTTGCGGGGCAGCCAGGCATTGACCTTGTAGTAATGGCTGAGATGTTCCCATACCTAGCGGTCATAACCGGTTGATCCGGACGAGATGAAGGATTCGGCAACACCCGTGGCAAGCGCCTGCGACAGTTCGGCCGCCTCAATTTGCACCGGTGTCATACCAAGTTCCTTGGCAAAGGTAGCCGTTGCAGCATTATAGGAGCGGTATTTAACCCCCTTGGTATCGGCTGAGGAGGTCACGGCCTTGTTGAAGTAAAATCCCTGGCCAGGCCATGGACAGGTCTAAAGTGCCACCAGATTTAGGCTGTCGAGCTGGGCGTTAACCTTGTCTTGGGCGGCTTCCCACAGCTTGTTGTTCTCTTCATAGGTGGTAGCAATAAACGGTAGATTATACCAGCCAAGAAGCGGCGCTTCGTTCGCATGTGCCGACATGAACCGCTCACCAATGGGAGCTTGACCTGTCTGCACGGCACGCTTGATTTCACCGCCCTTGAACAGTGACCCACCCGCATGCACCGTTATGTCGATCTTTCCGCCGGTGTAATCGCGCACCTTGTCAGCAAATACAACACCCATTTCAGAATGGAAATTTGTCGCCGCATAGGCCATCGGCATATCCCATTTTTCCGCCTGCGCTGTCGTTGCAGATAACACCATCCCAGCAGCAGTTGCTGCCAATAAAATTGTCCTTTTCATGAGTCCCTCCCCTAATTTGGCTTTATGAAAATGATCAGTTGACACCGGCATTCCGTCATCAACGAGATGACAGCATCGATATGCAAACCCCACTGCAGACGATCTTGTAGCCAGTGTCACGGGGCAGCCTGGACAGTCGCGTTCAACCACGTTCAACCACGTCCTGAAGCCTCCACACCTCAAGCTAACATGATTAACCAAATACAAGAATTTCCGAATGGTTGTTCAATCGTCCGCGTTGCGGCGTGGCCGGGTGACAATTTTCAGGAAGATCATGATGAAAATGACCGTCAGCACATAGAGCATGAGCACTTCTGGGTGCTCCTGCATGTTTTCATGTAAATTATCATTCACGCAGACAAATTTCCTGCGGAACTCACTGACCCCCTCGGTGTTGGAGAGGATTGTACAGGTGTTGGGACCGTCATAAGTCGCCTGATTGAGCGGTTCGGATGCCATGCGTCAGATGCCTATTCTGGTGGAAAGAATAATGTCCTTGAGGAACATCAGCGTGAAATAGCCAGCATTGACCATCAAGACGAAACAGACAAACAGAAGAATCTCCGATGGCAGCTCATCACCCAGCAGACGCTTGAAAAAACCACGTGACAGCAGAATGGCAAACTCGATGACATAGAGCGTCACCACCCCGGCATTGAACATCAGCACCGTGGTGACACCGCTGGATCTGCCGACCAGAATGTTGGCGATCGCGATCAGGGCCGCCAGAAGAACAGCCAGCACGATCCAGAGGATCCCCTTGTTGGCGATCAACCGCACCCGCCCCAAAGTGGACTCGGGTTGAAACCGTGACATCAGAAACAACAGGACAAGTGCCACGCCATGAACGACAAAAACCGTTAGCAGTTTTGCACGGTCCAGATTGTCAGCAAAATGGAAGATTGGGGTCGACTCACCGTAATCCATCCGTCACCACCTGTGCAGATCGATACATCCCCCTACCAAAAGAAATGGGACCGGATGGCGGATTTTCAATAGCTGGCGGGGCAAACAAATTGGCCGTGGTATCAGCGGTCCGCGAGAATGATATCTGCTGGCACAAGAGCCCCCGGATGCAGCACCACCTGCGCTGCAAGCGCATGAGCGCCCGGAATTGCCTCACGAATGGTCTTGCCTGCCGCCATGCCAGCCAACAGGCCAGCATTGAAAGCGTCACCGGCGGCTGTGCTGTCAACCGGCAGATGAACCATGTCAGGCGGGAACCACACAGCATCATTCACATTCACCAACAAGCTCGGCGCGGCACCGTCCTTGATCAAAACGGCTTGCGCGCCCCAGCCAAGATACCGGTCGGCAACCGCAGGCGCATCAGCATCGCCAAATCCGCGTTTTTCATCATCGAGGCTCGACAGGACAACATCGGTGACGGCGCCCGCCGCCTTGATCGCGACTCGCATCTCCTCACCATCCGGCCAGAGCTTTTCGCGAATATTGCTGTCAAAAAAGACCGTGCGGTCTGCGCTGCGGACATGTGCGATCATCTCCAGTAACAGCTGCCTGTCCGCTGGCGACAGAATCGCCAGAGTAATGCCTGAAAGATAGATAAACCGGGCATCGGCAAGTTTGGCAGCCAGCAAATCAGGACTCCGCATCAGCAGACGCGCCGCCGACATATTGCGCCAATAGGAAAAACTGCGCTCACCATCCTGCAGAGTGATCATGTAGAGACCGGGGCTGCGTCCCTCAATCCGCGGGGTGTTCGTGCAATCGATGTTGTGCTGCGTGATGAAGGCCATCATGTTGTCTGACAGGGTGTCAGTGCCAAACGCCGTGTGAAAGCCAATTTGCCAGTCGGCAGGCATCAGAATGCGCGCATAATAGAGCGTGTTGAACACATCGCCGGCAAATCCACGGCGCAGATGATCGGGGCTGTCCGATGGTGCCAACTCGACCATCAATTCCCCAATGCCCAGACAAAGCGGCATCGCCATCACCCCTGCTGCCCGTGGAACAGCGGCTTTTGGGACAGGGCGTGGATCACACCACGCAGTTCAGCAAGGCCGCGCATGCGCCCGACAAGCGGATAGCCGGGATGCGTGCCGCGTCCGATGTCGGACAGCAATTCATGGCCATGATCTGGCCGAAACACGATATCACAATCTAATGACCCGGCCTGTTTACGGCGTTGCTCCTCATCCAGAAGAATGCGGATGAGCGCGACCATATCCGTATCGCCGGCCAGATGCGCTGCTTCCTGAAAGGATCCATCCGGCTCCTTGCTGACATTACGTAGATGGGCAAAGTTGATCCGGTGGGCAAATTGGCGGGCAATCTGCGGCACGTCATTGTCGGGATGCGCGCCAAGTGATCCGCTGCAGAGCGTCACCCCGTTGGCACTCTCATCAACAGCATCGAGAAGCCAGGCAATGTCCGCCTTGGTTGAGACAATGCGGGGCAAGCCGAGAATGTCACGCGGTGGATCATCGGGATGCACGCACATGCGCATGCCAAGCTCTGCCGCGGTTGGGATGATTTCTGTCAGGAACCGATGATGATTTGCCCGCAGAGCAGCATGATCCATCCCCTGATAGAGATCCAGTGCGCGGCGTAATTCAGCCAGTGAATAGCGATCATAGGCCCCCGGCAAACCAGCCATGATGCTGGCAAGCAATGTATCCTTGTCATCTTTGGTCATTGCCTCAAATTGGGCGGATGCCGCGGCCAGTATGTCCGATGAATAAGTGTTGGCCGCTGCCTCACGCCCGAGCATGAAAATCTCAAAAATAGCCATTTCCGTCTGATCAAAGCGTAGCGCCGTCCCACCGCCAGCCACCGGCGCATCCAGCCTTGTCCGCGTCCAGTCGAGAAGGGGCATGAAATTATAGCAGATCGTCCTGATCCCGCAGGCCGCAAGATTGGCCATTGACTGACGATAATTGGCAAAGAGCTGCGAGAGATCACCCTCACCGCGCTTGATCCGCTCATCAACCGGCAGGCTCTCAACCACCGCCCATTGCAACCCCCCTACGGCAGCAATCTGCGCACTTCGCGCCGCTATGACTTCCCGGGGCCAGACCTCACCATAGGGAATTTCATGCAGCGCCGTAACGATGCCGGACGCCCCTGTTTGCACAATTTCAGGCAGGCTGATTTTGTCGAGCGGGCCGAACCAGCGCCATGATTCCCTCATTCTTGCGCACTCCTGTTACTGCTGTCCAAAGCCAAGGTGGCGGCATCCTCAAGACAGGCGGCAATGCCATCGGCACCGATCCGACGATACCACTGGGAGACAGCGTCAATCACCAATTCATGGCCGGCGATGGCGGGAGAGAAAACCCCCTCAAGACCCAGCATCCCCTCTACATAGCCATCCCCGTCAGGCGTTGTGGATATGATCCCATTTATCCGGTCAGCGAGTGGATCGTGAAGCGGACGTCCCATATCGTGCAGATGTCGGACAAAAGCCATCCAGCCGGCAATCACAAGGCAAAGCCCGGCAATCGGTCGCCCAGCTGCAAGATTTTCTGCTAGCGGCGCCAGAATGCGCGGCGGCAATTTCTGCGAGGTGTCCATCGCAATCTGGGCTGTCTGGTGAATGATCCGGGGGTTGGAAAAGCGCGCGCCAAGCGCCTTGCAATAGGCAGTGATGTCCTGCCCCTGTGGGACGGTGACCGAGGGAATGATCTCCTGTGACCACAGGCTGTCAATAAAGCCGGCAAGCAAGGGATCGGTGATTGCCACACTGACCGTTTGTTTGCCATGCAACTGGCCCAACAAGGCAAGCGCAGTATGGCTGCCATTCAAACAGCGTAGTTTCATCATCTCATAGGGCGTGACATCGGCAACCAGCTGCACCCCGACACTGGCGAGATCGGGCCGGCCCATCAGCCCGAAATCATCCTCAATCACCCATTGCCAGAATGGCTCATGGATCACTGGCGCTTGATCCTCGCGCCCGGCAAGCCGTAAAACATCATCACGGTCATCTTTAGTGGTTGCCGGAACGATGCGGTCAACCATGCTCACGGGGAACCTTGTCTCAGCCTCTATCCAGCGGCCGAGTGCCGGATCGACAAGGGCAGCGAGATCCGTGACAACACGGGCCAGCAGACGACCATTATCAGCCAGATTATCGCATGACAGACAGGTAAAAGACGGCGTTCCAGCGGCGCGACGGCGCGCCAGTGCCGCCACAATAAAACCCGGCGCCGAGACGGGCATTTCTGCGTTTTCAATGTCATGCTGGATATCGGGATGGCTGGCATCAAGCTGGCCATTTTTATGGCAATATCCCTTTTCGGTAATGGTCAGCGAGACAAGACCCACATCCGGTGCCGCCATCGCCGCAAGAATGCGCTCGCGGTCCTCTCCGGCATAGCCAACATCTGACAGGCACGTGATCTCTCGTGGCACATCCCCATTGGGCCCACGCTCAATGGCATGATAGGTGAAATCCTGCGGAGCAAGTGCATCACGGATCGCCGGTGAGCGCAGACTTACCCCCATCACCGCAGAACGATCCTGTGGCCGTGGCAGGGCGGCATTCAATGCCTCAAAACGCGGTAGACCAAAGGCACGAAAAAAGGCACCTATGCCGAGATGCACAACACGGATTGGCGGGCAGGCAACGTCAGCTGGCAACATGGCAAGGAACTCTCGATTGGTACCACCTGACTATATTCAGATATGACCTGTGTATTCAAGCAATGGGTCACAACCCGGTACTGCGGGAGGCACCAACTTTGCGGGAGGCCGATGTGACGGGAGGGGTCAGCATCCAGTAAAGAGCGAATTGCGCCACGCAACAGCCTGACACACGGGATCTTTCACATGACCAAATCACAGCCTAACTTTTGAACAATTTTTTAATATATGCTTATTTTTTCATCAAAAATTGATTTTACTGGCCAAAAACTGGGCAAAAAACTTGCCCCGCCCGGCCCCAGCCCGGCATTAACGGGGCCGAAATGGCGCCGTGCCATAGTCCATTTGGAGTAAGTTAATGTTGATTTTCCGCCTCGCGGGACGGCTGGGCCTTGGCCTGCCTGTCCTGTTCCTTGCCGCGCCCGCGCTGGCAAGTGACGCGGTTGATACGGGCGACACCGCCTGGATCCTGACCGCAACCGCTCTTGTCCTTTTCATGACCCTTCCCGGCCTTGCGCTTTTCTATGCCGGACTTGTTCAAGCAAAAAATGTTGTATCCGTTCTGATGCACCATTTCGCGCTCGCCTGTCTGATGTCGCTTTTGTGGGTGATTGCCGGATACTCGCTTGCCTTTTCCGGCAGCGGGGCCTGGTTTGGCTCGTTCGACAACATGTTCATGATGGAGCTTGGTTTTGACGCAATGTCCGGCACCATTCCGGAGAGTGTCTTTGCAGCTTTCCAGATGACCTTTGCCATTATCACACCGGCGCTGGTCATTGGTGCCTATGTTGAACGCATCCGGTTCTCGGCTGTGTTGCTGTTCTCAGCCCTGTGGCTGCTGGTTGTCTACGCGCCCGTCACCCATTGGGTGTGGGGTGGCGGCATCATGGCTGGCTGGGGTGTGATGGATTTTGCTGGTGGTATCGTTGTTCACGCCACCGCCGGAACGGCAGCCCTTGTCTGTGCGGTGATGATCGGCAAGCGCCGCAATTTTCCGGCATCCCTCGTCCCTCCTCACAGCCCAGTTCTGACGATGATTGGTGCCAGCATGCTGTGGGTCGGCTGGTTTGGCTTTAATGGCGGATCGGCGCTTGGTGCTGGCAACAATGCCGGCATGGCGCTTCTGGTAACGCATATTGCCGCGGCCACCGCCTCGCTGACGTGGATGTTCATTGAGTGGAGGCGTTTCGGCCGCCCATCACTTGTCGGCATCGTCACCGGGATGGTTGCCGGACTTGCAACAGTGACACCTGCCTCGGGCTTTATCGGCGTTCCGGGCGGCTTGATCCTTGGCCTTGTTGGCGGTGTCGGTTGTTACCTCGCGGTCGATTTGATCCGTGTGAAACTGCAAATTGATGACTCGCTCGATGTGTTTGCCGTTCATGGTGTTGGCGGCATTCTTGGCAGCCTGTTGGTAGCGTTTCTGGCCCTGCCGATATTTGGCGGGCTTGGTCTTGGCGAGGGAGTCAGTGCCGGCGCGCAATTCATGGTACAGCTGAAATCGGTGGTGATCACCGTGATCTGGACAGCGATTGCCTCTGCCATCATCCTTACGATCGTGCGGATGTTTGGCGGACTTCGGGTTGATGCAGAGGTCGAGGTCGAGGGCCTCGATCTGAGTGAGCATGGTGAACGGGGCTATCACACCAGCTAGCCCTCTGGAGTCTCTGGCCCTTCTATATCTCTGCCCATTTGAGGCAAACAACGGCAGTGTTCAACCGAGCACTGCCGTTGTTTTATCTTTCCATCATGTCGTTGACCACAGTCTCGCGCATGGCGGCGGCGGCCCATTCCTGCCAAGCAGGAAGCGCAGACAGTGCTGTGCCAAACTGGCCGACAACCGGATCAGACGACAACCGATAGCTGATGATCCGCGAATAAACCGGTGCAAACATGGCATCGGCAATCCCAAACTCACCGAACAGAAACGGTCCACCAGACCGTGCGAGACATTCGCGCCAGATTTCGACAACCCGCCTGACATCATCAATAACATTATCCCGCACCGTGAGGGGCACTGTAGGACGGCGCAGATTCATCGGGCATTCCTGGCGCAGAGCGTTAAAGCCAGCATGCATCTCGTTTGCGATGACGCGAGCCCGGGCGCGGTCGGCGGCCCTATTCGGCCATAACGGCAAATCACCGAACAATTCGGCCAGATACTCCAGAATGGCGAGTGATTCCCAGAGCGTCAGATCACCATCCGGTTCCTGTGCAATCAGGCATGGCACCTTTCCAGTTCCCGATATTCTCATTATTCCGGGGACTTTGCCCTGCGCATCGAGGGGCATCATCCGCTCCTCGAACACGATGCCGAAATGGCGCATCACAAGCCACGGTCGCATCGACCAAGAGGAATAATTCTTACTTGTTATATAAAGTGTCAATCTTGGCATTTTCACCTCTGCGATCGTAGGCGGAGGCTCAACCCCACTCGGCACAGATCCATTCCACACGAACCAAGGGGTCATGCTCGCCCGCCATGTGGAGTGACCCTAGGGTCCGGTAAGATTTTTTGTCCACCAGTCGCCTTATTGCCCATACAGCCATACCGCGCACCAGAGAGCTGTCACTTTCCAGATGCGCTGTCACCTGCTCAGCAAGGGTGGGATCACCGCTATTGCCCGCGGCCACCAACACATTCCGCATAAAACGTTCAAAGCCAGCACGGCGCACCGGTGTACCAGCAAAACGGGTGCGAAAGCCCGCATCATCAAGCGCCAGCAATTCAGCCAGCGGTGGCATGATGGAGGCTGGGCGCGCCTGTAACTTTATCTCGCTGGCAATGGCGGCGTATTTATTCCATGGACAAACAGCTAGGCAATCATCGCAGCCAAAAATGCGATTGCCGATTGCAGTGCGGAATTCCAATGGGATCTGCCCCTTATGTTCGATCGTCAAATAGGAAATACAGCGGCGCGCATCCAACCGGTAGGGCGCGGGAAAGGCATTGGTCGGACAGATATCAAGGCATTTTGAGCAACTGCCACAGTGATCCTGCTCGCCCGCGTCATGGGCAAGGTCCGCATCGGTGAGGATCACCCCCAAAAACAGCCATGATCCGCCATCACGGGCAACAAGATTGGTATGCTTGCCCTGCCATCCGGCCCCCGCAATGGCGGCCAGCGGCTTTTCCATCAGCGGTGCGGTATCGACAAAGACCTTGACCGCAGCGCCCGATTTTGCGGCGAATTTTCCTGCCAGCTGTTTGAGCTTCCCCTTGATTACATCATGATAATCGCGGCCGCGCGCATAGACCGAAATATTGCCATGACCGGTTTCGGCAAGATTATCCATCGGGTCATGATCTGGGCCGTAATTCATCGCACATATAATCGCTGAGCGCGCCGCAGGCCACATATGCACAGGCTGGGACCGGCGCTCCGCACTGTCACGTAGCCAGCTCATATCCCCCTCAAAATCATCAGCAAGGAAGGAGGCGAGACCGAGAGCAGCGGCGTCTGGCAGTTTTGCAGGCCCAACCCGGATAAAGGCAAATCCTTCAGCCTTGGCCGCGGTGGCAAGCCAGTCACGAATGTCGGGTGATGCCGCCATCGCCAGCCAACCCCTAGCCAGCGCCGCTGTCGGGTTCAGGCGGGTCAATATCGCCGAGCGCCTGCATGGCATGAAAATCAGCCTCAAAACCAGCAAAGGTGGCTGTTTCGATAGCGGCCCGCATCCCTGCCATCAGATCCTGATAATATTGGATGTTATGCCAGCTCAACAGCATCAAACCCTGCACCTCATCAGCCTTGAACAGATGATGAATATAGGCCCGCGAAAAGCGGGAACAGGCTGGACAGTTGCACGCCTCATCAAGCGGCCGTTGATCCTCAGCATGGCGGGCGTTCTTGATGTTGACGGGACCACGGCGGGTAAAGCCCTGCCCGGTTCGCCCGGAGCGCGTCGGCAACACGCAATCGAACATATCGACCCCGCGGGCAACACCACCAACAAGATCGGATGGTTTGCCAACCCCCATCAGATAGCGCGGCCGGTCGGCGCGCATCAACGGCGTGGTGAATTCGAGTGCTTCAAACATCGCTTCCTGCCCCTCGCCAACGGCAAGGCCGCCAATCGCGTAGCCCTCAAAATCAATCTCCTCCAACGCGGCAACGGACTCGGCACGCAACTCAGGAAAGACCGAACCCTGAACGATGCCGAACTGGCCATAGCCAGGACGCGGCTCAAAGGCATTGCGCGACCGCCGCGCCCACCGCATCGACAGGCGCATGGAATCTGCCGCAACAGCCTCGGTCGCCGGAAACGGCGTGCATTCGTCAAAGGCCATGGTGATTGTTGCATCAAGCAGATGCTGGATCTCGGTCGAGCGTTCCGGCGTCAATCGATGTTTGCTGCCATCAAGATGTGATTTGAAGGTAACACCATCCTCGTCGAGTTTGCGCAAAGGGCCAAGTGACATCACCTGAAAGCCACCCGAGTCGGTCAATAGCGGTCCGTCCCACCCCATCATCCGGCGCACCCCGCCAAGCCGGCCAACGCGCTCAGCCCCCGGGCGAAGCATCAGATGGTAGGTATTGGCCAGAATGATGCTTGCCCCGGTTGATTTAACCGAGTCCGGCATCATACCCTTGACCGTGGCGGCGGTGCCAACCGGCATGAAAACCGGCGTTTCAACCTGCCCCCATGCCGTGGTGACACACCCGCGTCTGGCCGCGCCATCGGTTGTTTTCAATTCAAATGAAAAGTCGGGCATCCGCGCCCCTCCTGTGACATTCAGCTTATCAGCCATCTTGTCAGCCATCTTGTCAGCCATCTGGCCAGTCGTCTTGTCAGTCGTCTCGTCAGCCTAGCCGATTTTAGTGGCGGAATCTGCCCTGCTGTCTGCGGCAAGAGACATCAGACACGCATCGCCATAGGAAAAGAATCTGTAATCACCGGCAATGGCATGGCGGTAGGCATCACGAATACGCTCAATCCCCGAAAACGCACTGACAAGCATCAGCAGCGTTGATTTCGGTAGATGAAAATTGGTCAGAAGCATATCAACCGCGCGAAACCGGAAACCGGGCGTGATGAAGATATCGGTCTCGCCAGAAAATGCGGTCACCCCATTATGGCGCGTGGCGCAGGTCTCCATGATGCGCAGGCTGGTTGTGCCAACGGCGATGATCCGCCCCCCAGCGGCTCTGGTTGCGGCGATGCGATCGGCCGTATCTGCACTGATCTGGCCCCATTCACTGTGCATCCGGTGATCGGCAATGTCCTCGACAGTGACCGGCAGAAAGGTACCAGCCCCGACATGCAGCGTGACCTCGGCAACGCCAACCCCGCGCGCAGCCAGCCCGGCCATCAGCGAATCTGTGAAATGCAGACCCGCCGTTGGTGCGGCGACCGCTCCCTTCTGGCTGGCGAACATCGTCTGATAATCATCGGCATCAGCACTGGTGGCGCCATCAGGCCGCGCGATATAGGGCGGCAGGGGCATGCTGCCATGGGTGGCAAGGCGCGCATCCATCTCACCGGCGGTAAGATCGCGCCCATTTTCGGGATTGATAAAGGCCAGCTCGACATCACCACCAGGACCCCGCCCCCGCACGCGCGCCGCAAAATCAGCGGCAAAATGGATGATGTCATCGGGCCGGCATTTTTTTGCCGGTTTGGCGAATACCCGCCAGATATTGGCCACGCCGCCAACCTTTTCCTGCTTGTGCAGGGTGACATTGATTCGCGCTTCACCGCGCCGGCCGCGCAGCCGTGCGGGAATGACACGGGTGTTGTTGACAATCAGCAGATCACCCGGACGCAATAGTGATGGAAGATCGCGGACATGGCGGTCAAACATCCCCTCACCCGCAAGATCCAACAGGCGGGCGGCGTCACGTGGATTTGCCGGATGCGTGGCAATCGCCGCGGGCGGCAGATCATAATCAAAATCAGCGAGTTTCATCGAACGGCAGATCACTCAAAAATCTGGATGACGCCATCGACATGGCCATCATCACCAGTAACGACAAGGCATTGCACCCGCGCCTCCAGCATCTTCGCTTCGGCATCGGCCATCAAAAGATCACCGGAAATGGTCAGCGGCGATGTGCTGGCAACCGAGCCGACAGGTGTTGTCATCAAATCCTTGCCATCAACAAGCAGACGCCGCAGATCGCCGTCCGTGACTATGCCATGAAGTTCAGTACGGTTACCGACAAGAACAAGACCAAGACGGCCCTCAGTCATGGTCATGAGGGCGTTCTGTACGGTCTGATCCGGGGCGACAAAAGGCAGATTGTCACTGCGCATCTTGTCCCTGACATGGGTGAGAAGCCGCGCCCCGAGGCGTCCACCCGGATGCGTCTTGGCAAAATCCACCTCCTCAAATCCGCGTTTTTCCATCAGCGCGACAGACAGCGCATCTCCAACCACAAGCGTATTCAACGATGAGGTTGTCGGCGCGAGATTGAGCGGACAGGCCTCGCGGTCAACCGAAATATCAAGTGCCAACGCAGCCTCGCGCGCCAGTGTGCTTGTCATGCCTCCCGTGAGTGCAATCAGCCGCGTATCAAGCCGTTTGAGGGCGGGCAGCAGACGCAGGATTTCCTCGGTCTCGCCAGAATTGGAGAGCAGCACCACCACATCACCGCGCCGAACCATGCCAAGATCGCCATGGATTGCCTCCGCAGGGTGCAGGAACAAGGACGGTGTTCCAGTCGACGCCAGCGTTGCGGCGATCTTGCGCCCGATAAGACCGGATTTTCCCATGCCGCAAACGACCACATGACCGGTGGTGTCCAGCATCATCTGAACGGCATTCTCAAAATTGGCATCAAGCCCCGATTGCAGGCGGCCAATGGCGTCGCGATAGGCATCGAACAATCTCGCCGCCGCAGTCACGGCGGATGTTGTTGGTGCTGCGGGCGTCATGGGACGAGTCCTCTGCGGCTGTTATCCGAAAATTGACTAAGGTTCTAGCCTGTTTCAGCGGCGATTTCCAGCGCGATCAAGCGTCCAAAAATTGCTGCGCCAGACCAAAATCCTCAGGTGCGTTCAAATTCATGAAAGGATCGGGTTCGCCGACAAATGGCACCGCCCTGCATTTATATCTGGCGGTAAAATGGTCAATCTTGCGCAATCCCTCATCAACAAGCGCCGTGCGCAGCACCGGTGCCAGCGATACCGGCCAGATGCCAAACACAGGATGCCGCCGGTCATTTGACAGCGCCTGTGCAAGATCAGCCCCGCCCTCGATGGCGGCGATCAATTCGGCACCAAGATTTTGGGGCAAAAACGGAGCATCCGTCGCAAGGCTGATGACATGGCTGCAGTCTGGCTGGTTGGCCATCGCCCATTCAAGCCCTGTCAGAACGCCCGCAAGCGGTCCGGCAAACCCTTCCACCACATCGCCGACAACCGGCAGGCCAAACGCCTTATAGCGGGCAGCATCACCATTGGCATTGATGATGGCTTGTGCGCCATCGGGCACGGCGCGCGCCAGAACATGCCCCAATAGGGGCATTCCCCCCAGCTCACGCAAATTCTTGTCACCGCCGCCCATACGCCGTGATTGACCGCCGGCAAGCAGCAGATAGAGAACATCTCTCACTGACGCCATTTCACCGCCCCGCTTCGCCCTGCCGGGCGCGCTGCAACGACGGCGCATCGCGAAATTCATCACCCGAGCCGCCATCGCTCTGATCAAAGTCGATACGGTCCTCACCAGCCAGAGCGATAAAGCGCTTACCCTTGGCCCGGCCAATCAATGTCAACCCTGCCTCACGCGCAAGCTCGACCGCTGCCGCAGTGAAACCAGAGCGCGACACCAGGACGGGGATTTGCATCTGCACGGTTTTAATCACCATCTCAGTGGTCAATCGGCCAGTGGTGTAGAACACCTTGTTCTGCGGCGCTACCTTGTTGAGAAACATCCAGCCGGCGATTTTATCAACGGCGTTATGTCGGCCAATATCCTCCATATAGACAAGCGGGCGCGCCCCCTCGCACAGCACACAGCCGTGAATGGCGCCAGCACTCAGATACAGGCTTGGCGCGGTGTTGATCGCTTTTGACAGCGGAATGAGCCAGCTTGCGTGAAACCGGGCATCGGGATCCAGCCGGATATCGGCAAAACGCTCCATCATGTCGCCATAGGCGGTGCCTTCGGCACAGCCGCTGGTTCTGATCTTGCGCTTCATCTTGGCTTCAAAATCAGTCTCACGCGCGGTGCGCACAATGACCACGCCCAGTTCCTCATCATGGTCGATGCCGGTAATTTCATCATCGGCGCGCAGCATGTTCTGGTTCAAAAAATAGCCGACCGCCAGTTCCGCTGGCCAGTCACCGATGGTCATCGAGGTGACGATCTCCTGCCGGTTGAGAAACAATGTCACCGGCTTTTCCGTGACCACAGGCAAGGTCACAGGCGCCCCTGTCTGGTCAACGCCTGTTACCGGTGTTGACAGGCCGGGCGCATCCGGATCTGGCGCAATCAGAAACTCGGACGCTGGCATTGATGGTTTTGGTCCCGACCTGGTGTTGGGCCGTGATAGGGACCGGGATGTGGGTGCTTTGCTCATATCCCTAAAATGGCCGAAAGCGGTTGCCTGTTGCAAGCTGTTTTGCCTTTCCGTCCTGAACAAGCTATGATGCAGCCACGCATAATCCACGGTCATCTCCAATCCCCGCCAGGCAGGGTTTCCCGATGAAAATTCATTTTTCCGCCTCAAGCCATGAAGAAGCCACTCTTAGACTTGATGCCCTGACCAGATTATACGGTCAGGCTGATGTCGAGACTGCCGATTACATCGTCCCCTTGGGCGGCGATGGTCACATGCTGCATGTGTTGCATGACACGATGGATTACGGGTTGCCGGTTTTTGGCATGAATTGTGGACGCCTTGGCTTTCTGATGAATCATTACGCCAGTGCTGAGCTTCCTGAGCGACTTGCCGCCGCAGAGAGCGCACCGCTGCATCCGCTGCGGATGACCGCTGTTGGCATAGATGGTGTGACCAGTGATGCTCTGGCAATTAATGAGGTGTCGTTGATCAGGCAGACACACAACGCGGCCCATATCGGCATTACGGTCGATGACAAGCACCAGCTCGAACAACTGGTCTGTGATGGCGTGCTGTTGGCAACGCCGGCAGGTTCCACCGCCTATAATTTGTCGGCGCATGGGCCGATCATTCCACTTGGCGCGGGGCTGATGGCGCTGACACCAATCTCACCCTTCCGGCCACGGCGGTGGCGGGGAGCGTTGCTGGGCGAGCAATCGCATGTTGTCCTCGATATTCTGGAGCCGGATTTCCGGCCGGTCAGTGTCAGCGCTGACAGCACCGAATTTCGAAAGGTCAAATCGGTCAGCATCAAACAGGCGAGTGATATTACACTCAATCTGCTTTATGACCCCGGATTTTCACTTACTGACCGGGCCATTTCTGAACAATTCCTGACGTGACCCTTCACCATTTTGTGAATAGGCGCGCCCCTGTCTTCTGGCTACTCTCCGAGAACAGCCGATAGACCCGGTCAGGAAAGGAGCTTTGAAATGACCCTGCAAGATGCGTTCAAGCTGGATCACCGCACCGCCGCCGCGGCCATTACCGGCGCCGGCAAGCCCAATTTCACCACCCCTGTCGAGCGTGGTACTCTGCAGGTGGAATTGTACAGGCCGGTCAAAGTGGATTTGCAGCAGCCGCATTCCCGGGATGAATACTATGTTGTTACCGAGGGTAGTGGAAAATTCGAGATGGGCGACGAGATAGTTCCCTTTGCCGAGGGTGATTTTCTATTTGTCGGCGCTGGCGTGCCACACAGATTCACGGATTTTGGCGACTCGATGACACGCTGGGTTATTTTATACGGCCCTGAAGGTGGTGAGCGTGACAGCTAAATGATGATCAGGGAATTGCGCCGTGAAATGCGTGAAATCGGGATCTTTGGTGGCCGCATTGCCATTTCCGAGGTTATCCTTTTTTCGATTTTTCTGGCGGATATTCTGATGCTTGGCCTGATCGATGAGATCAGCCTGTCAGCCGCTCTTCTGGTCAATTCGACCTTTGTCCTGTTTTTCGTGACCGCACTTGGGTTCCTGCAAGGTGCACTTCCCCTTGCCTCGGCGCATTGGGAAAAGGCCGATAAACCCCGTTTCTTTGCCACGGTTATGGGCAGCCTGATCATTGCGGCGCTGATTGCAGGCGGTGTTGTGACCCTGTTTGCCGGTTATGTTCCCTTATTGCGGATGCTGGGTTTTGCCGACGATCTGCTGGCCGAGGCACAACGCTACATCATTTTCATCTTGCCCGGCTATGCGCTGGCATTCCTCTATATCGCCGTCCGCAATGCGGTGATTGCAACGGGGGACAGCAGTGATTTTATGACGCTAAGCCTGTCTGCCCTGCTGCTGAATGTCGGGTTGAACTGGGTGCTGGGGTTTGGCGTTTCGGTGGCTAGCATCACCATTCCGGGGCTTGGCATTGCCGGTATCGGCCTTGCCTCCAGCCTTGTTGAAATTTTCCTATTAACCGGCTTTACGCTGCTTTTATGGCGTACAGGCTTTCGTCCTGTCCGCATGGCACGCGACCAAATGCGACAGGTGATTGGCGAGCAATGCCGGCTTGGCCTGCCGGTCGGGGTGCTTTTCTTCGTGGATTCAACGCTGTTTTCGGCAATTTTAATCATTGTTGGCCGCCACGATGTGCAGGGAATGGCGGCACTGGCATTAATTTTTGAGTGGATCGCTCTGGCCGTGATGGTGCCAGTTGGCCTATCTGAGGCAATTATCCAGCGGGTATCCGCCTTGCGGGCAAGCGGTGGTAGTTTTCAGATATTGGTTATGGCGTGCATGTGCCTGAGCGGCCTCTATCTTGCCGTGCTGGCGCTGATCCAGTTTGGCTTTGGGATCAATATGCCGGCGCTGTTCATCCTCGAGGGCGAGGCGCATCCAGCATTGATGCTGTTGCTCAATGAATATGCGCTGATGGGCTTTGGTGTGGCCATCATGTATTCGCATGTGATCATCGTGGCTGGCATCCTGCGCGGCCTGCTGGATGTCATGGCCAGCATGATCGCTGTTGTTCTGTGCTACTGGGTTGTTGGCATCGGGCTGACGCTGATCTTTGTCGAGATCATGGGGCTTGGCAGCCGACATGCATTGATCGCGGTGTTATTGTCCGCGGTGCTGGCGGCGCTCAGTATTTCCTGGCAACTGCACCGCAGCGGAAGAAAATTTGGATGAAACCAGACACTCCGCAGGCCAATGCGGTCTAGAGGAACACCCTATCCCGATAGAGCGTCAAGGAACCGGTCAACCAACCCCCAGATCCGGTTGGTGATGGTCGGGTTTTCCTGCAACAACTCATGTTTTGCACCGGCAATCTCATGCACCTGGCAGGATGAAAGGCACGGCAGCATCCTAATCGTCGAGGGTTTATCGACAACACGCTCCTCACCAGCGGTCAGTGCAAGTACCGGCACGTCAAGCTGGCGCATCCAGACCGCGCTCATCGTCGTCGCTGCACAGGAGGCATAGGCAGCCCTCACCCAGCCAACGGTGGGCCCGCTGCGCCGCAGTGCCGGCTGGTCATCCAACCACAAAAATTGTGCCTCAAAGCCAGGCTGCCATCCCGACAAGACATTGTCCGGATGGAACTGGCGCGCCGTGGCAAGTGTCTGAACGCGATAAAAAGGGGGATGGGAGCGTTGCCAGCCAAGCAGGCAGAGACAATTAGCCAGCAACCGGACGCCAACGGCCGGCGTGACCGGGGGCAATATCATTGGCGCGGACAGGATGACGCCACGCACTTGCTGGCGATAACGTGCAGCCAACCTGAGGGCCAGATGCCCACCCATTGAATGACCAAACAGATAGACGTCATTGCGTTCAGCAAGGCCGGCAAATCTCAACAGATGATCCATCGCCTCCAGATAGGTCTCAAAACTGTCTATATGAATTGCCAGCGAATGCCTGCCAAAATGACCGGACATTCCCTGTCCGGGCCAGTCAATTACCAGCACATCATACCCTCTTTCATGCAGCGCTCTGCAGGTACTACCATGCTTTTCACAGAATTCGGTAAACCCCGGGCAGACAATTACCAAACCGTTGTTTTTTGCGCTATCACCGGAGGTATCTGTTGGCTGCACCGGCCAGAAATGGCCACGCAAAGGCTCACCTCGGAGGCTGGTGATGATGTCAGCACCACCTAACAGGGTAAGGCCGGCACGCTCTGCGGTTGGAAATTCGGATCCGCCTCTGGCGGACCCTGTCATTGTGCGGGCTCGCCGGGCATTACGTCTGCAACGGGCGCCTTGGTCTGTTCCTGAAAATCGTCCTCGGATTTGAAACCATCTGACTGGCGGGCCCACATGCGCGCATAAAGCCCATCAAGAGCCAGCAATTGGCGGTGTGTGCCCCGCTCGACAATTTCACCCTCAGCCAACACCAGAATCTCATCTGCATCGACAATGGTCGAGAGCCGGTGCGCCACCACCATCGTCGTCTGTGCCTTCGAAACCGCATCAAGCGCCGCCTGAATTTCACGTTCTGTCTGACTGTCGAGCGCCGATGTCGCCTCATCGAACAGAAAAATTGAGGGCCGCTTCAAAAGGGCGCGGGCAATTGCAACACGCTGTTTCTCACCGCCGGAGAGTTTCAGACCACGCTCGCCTACCTTGGTTTCATAGCCCTCCGGCAAGCGGGAAATGAACCGGTCAATGGCGGCAAGGCGCGCCGACGCCTCGATCGCCGGCTGGCCTGCATCATGCTTGCCATACCCAATATTA
The DNA here is from genome assembly GCA_004212735.1 of SAR116 cluster bacterium. GTDB lineage: Bacteria > Pseudomonadota > Alphaproteobacteria > Puniceispirillales > Puniceispirillaceae > MED-G116. The sequence goes on from SHBD01000005.1 coordinate 89,673, forward strand.
TAGCCAATCGTGGCGTTGAACATCACCGTATCCTGTGGCACCACCCCGATGGCGGCGCGCACACTTGCCTGAGTCACGTCGCGCAGATTTTGTCCATCAATGCGAACAACACCCGATGACGGGTCATAGAAGCGGAACAATAATCGGGAAATCGTTGTCTTGCCCGCCCCGCTGGGGCCGACAATAGCCACACGCTTGCCTTTTGGCACGGTAAAGCTGACACCCTTCAAAATAGGTCTGTCAGCATAAGAAAAATGCACATTTTCAAAGCTGATCGCGGCATCACTTACAATCAGATCAGGGGCACCCGGCCGGTCAGCAATGTCAGGATTTTCGTCCATCAGGCCGAACATCCGCTCCATATCGACGAGCGACTGACGCAATTCACGATAAACCCACCCCAGAAAATTCAGTGGCATGTAAAGTTGCAGCAGGTAGGTGTTGACCACAACAAAGTCACCAATGCTGAGGTGGCCTGCCTTGATGTCGGCTCCGGCCATGCTCATCATCACCATCAAGCCGATGGCGATGACCGCCCCTTGCCCGATATTCACCACCGAGAGCGAGGTACGCGAGCGCACCGCCATCGTCTCGTAGCGCTTCATCGCCTCATCATAGCGCTCAGCCTCGACATTCTCGGCATTGAAATATTTAACTGTCTCAAAATTCAACAATGAATCGACAGCACGCGTCGCCGCGCTTTCATCGGCCTTGTTCATCTCCCGGCGAAAGCGGATCCGCCACTCGGTAACGCGCACGGTGAACAGCACATAGGCCATCACCGTGACAAAGGTCACCGCGGCATAGGTAAAGCCGAACATGCCCCAGAGGATCACACTAACAAACAACACCTCGACAAACAGAGGTAGAACCTCGAAAAAGGCAATAGTCAGCAAAAACTCGATGCCTTTTGCGCCCCGGTCAATCGCCCGCGTCAGCCCCCCGGTCTGTCGGTCAAGGTGAAACTGTAACGACAATCTGTGCAGATGCTGAAAAGCCGCCATGGCGCCCCCGCGAACGGCACGCTGGGCAACAGCGGCAAACAGATATTGCTTGGCTTCGGCAAAAACCTGTTGGCCAAGCCGGGACAGCGCATAGCCAGCGACGATCAACATCAGGATTTTCATTGAAAAACCGCTGTCACCGCTAACCAGATCAACAGCCGCGCCATACATCAACGGAGTAATGATGTTTGAGCCTTTGGAGGCGACAAGGCAGCCAAAAGCCGCTCCAATCCGACCCCGCACACGCCAATTGCCCCTTGGCGCGGTGTAAAACCACAATTCACGCAACAGCGTGACGGTCTTTGCCAATGTTGACTGTGCCATCAGGTCCTGTTCGTTACGGCCCCCATTTAACGGGCCAAGTTTAAAGAGGTCAGGTCGTAAGAAGTCAGGTTTTACAATAACCCGGGCTTTAGAGGCCCAGATTTCACAAAAATAGCTGTTTAGGCAACCGAGAAGCTCTCTCCACAACCGCACCGCGCAACCTCATTGGGGTTGCGAAAAACGAAACGTGCGGCGAATTTATCCTCTTCCCAGTCCATTTCTGAACCGACCAGAAACATGACGGCTGTGGGATCAATGAACAGGGTGACGCCCTTTTCCTCGATCTTGTCTTCGAACTGTTTCTGTTCGGTTGCATATTGGACATCATACTGCATGCCCGAGCAACCAGCCGTCTTTACGCCGACACGAAGCCCGATCACATCAGAGTCACCCTGTTCGATCAGGCGCTTCACATGCATGGCGGCTGTGTCTGTCAAAGTCACAATCGGTTGTCCGGTGTTAAACATCGTATTTCCAGTTCCTAACAATCAGTGTCTCAAAAAATCAGGCCCTCACCCAAACTTCGCCCCGTCAAAAGCCAAGGTCAAGCGCCATCTTTGCATCTTCACTCATTCGCTCAGGTGACCATGCCGGCTCCCAAACAAGCTCAACAGCCACTTTTCCGGCATCAGCAACCCCCGCGACTGCCTCAGCAACCTGGCCCGGCATCTCACCGGCGACAGGACAGCCGGGCGCTGTCAGCGACATGGTGATGTGCACATCACCATTATCGTGTCTGTTAACTTCATAGATGAGTCCAAGGTCGAAAATATTTACCGGAATCTCTGGGTCATGAACCGTCTTCAGCGCTGCCTCAACGGCGGCAGCATCAACCGGTCCTTTTGGATTTTCACATGACGCACCGGCATGCGCGGTATATCCCGCCGAAACATCCGGCAGAAAATCAGCGAGGCCAGGGCCATCGTCACTTTTCCCTGATGGTGTCTCCATCCGGCTTCCCGGGCCATTCGGCAGATATGGGTTTTCAATTGGATCCTGCATTCACGTTATCCCTTCCTAGCCGAAAATCCGCCGGACCTTTTCCAGCGATTCTGCCAGCACGTCAAACTCCGCTCTTGTGGTGTAGACACCAACCGAGGCCCGCGCGGTCGATGGCAGGTCAAGACGATCCATCAGCGGCTGCGCACAATGATGCCCTGCCCTGATAGCCACACCATTATTGTCGATGATCGTGGATATATCATGCGGATGCGCACAATCCATGGTGAAAGACACAACGCCAGATTTCCCCGGTGCCGTGCCAATCAGCTGCAACCCCTCAACGGAAGACAGGCGCTGATGCGCGTATGACAGAATATCCTGTTCATGCGCCCGAATGGCCTCCATGCCGATGTTGGTGACATAATCCACTGCTGCGCCCAGAGCGATCACTTCGGCAATCGGCGGTGTTCCTGCCTCAAAGCGCACCGGAGGCTCGGCATAGGTGCTGTGTTCGATGGTAACCCGGTCAATCATGTCACCACCTCCCATATAGGGAGGCATCTCAGCCAGAATATCAGCCCGGCCCCACAACACGCCAACACCATTCGGTCCGTAGAGCTTGTGAGCGGAGAACACATAAAAATCACAGCCAAGAGCGATCACATCCACCGGCATATGCACCACACCCTGACAGCCATCAACGACCATCAGCGCGCCAGCCTGCTTCGCTACTTTAGATATCTCAGCGACCGGAAATACCGTCCCCAGAACATTTGAGACATGTGGAATGGCGATAATCCGCGTTTTGGCCGTGATCATGTCCGTCAGATTAGCCATGACAAACGCGCCATCGGGGCCCATGTCAAAAGCGCGAACCGTGGCACCTGTTTTTTCCGCGACCATCTGCCAGGGAACGATGTTGGCATGATGTTCGGCAATGCTGATCAAAATCTCATCACCGGGCTGCAACCGAGGCTCGGCCCAGCAGCGCGCAATCAGATTTAGCGCCATCGTAGCGCCGGAGGTGAAAACAATTTCATCTCCACTGGCCGCACCGATGAAGGATCCCACAGACCCGCGCACCGCTTCATACGCATCGGTTGAGGCTTCAGACAGGAAATGCAGGCCACGATGCACATTGGAATAGGTATCGGTATAAGCCAGCATCAACGCATCCATGACCTGACGCGGTTTCTGCGCCGATGCTGCACTGTCCAGATAGACCAGTGGCTTGCCATGTACCTCGCGCGAGAGAATGGGAAAATCCGCCCGGATCGCTTCAACGTCATAGAGTTTTGTTGTCATCTCATCCATGCTGATTCCCATCTGTGGTCAGACCCGTCTGGGCCATCCATCGTGTTGCCGTCTCGCGCAGGATTTGCGCAAGATTGTCAATCTCAACGCTGTCGATCGCGTCAATGAGAAACGCCTCGATAAGCATGGCGCGTGCCTTTGCCTCGGGGATGCCACGTGACGTCAGATAAAACAGCTGCGTTGCGTCAAGCTCGCCAACCGTCGCGCCATGCGCACAGACAACATCATCAGCATAGATTTCCAACTCAGGCTTTGCGTCTACCTCGGCTTTGCGCGACAGCAGTAAAGCCCGACTCATTTGTTGGCCATCCGTCTTTTGTGCATCCTCGGCAACACGGACTTTGCCCTGATAAACGCCCCGCGCCCGATCATCAAGCACGCCGCGGATCACCTGATCGGAGGTGCAATGCCCGATATCATGATTGAGAACAGTGGTGATGTCATGATGCTGCCGACCGCGACCAAGGTAGATCGCAGAGAGCTGGCAATCAGCACCCTCACCTGCCATTGTCACATGCGTCTCAAGACGCGCCATCTCACCACCAACTGAGAGCGAGAAACCGGTTAGTCTGGCTTCCCCAGCAAGTGAAACCCCGGTGGCCGCCAGATGCGATGTCGTGCTGCCTTCTGACTGAATTTTCACAAAATCGAGACTTGCTTTAGCGGCCAGATCAAGCCCGATCAGTGGCGCCGACAAGGCAACCGCTGACTGATGCCACTCAGCCATCACCATCCGCGCGGCTGGTGCCAGACGGATCAGGACAACAGGATGCGCCGACAGGCTGGCGTCATCCCCCTCAAAAATCAACATCAGTGGCCGCGCAACCTCCCCCACCACATCGAGAACAAGGCCACCGCTCATCACCGCCATGCTCAGATTGCTGACTGGATGATTGGGTGGTGCCAGAGCCATCATCGCATCCTGCGCACCTTGATCGTCGCTCAGATTGCCGGCAGTGACACCCGCCGGGAGTCCTTCAAGGCTGGCAGGATCAATAACGCCATTGACGATCTGGATGGCATGCGCCCCCATACCCGCTGCCATGGCAAGGCCGTCACCAGCCGTTGCTGTTGACAGCGATGATGCCGGGGTGATTTCACGCGCGGCAAGCCGGTCCAGTTTCGTAAAGCGCCAGGATTCGACCCGTGGGCCGGGCCACCCCTGTTGCTGCCACGCTGTCAGTGCGGCCGTGCGAACAGGGCCGGAAACGACGACATTGCTCAGATCAGGCTGCATCATCAATGCCGGCATATCCCGTTTCCTCTACCTGTAGCGCCAACTCCTTGCCGCCAGATTTACGAATTTTACCGCCTGCCAGAATATGGACATGATCAGGAACGATATGGTTAAGCAGACGTTGGTAATGCGTGATGACAAGCATCGTGCGTTCCGGGGCGCGCAGCATGTTAACACCGTCAGACACAATTTTCAGGGCATCCACATCCAGCCCGGAGTCCGTTTCATCAAGGATGCTGATGGTTGGCTCAAGCAATGCCATCTGCAAAATCTCATAACGCTTTTTCTCACCACCGGAGAAACCGACATTCACCGCGCGTTTGAGCATATCATCATTAATGTCAAGCTCACCTGCCTTCGCCCGTACCATCTTGACGAAGGCCAGTTGGTCAACTTCCTCCTCACCAGCCTCAACACGGCGGGCATTGACCGCCGCTCGCAGAAAGCTCATACCACCCACGCCGGGCAGCTCAACCGGATATTGGAACGCCAGAAACATGCCCGCACGGGCACGCTCATCCGGCGAGAGTTCCAACACTGACTCGCCGTTGATCAACACATCACCACCAGTGATTTCATACCCATTCCGGCCTGCCAGCACATAGGACATGGTGCTTTTGCCGGAGCCGTTTGGCCCCATTATGGCATGCACCTCACCCGCGTTCAGCGTCAGGTTAATCCCCTTGAGAATTGGCGTGTCCCCGACCGAGGCATGCAAATCTCGAATTTCCAATAATGCAGTCATTTCAATACTTTCTAATGCTTGTAGCTTTGATTTTTCAAACCGGTGTTTTTAAATTGGGTTTCTCAACTTGGATTGGGGCCCACTGGATGCGTTTGGGCACCCTTTTTAGCCAGCCCTCCTGACCAGTCTTCTTGACCGGCGCTCCCGGCCAGCACACCCACTGAACTGCATCAGCCGACCGATCCCTCAAGTGAGATGCCAATTAGTTTTTGCGCCTCAACGGCAAATTCCATTGGCAGTTCCTTCATCACTTCCTTGCAGAAGCCGTTGACAATCAGCGACACAGCGGCCTCCTCCTCAATACCGCGTTGCAGACAATAGAAGAGCTGGTCCTCGGAAATCCGCGAGGTGGTGGCCTCATGCTCGATTTTGGCGCTCGGATTGCGCGACACGATGTAGGGAACAGTGTGGGCACCGCAGCGGTCACCGACAAGCAGGCTGTCACACTGGGTGAAATTGCGGGCATTCTCTGCCGTAGGCTGCATCTGCACAAGCCCACGATAGCAATTTTGCGACTTGCCTGCCGAGATGCCCTTGGAAATGATTGTCGACCGGCTGCCAGCGCCGATATGGATCATCTTGGTTCCCGTATCAGCCTGTTGATAGTTATTTGTCAGCGCAACTGAATAGAATTCACCAACCGATTCCTCGCCCTGCAGCACGCAGGATGGATATTTCCAGGTGATCGCCGAACCCGTTTCGACCTGTGTCCAGGAAATTTTGGACCGTGCCCCACGACAAACACCTCGCTTGGTGACGAAATTATAAATACCACCCTTGCCGTTTTCGTCACCGGGGTACCAGTTCTGAACAGTCGAATATTTGATCTCCGCATCCTGCATCGCAACCAGTTCGACAACGGCGGCATGAAGCTGGTTCTCATCACGTTGCGGTGCTGTACAGCCCTCGAGATAGCTGACATAGGACTCATCCTCGGCGATGATGAGGGTGCGTTCAAACTGTCCCGTATTCTGCTCATTAATCCGGAAATAGGTCGACAGTTCCATCGGGCAACGCACACCCTTCGGGATGTAGACGAAAGAGCCATCGGTAAAGACAGCGGAATTCAGCGCGGCAAAATAATTGTCGCCAACCGGGATGACCGAACCCATATATTTTTTCACCAGCTCAGGATAATCCCGGATGGCTTCTGAGATCGGGCAGAAGATCACCCCCACCTTGCTCAACTCCTCACGAAACGTTGTCGCCACCGACACCGAGTCAAAAACCGCATCAACAGCGACATTCGCTAGACGCTTTTGCTCATTAAGGGGAATCCCCAGCTTTTCGTAAGTGGCCAGCAGTTCAGGATCAACCTCGTCAAGTGACGCCAGCTTTTCAGCCTGTTTAGGTGCGGCGTAATAATAGCTGTCCTGATAGTCAATCGGAGGAATGTCGAGTTTAGCCCAGTCCGGGCTCGTCATCGTCAACCAGCGGGCATAGGCTTTCAGACGCCATTCCAGCATCCATTCAGGTTCATCCTTTTTCGCCGAGATGAACCGGATCGTGTCCTCGTTCAATCCCTTGGGGGCCTTGTCCGACTCGATCTCCGTGACAAACCCGTATTTATATTTACCGGTTGCCTGTTCGACCTGCTCAATTGTCTGGGTGGTTGCGGCCATGCGGCTCATCCTCTCTGTCGACTAATGGTAATGGGGTATGAAGTGGCGCGGTCATCTCGTCATCATCGTCAGCAATTGGAAACAGATGTGCCGGATCGATAAGATCGGCCAGACTCATCTGTTCCAACGCCGCGCGAACACGCGCATTGACCTTGTTCCAGGTGCCACTCATAAAACAGCAATTCGCGACAGCGCAGGGATCCTGCGCCCCGTCTACACAATCATTCACAGCAATCGGGCCCTCGATGCTCTCAATGATCCGAACCAGCGAGATGTCTTCTGCCGGAAACGCCAGCCGATATCCGCCGTTAGCTCCGCGCTGGGTATCGACAAGGCCGGCCCCCAACAGCAGCTTGGCAACCTTGGCAACGGTTGGCTGATTGATCCCAGTCAATTCAGCAAGCGATGCTGTGGCGATAACCTCGCCATGCCGGTGGGCCAACGCCCCCAACACGACAATGCCGTAATCTGTCATCCTATTTAGCCGAAGCATCTCTGAGATTCCCGCCTTCTGCACGCCATTGGCAATCTGAAAAAACCACCGATAAACCCAAGCACACACTGCGATTGCGAATGATTATCATAATCAAGACCATTTTGGTCCAGATTAATAGATACATAGGGCGACCAGGCAAATTTGACAAGCCCGTTAACAGTGCCATTATTTATCAAATGGTGGTTTTTTTTCGCATTATTGGTTGTTCCGGTGCCCACGTAGACAAGATGAGACACGCTGAGATAAAGCAAGACAAGGGGCAGGATTTGGAAACCCCTGACAGATCGTTCGGACATGGGTTGGTCGGGCGCCTGTTCACCAATCATCCCAGAAGTGTTGGCGAAACCTATGGGGAGCATATGGGTTTTGCCATGGGTGTCGCGGGAAGCCTGTTTCTGGCTGGTGCTGCCGCGTTCATCCACGCCCTCGTTCCGGCGCTGTATCAGACAAGTGCAAGCAAACGCATCACCCGCCTCGCCACGAAAGTCTCGCCCACAGACTAGGCATACAGTCGGCATCCGAAAAGCAAGGCTGCTCCGGGGCCTTTTCTGGTTTCAGTTGTAGGAACCGGGGCGCAGCATATAGTTATCACCCGCTATACCATCAAACATCTCCTCGACATCTGGATGGTCTACCGGCCCGTTGTCACCATCCAGCACAAGGTTCTGCTGGCTGACATAGGCGGTGTAATAGCTGTCAGAATTTTCCGCGAGCAGATGATAGAAGGGTTGCGCCTTGTCAGGTCGCACCTCTGCGGGGATGGATTCATACCATTCGTCCGTGTTGTCGAACTCTGGGTCAACATCGACAACAACACCGCGAAACGGATATAGCCGATGGCGAACAATCGCCCCGATGCCAAACTTCACATCGCCGTTTTTCTGATTTTTTTCGGACATGATTGCCAGAGCGCCAAAAGTGACAGCCGAGCCCGGCGGTCACTCACCTGTCAGAGAGTTAGAAGCGGTCTTTGACCTTGAGGATCTGCTTGCCACGATACATCCCTGTTTTCAGGTCGATGTGGTGCGGGCGATGCAACTCACCTGTCGTCTTGTCTTCGACATAAGCATCACCAGAAATGGCGTCATGTGCGCGGCGCATGTTACGCTTGGATTTGGTGATTTTGGACTTTGGAACGGCCATTTTCTTGCTCTTTCATTCTTCGCGAATTCGGATACCAATGATCTGCACCTGTGTCGCCAGTGTTAGCGCCATGGGAACAGGTGCAGATAACTAGGCCAAGCAGTCCCGTCTGTCAACAAAATCTCTGTCACCGCCACGCCTTTGGGTTTGGCAAATTCAGCACCGGGACACACCCGCACACGAAAATACGTGGCAAATTGGTATCTGCCATCCTGCCTGTGTTCACGTTTGCGTGAAACGATTGTTTCCACATCCATTACTTCAGATTTTTCTAAATTATTTAACTCTTTTTTAACCAAGCACCTCATAGCCTTTCATAACACCGGCTGAGCGCCACCGCGCAGCGGCTGCACAAAAAGAGGCCAGAGTGGTAATGACAGTACTTAAATTTTTCAGACCAGACGAACGAATCCGCACTGACCAGTATATTGCTGGACAGAGTATCCAAATGCCGAAATGGAGCCGGAGACGACGGCGCATTGCGATCATCAAGCGGGTGACCCGGATTATCTGTATGCTATTGATCGGTATCGGGGTAGCGCTGGTCGCAGTTTTGGGATTTGCCAGCGCCGCATTGGCCGCACCACCCCACAAGGCAACAGCCGATGGGCAAATCGTCTTGGATGCTGGCCTTGCCGCGCTGAAAAATGGCAATGTGGATGTTGCTATTTCGCATTTTCAACCACTTGCCGAAGCTGATAATCCCTATGCGCAATTTGCCCTTGCAATGATCCATGCCGAAAAATTCGGCAACAAGCAGGACAAAAGTTACAACCCCGAGCGCGCTCATCACCTGATGGCGGCCGCGGCTGCCCGGGGACATGAAGAGGCGCAATTTCAGCTTGGCTTGCAATTCATCACAGGGGTTGGCGTTCCAGCAAATTTTGAAAGAGCGCTTCTGTGCCTAACAATTGCCGCTCGCAACCGCCATGTCCGCGCACAAATCTATCTCGCAGTCATTCTTGAACAGATCGCAAAATTCAGCAAAGGGGCACCGGCAAAGAAAGCACATTATCGGACCAGAGCCTATAAATGGGCCCTGATTGCCCTCCAGACAGCCACGACATCCGACATCGGGCCTGTCGCCAAACAGAAATTGGTGGAAATTGCCACCATCTTGAAATCTGGACTTAGCTATGGCCAACTGCTGCACGCCAAGGCGGCAGCCCGGATATTCAACGGCACGCCTATCTAGCCCAATCAATCCAAACCAACAAAAATTGGAAATATCCCGATTCTGTTATCCAGCGTTAACGAAATATAGACGTTCGGCTGCTAGCGTGGTCGCCAACTCTGCACACCGGCGCGTCCGATGGACACCGATGTCAGAGAATTTTACAGACATTCACTTGCTCCAGAGAGGAGAGACTCCGATGACCACCCATACCATCAGCAGCTGTCTCCGAATGTCTCCGGCCCTGTTGGCTGGTTTACGGGGCAAAATGAGCGTCATCTTCTAACGTCGCGCGTTTTTCCACCCGACATTCGGACCCATTCACTGCAGAGAAGCTGCCGCCAGACCCGCTTTGGCGCGCGGTAATCTATTTCAGCTATGGACGCGAGATTATGAACGACAAAAACGATAAAGAAGACAAAATCACAAATGATGCAGACAAAAGTCTGGTGCCCGTGATCATCACCATTGTAATTGGCTGGGTGCTGCTAGCTATCCTGGCCTGTGTGATCATCATAAAGATCAGCGATGTCACTCCAGAATCAGTCCCATTATAGCGACCAGCCTGCGTCAACAGGTTTACAGCTGCTGATTGTCAAGGATCCGCTTCATGCCTAGACTGAGAGCTCTGGTGGGATAACCCGCACCCAAAGGTGCGTGAACGCCCGATTGGTAGGTCAAAGGGATGATAATTTAGCGCATGAAAGCTGAACAGGCACCATGGCAGAAATTGGGCTTCAAGCTGAAGCTGGGGTTGCGTGCGCGTGATGAGGCTGACTGGCTGCCGCATGACGATCTGTTTGACGATCATTCTGCGCGGGACAGCCAACTCGCCTACAAGGCACAACTGCTAGGTGACCGGCATGATGAGGTTTTCGCCGCCCTTCCCGGGAGCGAACCCGCAGGGCGTGAAGTTTTGGCAATGGTGCGCACGCATCTGCAGCAGTTTCATGATGCCAGCCTGCCTGATTTGCCCGCAGATGCCGACCTGCATCCTCTTGATGCGGCCGCTCGGCTTGTGCCCGAGGATCTGTTGCTCCTCGAACCACGACGCCGCGCCAATGGCGGTACCGGGGGTGATTTTGACTGGTATCTTGTCGCGGCTTCGCTGTGCTTTCCGGCCCATTGGGTTCTGGCCGAAAAGATGAACAAGCCGCTCGCTGCCATTCACGCTCCTGTTCCAGACTATCGTGAACGGCTGGAGACACCCATGGACCGGTTTTTCACAAATATGAAAATTGGCCCAATCAGCAGCCGGATGAATTGGTCGCTGCAATTGGGTGATGAGCTGTTTTCGCCACACCGATCGACCCGCAAGGCGGCGATGGGTGATCTTGCGAATGAGGATATGTGTCTGCGGATGGAAAACCAGACATTACGGAAATTGCCTGAGACTGGTCTGGTGCTGTTCACCATCAGGACGCACATGGTGCCGATGATCAGATGGCAATCGACGCCCGGCGCAATCGCCGCGCTTGTGGACATGCTGGACCAGATGTCGGAAGCGGCACGGAATTACAAAGGCGCACACCTCTATCGCGACGCATTACAGCAATTCCTGATCAATTCATAATCAGTCGCCAATAATTCCCTAACAGCTTTTATCGCTTCAGATCGAGTTTGACAGCGCGGCCCGTTACAGGGTCGAACGCCACCGCCTCGCCGCTTGCCACACCCCTATTGGTGATGGCGCTGATCGTCACATAATGTGTGACCATCAAGGTCACCCCACCATCATCAGGCAGGCTGGCCATCGCCTTGCGCAGCGCAGCCAATGTGGCATCGCGCGGCACGATTCCCTGATAGAAGGAGTTGAGGCCCGGCAGATCAAGAACCGGCCCCATATCCAGCAGGCGCGCGGTCTCGCGGCACCGACACCATTGGCTTGAATAGACGCGCTCAAAGACAAGGCCATGCTGGCGAAAAAGCTCACCAAGCTGCGCAGACTGCCGCCTGCCAACCGCATCCAGATTGCGTTGGCTAGAGCAATCGGCAAGGGTGAAATGCGCCGGATCACCATTCCCCGGTGCCAGCGCATGCCGCAGAAACAGAATCTTGCCGACAGGGGCTTTGGCGTAGGCCGACAGCGCAATTACATCCTGACCAGCCAACGCTGGCGAGACCAGAAGGAACGCCGCAGCAATCAGCCCCAAAACCCACCGCCAGATTCCTGTCAGATGGTTTGACAACATCTTCATACCCCCATGAAACCGACGGCGATGGCAAATGTGCCGATGGCACCGAGGATCGCAAGCCACAGTTTTTTCGTCACCAACATCAGCACCACACCGACCGCAAAGCCAAGCAACCTGTGATCAAGCTGCGTCGTTCCCAGAACGCCGCCCGGAAACACCAATATCAACATCATGACACCGGCGACCATCGAATAGGCGACTGCATTGATCCATTGCATCAGCGGTCCATCGGGCGTGATGCGCTCTGCCAGCAAAACCCCCAAGAAACGCCAGATGAAGGTGCCAAGAAAAGCCAGTGCTACCGCCGCCCAGGCCTCGGTCGGGCTATAGGATGTCATTGGCGTTTCTCCGCTGGTGATAGGTGAATAACCCCATTGCCATGGAACCACCAATCAGGCCCGCAGCAAGAACTGACCAGCTGCCGAGACCAAGATAGAAAAACGGACATAAGCTGCCGCCAATGACAACAGCAAGACGGTTGATTGTCTGGCGAGAATTGATCACCAACATCAGGATGTAGATCGGCGTGATGAAAATGATGATCCGCAGAAACTCTGGCGGGATCAGATCATCAAAGAAGAATCCAGCAACCGTCCCAGTCATGCCAAAGACAAAAATCATCAGCGAGAAACCCGTGTAATAGGGCACCAACTGGTCCGGGCTGTAACGCGTTTGCATGAACCCGATCTGCGCCCAGCTGGTGATTGCCAGAAAATGCATCATCAGCACCCGCCGCCACAGCGGCAGGTTACGTTCTCGAAGATGCAGAATGTCAGCACCTGAGATCACCATCAGCATCATCCGCATGTTGGCAAGCGCAACCGCCACAAAGATCAACATCAGTGATGCACCTGTGGCATAAAGACTGGCGAAGGCAACCTGGCCCGGCAGACCCCAGACGGAGGCGGTGGTAGCAACGATCATCCAGAAGTCGAACCCGGCTTCCTTGGCGATCACGGCAAAGCCTGTCATTGTACTACCAAGGGCAAAACCGGGAATGTTGACGGCATCAACCACCCCCCGGCGGATCAACTGACCCTTTGCCATTGATGTATCAGGCATAAAACCTCGCCTCCAAAGGCGGCATCAGCCACCAAGGAATAGACGGCCGACATCAGGGTTTTCAAGCAATCTGTCACCCGCATCAGCGATCGCTGTCTCACCCGAAACCAGAACATAGCCAATATCCGCAAAGGCGAGGCCTTTCTTGGCGTTCTGCTCAACCATGATGATGGTTTTGCCATCTTTTCGCTGTAGATCCTCAAGAATTTCAAAGACCATGTCAATGAAGCGCGGCTCAAGACCGATCGACGGCTCATCGACAAGCAGAACCTGCGGCTGCATGACCAGCGCCCGCGAGATTTCCAACAGGCGACGCTCACCACCAGACAGAACGCCAGCAGGCTTGTTACGCCGGTCGGCAAGGCGGCTGTACTTATCGAACACCATTTCAGCGGCTGCCTTGGCCTCGGCGGGCTTATCCTTGAGGAAGCCGCCCATCAGCAAATTTTCCTCAACCGTCATCTGCGGAAACACCGATTTATCCTGCAGGATATAGGCAATCCCAGCTTCCGAGAGCTTTTGCGATGGTGTCAGGCTGGTAACATCCTTGCCATTGACCATGATCGAGCCTGAGAAGATGTTTGTGAAGCCAAAAATCGAGTGCAGAACAGTCGATTTACCGGCGCCATTTGGCCCGATAAGGCACAGCGACTGCCCCTGCCCAATCCGCAGGCTGAAGTCATGAAGAATTTCCATTTTGCCGTAACCGGCACACAAATCATTTATGCTCAGATACACATCGCCCGGTAGTAGATTTTCGAGTTCTTTGATCGTTGGCGCGGCAGCGGCGATTGACGCAGCCTCTTTTGCCACCTGATCAACCGACATCACAACATCAACGCCACCCGATCCGTATCCACTGACATTCTGCTCAGTCTTTTTTGCCGACTTGTTGGCCGCCTTTTTTGCGGTTTTTTTGGCAGGAGCAGTCGTCTTTGAAGCCTTCTTTGCTACCGTCTTTTTCACAGCTTTCTTTGGTGCAGCTTTTTCCGATTCGGCTTTTTTCGATGCGGCTTTTTTCTTTGTGCGTTCGGCCATTAGTGACCTCCCAGATATGCGTCAATCACGCGTTGATCATTTTGCAGCTCAGCAGGCTTTCCGTCTGCAAGCATATGGCCATTCGACAGGCAGTAGATGTGCGAGGCCAAATTCATGATCACCCGCATGTTGTGCTCAATCACACACAAGGTGATGCCCAACTCCTCATTGGCCCGGCGCAGCCGGTCAATCAGCCCGTTGATCAGCGTGGGGTTGATGCCAGCTGTCGGCTCGTCAAGCAGGAGTGCTTTCGGCTCATTCATCAGAGCCATGGCCAGTTCGAGCAGTTTCTGCTGACCGAATGACAAATCACCGGAAATCAGGTTTCGCTTTGAATACAGGCCCACAAATTCAAGCAGATGTTCGGCCCGGTCCCTGATTTCACCTTTGCGGCTGGCAAAAATGGATGATTTGGAGTCCGGGCGATGCGAGACAGAGATCTGCATGTTGTCGACACAATCCATCTTTGAATAGATGCGCGTTTGCTGAAACGTGCGGAGCATGCCAAGACGCGCTATGTCACCCACGCGCAATTTCGAGATTTCCTGCCCGTCAAACTGGATCGAGCCCTGATCAATGGGATGATAGCCGACAATTGAGTTGAACAGGGTGGTCTTGCCACACCCGTTTGGCCCAATGATGCCAGTGATTGATCCGCGCTCGACCTGCATGGTGATATCAACATTGGCATGCACGCCGCCGTATGATTTAGAGACGTTTTCTACATTGATGATTGGATCACTCATTGTCCGTCTCCTCCCTGCCGCGATCCGACCTGTGTGGTTGAGGGATCAACCACAATGCCGAAGCGCTCGGGGAATTTGGCTTGCAGCCAGCCCATGATTCCCTGCTGGAAATACACGATGTTGACGATCAGGATCAGACCGAGTGCCACCCATTGCAGGTTCAGCAGATAAGTCCAGGTTGTTTCCTTGATAACATGGAAGATGATTGCGCCCAGCACAGGGCCCCACAAGGTTCCTTTGCCACCAAGCAGCACCATGGCAACCATGAAAATACCGAAGGTCGGAACCGGATAGGCCACTTCCTTGTCGATGAAGCCGGCCATGTTGCCGGCGATGGCACCGATCCCGCCCATGAAAAAGGCGGCAATACCCCAGCCGATGCGCTTGTAGACAAGCGTAGGAATGCCCATCGCCTCGGCCTTGTCCTCATCGTCGCGAATGGCGTTGATGGCCAGACCAAACTGCGTTGAATAAAGCCAGCGCAAAAGGAAATGGGCAATAACAGCAGCCCCAAAGCAAAGCATATAAAAGAAGGTCGATCGAAATTCGATATCGCCGGGGAACAGCGGCATGGAGATACCCGACGCACCGCCGACATAGTCGATGGTGATGGTGAGTTCAGCCGCAGCAATGGCAAGACCCAGTGAGCCAATGGCGAAATAGGGACCGCGCAGTCCAAACATGAAGGAACTGAAAAGCACTGAGAGAACAAGCCCTGCCACTGATGCCGCCAGAATGCCCCAAAACAATCCGAGGAAATATTCACTGTCGGTAAATTCGGGTTTTATCGACCCCATCGCCGAGGTGTACTCACCAACACCGCCATCATAAAAGAATGAAATCTGCACGATGGCCGACACATACATTCCTACGCCAAAAAAGGTAATGTTGCCAAGCGAGTTGTACCCCATCTGGCCGCCCAGAGTATCCCAGGTGCAGGCCATCAGAACCATCATCCACAGATAGGCAATCGAGAGCGTATAATCAGGAAAAAGAATGGGGCCCAAAATACCGAGCACCCCAAGCGCCCCATACGCCATTACATCATTTGATTTGATCATTTAACTACCTGTCTGTTCCTTCTCATTGAAATTTGACGCCAGATTAGGACGAGAAGCAGAATGCTGACCGGTGCGGCAACCTCATAAGCGGTGCCTAAGATAATTCCGGTGTATTTCTCAAACAAACCGATGCCAAACGCAGCGCTAATCACGCCCGGTAGATTGCCAAGACCAGCCGCCGTCACGATAGCAAAGGAGCGCACCGAATAGGTGATGCCGTAAAATGGCTGGATCACCCAGATGATCGACACCAGAACACCAGCCGCGCCACAAAGCGCCGCATTAAAGGCAAAGGTGAAAGCGTAGACACGGTCTGTATCAATGCCCAGAACGCGGGCGGCGCGCGGATCCTGCGCGGTGGCGCGGATCGCCTGTCCGGTGCGTGATTTCTTCATGAAGATCACAACACAGGTGGCGATAACCGCAGCAAGGAAAAGGGAAATGATCTTTGATGACGGGATCGTCACCATGTTGTCAAAGAAGTCATAGACCGGCAATTCCATGTCGACTGTGCGAACCTCGGGACCAAAGATCAGATTCATCACCTGCTGCATCAGCAGAGACAGACCAAAAGTCGCCAGCAAGGAGACAAACATGTCCTGATCAATGATCCGGCGGATCATCACCACATAGACAATCCACCCGTAAATGAACATCGCAGTGATAACTATTAAAAGAATGAGGGCAAGGGGAATGTCAGCGGCTGTCAACGCCAATGCCATATAACCGCCCATAATGACAAAATCACCCTGAGCCAGATTTTTGATATTCATGACACCCCAAACCAACGCCAGACCATAGGCACTGAGGGCAAATACGGCACCAACAAAAATGCCTTCCAGGATGATCTGTATGTTGATCACCGGTGCCCAAACAAACAGGAGTTGCAAATTGTCTAGCATGAAATGCTCCGGGGTGAGGGAAATGGTAGGAAAAAGGGAAGGAGGATGCCCCCCTTCCCCTTCAATTTTGCCTAATACTTAACGTTCCGTGGGAACGCCATGTCGCCGAACTTCTCGACCAGCTTGTAGCTGCCGTCAGAGCCGATCTGGCGCATGAACATTGGCTTAGCGATGTTGTTGCCATTCTCGGAGAATTTTATGTCGCCATAGAATGTTTCCATCTCAACAGCGGAAATCGCGTCGCGGACAGCGTCCTTGTCGAAGCTGTTGGCGGCCTCAAATGCCTCTTTAAAGACATACACGGCGGCAGATGCCTGTGCAGACTGGTAAGGAACAGATGAGTAAGATGGATTGTCGCCTTTAAAGCCAGCATTCCACTCAGCCGCAGACCCGAACATCGGATCAGACTTCGACAATGTCTCAACCCACTGTGTCGGGCAGAGGAAGCCTGTTGACGCGTTCGGAAACTTCTCCTGAACCTTTGCCGCTTCACAATGCGTCATTGCAATCATCGGCACATTGACCTTCATTTCGTCAATCTGGCGGGCAGCTGTCGCCGCACCCTTTGAATGACCGGAGACGATCAGAATATCAGGCTTAATGGCCTTTGCCTTTGTCAGCGTCGTTGACATGTCTGACAGATCGGCAGGCAGTTGGTCATCAATGACGACCTTCATGTTGTATTCTTTGATCTTGTCAACAACACCAGCACGCACATCCATAGAGAACGGATCGCCCTCAAAGGCAAGTGCTACCTTGATGCTTGACGGGTCGCTGGTGCTATCTGCTGCCATGTCAATGGCTGTTGCAAGATACTGCTCAGACGTTGACAGCACGGCAAACAGATACTTGTAGCCCTGTGTAAAGAGCGACCGAGAGGCACCCTCAGCCTCGACCATCGGCACGCCAAATTTCTCAGACACCGGAGCGATCGCCTTTGTCATACCAGAGCTGTATGGCCCAAGCATATATTCCACGCCATCCTGCTGGATCAGACGCTCAGCAAGCTGTGCACCACGAGCAGGTGTTGACTCATCGTCATAATATTTTACCGCCAGCTTGTAGCTTTTGCCGCCGACCTTCACACCGCCGGCCTCGTTGATCACCTTTACGGCATAATCATAGCCACGCTGGGTATGCAGTCCGTTGGTTGCGTATTTACCAGTCAGCGAAATCGATGAACCAAGGATGATGGTGTCACCCTCGACCTTTGCCGCGGCTGTACCGGCAACACCGGTCACGCCAACAGCTAGCATTGCGCCAAGCGCAATCGTGTAACGTTTCATTGTCATGTGCGTCCTCCCAGACATTATTAGCTTTATCAAATCCAAACGCGTATTCGTGATTTGTACTCAGGATGGATGGTTGCCTTTTCGCTGCGCTTTGTCACCCCCCTAATCGCTAAAATTTGTCGCAGCAATGGAGTTTATTGCATTTTGTTGATGTGCACCATGGATTGGACAGTTTGGGCAAAGCCAGTGTCAACACCGATTCTTTGATTGGCCAGAGCCGGGTGGATGTGGCATTGAGGAGAGATTAACAGAATTATTCATTCCACTTTGTTACGAGTTTTGATGTCAGTTAATGGCCATGTCAGATAGAATCAGCCACCCGATCCAGGGTCGGTTGATCGACACCGCGCGCCTCGGCCTGATCACAATTGCGTGGTTTGCGGCACTCGTTACCGTGTTGTTCGGTGAGTCGGCACGAAGTCTCACAGAAGTGGGTATTTACTGTTTCATTTTGTTTGCCATCTGCACCCTGCCGAGGTTGCGGCGCGACAGCCTGATCATTCTGACGGTGCTCGCGGTGCTGACACTCATGTTGCTACCGACAACGCCGGACCTTGATGCGCTAATGGGCGCTGTTGAATATGTTCTGATTTTTGCCGCCCTGCTGCCGACAATGGCCTTGGTCAAGGCAACGGCAATGACAATGCCATCGGTGCAGACATCGCAGGCCAATCTTGGCGCCCTGCCGCCAGAGGCATTGGCAGGCGGCTTTCAGCTTACGGGCCATTTTTTTGGTGGGATCATCAACACCGGCACCTTTGCCATTCTGTCCGCCGTTTTGCCACCCGAGAGCCCTGAGACGGATCGCCGGGCCGCAGCAGAGGCGGCCATCAGGGGTATGGTGACATCGGCCGCATGGTCACCCTTTTTTGTTGGCTTCGCTGTTGGCCAGAGCTTTGTCGAGCCACAATATGCCTGGATGGCAATCGGCTTTGGTGTGATCACGGCCACTTTGTTCACGGCAATCTCGCTTCCCGCCATCAACCGCAATTTCTCGCTGCAGCAGCTTCGCTTGGCGCTGTTATGTCTGCGGCCTGTCGCCTCTCGGCTTGCTTTTGTGTTTGTCTGTGTGATCGGCGCCGCCCTGCTGTTCGAGCTGACAGCACTGGCCGCCGTTGTTTCGGCGATGCCGTGGCTGGTCGGGTTGCAGATGCTGCGCAACCGCGACAAGGCAGGGCGTATTCTGGGCCAGACGAAGACAGCCCTGAACAACATAGCCGATGATGTGATTGTCATCAGCGCTGCGATGATGGTCGCCTTTCTGGTCAACAGCTACAACAACATCAATGAGATTATGCAGGCCGTTTATCCAGATATGCTGCCGGGGTGGGTTGCGCTGATGTCAACGCCGCTGCTTGTCACCCTCGCCTCGGTTGTTGGTGTTCATCCGGTGATCACCAGCACGGCATTATTAACGATTTTCAGTGGCGGCGGCGCGGATGTGCATCCGGCCCTGCTGGTGCAGGCGCACTTGATTGGGTGGGGCACCGGAACGATGAGTTCAGTGGCATCTCTGTCTGTAATCTCCTGTGCCGGGCTTTATAATGTGCCGACGCACAAGCTCGTTTTCGGCCACAATATGATGATCGCCTTCATCTACGCCATCGGCGGCGGGTTGCTTCTCAGCCTGATCAACTTTTTGATCTGGTAGCAAAAAAACAACCCCCGGCCGCGAAGGCCGAGGGCTTGTGTTTGAGGCATTGCCTCTGTTGCGGGTTGGTGGAGCCAGACGGGATCGAACCGACGACCCCCTGCTTGCAAAGCAGGTGCTCTCCCAGCTGAGCTATGGCCCCATTAACCACATCGCAACATGGTGTGTCAGCCGCGGAGGGCCGATGGACGGTGTTATGTGACAATGTCGCTTTTCGGTCAAGCCCTTTTCGCATTGAAATGACACAAAAGCCAGATGCTTTATCGGCAAAAAGAAACCGGCGCGGTCACCCCACACCGGCCCTCTATTGGTTTGTCGATCTGGCCCGCATTGAGATCAGGCGGCTGGCCGCTCACCCAGCGCATCGATGACCGCCTGATAGGTGACTTTTCCACCACGTACATTCAATCCGTTCATCAAATGCGGATCCTGATCCAGCGCGGATACACCCTTGTCAGCCAGGGCCAACACATGCGGCAGCGTCGCGTTGTTCAATGCCTCGGATGAGGTCAGCGGCACCGAGCCCGGCATATTGGCAACGCAATAATGCAGCACATTGTCGACAATATAGGTCGGATCGTCATGCGTAGTTGCTTTTGAAGTCTCAAAACACCCACCCTGATCGATTGCCACATCCACCAGAACAGAACCCGGCTTCATCTCGGACAGAAAGGCCCGTGAAATCAACTTTGGCGCGCTTGCACCAGGGATCAACACGGCGCCGATAACCATATCGGCATCACGGCAGACTTCCTCGAGGATGGCCCGGCTTGAATAGCGGGTGGTGATGCTGTTGCCAAAAATGTCCGACAGATAGCGAAGACGAGGCACCGAACGGTCGAGAACCGTGACACGTGCGCCCAGACCAACCGCCATTTTCGCCGCGTTCACGCCAACAACACCACCGCCAACAACAACCACATCCGCAGGGGACGTTCCCGGAACACCAGAAATCAGCAGACCGCGACCACCGGCATTCGCCTTCAGATTTGCCGCACCCTCAATCACCGCAAGACGCCCGGCAACCTCACTCATCGGTGCCAGCAATGGCAAACCACCCTGATCATCGGTGATCGTTTCATAAGCAATCGCGGTACAGCCGGACTCCATCAGGCCACGTGTCTGCGCCGGATCGGCAGCAAGGTGCAGATAGGTGAAGAGGATCTGATCCGCCGAAAGCTGGGCCCACTCACCCGGCTGAGGTTCCTTCACCTTGACAATCATTTCGGCTTTGTCGAACACAGATTTTGCATCGGGTGCAATCTCAGCGCCAGCTGCCCGGTACACATCATCTCCAGCCCCGATACCAGCCCCGGCATTCGTTTCGACAAGCACCTTGTGGCCGCGGCCAGTCAGCTCAGCGACTGAATTTGGCACAAGACCAACCCGTGCCTCGCGTACTTTGATTTCCTTTGGAACACCAACAAGCATCGTCAGCTCCTCTTCACTAAAAATGGGTAAAATTGTTTATGTTATGCGAGCGTTCATTCAATCACTCTAGACAGCATATTATGCGATATTTTATAGAATTTCATTGCTTTTTGTTGTTCAAAATATTTAAAAGTTAGAATAAAATTAGAAAAATAAGAATTTTTGTTAAACATTATTCGATTACTTTGTCCACAGGGTGAAAGAACTCTCTGCGGCGAAGCAAAACAGGTGATTTCATGGACCGGATTGACCGCACGATTCTGACCGCCCTGCAAAGTAACGCGCGCATCTCAAATGTCGAGTTGGCGGCATTGGCTGGACTTTCGGCATCCGCCTGTCTGCGCCGTGTATCGCAATTGGAGAAGTCAGGTGTCATTGACGGTTATCATGCCACCTTGAATGCATCGCGGATGGGTCATGATGTGTTGGTTCTCATGCAGATCACGCTGCGCGGTCAGTCAGCTGAGATGATGGCTGAGTTCGAGGCCGCCGCCGCGGACATCCCACAGGTTTTGGCTTGTTTTCTGATTGCCGGCGAGAGTGATTACATTCTCCGTGTTGCCGCGCGTGATGTTGCCGACTTTGGCCGTGTTCACAGCGAGTATCTCTCGGCATTGCCGCATGTGCTGCGAATGGAAAGCAGCTTCATCCTGCGCGAGGTGTTTCATCGCTCACTCACACCAACACCTGATTAGGCTGGCAAGCGCACCTCGTTGGATAGGATAGGCTGGATTGGATAGGCTGGTTGCCAAGGTTGAGCAGGTTACAGACTTGCAATTTGATGCAGCTTTGAGGGTAGTGCGGCTGTATCCCGAGGGTGAATGTCGGCAAAGATCTCAATAATGTTGGCCTCCGGATCAGCAAAAAAGAGAGTGCGGTGGCACCAATACCCCCACGGTCAACCATGCTTGCTATTTCCCCTGAACAGATGCCACTTTATCTCCAAATGATAGCAGCATTAACCATTCGTCCCATTTTACGTTGGGGCGTCTGGATGTCTGGACGTCAAACCTTCAGAGCGGCGCCCATCTCCCGTAAGGCGGTGATTTTCTGGTGTAGCGCAGACCAGTCATCAGATGCTGCGATCGGTTCCCAGATGGCTTCAACCTCGTCTATCGTCATCGACAGCGCTGTCTTTCTGGTGAAAAAGACATGATCAGCATTGCTCGCAGGGGTAAAGCTGGACAGGCAGTCCGCAAAACCGGCAATGACATCTTCCGGATAATTACCGCGCCGCTGGCTGCCGCCCCAGAAATCATGCAGGAGCTGGTCAAATCCTGCTTCCGAGGCCCGCGCCGCATTGAAAAACTGGCGGCATAACTCCTGACCAGCCTTTAGATCATGCGTTGGCACCACCCCTAGCCGCCGGGCAAGACCAGCCGCAAGGGCGGTCTCCATTTGTGGGTAAAAATCATGCAATTGTTCTTCAAGCGTCTGTTTGTCACAAAATGCCATGAAACAATCAGCGAGGCGGCACATAGCCCACATAGAGGCATCAGCCTGCCGGCCATAGGCATAGCGAGAGGTCTGGTCGAAATAGGCTGCGGTAAAGCCGGGATCGAAATGGGGCAGAAACCGCCATGGACCATAATCGAAGCTCTCGCCAGTCACATTGAAATTATCGGTGTTGAGAACGCCATGAACAAAGCCGGCGGCAAGCCATGCCCCGGCTGTCGCGGCAACAGCGCTTGCGACTGCCCGCAGGAATGCCGGCACAAGTGCCTCCAGATCACCATCCGCCTGCAGCTGGTCAGCAAAATAATGGCGGGCGGTATGACGCACCAGCATTTCCAACCCTTCACGGTCATCAAGAAAGCTGAGCCGCTGAAAACTGCCGATACGAATATGACTGTGGGATAGACGGACAAGCACCGCCGCGCGTGTTGGCGATGGCTCATCATTGCGCTGAAGCGCCTCACCAGTCTCGATCACAGACAGGGTCCGGGAGGTATTGACGCCAAGCGCTTCAAGCATCTCGGTCGCCAGAATTTCCCGCACGGCACCTTTGAGTGTGAGCCGCCCATCCGCAGTCCGAGAAAAAGGCGTCTGGCCAGAGCCCTTTGTGCCCAAATCGAGGATACGACCATCACTGCTGCACATCTGGGCAAAGAGAAAGCCGCGACCATCCCCAAGATCCGGATTGTAATGACCGAATTGGTGGCCGTGATAGCAGAGCGCCAAGGGTGTTTCGATATTGTCGGGCAGGGCCGTGAATTTACCGAAATGCTCAATCCAGGCCTGATCATCGAGCCCATCAAGCCCTACACTCGCCGCCGCACGGTCGTTGCGAAACCGCAGCTTGTGATCGGGAAAAGACGCCGCTGTGACCGGCCGGTAGAAACGCTGATCAAGCGCCAGATGGACCGGTGCGGCCTGATAGGAGACTGATCTGTGCGGCATGAGAATTCCTCTGGTGCAAACGCGACATCACAATGCCGTGCGTGGGCTAGACAACCCTATCATGCTGGCGGAAACAAGTCTTAATATCTGGGTTGCGCGGCATTGACGCGCACTACCAAGAACGGAGACCGATGATGCTTGATCTAGAAAATGTGCTGGCACCCATCGCGCAAGCCAGCGGACTGCCAAACGCCTGTTATGTCGACGCGGCGATGTTTCAACATGAACAGGATACCCTATTTCGCAATAATTGGGCCGCCATTGGCTTTGGCAAGGACATCAGCGAGCCGGGCATGGTCAAGCCGGTTACATTTCTCGGCATTCCGATGATCATGGTGCGCAACCGGGACGGCGAGATCAATGTGTTCCAGAATGTGTGCCGCCACCGGGGCATGATTCTGGTTGAGGAACCACAAAAGCTGCGCGGGCCTATCACCTGCCCCTATCATGCCTGGTCCTATGACCTTGATGGCAAATTGCGCAAGACACCACACATCGGTGGCCCCGACATTGACACGCTGGATTCTGTTCAACATTGCGATTACCCGCTGATCAGCGTGCGCGCGCATGTCTGGAATGACATGATTTTCGTCAATGTCGGTGAGAATGCGCCCGCCT
This sequence comes from SAR116 cluster bacterium, assembly GCA_004212735.1. Lineage (GTDB taxonomy): Bacteria > Pseudomonadota > Alphaproteobacteria > Puniceispirillales > Puniceispirillaceae > MED-G116. The sequence continues at coordinate 114,070 of SHBD01000005.1, forward strand.
TTGAGGTGTTTGCGGCGGATTTGATAGCGCGGTGGCAGGAATTTGACCAGCCGCTCTATCATGGCGGTGCCGACTCATCGTTGTGTCTCCAGCTGGCATGTAACTGGAAACTTGCGGTCGAAAATTATTGTGAGGCCTATCATCTGCCCTTCATCCATCCATCTCTCAACAGCTATTCTCGGTTGGAGGATCATTATAACATTCTTGACAATGCCGGGTTTGCCGGACAGGGAACGACCGTCTATCAGCCGCAAATAAATGCGGATGGCCGACGCTTTCCCCGCTTTGCCAACCTGTCGGAAATGTGGGAACAGGGGGCCGAATATGTGGCGCTGTTTCCAAATGTTCTGCTTGGCGTGCATAACGACCATTATTTCAACATCATTCTGACGCCAGACGGTACCGGCAGAACGAATGAACAGATCGAAATCTACTACGCCGACAAGGCTGCCCTTGGCGAGGATTACGCCGCCATGCGCGCCATCAACACCGAGATGTGGAAGACGGTCTTTTCCGAGGATATTCAGGTGGTTGAAGGAATGCAAAAGGGGCGCAGCGCACCCGGATATGACGGTGGAAAATTCTCCGCCGTGATGGATGAATCAACGCATCATTTCCATAAATGGGTGGCCGAAGAGCTTGGCGGTTGCCAAAGAACGGCTCAGACCTCGTAAATCCTGTCCAGCTCGCCGCTGACAACATATTCCACGATGAATTCACCGAGGCGTTCAATCTCGTTCATGAAGCGCGTTCCCTCAACCGCCTTGATACCACCAAAATCATGGTTGTGGGTGCGGGCAATGGACAGGTCGGAGATCGGCGGGGCCATGATCGCATTGACTTCCTGTAATGCCTCGGACAGCTGGCCAAAATTGCGTTGCGACGGTGATGTACGGTTCGGCACGACAATCACATGCGGCTTGATGGTGTCGAAATCCTCTTTGCGCTCATCAATTTCCTTGATGAAATCAATGGTTGGGCGCAGATCAGTCCACGACATCGATGTTGGAACAAGTAACGTATTGCATAGCATCGCCATCTGCCAGATGTTGCCGAGCTTGCCAGCACCGGTGTCGATGATGGTGATGGCCTGATCCTGCGCTAGCATCCGGCGCAAAACTCCGTCCAGCGTAGTCATATTCACGCCATCATAGCGATCACCAACAGGCATATGTTTGATATCACTGGATTTACTGAGTGGCGACATCATCTCGAATGAGCTGCCCTGCGGGTCGGTATCGAGCAGCATGATGGACCGCCGTCGAAACCGTTTGCGCAGATAGTCTGTCAGATAAACAGCAAGCGTACTTTTGCCAACACCACCCTTGATGTTGCCAATGAATATCGCTTTTCCGGCCTGGTTCGCCATATGCACCACTCCCACTCAAAGAGGTATCAGAAATAGGCTACAACACAGTATCCCAAATTTATTACAGAATATTTTCTGCTTTTGCAAAGAAAACAATAAATCAGCGCAATATCTTAGTTTGCTAATTCAACAAACCGATGCAAACCACCACCCTTAAATGAACTCCCCGATTTGCTCATGCCTCAAAATTTTTGGCTCGCGCATCCGCCCGCATCACACTCAGGGCACCTGCATTTTAGACATTGATCAGCTATTGTTTGCCTGCCTCGTGAGGCGGAATTTGATTACCGCCCTGTTTCCATCTGGCATGGCAAAAAACACGGCTTCATCCGCCAACTCCTCGATCATTCGCAGACCGTGCCCCCCATGCTCAGGCGCAATGGCAGCCGACGACCAAATCGAAGGGTCGGAGGGCGGCGCATCATCAACAATTTCAATCACCAGATCCGATCCGGTAATGATGGCCTCCAAGCTGAAAACGCCCTCTGCCCTCGCAGCCATGAAGGCATGACGAACCACATTCTGCACCACCTCGCCAATAGTGATGATGATATCAAGTTCATGATGCCCGAGACCATTTTGTGCAAATATGCCCGCATGAAGTCTCGTGCAGGCGCCAGGCTCGATAAATCAGCTGGCAGGGTCACTGCGGCCTTTTTATCCTTACTCACAACAGAAATCCTCCCGTTCTACCCCACAAGGTTCATCCGGCGTCATGCGATGGATGCACAGGGCTGACCAGCCAACACAAGCAACGTGGCGTCATCATGTGTTGTCAAATTTCCCTGTTCAAACTGGTCCATAATCCGGTGCAGCTTCTCCGCCGCATTGCGCCCCGGAATTTTTGTCGCCAACGCGGCAAAACCATTCACGCCCAGTTCCCGCTCCCGCCACTTTGCCTCGGTAATGCCATCGGTCGCGAGATACAGGTACCCATCACCAAGCGTAAGCTCGATGGGTCGCAAATCACCCAGATCAAATGGTTTGATGCCAAGCGGAATGGTCTGTGCAGGAAACATCACATGCGGCTCATGCGATGGACAGAAAACAGCAGGCCCATGACCACAATTGAGGGTCTGCACGTTTCCGGATGTGGGATCAAGCCACCCAATGATAAGTGAGACAAAGCGATCAGACCCAGCGTCAATCAGCTCGGCGTTCATGTGGTTGACAATCTGCGGGCAATCAAGACCTTGGCGGGCAAGCTGGCGAAACAGGGCGACGGTACGCGCCATCATCAATGAGGCTGCAATGCCCTTTCCAGAAACATCCCCCTGACAGAAAGCGATGCGCCCGTTGATTTCCATATGATCAAAAAAATCACCGGATAGATTGCGTGCGGGTATGACCATGCCAGCGATGTGCCCCGCCGGATCATCATTCGGCATCAGCGCATCCTGGGCCTGTCTGGCCTGTTCCAGGTCACGCGCCAATAGGCTGTCGGAAACCATCATTTTCATGGCACCAACAGTGATCGACCCAAGCGCAGAAAATCAGCCCCATTCGGCATTCAGAACACGGTTGCGGCGCAAGATGCAGGAAGCGAGCGAGGCAGACACAACTGTCGATGATGGCAGCCAGTCATAGGCACCACTCAAGAGGAGGCGCCAGCAGAGAGATGCTAAATTTTCTGCTGAGCCTTACCGTAAAGGTTTCTCGTCTCAGCGACGTAGACATCTTTTGAGATCACACCATCGAGATAAAGTTGACGCGTCGCAAGCATTTCCTGCTCGATGGCAGCCAGAGCCACCTCTGGGTCCGCATCCTTAATCTGCGCTGCCGTTCCCGTATTTTTCGCTTTGCGGCGATGAAACACAAACCCATCGACATTTGTTCCGCTCTTCTCCGCTCCTTCAGGCGGCGCAGATACTTTTTTTGCAGCAACTGCCGCAAGCGCGTCAGCCTGCGCATCGGGGGTCGGCATGGCTGCTGCGGCCTCGCCATTGAACTCTGCCTTTGTTACCAGTTCGTTCAGCAACACCGGTTCACTGGTTGCCGCGGCAGAGCGCTGCGTAGATTGCCCCTGCCGCCTGGCAACAACGAACAGCAACATGATGACCACAACACCAGCAAGGGCCAGTGCCTGCAACGTTCCCTGCGGTCCATTAAAATGGGCCGTCAACCGCGCTGTCACATTGGTCAGAATTGGTAGGATGCTGTCGAATATTTCCATAATGTGTTCAAAGCCCATTTATCCAGTTGTTATCCGGTTACCAAATTGATTACCCCTCTTTTTCGCTGGGGGTAAATGGTTAAAGCACCGCACTATCGGCAGGTAAACATTAACAAATTATTACGCGCGATATCACATGGCAAAAACGTTAACCAAACTAGCCAGCTTTTTCCGCCCTCTGGGCGGAGGAAGCGATGACCTAGTCGCTGTCAAACTTCACCGACGCGCCATTACGGTAGCTGAAATAAGGCATAATTCCAATGTCATAAATATCGATACTATTGCGAGCGCACCGCTGGCCCGCGATCTACAGGTCGCACGCATCACTCGCCAGCATGACATGATCGCCGATACATTGCGCGGCATGCGCGAGGGTGGACTGTTCTCGGCACGGGATGCAGGCATCATCATTCCAAGTGGTGTTGTCACGCTTCGCCAGTTCAATTTGCCCTATCTGACAGCGGCCGAACTCACACGGGAAAGCAAGGACGTTGCCTTCTGGGTCGAGGCTGGCGAAATTTCGGGCAAGCTGGATGTGTTTCTCGACCGCTTGGTGGAAATGCTGGAAAAGCAGCAAAAGATCAAGGCTGGCATAAAATCCGCACTGTTCTATCCAATAACGCTGGTGGTGATCACCGTTGCCATTTCCTATTTCATGCTGACCAAGGTGGTGCCAACCTTTCAGGAAATGTATGAGGGGTTGGGCGCCGAATTGCCGGGCCCCACACAAGCAATTGTCGATGCCAGCAATTGGATACAGGATGGCGGCAACCTGGCCAGTGTCATCGGTGTGGTGATCAGCATCTGGCTGACAAACAAGATGTTGCACCGTTATCTGCGCCCCTATCGCAAACTGAAAAGTGTCATCGCCCTGCGGTTGCCGGTTGTTGGTGATATCATCGTCAAGGCAACGGTCGCCCGCATGTCGCTGTTGATGGCCAATCTTCTGGCGGCAGGTGTTTCGGTCATCGACACGCTCGAGGTCTCCAGCACGGTCTCGCAGAATGTCAAATTTCTCGACGCAATGACACAGATCAAACAGAAGATCGTGACAGGCGCACCGCTGTCGACGCTGTTCGGCAATGAGGCCGTGTTCCCGATTGCGCTGTCGCAGTTGATGGCTGTCCGCGAGCGCACCGGTAACATGGACGAAATGCTGACCTCGATCGCCCGCTATTACGAGGAGGAATTCACCACCGTTGTTGATGGGCTGTCGACAATCATTGAACCGCTGATGATCGTCTTTGTCGGATTGATGATCGGGGTGATGGTAGTGGCGCTGTATCTGCCGATTTTCTCCGCTGGCGATGCCATCAAATAGATGGCCAGATAAATGAACAGATCGGCGGCGGCGCCAGCTGCCATCGTGAGTGATCCCCCCCTTTACAAACGGGCCAAAAGCGGGTGAGACTTGGGCATCGGGGGGTCGGTGCCGGAGACGCCCTGCCCCCTTCACGAAACAGAGGAGGCCAGCTGCATGAACATGGATCAACAAACCGTCAGTTTTCGCCGGATGGATGAAGGCAGTGCCGCCGATTACGCGCTGCTGGCATCGTGCGAGGATGATTATGCCGCCGGGCTTGCCGACCGTTTGCTGGCAGCATTGGAAGATTTGCAACATTCGCTTGGCGGATTCCGGATCGACCGGCTGCAACATTCGCTGCAATCGGCGACGCGGGCCGAAGCGGATGGTGCCGACATCGAGATGATCGTTGGCGCGCTGATCCACGACCTTGGTGATGATCTGGCGCCGCATAACCACTCGCAGCTGGCGGCGTGCATCATCCGGCCCTATGTGCGGGCTGAGGTGACCTGGGTGATTGAGCATCATGGTATTTTCCAACTCTATTATTTCGGTGACGCCGAGGGCGTGAACAAGAATGAGCGTGACCGCTATGCCGGCCACAAATGGTTCGACAGCTGCGACAATTTCTGTGGGCGCTGGGACCAGATGTCCTTTGACCCAGAATATCCGACCAAACCGCTGAGCCATTTCGAACCGATGCTGCGCGAGGTGTTCTCCCGCACGCCCTTTGACCCGGCGATCATCGGCGAGAGCGCTGAGACCTGAAGGGCATGACCGACATGAAGCGACCCAGATTGAGGCAATCCAGATGACGGTACAAAGATGACGGGCAGCACCGCCAGACGCGTGATGATCACCGGCGCCAACCGTGGCATCGGGCTGGAAATGGCCCGCCAATCTGCCGCGATGGGTGACGAGGTGATCGCCTGTTGCCGCACCCCGATGGAGGCTGCCGAGCTGATGGCACTCGCCCGGGAGACCGACCGGGTGAGCATCCTCGGCCTCGATGTGCGGATCGAACGCGACATGAAGCCAATCGCCGCCGGGTTTGGCCGCGCACTCGATCTGCTGGTCTGCAATGCCGGCGTGCTGTCCGGACGCGGCGGTGTTCAGGACCCGGAACAGGACAGCCGGGCTGTCGAGGACACGCTGATGACCAATGTCGCCGGGGTGTTTTTCACCGCCCGCCATTTTCTGCCACATCTGCTGGCAGGGGGTGAGCAACGCGGCACTGCCCCCGGCAAGCTGGCAATCATCTCCTCGCAGATGGGAAGCAGCACCCGCGCCGGCAGCGGCGCCATCATGTACCGTGCGAGCAAGGCGGCGGCAACCAATCTGGCCCGCAGTCTGGCCGTCGAGCTGGCCAGCCAGAACATCGCCGTCGGTGCGTACCACCCGGGCTGGGTGCAGACGGAGATGGGCGGACAGGAAGCGGCGGTCACCCCGGCTGACAGCGCGGCCGGCCTGTTGCAGCGTTTCGCCGCGCTGGGCATGGGGAGCACCGGCGTGTTCGAGGATTACACCGGCGCGGTGATTCCGTTTTGAGCGACCGCCCTGTTATGTGTCCCCCCCCTGTTTTGACCTGCCTTGAGCAAATAGTGGAGTGCGCCCCAAATGACAGATGACACCCCCAATGACAAATCAGAAATGGACAAGTCAGCACCCCCGGTGACAGATAAGGGAACGGGCCAAACGGTGATGGGCCAAACGGTGACGAACAAGTCAGGCGCCGCAGAGGCAAACAACACTCCCGAGGACGGCATGGCCAGCGCGATGACCCGCAACCGGATGATCAAACGGACCTATGAGGACCCGCCAACCGACGAGTTGATGGGCGTCTATGCCGCCTGGGCCGATGCGTATGACAGCGACCTGATTGACGGCCACGGATACAAAGCCCCCGAGGACGCCGTTGCCGGTTTTGCCACGCTGGACCTTGCCAAAAATGCCCGCATTCTGGACGCCGGATGCGGCACCGGGCTTGTCGGGCTGCTGCTGCATGAGGCAGGTTTCACCCATATTGACGGGGCTGATCTGAGCGCCGAAATGCGCGCCATCGCCGCAAAACATGATGTCTATAACCGGCTGTTCCAGCTGGACATGACCGATGATTTTGGCATTGCCCCGGCAGATGCCTATGACGCGGTGATCTCGGTCGGGGTGTTTGGCTTTGGCCCGCCCCATGTGCCGCATCTGCATCACATTATGGGGGCGGCAAAACCGGGAGCCCCGGTGATGATCACCGTCAATGGCGCCGGCTGGAAGGTGCGCGGCTGGGACGACAGCTTTGCCCCGCATCTGGCCGAACATGGCATCGCCTGTGTGCGCAACGAGCCGATCCGGCATATGACGAAAGATGGCATCGGAGCGCGGCTGATCGAGCTGCGGCGTTAACGGCACCAAGGGCGTTACGGACCGTTTGAGCACTCATATGATCGCTTATATGATCACAAGTATGATCGCTTATATGATCGCTTATATGTTCATTGGGCCGGGCCGGGCCGGGTCTTGATTGCCGGGTTTGGGTTTGGTTCTTGGTTTGGGCCGGGTCTTGATTGCCGGGTCTTGGTTTGGTTCTGGGTTTGGTTCTGGGTTTGGGTCTTGATGGGCCTCCTTTCGGGTGCGTGAGGGGCAGACTGGCGGTTCAGTGCACCATGGTCCCCCCAAGATTTTTGATGTCGGCGGTTGTTCAGTTTCGGCGGTTAGGCGGTTAGGCGTGTGTTCAGCTAGGCGTGTGTTCAGCTAGGCGGTTAGGCGTTAGGCGGTTGTTCAGTTTACTCAGCTAGGCGGTTAGGCGTGTAGGCGGTAGGCGTGTGTTCAGTTTAGGTTTCAAGCACCCCCCATGAGTTGGCATACCCCTGAAATAACAGTCAAATGACACTCAGATAACAGTCAAATGATGCTAAAATGATCACATTCATGATCCTGAACTGACCATAAAATGATCATCCAGCTTGTCATCCAGCTTGTCATCCAGCCTGCATCCAGCCTGTCATCCAGCTAGGTCATCCAGCTAGGTCATCCAGCTAGGTTATATAGCTTGGTCATCCAGCTTGGTTATATAGCTCGGGGCCATATAGCTCCGGGCCATGCCGCCTCATGAGGCGTGTCCTGACGGGTCAGGGGGCCGCCGATGATTGTTCGACACCATGTTACTGGCACCGCGTTTTCGATACCATGTTACTGATACCGGGTTACTGATACCGGGTTACTGATACCGGGTTACTGATACCGGGTTACTGATACCGGGTTACTGATACCGGTTTTCCAATCACCACCGGATGATCCGCGTAGGTCATACGCGAGATCAGCCCCGCTGCCCCGGAGGGATGTGGCCGCGTTGGGTGGGATTGCCACCCCCGTTTGGCCACCTACGCATCAGGTGGTCTGCCCGATGCGGCGATTGCGGGGTTGGGTGACCTGCCCGTCTCCGCCGTCTCATCAACACCGCCCGGCTGATCGGGGTCTCCCGATCATCAGATGTTCCCAGCGATGGGGGTGTCCGGTTTTACGGAGGACCCAGCGATGGGGGTTTGATGTGGTGCCCGGACTGGTGCGATGCCTCCACGGTCAGCATGACGCCTTGGGGGAGATGCCGTATCAGTCAGGAGGCGCAATATGGAAGCAACCGATTTCAATAGCAAGAGGTTTTTGTTCACCCTCTGTTCACATTCCCTTATTCCCATTCCCTCATTCCCGTTCCCTCATTCCCATTCCCTTATTCCAGTTCGGAGACGGCGTAATCGGCGCGCGCCAGCCAGTCTGGATTGACCTCAACACCCCAGCCGGGCGCGTCCGTCACCGCAACCTTGCCATCGGTCACGGCAAAGGGATCGCCGCAGAACAGATCTTCGGTCCAGGGGTAGTAATCCGCGCCCTCAATGGCGAATTCGAGATACGGCCCAGCATTGGGAATGGCGCGCAGCAGATGCATCGTGCAAATCGTCACCAGCGACAGATTGGCCGCATGCGGCGTGCAGACAAAGCCACCCGCCGCCGCCATCGCCGCAACCTGAAGCGTCGGGGTCAGGCCGCCCATATACATCACATCAGGCTGCATCACATCGGTGACATGATTGTCGATGGCGTGCTGCCAGATCCGCATGTCGCAATCCTGCTCGCCGCCGGTGACATCAATCGCCAGCGCGTCAGTCACCTGTTTTGTCTGCTCCGGCCGCCAATAGGGGCAGGGCTCCTCATAATGGGTGATGCCGTGATCCTCGAGCAGATGGCCAATTTCAATCGCCCGCTCAACGCCGAAACAGCTATTGGCATCGACCATGCGCACAACATCATCGCCAAGCGCGCGGCTCATCGCCGGGATGATCTGTTCGGTGCGGCCGGGCCATTCATCACGCCCGCGCCCGCATTCAGCGCCAACACGGAATTTGAACGCGTCAAACCCCTTCTCATCACGCAGCCGACACAGCCGCGCCGCCTCCTCATCCGGGGTGATGTCGCGCTTCATCGACGAAGCATAGGCACGCACCGGCCCGGGCGAACCGCCAATCAGACTGGCAACCGGCTGTTCGGCCAGCCTGGCAACAAGATCCCACAGCGCGGTGTCCAGCCCGGCCAGCGCCCGGCGAACATAGGAGCCCGGAAATTTATGCTCCCGCTCATGCACCAGCGCGGCGATATCGGCAAAATCAGCGGCCGGCGCACCGCGATCAATTGGCCGGCCCAGAACCCAGGGGGCAACCTGCCGGTGAAAGACCATCGTCGTGATATCGGCATGATAGGTCGACATCTGGCCGATCCCGCTATGCCCGCTATCCGTGGTCAGGCGCACAAACGCAACTTCGGGGGTGGTGAAACTTTCCAGCCTGACGATCTTCATGGCTCGGGTCTCCAGTTACAGGACATCGGTGTGGCACCCTATGAAAGAGCGGCTTGGTAAAGGGTGGCGTGAGGCGTGGTTGAATGGGTGGCGGCGCGTTTGGTGCTGGTGTTGGTGCTGGTGTTGGTGGTGCATTTGGTGTTGGTGCTGGTGCTGGTGTTGGTGCGGTGCTGGTGTTGGTGCGGGTGCTGGTGTTGGTGCTGGTGTTGGTGCGGGTGCTGGTGTTGGTGCGGGGCTCCCGCACCCCATGCCAGCCTGAACCCAGCTCGCATGTCCGTTTGCCTGAACCCAGCTCGCATGTCCGTTTGCCTGAACCTCAGTTTCAAAGACTTCACCTACCGACACCCCCGCAAAGACCCGCATCGACGACACCTGTATTTCCGCCCGACTGTTCCATGCCAGAACGGACAGGGTCAATCAAAAAGCAGTGCAACTTGTGGCTGAGAGAGAGACCGGCGCGCGCAATCAAATGGCTTTAATATACTGATTTCGATCACTTTTTCGTGAGTTTGGGTGACTTTGAGTGATTTTCATTAATTAGATTTTACTAATTTTCAGCATGGTGCCAGCGATCCGGACAGCGACACCCCCCGACAGGGCTGCCCCGTTCCGGCCTAAACCATTTTGCAGGAAACATTTTGCAGGAGCCGATCTGCAAGACCGATGTTGCAGGAACCATTTTGCAAAACCCAATCGGCGAGGCTGATTTTGCAGGAAACATTTTGCGAGACCCACTGACAGGAGTGCAGAGATATGACCAAATTCATCCCCAAATTCACCCCCAAATTCACCCCCAAATTCGCCAAAAGGGCCGCGCAGGGATTTAGCCGTGTTAGCCCTGTTCGCCATAGTGGCCATGCAGGTCATAGTGGCCATGCGGGTCATATTGGCCATTTAGACCAAGCAGGCCACACCTCCCCCGCGCAGGGGCAGTGCGCCCCCGTCCCCCACCGTGGCTTCTGGCAGATGGCGCTGGCCGCCGCGACTTTGGCAGTGATGGGAATTGGCATCTGTATTGGTGCGGGGCCAGCGGCAGGGCTGACGCTGAAAACCGGCGAGGTCATGGCCAAGGATGGCTCAATCCATGTCGGTGCCTCGCCGCGCAACAAAGCCAACATGATTGCCAATGCCAACCGGCGTGATGAACCAGCCGGCGTTTTCGGCAGCAATGTCTATGTCGTCGTTGGCGACAGCATCACCTCTGTGCCAACGCGCGAGCTGCGCGGCAAGACCAAGGAGAGCGAGGTGGCCGTTGTCGGCGATGCCGTCGTGCAGGAGATTACCGGGCTTACCGAGGTCAGTTTCGAGGAGGTCATGGCTGTCTCGAAAATTTCCGAGAGCTCCGGCGTCGAAATTGACAAACTTCTCGACAAGGAAGAGTTGGCATCCCTCGATCCCGAGACGCTGAAGGACATTGAGGAATTTAGCACGGAAACAGGCCTGACAGTTGAAAATCTGGTGGCCGTCAACAGCGTTCTGGAAAAACTGCCCGCTGATCAGGTTGAGCATTTCGTCGATGAGCTGGAAACCATGGTCGAGAACGGACTGGCCGATGAGGTGGAAAAATTCATGAGCGACCTCAGCGAGATTGAGGGCGGGACTGAGGCCTTCTTCAGCTTCGAAAGCTATCATGACTGCGTGGCTGGCGGTGGCGGCGGTGTCTGCGATCAGATTCAGGCTGCCCATGGCCAGAGCGGCCTTGAGTAAAAGCCCTGACCAGACGATTTGGACGGGCAAGCTGATTGGTCAGGCTGATTGGTCAATTTAGACGGCCAACCAGACTGGCTAATCAGACTGGCCAACCAGACTGGCCAACCAGACTGGCTAATCAGACTGGCTGGTCAGGGTGACTGGTCAAGGTGGCTTGCCCAGATGAACGGGCAACCAAATTGGTCAAGCTGGACGACGGACCTCAATTCAGGAGGTAGGCAGCAGGTTTTGATAAATGACTGGCGCAAAGAGGTGGTGGGTAGCTGGCTGGAGTCACTGACTGTAAATTAAGTCTGTCTTTGGCTCTTTGACTCTGGCTCTTTGACTCTGGCTCTTTGACTCTGGCTCTTTTGCTCTTTGACTCTTTGGCTCTTTGACTCATTATGCGGGTCTGTGGGGTCAAACCCAAGCATTGATGCGGCCCTCCGATATCGTCAAACGATATGGGAGGGCCGCTTTACTGTGAGACAACAGCAAATTTTGTTTGTTTTGAGTAAATTCTGGATAAAAAAATTGCTTTTGCTTATTGCCAACATAAACAGCCTGTTATGACAGCCTGTTGTTCGGCAAGTGGCCACTTTTGCATATATCCGAAAAATTTTTTGTCTTGAATCATACATTATTGCGTTGCGCCCCGCCGCCACATTAAATAGTTTCCAGCAAAATAATAAAAAATAAACCCAACCCACCTGTAGGAGGTAGTCCATGAGTGACGTAACAAATCGTAGAAAATTTCTTAAAGGAACCGCGATCGCGGGCGCAGCGGCAGCTGGCACACTTGCTGCACCGTCTATTGCCAACGCGGCACCTGTAACCCTGAAATTGCAGGCTGCCTGGGGCGGCGGTATTTTTCTGGAAAACGCAAAATCATATGTTGACCGCGTGCATGCCATGGCCGGTAATGATCTGAAGATCGACCTGCTTGCCGTGAACGCGGTTGTCAAGACAAGCCAGATGCAGGATGCGGTTCACCGCGGCGTTCTGGATGCCTGTCACTATGTGCCAGCTTACTGGTACTCAAAGTCAAAGGCCGCCTCACTGTTCGGTACCGGCCCCTGCTTTGGCTGGTCATCACAGGAAGTGCTTGGCTGGTGCCATTATGGCGGCGGCATGGAGCTGTTCAACGAGCTGATGGGCTCGCTCGGCCTTAATGTTGTGTCTTTCTTCAACTCTGCCATGCCAGCACAGCCAATGGGCTGGTTCAAGGAAGAGATCAAGGACGCCTCACAGATGGACGGCCTGAAGTACCGTACAGTTGGTCTTGCTGCTGACGTTCTCATGGAAATGGGAATGTCTGTCGTACAGCTGCCGGGCGGTGAGATCCAGCCGGCGATGAAGTCTGGCCTGATTGATGCTGCTGAGTTCAACAACCCGACATCTGACAAGGATTTCGGAATGCAGGACGTCTCCAAGCATTATCACCTCGGTTCATTCCACCAGTCACAGGAATTCTTTGAGGTGTCATTCAACAAGAAGAAGTATGAGTCACTGCCAGCCGAACTTCAGGCGATCCTGAAATACGCATCAGAGGCCGAGAACTCAAACTTCTACTGGCACAACACAAAGCGTTACTCAGAGGATCTGGTGAAGCTGCAGGATATGGGTGTCAATGTATACCGCACACCTGAGTCAGTGATGAAAGAGCAGCTGAAAGCATGGGATCTGGTCGTTGAGCGTATCTCAGCCGAGGATGCGTTTTTTGCCAAGGTGATCGAGTCACAGAAGGCCTATGCCAAGGAAGTGATGAACTACCTGAATCTGAACCAGCCAGATTACAAGATGGCCTACAACCACCACTTCGGTTAAGCCATACCAAGACATAACGGCCAGAAGGGCTCCCCTTCTGGCCTTTTCCTATTTTATATGTTTTATGTGACCATATGTTTTTGGCCAGTCGTCATTTCGGACGGGTGACCGCTGTAAAACGAGCGCCATAACCAGCGCCATAACCAGCGCCATTTAAGGGGGGGGCATCCAGAATGACACAATTCGTCTATGCCATCGAAAGCTTGAGTGTATGGGTGGGCCGCGCCTTTGGCTGGTGCATCCTTGTTCTGACATTTTCCGTCTCCTATGAAGTCTTTGTCCGCTATGTGCTGAACTCACCGACTGTCTGGGCCTTTGACATGATGATCCAGATGTATGGCGCGCTGTTCCTGATGGCGGGGCCATATGCGCTGGCGCAGGACACGCATGTGCGGGGTGACGTTTTGTACCGGCTGTTCCCGATCAAATGGCAGGCGAGGATTGATTTTGTTCTGTACCTGCTGTTCTTCTTCCCCGGTATTCTGGCGCTGTTCTGGTATGGCTGGGAAATTGCGTCGGATAGCTGGCGCTATCAGGAAGTGAGCTGGAACTCACCTGCCCGCATACAGATTTATTTTTTCAAGACCCTGATCCCCGTCGCTGGCTTTTTGCTGATCCTACAGGGGCTGGCGGAATTGGTCCGGTGTTGGCGGGCGATGAAATCAGGGGTGTGGATGGACCGGCTTGAGGATGTCAGGGAAACCGAGGACATGCTCATGGAAGAGTCCAAATAGGCCGCAGCATTTATCAGTTTTAATGGATGAAATGAAATGACCGATCCACAAATTGCCATTTTGATGTTGTGCCTGTTCATTGTGCTGGTGCTGCTCGGGTTTCCGATTGCCTTTACATTGCTGGCGATGGGTGTCGGCTTTGGCTATTACGCCTATTATCAGGGCGGGGCCGAAAGTTTTGCCGATCTGCTGAACAATAATATTTTCTATCTGCTGAACCAGAACACCTATTCGGTGATGGAAAATGACACGCTGGTGGCGATCCCGCTATTCCTGTTCATGGGATATGTTGTCGAACGCGCGAATATCGTCAACCGGTTGTTCTATTCGTTGCAGATGGCGGCCAGAAACCTGCCCGGCTCGATGGCGATTGCCGCCCTGTTGACATGCGCCGTGTTCTCGACCGCGTCCGGCATCGTTGGTGCGGTGGTGACATTGATGGGTCTGCTGGCGTTTCCGGCGATGGCGAGTGCTGGCTATAACAAGCAATTTGCATCGGGTGTGATCTGTGCCGGTGGTACGCTCGGCATTCTGATTCCGCCATCGATCATGCTGATTGTCTATGCCGCGATCGCCGAATTATCGCCGCTTCGCCTCTATGCGGCGGCGATGTTCCCGGGATTGCTGTTGGCGGGTCTCTATATTGTTTATGTGATCACCCGGGTGTTTTTCCAGCCGCATCTGGCACCAAAACCCCGCGCGGAGGATGTGCCACCAAAATCGAAAATCTATTGGGATCTGATCGTCTCCTTTGTGCCGCTGACCGCGCTGATCGGCATGGTTCTGGGCTCAATTCTTGGCGGTCTGGCAACGCCGGCTGAGGCGGCAGCGATGGGCGCGCTTGGCGGGTTGATGCTGGCGCTGTTATACCGCTCGCTGTCATGGCAAAAGGTCAAGGAATCAGTGTTTCTGACCGCAAAGGCAACGGCGATGGTCTGCTGGCTGTTTATCGGGTCCTGGACATTTGCCTCGGTGTTCTCCTATCTCGGCGGACATGATGTGATCGAACATTGGGTGCTGGCGATGAATCTGGAGCCGTGGCAGTTCCTGGTGATGGTGCAGCTGATCATCTTTGTTCTGGGATGGCCGCTGGAATGGTCGGAGATTCTGATTATCTTCGTGCCTATTTTCCTGCCGATGCTCGATACTTTTGGCGTCAATCCATATTTCTTTGCCATGCTTGTGGCGCTGAATCTGCAAACATCCTTCCTGACGCCGCCAATGGCAATGTCAGCCTATTATCTGAAAGGTGTTCTCAAAGGGCAGATCGAGCTTGTCGATATCTTCAAGGGCATTCTTCCCTATCTCGGCATTGTGATCTTCTCGATGGTTCTGCTGTATCAGTATCCGGGAATCGCGCTGTGGCTGCCAGATTATCTGTTTGGTGAATATATTCAGTAGGTGGTGGTTGGCGCCAGCAGAGCCAGATTACCAGAGCCAGATTACCAGAGCCAGATTATGAGTGAGACAGGATCCGTGACATGACATCGGCAAAACAGCTTGTTGAGTTGATCCGCGATGGCAAGGTGACGTCCAGGGCGCTTGTCGAGCAATCTCTTGCGCGCATTGAGGCGAGCGATGCAGATATTGAGGCATGGGCCTTTATTGACCCGGATGGCGCGCGTGCCAGAGCCGATGAGATGGATGCGATCCGCGCGTCTGGGCGCCCGCTTGGAGCGCTGCATGGCGTTCCCATCGGGCTGAAGGACATTATCGACACAAAGACCATGCCAACCGAATGTGGAACCGTGCTGATGGCCGGGCGGCAGCCCGATGCCGATGCAGCGCTTGTCGAGAGGCTGCTTGACGCGGGGGCGGTGATTATCGGCAAGACAGTGACCACCGAATTTGCCTTCATGTACCCGTCAAAAACGCACAACCCGCATAATCTCGCGCATAGCCCGGGTGGATCATCCGCCGGATCGGCAGCGGCGGTTGCGGCTGGCCATGTGCCGATCACCATCGGCTCGCAGACCAATGGGTCGGTGATCCGGCCCGCCGCCTTCTGTGGCACCTATGGCTTCAAACCAACAACCGGTATTATCTCACGGCGCGGTCTGCTGTCGCAATCACCGGTGCTGGATCAGGTCGGTGTTTTCGCCACAAATCTGGAGGATATGGGGCTGATCTGCGATGTGATTGGGGGGTATGATGCTGGCGATGCGCTGTCCTATCCCCGGCCCCGCCCGCAGATGTATGATGGCGCGGTGAGCGAGCCACCCATCGAGCCGAATTTTGTGTTTTTTGAAATGCCGTATTTCGACACGCTGGATGACGATGCGCGCGCCGGCATGATGGAAGTGGTTGACGCGCTTGGCGGTCAGGTCGAGATCATGGACGCCGAGGCGTCCTTTGGCGGGCTTGTCGAGGCGCACCAGATCATCATGGAATATCAGATAGCGGAAAATCTGGGATGGGCGCTTGAAAAAGACCCGGCACATGTCAGCCCCAAAATTGCCGAGTCAATCGAGCGTGGCCGGAGATTCAGCGATGCCGCCTTTGCCGAGGCGTGTGAGATGCGGGCGCAGACCATTGCGTATTTCAGCACGTTTTTCCGCGATTATGACGCTATCCTGACGCCGTCCGCCCCCGGACCAGCGCCGCTTTTTGAGGACAGCACCGGCAACCCGATTTTCTCGACAATTTGGACCCTGTGTGGGCTTCCCTGTGTTACACTCCCCCTGCTGGGCACCGAGGCAGGACTGCCGATGGGTGTGCAGCTTGTCGGAGGCGCCGAGGAAGATGACAGATTGTTGCGAACCGCAAACTGGATGCTCAGGCATCTGATGGATGAGAGCGAGTAGGACCGATTGATGATTTCACCTCTAATCAAATTGATGACCGCCGGCATTGGAACCTTGCTGGTGATGGTTTTCGTTTTTGGCCTTGCCGAGAGCATCAGCTCCGGTTTTGCCGGATTCTGGGGCGGCATGCCGTTCTGGATCATCGCCACAACCGTGATGGCGATGGCGCTGTATGATTTCTACGACAACGCCATCCGCAAGAAATAGACGCAAGGCCCCCTGCCAATGACCGACCGGCCGGTAATCTGGATTTCCCGCCGCCTGTCCGATGCGACTTTGGCGCGGGCGACACGCGACTATGAATGTCTGATCAATCACGAGGACCAGCCCAGCACGCCTGACCAGATCATCGCCATGAGCCACAGGGTCGATGGCATCATCGCCTGCCATTCGGAAATTTTCGATGCCGAGATCATTGGCAGGCTGGCGCCGCGCCTGCGCATCATCGCCAATCATTCGGTTGGCACCGACCATTGTGATCTGCCCGGCCTGCGGGCGCGCAACATCACCGTCACCAACACCCCGGATGTGCTGTCAGATGCGACAGGTGAGATTGCCCTGCTGCTGATGCTTGGTGCGGCAAGGCGCGCGGTCGAGGGTGAGCGGCTGGTGAGGTCCGGCGCGTGGGATTTCTGGTCACCGGCCTTCATGGTCGGCAAGCAGGTCACCGGCCAGCGGCTTGGCATTGTCGGCATGGGCCGGGTCGGTCAGGTGATGGCGCGCAACGCACGCGGGCTGAACATGGAAATCCATTATCACAACCAGCGACGCCTGCCCGCCGAAATTGAACAGGGCGCGATTTATCACAGCACGCTGGAGAGCCTGCTGCCGGTTGCTGATTTTCTGTCGCTGCATTGTCCGGCAACCGACAAGACCACCGGCATAATGAATGGGGAGCGTCTGGCGATGATGCCCGATGGCGCGGTGCTGATCAATTGCGCGCGTGGCACACTTGTCGATGAGGCAGCATTGTTGCAGGCGTTGAACAGCGGCAAGCTGGCAGCAGCCGGTCTTGATTGTTTTGTCGATGAGCCGGGCGGCAATCCGGCCTTCGCCGTGCATGAAAATATTTTTATGCTGCCGCATATCGGCAGCGCAACGCGCGCCACGCGTGATGCGATGGGATTTCGCGCATTGGATAATCTGGATGCGTTTTTTGCTGGCAAAACGCCCGGTGATTTGGTGAATTAACCAGCAGTGAGATTGGCATTCGGGGTGATTGGCATTCGGGGTGGTTAACAGGTGAGGGCGTGGAGATGACACAGGATCATCAGGTTATAGATTTTTTGCAGACGCGCCGTTCCGTCACGGCGAAAACCATGGCGCCCGGCACGGTTGACCCGGCGCATCTGGATCATATTCTGACCGCCGGAATCAGGGTTCCCGACCATGGGGCGCTGAAACCATGGCGACTGGTGGTGATTGCCGGCGCGGCACGGCGCAGGCTGGATGAAACGGTGATCCTGCCCGAATTTCAGACAGCAAATCCAGACGCAAAGCCGGAGGTTACGGCCATCGAACAGGGCCGCATGCAACGGGCGGATGTGGTGATCGCGGTGCTGTCATCGCCGGTCGAACACCCGTCAATCAATGAGTGGGAAATGCATCTGTCGGCCGGGGCAGTCTGTACAACGCTGCTCTATGCCGCGCAGTCATTTGGCTATGCCGCACAATGGCTGACCGAATGGTACGCCTATAATGAGCGGATGCTGGAGGCACTTGGCGGCACCCCCGGGCATGACCGCATCGCCGGCTTTATCTATATCGGCGAGAAGATCAAGCCACCCATGGAACGCACGCGCCCCGACCCGAAAATGGTCATCTCCCGCCTCTAGGCAGACGGACCCCTCTGGCCACCCAAATTGGAGACTCACTCCCGACAAATCCTGCTGGTTGGTCATGCTGGGGTGATCATGCTGGGGTGATCATGCTGGTTGGTTATGCTGGTTGGTCATGCTGGTTGGTCATGCTGGGCGGGACTTGATTTCCGGTGGATCAAAGGCGGTGATTGTCACAGCCGGACCGTCATACAGCTCTATTTCGGCAAGGCAGCTATGCGCCGCTGGCCCCTGCCCCAGCTTTGATGTGCCGATATCGGGCGAAAGCAGATTCGGATTGCCATGTTTGCACATGCTGTCACGCGCCGCCCGGTCAATTGGGTCATACCACGAACCGGTGCTGACAACCACCACGCCGGGCATCACATGGTCGGTGATCACGGCACCACACAGACAGGACCCACGGTCATTGAACACGCGCACGATGTCGCCATCCTTCAGCCCACGGGCCGCCGCATCCTCCGGGTTGATCTCAATCGGTTCATGCCCGTCAATCTTGATTGAGCGGCTATGGGCACCATTATCCATCTGCGAATGCAGCTTGGTGCGCGGCTGGTTGGACAGCATATGGAGCGGATAGCGCTTTTCGGCGGCCCCCATCCATTCGATCGGCTCCATCCAGCTTGGATGGCCCGGGCAATCATCATAGCCAAAATCGGCAACAGTCTGGGAAAACAGCTCAATCCTGCCACTGGGTGTGGCAAGCGGCGCGCCCACCGGATCAGCAAAAAATTCCGACAGGAAAATCCGGTCATCATCCAGTGCCGGTGATTTATAGTGACCGGCTTGGCGGAACGCCTCATAATCCGGCATCTCGACATCAATTTCGGCAGCGGCCGCGCGTGACTGGTCCCAGATCCAGCGTTGCCATTCATCAGCGTTGCGGCCTTCTGTGAAGGCCTCCTCAACACCAAGACGCCGGGCAATGGCGGCAAAAATCTCGTAATCGTCACGCGCCTCACCGGCCGGTTCAACCGCCTTGTCCATCGAGATGACATAGGGATCGCGCGGCGTCATGCCGATATCGGTGCGCTCCAACGTTGTCGTGCAGGGCAGAACGATATCCGCATGGCGGGCGACCGCATTCCAACACCATTCATTGACGATCACCGTCGAGGGTTTCTGCCACGCCAAGCGCATGCGCGCCAGATCCTGATGATGGTGGAAGGGGTTGCCTCCGGCCCAATAGACAAGATCAATATCGGGATAGAGATATTGCTGCCCGTCATAATCAAAGGGCTGGCCCGGGCCAAGAAGCATATCGGAAACCCGTGCAACGGGGATGAAATCACTCACCGCATTTTGCCCCTGAGGCAGCGGTGCATAAGGCATTTTAAAGACATTATTGCCAAGATAATTGGTGATCGTATAGCCAAAACCAACGCCGCCACCCGGCTTGCCCATATCGCCAATCATCGCCGCCAACGCCACCACGGCCCAGAACGGCTGCTCGCCAAATTGCTGGCGCGTCAATGACCAGCTTACCGTCAGCATGGTGCGCTCAGCTGCCATCTGCCGGGTCAGGGTGAGAATGTCCTCCGCCGCCATGCCGCTAATGCTGGCGGCCCAGTGGGCGGTCTTTGGTGTGCCGTCACTCGCGCCGCGCAGATAGGCGGAAAATCTGTCAAAACCGGTGGTGTAGCGGTCAAGAAACGCCTGATCATGAAGCCCCTCGGCCAGCAATGTGTGACACATTGCAAGCATCACGGCGACATCGGTGTTTGGGCGCAGTTGAATCCAGTCCTCGTCAATGTCATGTTTCACATCAGAGCGGCGCGGCGACAGATTGACAAATCTTGTTCCTTTCGCCGCTGCCTCACGCACGCCTGTGCGCTGAATGTGCGCGCCGGTTCCGCCATTGCTGATCTGGGCGTTGAAGGCTGGCAGGCCGCCAAATGCCACCATCAGCCCGGTATTGCCACAGACAGATTGCCAGCTTGTCTGGCGGGTGAGAATTTCCATCAAATTGCCACCAAGAACATGCGGAATGATCACCTCGGCGGCGGCATAGCTGTAGGTGTTTTTTGATTTGGTGTAGCCCCCAAGACAATTGAGGAAGCGATGCACCTGGCTTTGGGCGTGATGGAAACGACCCGCACTTGCCCAGCCGTAGGAGCCAGCATAAATCGCCTGATTGCCATGCGTTCTTCGGACCCGATCAAGCTCTGAAGCAACCAGCTTTTCCGCCTCGTCCCAGCCAACCCGGATAAAGGGATCGCTGCCCCGCTTTTCAGGCGCACTGCCCGGGCCGTCATTCAGCCAGCTTTCCCGCACGGCGGGCGCTGTGATGCGCATCGGATCATCGAGCAAATCGACAATTGACGGGCCGATCGGTGATGGATCAGGATCCTCGGAAAAGGGCTTCATTTCAGTGATCTTGCCGTTCTTCACGGCAAATTCATAAACGCCCCAATGTGCACTCGTCAGTCCCACAATAAGCCTCTCAAACTCTGCTCCACATCTGTTGGAACTCTAGGTCAGGTCGCGATATCTGTCCAGCAATCTTCATCTTCCTGTTCCCCGCATTCATAGTAGTCTCTCCATGAGATCAGGTGCAATGTCATGAGGGATCACCATCAAGCCGGGCCATGCGGACAAGCTGTTTATCCGGGTCATAGAAAGGCAGGGTGACAATCCGGCATTCATGCCGCGCCCCATCGCCAGATGTGATATGCAGGTCCCGGCCCTGCCACGCGCCGGTGTTGGCAAAGCGGACATAGCCGATACCGGCGTCAAATTCGGGTGAATGCGCACCCGTGGTGACGATGCCAACCTCTTCATCACCGGCACGCACTGGGCTGCCGCCAGCTGGCACATGCCCCGCGCATAGCAGGCCAAAAATTCGGTTTTCACAGTGCGTGGCGAGGACAGCCTCACGGCCGATAAAGCCGGTGTTCTCCCCATCCACAAAGCGTGACAATCCAGCCTCAGCCGGCATCATCGCGCTGTCGAAATCGCTGCCGCTATCCAGAATGCCGGCCTCAATCCGGCGGATGTTCAGTGACTGCATGCTGCCGAACATCAAACCGTGTGGGGCGCCGCATTGCATCAGCCATTCCCACAGGCGCGGACAATCAGTCGCCGCACCCCTTGTATATATCTCATAGCCAAGTTCGCCAGACCAGCCGGTCCGTGACACGAAAACACGCTGACCTCCCAGATTGTAAAACCCGGCATGGAAATACCCCATCGCCGCATCAATTGCGCCATCGGAGGCGGCGTTGATGATGGCCAGCGATTTTGGCCCCTGTAATTGCAATACGCGGGAGTGAGGGTCGCTGATCGTTACGTCATAGCCATACCGATGAGCCAAGAGCCAACTGTCGAGTTCACCGTCCGGTTGGACAAACCAAAACCGGTCATCGGCAAGCCGGAACAGGATGCCATCCATGAACAACCCGCCCTCATGGGTGCAGGCCAGAACATACCGGCCACGGCCAATCTTGATGGCACCAGAGCGCCGCGTGAAAATCCGGTCAAGAAAGGGCGCAGCATCGGGGCCAGATATCTCGACCGGACGTTCCGGCACATCATACAGAACCGCCGCCCGGCGCAGCGCCCAATAGGTCGCCGTGATATCCTCGCCATTATAATGGGCAAAGAAGCGGCCCGCCGCCAACCGCAGAACAGTGTTCGGGTTGGCGTAGCAGGCGTGAAACGGTGACAGGGCGTTTGCACCGGCATAGACCGGATGAATTCTGGCGGGGTCGAGAGCCGGCAGGTGGGTCATGGTAAGGCGCGCCTAAGCATTGGTGCCAGCATGGAAAACGCATATCTTGTTGCCGTCAAGATCCCGCACATAGGCATAATAGACTTGTTCATAATCATCTGGTTCATCTAGTGGCGCATCTAGTGGCCGTGGCCCGGGCGCGCCCTCATCCCTGCCACCATTTTGCAGACCAATTTCATGAAACCGGTCAACGATGACGCGGCTTTTGGCCGAAAAAGCAAGCATCGACCCATTGCCATGATGCGCCGGTTGCCGGTCAAAGGGCAGGGTGACATAAAATTCAATGGCGTCAGGTGCCGCCTGTGGAGCGTAGGCCAGGTAAACCGGATCGCTCTCAACACGGACCAGTGCCAGAGGTTCGAGAAGTGCGTCATAGAAACGGCCTGCCCGCTCAAGATCATTGGTTCCCACCATAACATAGCCGATCATTTACCGCCCCCCCCTTATGTCTGGTCCCGATGTCTGGTCCCGCGATTTACCGCTGGCTGGTCTCATAGTTTGGATTCTGCCAGACAGCGACATCAAGCGGCGGAAGCGGTGGGGCGCCAAGAATGGCGTCGCTGAGCTTTTCGGCGATCATGATCGTCGGGCTGTTGGTGTTGCCATTGGTTGCGGCTGGCATGATCGAGGCATCAACAACACGCAGCGCGGCAATGCCATGCACCCTGCCCTCGGGGTCGACAACGGCGCCCCTGTCGGTTTTGGCACCCATCCGGGCGGTGCCGGACAAATGCCACTGCGAGGCCAGATGGCTGTCGAAACAGGTGTCAAGATCGGCATCTGCCTGCACCGCAGCGCCGGGGAAAATCTCCGCGCCGCAGAGGCCAGCAAAGGCGGGCTGGTCAACAAGTTCGCGAACAATGCCAACCCCCGCCCGCAGCAAATCGCGGTCACGCGGGTCTTTCAGGTAATTTGCCAGAATGCGCGGCGGTGATTTCGGGTCGGCATCGCGCAGGGTGATCTCACCACGACTGTGGGCGCGCATCAGGCCGACATGAATCTGAAAGGCGTGTTCAGGCAAGGGCGACCAGCTTTCATCATCGACAGCCACCGGCGAAATTGTCAGTTGGATATCAGGATATTCCACACCGGCAGAGGAGCGCAGACAGGCTACCATGTCAAACTGGTTTGAGGCACAGACGCCGGTTCTGTTGATCAGCCATTGGATGCCGGCAAACGCCCTGCCAAGCAGTTTCGTTTGTGGCCAGATGGAGACCGGCTGCAGACATTTGTATTTCAGGACAAAATCGGGATGGTCATTGAGATTTTGGCCAACGCCGGGCAGATCAGCCTTGACCTCGACGCCGTTCGCGCTGAGATGCGCCGCCGGTCCCACACCGGAGAGCATCAATAGATGCGGGCTGCCAACCGCGCCCGCGCTCAACACCACCTCGCACCGGGCCGTGGCGGTGACAAGGGTGCCGCCTGCATCGACAAAGGTGACGCCGGTTGCGACCCCATCCTCAATCTCGATTTTGGTGACAAGCGCCTTGGTGATCACGGTCAGGTTGCGGCGGCCACGAATTGGGGCCAGAAAGGCGGTTGCAGTGCTGCTGCGCTCGCCATTGTGGGTGCTTCTGTCAAGCGTGGCAAAGCCTTCCTGACGATAACCGCAGATATCCTCGCTCTCGGGATAGCCGGCCTGTTTGCCAGCCTGCTGGAAGGCGTGATAGATCGGATTGTCCGGTTCTGGGCGGTGGACCTTCAGCGGTCCGTCACCACCACGATAATCGCAGCTGCCGCCATCATAGCATTCCATCCGCTTGAAATAGGGCAGCACATCGGCATAGCCCCAGCCCTCACACCCGGCCTGACGCCAGCCCTCAAAATCCAGGGCATGCCCCCGAATGAACACCATTCCATTGATCGACGAGGACCCGCCAAGGGTTTTACCACGATCATGCTGCAGTGAGCGACCCCCCAATTCAGGCTCTGGCTCGCCACGAAATGCCCAATTGTGGCGTGTGCTTTTCAGATTTGACAGAACCGCCGCCGGAATTTTCAGCGTCCATGCGCCATCCTTCCGGCCAGCCTCAATCAGCAGAACAGAATGACTGCCATCTGCGCTCAGCCGGTTGGCAAGCACACAGCCAGCCGACCCCGCGCCAACGATTATGAAGTCATATTCCATGCTGGTCTTATCCCAAAACTTGTGTGCACACTCTTCCGCTACCGGTTTTACTGATTTACTGACCAATTGACAAGAAACTTACCAGTAGTTAGGAAATCTGATCGCCGGGCCGTGTGATGCGGCGTGTAATGATGTGGGAGCAACGTGATAAACCTGTCTAAAAACACGGATTTACTCGCCCGGCTCGCCTGTCTTTTTGCTGGGGCGATCTGGGGGCTTTTCTGGATACCGCTGCGTGCCATCGCTGATACCGGGATCCATGGGCTGTGGGCACCGCTTGTCTGGTTTGGCGTTCCGACCTGCTGTCTCATTCCGGTGATTATCTGGCGGTGGCGGCATCTGGCGGCTGGCGGTTGGAGCTTGCAGCTCACCGCGATGACGGCGGGGCTGGCGCTGACCCTATACACATTCTCATTCATCTATACCGAAGTCGTGCGGGCCATGCTGCTGTTCTATCTGACGCCGGTATGGAGCACGATATTGGCGCGCCTGATCCTGGGTGACGCAATCACCGGCCTGCGCATTCTGGCAATGACGCTGGCGATAACGGGGATGCTGATCATTTTCGGTCTCGGGATGAATTTCCCAATACCAAGAAACATCGGAGACTGGCTGGGATTGGCATCCGGCATGGTCTGGGCCCTGGCCGCCGTCAAATTGCGGCAATCGGATAAATTTGCGGCGATTGACCTGACCTGCGGGTTTTTTGGCTGGAGCATGCTTGTCGCGCTCGCGGCCTGTCTCGTTCTGGCACCGCATGCCGTGCCAAGCGCGGCCGAGATCATCCCGCTGCTTTATTGGATGGTGCCGATCATCGTGTTGCTGGTGCTGCCGGGCGCCTTTGCCTCGCTGTGGGGGCCAAAATTCCTCAATCCCGGACTTGTCGGCCTGCTGTTCATGACGGAAATCATTTTCGGCTCGATCTCGGCCGCACTGTTTGCGGGCGAGCCCTTTGGCAGCCGCGAAGTGTCCGGCATTCTGCTGATTGCCTCGGCCAGTCTGCTGGAACCGGTGTCGGACCTCCTGCGGGCGCGCCGCGCGGCCAGAAATTTCAGCTAGGCCAGTTTTGCCAGAGCTAGTTCAGCTAGAGCCGGTTCAGTTAGAGCACATTCTGTCGGAACGCCCGTGAATTGAGCACCATGCTGGCGATCGTCTTGACCTTGGCGCGCGCCTGACGATGGAGATCCTGTTCGGGCGCGGAGCAGCCGAGCAACCTGATCATTGCAAATTCGAACTCATCAATCGCGGCGTCACTGTCGGGCGTTGCCCCAAAGAGACCGGCACGCACCCAGATCCCATCAATCAGGACACCCAGAATATGGGCAATCCTGCCAGCATCCTCAGCGTCACTGAAATTCCTGAGCTCATGGCGCAGATTGCTGGTGATTCTGGCGTTGCATACGGTCTGCACACGCTGACACATCTCATTGTGCGGCACCTCGGCAGATAGGGAGACCCACGCCTGACAGACCTGTTTGTTAAAAATGGTCTCGACAAAATTCGCGTAAACGATCGCCCACAACCGCTCATAGGGGGATTGCGTATGCCGGTTCAATTCGACAAGCGAATCGCTCAACATCGAGTTGGACCGGCGGAACACCGCCTCAAGAAGCGAGCTTTTATCCTTGAAGTGATGCAGGACAACGCCCTTTGACACGCCGGCAATCTCGCCGACACGCTCAAGGGTGGTGCCACGCAAGCCATAACGGACAACCGCGTCAAAGGCGGCGCGCGACAATTCGGACCGCCTGATCGTGCGAATTGATTTTGACTGTCTCTGCATCATGCGGTCGCGCCCCCTTTCACTGCCCATCGTGCGAGATTGGTGATACCCTGTTGTTAGCCTGCCATCAACAACACACTCTTGACTAGCAAAACTATCTAACAGTAGTTTTAACTTACCAAAGGAAAGTCTACAACACTGCGGAGCGTGCCAGACGGCACGGCAGACAGTATAGAGGGGAAAACATGTTACAGACGTTCAAAATGACGGCGCTTGCCGCGACTATGGTATTTTCCACCGGGGTATTTTCCACCGGGCAAATGGCCATGGCTGGAAATATTCCAGAATCGACTGATCCGATCAAAGTGATCAATAATGACTGGACGGGCCAGCTGTTCTCGACAGCCATCGCTGGTACTCTGCTTCAGGAAATGGGGTACAACATTGAGTATGTGAGTGCTGGCGCTCTGCCACAGCACCCCGGAATCGCGCAGGGCAATCTGCATCTGCAGACCGAGGTATGGACCAACAATGTTGGTGATCTGTACCCGGGTCTGGTCGATAAGGGCGATATCGTCGTTGTTGGCAACCTTGGCCTTGAGCCCAAGGAAGGGTGGATTTACCCACCTTACATGGAAGAAAAATGCCCTGGCCTGCCAAGCTACAAGGCTTTGTTTGAGTGCCAGCAGGCATTTGCCAACGCCTCGACCTTTCCAAAGGGCCGGCTGATTACCTACCCAGCTGACTGGGGAACACGCTCACGGGATCTGGTTGCCAGTGTCAACATGCCCTTCGAGGCCATTCCAGGCGGCAGTGAAGGCGCGATGATGGCCGAGCTTAAATCTGCCTATGCAGCCGAAGAGCCAATCCTGATGATGATCTGGCAGCCACATTGGATTTTTGCCGATCTCGACCTGAACTGGGTTGAGTGGAACAAGATCGAGGGCGAGTGCGTCGAAGAGGCACAGGACAAGGATACTGCCTGTGGCTTCCAGCAAGCCGAGGTCCATAAGGTCGTCTGGGGCGGTTTTGAGGAAAAATGGCCCGCAGCCTATAAGATGGTTTCAAACCTCACCCTGACGAATGAAGACGAGAACTGGGCGATTTTCGAGGTCGATAACAATGGCCGCGACGTCGAGGATGTTGCCAAGGAATGGCTGGCGAAGAATGAAGCGACATGGAAAGGCTGGATCAAAGCTGCAATGTAGCGGCTGATCGGGCTGAAGCCTGAGCTTTGCTAAAAGCTGAACGCCGGGCGGTTTGCATCAATTGCGCCGCCCGGAACAGATTTATGACCCGGAACAGATTTATGAAATGACTCGCCCACCCGCCAGTCTGCGTGTGAGGATTAGCGCGGTCCCGGTTCTGATCCCGGTTCTGATCCTGGCGATCTTGATCGTGGGTGCAAATCGGGGTGCAAATCGGGGTGACACACGAGTTTGAGCAATTCCGACTTTCTGGAGAGAGACGATGACATCAAAAGCAACAGCCAGCACAGACGTCAAGCTCTCCTGCCGGAATGTCTGGAAAATCTATGGCGATGCACCCGCGCAGTTTTTTGACGCTGGCAATGGCGTTGTTGATGCACCGCAGACACTTGCTGAGACCATCAGCAGCAGCGATCATATTGTCGCCAATGCCGATGTAAGCTTTGATGTGCATGTGGGCGAAATCTTTGTGATCATGGGGCTGTCCGGCTCCGGCAAATCGACAATCGTCCGCTGCATTTCCCGCCTTGTCGAACCCACGGCAGGGGAGATTCTTCTTGATGGCGAGGATGTGCTGAAAAAATCGGATGCCGAGTTGATTGATATCCGCCGGCATAAAATGGGAATGGTTTTTCAGAGCTTTGGCCTGATGCCGCATCTCAATGTCATTGAAAATATTGCGTTTCCGCTGAAGTTACAGGGCATCGGCGAGCGGGAGCGCTATGCTCAGGCAGAGCGGGTGATTGAGCTTGTCGGGTTGCAGGGGCGCGAATCCAATTTTCCGAACGAGCTGTCCGGGGGACAGCAGCAGCGTGTCGGCATCGCACGGTCATTGGCCGTTGAACCAGAAGTGTGGTTGCTTGATGAGCCATTTTCAGCACTTGATCCGTTGATTCGCAAGAAAATGCAGGATGAGTTTCTGCGTATTCAGTCCGTGCTGCATAAATCCATTGTCTTTATCACCCATGATTTTCAGGAGGCGCTGCGCGTCGCTGACCGCATGGCGATCATGCGCGATGGCGCCATTGTGCAGGTGGGACGGCCGGTTGATCTGATCCTCAACCCGGTCGATGATTATGTCCGCGAGTTTACCCGTGATGTTCCGTGGGAGTCTGTTCTGTGCGCCGCCGATGTGGCAGAGGCAGCAGATGGCCCGGTCTCGGGGCTTGGCCGGGTTGCCGCCGACACACCGATTGACAGCCTGCTCGGCTATCTTGGCGATCATGCTGATGGTGTTGCCGTCGAGGCGGCGGATGGTTCAGTGATCGGTGTTGCCCGTGCGGCGAATGTTGTCAAAGCACTGGCGACTGGCTCTGACGCTGATCCTGCTGATGTGAGGAGATAGGCGTCATGGGGGGAGGATTTGATCGCGGTGTCTTTCACTGGTTCGCAATTGTCCTGATCACGCTTGGCCTGATCATGGCGCAGCCGCATGTCGACTGGCTGACCGCCTATCCGAAAGATATGATCGTTCCCTTTGCCGATTGGTTGAATGCCATAATGGACTGGCTGGTGACGCATGTTGGCTGGCTGTTCATGGGCGTGTCGTGGCTGCTGGAATGGCCGATCAAGGGGGTGCGGGTGGTGTTGCAGGCGCTGCCATGGTCGGTGACAGCATTTCTGTTTTGCCTTGTCGCCTACATTGCCTCTGGCTGGCGGCTGGCGCTGTTCACCCTGGCATCCTGTCTCTATATGGTGATCATCGGCTATTGGCCGGAAAGCATGAACACCCTGTCACTTGTCGCCATATCGGTGCCGATGGCGCTGCTGTTCGGCTTTGGGCTGGGTGTCTGGGCCTTTTATTCACGCCGTGCCGAGCGCGCGATCATGCCGATGCTGGATATTCTACAGACGGTCCCGGCCTTTGCCTATCTGTTGCTGATCCTTATGCTGTTTGGCTTTGGCACGGTTGTCGGCCTGATTGCCAGCGTCCTTTATTCATTCCCGCCAATGGTGCGCAACACCATCGTTGGCCTGCGCCGCGTCCCCGCAGAAGTCATCGAGTCGGGCCTGATGTCGGGCGCAACAGGACAGCAGCTGTTCTGGCAGGTTCGCGTTCCCAGCTCCAAGCGTCAGTTGTTGCTGGGGATCAATCAAGCAACGATGGCATCGCTGAGCATGGTGATTATTGCCTCGATCATCGGTGGCACCGCAGATATCGGGTGGGAAGTGCTTTCGCAGATCCGCAAGGCGCAGTTTGGTGAAAGCCTGCTTGCCGGGCTGGTCATCGCGCTGATGGCCATGGTGATTGACCGGGTAACCTCCGGTCTTGCGACACAATCTGGCGATTATGAAAACCGCAAGGGTGCCCAGAGCCAGGGCTGGCGCAGATTGGTGATTGCCGTTGGCGGCGCGGTGGCATTCTACGCGCTTGCCAAACTCATTCCCGTGCTGGAAATCTGGCCACGGGACATGGAGTTCAGCCCTGCACGCAGCATGAATGAAAGCCTGACCTATCTGATCGTCAATTTCAGGAAAGAGATTGAGGCGATCAAGACACTGGCCTTTTTCTTTGTCATGTTGCCGACAAAGATCGGCTTGCAGGGATCGGTCAGCCCTTTTACCTGGGGGTTTGAACTGCAGACTTGGCACTCGCTTGTCTA
Source organism: SAR116 cluster bacterium (assembly GCA_004212735.1). GTDB lineage: Bacteria > Pseudomonadota > Alphaproteobacteria > Puniceispirillales > Puniceispirillaceae > MED-G116. Next base: position 144,045 of record SHBD01000005.1, read on the forward strand.
TGCCGGCGGCATGACGCTGATCGGCGCGCTCTGTGCCTATCGGTTCAATGCCTATGTCGCCATTTTCGTGCTTCTGTTTGCCATTTTCTTTTATTTCGGCCTGACCAAGATGCCATGGCCGGCGCTGCTTCTGATCTATAGTTTTGCCGCCTGGCGGATTGGCGGCCTCAGGCTGGGTCTTGGCACCTTTCTTGGGCTTGGCTTCATTGTAGTTACCGGCATCTGGCCAGAAGCGATGCTGTCAGTCTATCTGTGCAGCATTGCGGTGATTATCTCCTTCATCCTGGGAGCTGGCCTTGGCATCTGGGCGGCGGGCAATGCCACGGTCTCGGCGATTTTGCGGCCGATCAATGACACCTTGCAGACGATGCCGCTGTTCGTCATCCTGATTCCCTTTGTGATGATTTTCAAGATTGGCGAATTCACCGCATTGCTGGCGATCATCGCCTATGCCATCGTGCCGGCGATCCGCTATACCGAACATGGGCTGCGCAATCTGTCCGAAGGGGTGATCGAGGCGGCTGAGATGATGGGCTGTACGAAGCGACAGATGCTGTGGTCGGTGAAGATCCCTCTCGCCCTTCCGGTGATGATGCTCGGCCTCAATCAGACGATCATGTATGGCATCGCCATGCTGGTGATCGCTGCCCTTGTCGGCACCAACGGTCTGGAGCAGGTTGTCTATATCGGATTGAGTGATGGCAATTTCGGCGTTGGTCTGATTGCGGGAATGGCGCTGGCGATCATTGCCATGATTGCCGATCGCATGACCCAGGCATGGAGCCGTAACCGGCAGAGCGACCTTGATATCAGCGTCACCTGACATCACGCCACATGACAGATTACATCAGTCACAAAGGACAGTTTCCAGATGGATAGCGCAGCATTGATCACCGCCACCAAAGACGAAATTTTGGAACCGCAGGATTGGAGCTTTCCCGTTCCGATTGCCTATGGACCGGGACGGCTGGCGGAAATCGGCAGCAAGGCTGCTGCGCTTGGTATCGGCAATGCGCTGATCGTGACGGACAGAGGCAGCAGGGATTTGCCCTTTATTGCCGAGACCGCCGCGCATCTGGCGACAGCTGGTGTGAAATCCGGTGTTTTTTCGGAGATTTCGCCGAACCCACGAAACGATGAGATTGGCGCTGGAAAGGCGGCGTTTCTGGCTGGTGAACATGACGCCATCATTGCCATCGGCGGTGGCAGCGCGATGGATGGCGGCAAGATGATCGGGCTTGTGGCGCGCAATGACTTCGATCTCTGGGATTTCGAGTGGGAATCACCCATGCCCGAAATATCGGCGGCACAGGCCTTTCCGACATTAATCACCGTGCCGACAACGGCTGGCACCGGCGCGGAAACCGAAGGCACGGCGATGGTCACGCATGTTGAAAAGGGGATGAAATTCTGTCTGTGTCATCCTGATTTCAGAGCAGCATTGGCGCTGCTTGACCCGGAATTGACCGTTGGCTTGCCGCAGCATCTGACCGCATGGACGGGCGCGGACGCTCTGACGCATGCGATTGAGGCCTATCTTGTTCCCGGCTTTCACCCGTTATGCGATGGTATGGCGCTGGAGGGGCTGGCGCTGATCAACCGCTGGCTGCCACTCGCGGTCAGGGAGCCGGACAATCTGGCAGCGCGCGGCGGCATGCTTGTTGGCTCCTGCCTTGCCGGTATCGCCTTTATCAAGGGGCTGGGGCTGGTGCATGCCATCTCGCATATGGTCGGCGCAGAATTTGACACCCAGCACGGGCTGACCAATGCCATTGTGCTGCCGGTTGTGCTGCGCTTCAATTTGCCCGGCATGGACCACAAAGCCAAGCGAATGGCCGAGGCGATGGGCATGACGGAGACCTCTCCTGCGGCATTCATTCGCGAGGTTGAGCGGATTCTTGACGAAATTGGCATTCCGCACGCGCTGGCCGAGATCAATGTGCCAGATGATTGTTCCGAGCGCATCTCGCACAAGGCGCTTGAGGATAGCGCCGCCGCCACAAATCCACGCGCCGCAACGGCTGGTGAGATCAAGATGCTGATCGAGGAAGCAATCAGCAAGGCGCGCTAGGGCGCGTAAACCAAAACAGGGGGAAGACCAAATGGAAAATCTGCAGAAATTCTATATCAATGGCGAGTGGGTGAACCCATTATCCGATGCCACAATGGCGGTTCTGAATCCAGCGACAGAACAGCAGATCGGTCTGGTTGCCCTTGGCAATGACGCTGATGTTGACCGCGCCGTAGCCGCAGCGAACGCCGCCTTTGAGGGCTTTTCCCAAACCAGCAAAGATGAACGGCTGGCGCTTCTTGGGCGGGTCAGAGAAATCACCAAGGCCCGTTTTGAGGATCTGGCGCAGGCAATGCGGATGGAGATGGGCGCGCCAATCACCATGTCGCGCGACGCCCAGACAGATGCCGCCATCGGACATCTTGATGGATTTATTGCCGCCCTCGAGGAGTTTGAGGAGCGGGTGACGCTGGCCAATGGCGACATCATGGTGCGCGAACCCATCGGGGTTTGTGGGCTGATCACGCCGTGGAACTGGCCGATGAACCAGATCACCCTGAAAGTCCTGCCAGCATTGGCTACGGGGTGTTGTGTTGTGTTGAAGCCAAGCGAGCATACCCCCGTCTCCGCCATGGTCTATGCCGAAATTCTACATGAGGCAGGCTATCCGGCGGGTGTGTTCAACCTGATCAATGGCGAAGGGCCGGTTGTGGGCGCCGCATTGTCGCGCCATCAAGACATCCAGATGATGTCCTTTACCGGGTCGACACGGGCAGGAACAGCCGTCACCCGTGACGCCGCCGATACGGTCAAGCGGGTGACGCTTGAGCTGGGGGGAAAATCACCAAATCTGGTATTTGCCGATTGCGATCTTGAGGCGCAGGTGACGGCCTCGGTCGCTGAATGTATGCTGAACACGGGCCAGTCCTGTGACGCCCCGACCCGGCTTCTTGTCGAGCGCAGCTGCTATGACGAGGTTTTGAAGATCGCCAAACAGGCAGCCGCCGATACCACGGTTGGCAATCCGGAGGATGAGGGCGATCATATCGGCCCGTTATTTGATCGGCTCCAGTTCGACCGGGTGCAGGCGATGATCAAGGTCGGCATTGACGAAGGAGCAACGCTGCTGGCCGGAGGGCTTGGAAAACCGGAAGGGTATGAGACCGGATGGTTTGTCAAACCAACCATTTTCAGCGATGTATCAAACGAAATGCGGATCGCCCGCGAGGAAATCTTTGGCCCGGTCTTGGTGATCATCCCCTTCGAGGATGAGGCGGATGGCATTTCGATCGCCAATGACACGCCCTATGGGCTGGCCGCTTTTTTGCAGACGGGCAATAAGGAACGCGCCGAGCGTGTTGCCAGCAAATTGCGGGCTGGCGCTGTCCACATCAATGGCGGCGGGATTGAATATGGCACGCCCTTTGGCGGCTACAAACAATCCGGTAATGGCCGCGAGGGCGGCATGATGGGGCTGGAAGATTACCTTGAGACAAAAACCCTGCATGGGCTTGGTTAGGCTTGGCTTGGCTGAACGCTTGGCTGGGCTAAGGGCTGGGCTGGGCTCAACCACCCAGCCCGCAGGTGCCAAATTTAGCACTTAGTTCAGGGAATTGTGCGGTCAAGCCCCCGCACAATCTGATGCTCCTTGTCAAAGAAGGGCAGATCAACGATCTGGCTGGCATGGGTGCTGCCATCTGGCAGACGCAGCTTCATCTCACGACCAACCCAGTCACCTGGCTTGGCAAACCGCGCATAGCCAACACCAAGACCAAGCGTTGGCGAGGGAATGCCAGCGGTGATCTGGCCAACGACAATGTCACCATCAATGATCTCACTGCCAGAGGACGGCGTCGCCCCGTCACAGGTCAGCCCCAAAAGGAGCGTCCGGCGGTCCGCATCGAGGAGCGCATCACGCCCGACAAAATCGCCTTTCTCCAGATCGACAAAGGCGCCAAGGCCAGCTTCATAGGGGGTCATGCTGGGGTCCATGTCGGTCATGTTTCCAAGGATGCCGCCTTCAATGCGCCGGATCGTCATCGCCCGTGTCGATGAAAACTCCATGCCATGCGGCTCACCCGCCGCCATCAGATGATCCCACAGCGCCAGATGATCGGTGTTTGCACCATCACAATAGATTTCGAAACCCAGCTCGTTAGTGAAGCCGGTGCGCGAGACATAGAGCGTTTGCCCGCCAATGTCGAAAAAGCCCGACCTGAAATAGCGCATCGATTCGTCAATCGCACCACCCGATGCCGCATTCATGATGGCGATGGAAGCCGGTCCCTGAATTTGCAGAACCCGCGAGTGCGGATCGGAAATGGTGACGTCAAAACCGGTGCTTAACGCCGACAGCCAGTCCTCAAACGGACCATCAGCCTGAACATACCAGAAGCGGTTCTCGGCAAGTTTAAAAACAACACCATCCATGAAAATGCCGCCCTGCGGCGTGCAGGCCAGCGCGTAATAGCCGCGTCCCTCATTCATCGTGGAAATGCGGCGGGTCAGCACTTTGTCCAAAAATGGCACCGCATCAGGGCCGGAAATCTCCACCGGCTTTTCTGCCACATCAAAGATCACCGCCTTGCGCCGCAGCAGCCAGTATTTTTCCAGATAATCCTCGCCAGCATAGATCGCGAAAAACCGGCCGGCATAGACGCCGCGCACCATTTTTGACGTGTCATGTCGGTCAATAAAAGGAGATTCCTCAAACCGGCGGGCGCTGATCGCCACATTGTTAAAGAGATCTTTTTCTTCCTGTAGATTTCCCATTGCCAGCTCCTCCTGGTGCATCTGGTAGGGCTCAGAGCATGCGTTTTGACTGCGTATGGACCCGACCCTGTTTTTCTTCTTTTACTTACCATTGGACAGTTTTTAAACCAATAGAAAAACAAAAGAAAATATTGCAGTAAGTATTGCAGAAAATTAAGCGCTGATCCAAGCCATGACTGAGGTGACAGATTGCAAAACATTGATATGACTGTGACTTGATAGGAGTGTGACTTGATAGGACTGTAACTTGATAGGACTGTGACCCGGCTGTTTTTGGTGTCAGCGGGTGGTGGCAGGCGACCGTTATTGGCGAAATAGTGCGGGGCTTGCGTCTGTGGCGAGGGTGATGTCGGCTTGGCTTGCGCATGCAGGCGGCATAACAGCACAGCCTGTTTGCAAAACGGGCGGTGGACATGATATCTGTGGGGCGTAATCTTCCCGTTTGACCGAAGCCATAAGAGGCCTTTTAATGATTGCCGAACTCGGCCATTTCGCATTGATCCTTGCCTTTGTGACCTCGCTGCTGGTGTCGGTGGTGCCGCTGGTCGGGGTGGCGCGCGGCAATGCGGCGCTGATGCAGCTTGCGGTGCCGGCGACTTTGGTCATGACAGGCGGCGTTCTCATCGCCTTTGCCGCACTTGTCTGGGCGTTTGTGACCTCGGATTTCTCGGTTGCCCTTGTGACAAGTCACTCGCATTCGGCAAAGCCATTGATCTACAAGATTTCCGGAACATGGGGCAATCATGAGGGCTCCCTGCTGCTATGGATCGTCATATTGGTGAGCTTTGCCGCCATCTTGACATTTAGCGGTAGAGCCATGCCGATGGTCCTGAAAACCCGCACCCTAGCCATTCAGGGCATTGTCAGTGCTGCGTTTCTTGCGTTCTCGCTGTTTACCTCCAACCCCTTTGCCAGATTGTCACCGGCACCGCTTGACGGCAATGGATTGAACCCGGTGTTGCAGGACCCGGGGTTGGCCCTGCACCCGCCAACGCTTTACATCGGCTATGTCGGGCTGTCGATGGCTTTCTCCTTTGCCGTTGCCGGCCTGCTTGATGGCCGGATTGACCGTGCCTGGGCGATCTATGTGCGGCCGTGGATCACCGCGGCCTGGTGTGCCCTGACCATCGGCATCGCGCTTGGCAGCTGGTGGGCCTATTACGAGCTTGGCTGGGGCGGTTGGTGGTTCTGGGACCCGGTGGAAAATGCCTCGCTGATGCCGTGGCTGGCGACAACGGCGCTGATCCATTCGGTGAGTGTGGTTGCCGCCCGGGGGATTTTCAAAAGCTGGACGGTGCTGCTTGCCATTCTGGCATTCTCGCTGTCGCTTGTTGGCACTTTTATCGTCCGCTCAGGCTTGTTGACCTCGGTTCACAGCTTTGCCAGCGATCCGGCCCGTGGCGTTTTCATTCTTGGCATTCTGCTGTTTGCAATCGGCATTCCACTGGCGTTGTTTGCCTGGCGCGGACCCCAATTGACCAATGATGGCGATTATCAGCCTGTCAGCCGGGAATTTGGCCTTCTGGTGAATAATTTTCTGCTGACAGCGGCAACCATTGTCGTGCTGATCGGCACGTTCTACCCCCTTGGGCTGGAGATGGTCAGCGGCGCACGGATCACTGTCGGCCCACCCTATTTCGATGCCACCTTCAACCCGATCATGGGAGTGCTGGTCCTGGCAATGGCCTTTGGTCCGGTGATGGCGTGGCGGCGCGGTACGCTGCCGGGGCTTCGCCTTGTCGCCAGCAGTGCGATCGTGGCGGCACTGGCAGCGGTGCTTGCCGGGTTGGCGCTTGTCACCGGCATCTCGCTCGCCGGACTTGCCGGGATCGGGATGATCGCCTGGTTGGGCGGCGGCATTCTGGCCGATATGGTCCACCGGATGAGACGCACCCACCATGTAGGGTTTGGCGCCCGCCTTGGGGCGATCCAGCTGCCGGTCTGGGGCATGTGGTGTGCCCATCTTGGGATGGTGGTGTTTCTGCTTGGGGCCCTGGGCAACGGTCTGTTCGCATCCGAGGCTGTGGTCCGGGCGAAACCGGGTGATGTGATTGATCTTGCCGGTAATGAGATTACCTTTGCCGGCATCGAGGCGCGGCAGGGGCCAAATTATGTGACCTCTACGGCGATGCTTGATCTCAGGCGTGATGGTCAGTTGCTGGCGCGGCTGGAGCCAGAAAACCGGCTTTACACGGCAGAGCGGCAAACAACGACAGAAGCGGCGATCCGGCCCCGGCTGAGCGGTGACGATTACGCCGTGCTGGGTGATGGTGATGCGCAGATGGGCTACACCCTGCGGCTTTATCATAAACCCCTTGTGAGCTGGATCTGGGCCGGGGCCGGGCTGATGGCGCTTGGCGGATTTCTGGCAGCGATCGGCAGGGCACGGCGGCCGCAACGCATTGCCGAACTGGACGCCCCGACATGACGGAGCAGAGCACCAATGAGGCACGGCGGACAGGCCCAAAACTGTCTTTCATCCTGCCGTTGATCGGCTTTCTGATCCTTGCTGGCTTTGCCGCCGCCGCCCTGTTTGCCACCTTGTCGGGAAGCCGTAACCCGGCGCAGCTGCCGTCTGTTCTGATCAGCAAGCCAGCACCCGCCACCCCGGTTCCCCTGTTGGATAATGGGTTGGGCACACTTGATCTGGCGGATTTTGCCGGCGAGCCTTTGCTGGTCAATTTCTTTGCCAGCTGGTGCGCCCCCTGCCGGGCAGAGGCACCGGCGCTGGCGCTGCTTGCCGAAGGCGTGACCGTGATCGGCATCGCCTATAAGGACAAGCCAGCAGATACCAGCGCTTTTCTCACCCAATTTGGCAATCCGTTCTCGGCCATCGGCGTTGACCGTGATGGCAGGCTGGGCTTTGCCTGGGGTGTCTATGGTGTGCCTGAAAGCTATGTGATTGGCAGCGATGGCACGGTTCTGCTGCGCCATGCCGGACCGATTGACCGGCGGGTGCTTGATGAGGTGGTGATGCCAGCGATCAAGGACGCACGATGAAACCGGTATTGCGCAGTTGTGGCGTGATGTTTTTGCTTGCCGCAGGTATTTTTGTGGGCGGTATTTTTGGGGGGATAACGACGCCCGCCATGGCGATCACCGCCGAGGAAATGCTGGATGACCCCACGCTGGAGTCGCGCGCCCGTGAATTGTCCAAACAGCTTCGCTGTCTTGTCTGCCAGAATCAGTCGATTGATGATTCTGACGCTGAGTTGGCCCGCGATCTGCGGCGTGAGGTGCGTAGGCAGCTTATGACCGGGGCGACTGACAGTGAGATCATCGAAACGCTGCGCGGGAAATATGGTGATTATCTGTTGCTCAACCCGCCCATTTCATCCGGCACTTACATTCTGTGGCTGGCGCCGCTTGCGGTCCTCATAGGGGGGGCCGGTCTTGTTCTGGCCGCACGGCGCACACGCCGGACTGGCGCAGCCACAGGGCAAGCCCAAGAGCAATCCCAAGAGCAATCCCAAGAGCAATCCCAAGAGCAGCCGCATGAGGCAGTGGCAGGTAGTGATGACCAGGCATCTAGATCTGGCTTTGGCGCTGGTTCTGGTTCTGGTTCTGGCTCTGGCTCTGGCTTTGGCTTTGGCTCTGGCTTTGGTTACATTTATTTTGCCGGTGGTGCGCTGGTGCTGGCGGCAAGCCTTGGGCTTTATTTGATGCTGGGACGCGCCGATCTTGGCGATCAGCCGCTGGCCCAGCGTCAGGCAGAGATCGAGACCGCAGCCAAAGCCCAGAACCAGCAGGCCGAAACGCTGGCGGCGGCGCTGGCACGGGCGAAACAGCAGACAATTGATGAGCCCACCAATGTTGGCAACTGGCTGCGGCTGGCACAAGCGGCCGCCATGGCTGATGACAATCAGACAGAGATCAGAGCGCTGACGACAGCCCGGGAGATGACCGGCGATGATGTCACGGTGAAAAGCATGCTGGCAGAAGCGCTGAGCCGTGCCGCCGGTGGCCAGATTACAGTGCCGGCGCGCACCCTCATTGCGAGTGTGCTGGCCAGCTCGCCAGACGAACCCCGTGCCCTCTATCTTGCCGGACTTGCCGCCTATCAGGATGAAGATTATGCGCGCGCTGTCAGCATCTGGCAGAGACTGCGCACCGTGTCAGTGGATGACGCCCCATGGATGAGCCTGCTGGATGACAATATCGCCGATGCCGCCGCAGCTGGCGGTATCGACATTCCGGAGGCGCAATCCCGACCCGGACCGGACGAGGCGGATATTGCCGCAGCGGCCGAGATGAGCGATGAAGACCGCACGGCGATGATTGAGGGCATGGTCAGTGGCCTTGCCGAGAAATTGGCCGAAAATCCCGATGATGTGGAAGGGTGGCGCCGTCTTGGGCGCGCCTATGAGGTGCTTGGCAGGCCCGAGGACGCCGCCTCGGCATTGATCAGCGCCGCCAACGCCGTGCCGCAGGATATCGACCAGCAAGTCACCACTTTGCAGATGATCGTCACAAGCGGCCTTGGCAGACAATATATCACGCCCGCATCAAGGCTGATTGAACGCGCCACATTGCTGGCCCCGGACCGGCTTGATTTGTTGTTCCTGCGTGGGCATTTCGCCAAACTCGAGGGCAGGACGGACAAAGCGCGTGAGCTGTGGCAGCGCCTGTTGGGACAATTGCCATCAGACTCACCCTATATTGATGATCTGAAGGCCGCGATTGCCGCATTATAGGCCCGATCAGGGTAAAAAGTTTTGCCGCCCTGTCATATGCCCTTTCATATGCCCTTTCATTTGCCCTGTCATATGCCCTTTAATATGAATGTAACAACATTGGCGTAGTGTGTGGTGGCTTTCATATGGGCAAGGCGACCACGCTGGTGACGCGGCCAAACGTGGGTTATGCGGGAGCCATCAGGAAGCCAAAAGGACACCAAGAGGGAGTGTTTGATCATGCTGCTACCACCTTTTGATCATCAGGGACGGATGCTGCGCGGCAATCTGCATGGGCATTGCGATCATTCTGATGGTGTGCTGAGCGCCCAGCAGGTTACCGCCACCTATCGCCGTCTCGGCTATGATTTCACCTGTCTGGCCGATCATCTATGGTCGGACAGCAGCTATGCCGCAACCAGCGTCAATGACACGCGCCATCTGGACAGTGATGATTTCGTCACCATCATATCTGCCGAGCTGCATTGTCCCGGCAAATCAATAGACAGCCATGGGCTGTGGCATATTGTGGCAAACGGGTTGCCTCTGGATTTTGCCATGGCAAGCGAGAACGAAACCGGACCCCAGATGGTACAGAGGGCACTCGATGCCGGTGCCTTTGTGACGAGCGCCCATCCCGAATGGTACAGCCTGACCAGCGATGAGGCGGCGTCAATTGCCCATGCGCATGCGGTTGAGATTTATAACCACACCTCCACCATTCGTGCCGCACGAGGGAGCGGCGTTGCAACAGCTGACTATCTGCTGAATTGCGGCCACCGCGCGCTGCTGACGGCGAGTGATGATTCGCATTTCGCAGTTGATGATGCCGGTGGTGGCTGGGTCATGGTTGCGGCAACGCTTGACCAGGCGGAGATTATAACAGCCCTCAAAGCGGGCCGGTATTATTCATCAAGTGGTGCCACGATCAATGAAATTGAGTTGAATGGTGATCGGGTGACGATCACCTGCAGCCCGGCGCACTCGGTGGTCATATCCGGTGCGGGCCATCAGGCGAGAGCCGAGGTCGGCACCAACATCACGAAAGCAAGCTTTGATCTTGGCAATTTCAAGTCCGACTGGTTCCGCGTCACCATTGTCGGCGCGGCGGGGTGTGCCTGGTCAAATCCCTATTGGTTGGCTGATTACCGCTAGGCAACGCGTGCGCCACGCACCCAGACAGATGAGATCATCGGCAGACCATCATGCACGGCAAAGCGGACAAGGTCCGCGCGCTTTTCAAGGGCAATGCGACCGCGATCATTAAAGCCTGCGGCATCGGCCGGAACGGCGGTCACTTTGCGGATGCCAGCCGCCATATCCTGCATCGAGATGCCAAGTGTAACCGCCGCATTCAACAAAGCCGCCGGCACATAGTCAGAACTCAGAATGTCCAAAAGCCCGTCATTGGCAAGATCATGCGCCGCGACATTGCCGGAATGTGAGCCCCCCCGGATGATGTTGGGCGCACCCATCACGATGAATTGATCATGCGCCCGGCAGGCTGTCGCAGCTTCAAATGTCGTTGGAAATTCGGCAATGGTAACCCCCTCACCGCCCGAGGCAATGACATCATCTGCCGTTGTGTCATCATGGCTTGCCAGAACAGCGCCCACCTGTTTTGCATAGGCCACGGCGGCGGCGCGGTGCTTTTCCAGATAGAGGCTCTGCAACTCTTTCAATCTGGTGAAATGCGCCTCGACACCGGCATCGTCAAAACCGTGCTTTCCCATCAGATACACACGCAGCTTTGAGGTGTCACGAAACTGCCGCTGGCCAGGCGTGTGGTCCATCAGCGAGACAAGACCGACACGGTCATGGTGTGAAAATTCATGCAGCTCCTCAACCAGCGTATCCGTGCATAGCTCGGCGCGAAGATGGATATGGTGCGACACCTTGAGAACGTGCTGACGCATCAGATCGAGAATATTATCGGCTGTCTCGCGGGCATATCGGGCATAGCCCTCGCGTTTCTGATCAGCTTCCGAGCCAACACGAAGCGCATCAAAAACCGTGGTGATGCCAGCGCCTGCCAATTCGCGGTCATGCCCCAGAACCGCAGCCCGTTTCGGCCAGCTGACGCGGGGACGCGGGCTTAGATGACGCTCCAGATTGTCGGTATGCAGCTCAATCAAACCCGGGGCGATGTAATCACCCTCGCAATCAATCGCACCCGATGGCACGCTGGTGCCCGTGTCAACGGCGCTGATCATACCGTCGACGATCTGGATCGCACCCTGCACAACAGCATCTTCGGTGATGATTTTGGCGTTGGCGAAAACTGTTTCTGTCATAATAATGTCACTTCTCTATGATCCACGGCTGGTCTATGATTTATGGCGGGGACAGTATGGTTTTTATGTTTCACTTTGGTTAAACCGGCGTTCATCTCTTAACTTTAATCTATTGCCTGTTATCTCTTGTTTATAACCTCGGGGTTATAATCTCGGGGTTGTTATCTCGGGGTTGGGGGGAGTCCAAAAATGAGCCGAGAATTTGTCCGCCATGCGTTGTATTTTCTGCCACCCAAAGGCAGCGGACTGGAAGATTTTGGCGATTCCTGGCTCGGCTGGAGCGTAACCGAAGGCAAGGTTGTTGCCCACCCCCAGATTGCCGATCTGCCCATTGCCACCCTTACCGAAAGACCCCGCAAATATGGCTTTCATGGAACACTGAAAGCACCGTTTCGCCTCGCTGACGGGGTGCGTGAGAGCGACCTCATCACCACGGCGACAGCTCTTGTAAGCTCGATACCAGCTTTTGAGATGCCGGCCCTGCAGATCGCCAGACTTGGATCGTTCCTTGCCCTTGTAGCACAGCAGCCGAGTGCGGAACTGCAACAGCTTGCCAGCAGCCTCGTCCGGGAACTGGACCCCCTGCGCGCACCACTGAGCGATGCCGAGCTTATGCGCCGGCGCAGTGCCGGCCTGACCCCAGCGCAGGAGATATTGCTGACAAAATGGGGCTATCCTTACGTGATGGATGAATTTCGCTTTCATCTGACGCTGAGCGGTAAATTGCAGGCAGACGAGTTGCAGAACCTCAAATCCATTTTGCAAAGCCATATATCGCACCTCACCCAGACACCTGTCCGCGTCGATGATGTTGGCCTGGTTGGAGAGGCAGAGGACGGGCGCTTTCATCTCATTCGCCGCCTTCCTCTCGCCGCTGCAAAGAGGTAACGAAGCTGGCAACGCTGGTGGTCAGCGCGCCATCATTGTTGATGATCTCGGCCGTTTCATCGGTGAAATCAACCTGTCGCTGCAGTCGTTGGGCAATCTCGGATGCTGTTTCGCGGCCTCTCTTATGAAGGCGTTCTGCAAGCACATCTGGCGAGACGGAAATCACAAACACCCGCAAATTCGGATAGATCTGCCGCATCGCCGGCACAGCAGCGCGTGATCCATTGAACAGGACGGTCGCGCCCGACCGGACAAGGGGCAGCACACTGACCGGCACGCCGTAGGAGAGGCCATGCGCCTGCCAATGGAACAGGAAATGCCCGGCCTGCTGCAGCGCGGCAAAATCAGTGTCTGTAACGCTGTCATAATCCTCAGAGTCATTGTGGGTGGGCCGGGTGATCAGCCGGCGTGCCAGATGCACCTTTGGCATCGCCGCCGCAACACCGCGCATCACCGCATCCTTGCCAGCACCTGACGGACCGAGGACGCAGACAAGTTGGCCCGGGGTGCAAGCCATCATGCGGCAGCAAACTGACTGACGTCAATTTCCCTGTCACACACCGCCTCACGGGCGGCATGATCATGAAAAATCCCGATGATGGCACAGCCGCGCTGTTTTGCGGCGTCGATCATATCAAGAACGGTTTGCCGGTTCGTCGCATCGAGGCTTGCCGTTGGCTCATCAAGCAGCAGGGCCGGATAATCATAGGCAAATCCCCGCGCGATATTCACGCGTTGCTGTTCACCGCCAGAAAAGGTCAGGGGCGACAGATCCCACAATGTTTCGGGAATCCGCAACCGCCGCAGCAAATCGCGAGCATGTTTATCCGCAGCGGTGGCATCATGGCCGGCCTGAATCATCGGTTCGGCAACAACCCGCGTTGTCGGCACGCGAGGCAGTACCCGCAGAAACTGCGTCACATAGCCAAGCGTTGTCCGCCGCAATTCAAGGATAGTGCGCGGGTCAGCGGCAACTATTTCGGTGCCCCCTACGCTGATGCTGCCGGTCTGGGCCAGATAATTGCCATAGATCAACCGCAGCACCGTCGATTTTCCCGACCCACTCTCGCCAGTCAGGGCGACACATTCACCCGGCTGCACGGCAAAACCAACATTGGCCACAACCGGGATTTCCGCCTGCTGCTGTGTATGAAGATGAAATGTCTTTGATAGTTGGGCGATTTCAAACATGGTTTATACCTGCAAAACGGAGCTGACAAGGAGCTGCGTGTAGGGATGCTGCGGGTCGTCAAGAACCTGATCGGCAAGGCCTGTTTCGACAACATGACCGTGCTGCATGACCATCATCCGATGCGCCAGCATGCGCACAACAGCAAGATCATGCGTGACGATAATCACTGACAGGCCCAAATCCTGAACAAGGGAGCGCAGCAAATCGAGAAGCCGGGCCTGAACAGAGACATCCAGCCCGCCAGTCGGTTCATCCATAAACACAAGGCGCGGACCCGTCACGAGATTACGGGCGATCTGCAAACGCTGCTGCATGCCGCCGGAAAAGGTTGCCGGACGGTCATCAATGCGGCCCGTGGACAGCTCAACACGGTCCATCCAACTGCTCGCATCCTGTCTTATATTGCCATAATGGCGGGCGCCGACATTCATCAGCCGTTCACCAATATTGCCGCCGGCACTGACCGACATGCGCAACCCATCGCGCGGGTTTTGATGCACATAGGCCCATTGCGTGCGGGCAAGAAGGCGCCGTTCGGGTTCCGACATGGCAAGTGTCGAGACCAATCCTGTGCCATCGACATCAAAACACACATCGCCGCGATCGGGGGCCAGATGCCCGGCAAGGCAATTCAACAAGGTGGATTTACCGGAACCGGATTCGCCAACGATCCCCATGATTTCGCCCGAATGGAGATCGAAACTGACGTCACGACAGCCAAGCTGCGCACCGTAGCTTTTGCTGAGATCCGAAACACTGAATAAAGGTGTTTTCTGCATCACCCCTCCTCGCTGTCGAACAGACCCGACTGATCGCCGACATGCCCCTGCTCACGCCGGGTCGAACAGAAGTCAGTGTCCGAACAGACATACATGCGGGTTCCCTCATCATCCATGATCACCTCATCAAGATAGCTGTCATCCGCCCCACATAAAGCGCAGGCACCCGGCGCGCGCAATCTGTCAAAGGGGTAATCCTCAAAATCCAGACTTTTGACGTGGCAATAGGGCGGAATGGCATAGATCCGCTGCTCTCGCCCGGCGCCAAACAGCTGGATAGCGGCGCAATTGCTCATCTTCGGATTGTCAAATTTGGGAATGGGCGATGGGTCCATCACATAATGGCCCTCGACATTCACCGGATAGGCATAGGCCGTGGCAATATGCCCATGCTGGGAGATATCTTCATAGAGTTTGACGTGCATCAGCCCATATTCGGACAGGGCATGCATTTTCCGCGTTTCTGTCTCGCGTGGTTCGAGAAAGCGCAGGGGTTCGGGAATCGGCACCTGATAGACCAGCAATTGTCCCTCGGTCAATTCTGTCTCGGGAATGCGGTGGCGTGTCTGGATCAGGCTCGCCTCGTCCGTTGCCTCGGTGGTTCTGACGCCGGCAGTACGGGCAAAGAAACTACGGATGGACACAGCGTTGGTTGTATCATCCGCGCCCTGGTCGATCACCTTGACACAATCATCAGGCGTCAGACAGGCAGCCGTGACCTGCACACCGCCGGTTCCCCAGCCATAGGGCATCGGCATCTCGCGTGAGGCGAAAGGCACCTGATAACCGGGAATGGCCAGCGCCTTCAGCAGAGCGCGCCGGATCATCCGCTTCGTCTGTTCATCCAGATAGGCAAAATTATAGCTGTCAGTTGCATCAAGATTATGTGCCTCAGGATTATGTTTGGGGGCATCATTTGTGTCATTCGCCGAGGGCGTGGTGATCTGTTCAGTCATTCTGCTGCCGCCTCCGCCAGTGCAGCGGCGTCTCTTCGCATCTGCCGGACAAGTTCGAGTTCGGATTGAAAATCTACATAATGGGGAAGTTTGATATGTTCGACAAAGCCGGTGGCCTGAATATTGTCGCAATGCGAGAGGACAAATTCCTCATCCTGTGCCGCGGCACCAAGATCATCCTCACCCAGTTCGCGCCAGCGCAAGGCACGGTCGACAAGCGCCATGGCAATGGTTTTTCGTTCCTGTTGGCCGAAGGTCAACCCATAGCCACGGGTAAATTGCGGCGGTTCGGTCTTTGACCCCTGAAACTGGTTCACGGTCTCGCATTCAGTGACCTCCACCTCGCCAATCTCGATGGCAAAGCCAAGCTCGGGGATCATCATCTCAACAGCAACCATGCCGATGCGCAACTCACCAACAAAGGCGTGATTGCGGGCATAACCACGCTGCGTTGAATAGCCAAGCCCCAGCAAAAACCCCTCATCACCGCGCGCCAATGCCTGAAGGCGAACAGCCCGGCTTGCCGGCAGCGCCAACGGCTCACGGGTGAGATCACCCGGCTCGGCATCGGTCAGTTCTTCTTCCTGAATGAGACCATCCCGGTTCAGCAATTCAAGAATGTGCGGGACATCTTCACTTAGCGCCTCGGCCTTGCTTGCCGCGCCCACCTCACCATCGGCTGCCAATTTGAAATCAAGCAAACGGTGCGTGTAGTCAAAGGTGGGGCCCAAAATCTGTCCGCCCGGAATATCCTTGAAGGTGGCCGAAATCCGGCGCAGACACCGCATTGACGAGGTATCAACCGGCAGCGCATAGCCAAAGCGCGGCAATGTGGTGCGATAGGCGCGGATCAGAAAAATCGCCTCAATCAGATCACCGCGCGCCTGTTTGATGGCAAGCGCCGCCAGATCGGGATCATAGAGCGACCCCTCGGCCATGACCCGGGCCACCGACAGGGCAAGCTGTTCCCTGATCTGGTCCAACGACAGGGCGTCAAACAGAGTGTCACCGCGCCGCATTTCGCCAAGCCATTGATGCGCGTTGGCAATGGCGCGCTCGCCACCCTTGACCGCAACATACATTACATCACCTCAATTCTGGTTGAGCGGGGAAGCGCCGCAACGCCGGATTCTGACGTCAGGATAAAATCGAGACCCAGTGGAAAGAGGGCCGCATTCTTCTGCATCAACGCCGGATCAGGCAGACATAATGTGGAGAAATCCTGAATGCCCGGCCCTGTCAGACGGCAGGCGTTGCTGCCCTCACGACCCAGCGAACCCATCTCGGTGATCAGCGTTGTCGAACGGTCAGGATATTCAGCACTGCCAACGGGAAAGGCGCTGAGGGGGGTAAAATCAGGCCAACTGCCAATCGCAATCACCGCGTCACCGGCCGCAGAAAAGGGTGCGCCAGTGTAAAAGGAAATCCAGCTTCGCAGGTCCGGCGAATCAACCGACGCACCAACGAATAACGGCGTTTCAGGGTCACATAGGGTGAGCAGAACCACACCGGCAGCCACCGATAGCGGCGGCGGCGGTGCCGCGCCGGCCAACTGATGAATCGTTCCGGGCCGGGCCATCGCCTGCAGGACCGACCGAAACGCGGTGGCCGATTGAACCGGCAGGTCGGCAAAGCCGCCTTTGAGTGCATCTGGCTGCATCAATCCTCTCCTCTGACAAGGGTGAAAAAATCGACCTTGGTCGCCGCCGCCTTGCCCGCAGTCTCAGCCACCGCCGCCTCACGTTTGCCAGCCAGCACCGACAGGATTTTGCTTGTAATGGTGGGGGCATCATCTGTTTGCAGCAACGCATCGCATAACGCCACATGCCGGGCCGCCTGTTTTGACCGGCCCCTGATATAACCATGACCCACCGTGCCGCAGGACAGCTGTACCGAGCAGCGCGACACCGTCATCTCACCCAGATTGAAAGCATTACCCTTGCCGCCCATGCGGCCACGCACCATGACGCTGCCAATCTCCGGGGGGCGCAATTCGGTGTAGTCCGGCGAAAGATTTGCCGCCACCCAGCATCCCATCAGTTCGCTGGCGTCTGCCTTTGCCATCAGGCCCAGCCATTCCTGTCGTTCCATTTTGGCCTCTTCTATCTTTGTCGCTGTGATCCTGTTCGTATCAGCGCAATGCGCGTTACTGCACGTTCCTGCAACTTAATATACAACTAGACAAATTATAGGTGGCGGGGCATGGTTTTACAAATTTAAATTTGTAAAACTTTTGTGACAAAGAGGATGTGCATGCTGTGGAAAGAGATTCATGATGAATTGCTGAATGATGTCCGCGCGGGGCATTACGCAGCTGGCGAGAAAATGCCGACCGAGGCCGAGCTGGCGCGCCGCTTCAATGTCAACCGCCACACCGTAAGGCGGGCGCTTGGTTTGCTGCGTGAGAACGGATTCGTTTTTTCCAAAAAGGGCGCTGGCGTTTTTGTCACCGGTAAAAATGCAACCTATCGCATTGGCAAACGGACCAGATTTTCGCAAAATATTTCTGCCGATGGCGTGCCATCGCGCCAGATCACATCTGTTGAAACACGCCATGCGACCCGCCTGGAGGCTGATAAGCTCGCACTAAAAGCCAGCAACATGCTGCATGTAGCCGAGGGCCTTGGCTATCTCGAGAACACCCCGATCATGCATTCCGTCAGCCGGTTTCCCTCTGGCCGCTGTGACGGGATTCTTGCGCATTTACAGACCAACCCTTCAAAGACGGACGCCTTTGCCGCCCTTGGCATTGCCGATTATCTGCGCAAGGAGACGGAGGTGACGGCGGTGACGGCCACAGCGATGATGGCGAATATTTTAAGGTGCGCGGTGGGCGCACCTTTGCTGCGCGTCAATTCAGTAAACATCCTGCTTGATGGTGCGCCGATTGAGTATGGTACCACGCATTTCATCGGCGACCGCATGGTCCTGAGTGTCCATAACGACTAGCGCACTAGCCGTCATATCTAGCAAGGAAATCCTCAGCCGGAAGACTCCGGAAATCAGTGAGCGCCGCGCGCAGGGCGCCATGCGGCCACTCCCACCAGGCGAGCGCCAGCAGACGGGCGATGATGGATTCGGTGAAGCGGGGGCGCATTGGCTTTGCCGGCACGCCCGTGACAATCCAGTAATCAGGAACATCACGGGTGACAATGGCACCTGCACCAATAACAGCGCCCGTGCCAATCCGTATTTCAGGGCGGATCACCGCGCCATGGCCGATCCAGCAATCATGGCCGATGGTCGCCATGCGAGATTTACGATGTGTGAAGAAAGCATCGTCATCTGCCGCATCATCCCAGTAAGAGGCCGAGCGATAGATGAAATGATGCAGGCTTGCCAACTGCATCGGATGGTCGGTCGGTCCGATGCGCACATAGCTCGCGATATTGGCGAATTTTCCGATCTCCGTATTAGCAATATCGGCAAACCGATCACAATAGGAATAGTCACCAAACTGGCTGTTCAGGATCCGCGAACCGGCCCCGATCTCGGTAAAACCTCCAAAATGGCTGTCGACAATCTCACAATCGGGATGAATGAGAGGGGTGGTTGCAGACAGTCTGGCCATCACGCACCGCCCTTGATCAACCGGCGGCGCAGCCATCCGGACAGCGAATCCATGATAAAAACCATCACCACGATCAAGATGATGTAGTAGGTCACTTCTTCCCAGTCTTTCTGGGTGATGATGGCCTGGGTGAGCAACAGGCCAATGCCGCCGCCGACAATCGCGCCAATAATTGTGGCCGAGCGCGTGTTGGATTCGAGGTAATAGAGAATTTGACTGAGCAGAACCGGCGTGATTTGCGGGATCACCCCAAAACGGTTTTGCGATATGGGGCTAGCACCCGTGGATTTCAGCCCCTCGATCTGTTTATCATCAACATTCTCCAACGCCTCTGAGAACATCTTTCCAAAGGTGCCGGTGTCGGTGATCAAAATGGCGAGCGCCCCCGTCATGGGCCCGGGACCAAAAGCGCGGGACAGGATGACGGTCCAGATCAGACCATCGACCCCGCGCAAAAAATCAAACAGGCGCCGCATGCCGAATCGACCGATCAGGCTTGGGGCGAAATTGCGTGCAGACAAAAAGCCAAGTGGCAGGGCCAGACAGGCAGCACCGATTGTACCCAGAAAGGCCATCAACACCGTCTCGACAAGAGCCCATGCGACCTCTCCATGCCGCCACATCGGGTTGAACCAGAAATCCTGAAAGATCGCCAAAGCATGAGTTTGGCCATTTTCATTCTTTTCACCTGAAACCGCCGCTGCAGCCAGTTCAGTGAAGCCAAGGCCATAATAGGGACTATCAAGAGTGAACCAGAACAACTCCCACCCGAAGAAATATCTGAACACAGTGGTCTTGGCCTTGGTCACAGAAATGCGGCCATTCGGCGTTTTCACATTCAGACGTGTCCTGGAAAGATTGATCCATGACGGCATCGGGCCATCGGGAAGCTCAACCTCAACACCGCGGCGTGTTGGCAAGGCCGTGATCTGTCCATAATTCGGGATGATGAAGGTGACCTCACGATCACGGATGGTCACACGATACCCATCGGCCAGATCAACATCTGCGTTCTCGCCATCAAGCGACACCCACGCTGGTTGTGCGCCCGGCGTATAGCGGCCTTTTTTCTCGCCCTCAATGGCCACCACATAGCGGCCACTTCGGTTATCGTGACTGACCACGGTTTTGTAGGAATAGCTGTCACCAACCAGAATTTTGGCGTTGTCGAGATTTGCATCTTCAAACGCGTCATTCACCTCAAAGGCAAAAAAGACGTAAACCAGATAAGCCAGAATCAATCCGGGAATGGCGAAACACAGCAGGCTGCGGCGTTTGATGGCTGCCAGAGATTGCCCGCGTAAATCGGGGCTTGGGGTGCCTGCTATCATTTCTGGTCTCCAAGAACGCGGTTCCGCACAACACTGGACAGCTGGTCAACCAGAACAATGGTCAAAAACAGCAGCATGAAGATCGCCGTTGCATCATCATATCTGCCCTTGCCCCAACTGATCGTGTTGCGCAAATCATAGCCAATGCCGCCAGCACCAACGAAGCCGAGGATGGCCGAGGCCCGGATGTTTATCTCAAAGCGAAGCAGCGCATAGCTAAAATAATTCTGGATAACCTGCGGAAACACACCAAACCACATGCGCTGTCCCCATGACGCACCGACAGACGCCAATCCATCGACCGGTTTCATATCGCAGTTCTCATTGACTTCAGAAAACAGCTTGCCGAGCGCGCCGGATGTGTGAATGGCAATCGCGATCATTGCCGGGATCGGCCCCGCACCCATAATGAAAATAAGAACAAGAGCAATGACGATTTCCGGGATCGCGCGCATGATATCCATCGAACGTCTGAACAGGGGAATGCCCGCAGGCCAGAAGGCAAGACCTCGCGTTGAAAAGAGCGAGAGCAAGAGGCCGATAATCGCGCCGATCAAGGTGGCAACGGCAGCGATGTTTACGGTTTCAATCAATGACGGCATGTAGTGCCACAGCAATGCTGGCAACCCGTCAATCTCCGACCAAGCCTCGCCCAGCACCTCGGCCGGGAAATCGAACAGCCTGTCGAGGCCATCAAAGAAACCGCCCGCATTTCGGCTGTCGGCAGTGTAAAATCCACCAAAAAATAAAAGGATCAGGACAAGCGCAAGAACGCCGCTATAGAGACGGCGAAGATGGGTCAATCTGATGTAGTCGGATTTGTAGGAAGCGGTGACCATTTTGTCCTTTCAACAAACAAATGGGGAGCCCGCCGTGATGACAGGCCCCCCAAGATGTTAACCTTACTTTGCTTTGAGCTTGCGGGCTTCGATGATAACTTCATAGGCATCATGTCCGATCGGCATGAAACCCTTGGCATCACCCTGAAGCACGCCATAGGCACAATCCGGGTCGATTGACGGCAGCGAGGCCATCAGCGTTGCCATCTTCACCTTGACATCAGCTGGCAGCGTTGTCCGCATCACCACCGGACCTTCAGGAATTGGCTTTGACTGCCAGATCTGAACAAGGTCATTCATGTCGACCAGACCGGCATCCACCGCCTTGCGAAGCGCACCCGAATTATAGCCATCTTCCCAATTACCAAGGCCGTCAGCCCAAGTCACACCGGCATCGAAATCACCGTTATTAACGCCAACAATCGTCTGTTCATGGCCACCGGAGAATTTGATATCTCCAAAGTAATCGCCCGGCTCCATTGAGTATCCAGCCGCTGGAATTTCAATCGAAGGGATCAGATATCCAGAGGTGGAGTTCGGATCACCAAAGGCGAAAACCCTGTCTTTCATTTCATCGAGATTTTTGATGTCGGCATCCTTGCGGGCAAAGCCGACGGAGTAATATCCATAACCGCCATCAACATTGACCTTTACCATTACCGGCTCAACCGCTTTCGGGTCGTTAAGCCAGACTTTTGCGTAACCAGAAGCACCGAGCCACGCCATGTCGATGGTGCCGCCCAGAAGTCCCTGCAACACACCATTATAGTCTGCCGGGGCAAAGAGCTTTGTCTCAACGCCAAGAAGGTCTTCCGTCATCTCGCGCAGGCACTCGTTTGAATTCAGCCTGTCCTGAGCGTTTTCACCGCCAAGAATGCCAATACGAAACTCGCTGATCTTTCCGTGACCGTCGGCATGAGCCGTTCCGAACGTCATCAACGCAGCAATTGTTAAGGGAATGATCTTTTTCATTACATCTCTCCTTCAAGATGGTTTGCCCCTTCCCCATCGGAAGAGGTTCGGTTAAGGCTGGTGTCACGCAGTTTTCAGAACTACACTGTCGACAGTCTCCAGCGTCTCAATGCTTGTTGACGTCGCCGCCTCGCTGAATTCCTTGTCGGCGCCATAAACATCGCGGGCGACGGCAGCAGACAAATCCGATGCCGGCCCATCAAAAACAATCTTCCCGTCACGCATGCCGATGACACGGTCACAAAAAGCGCGCGCCGTATCGAGGGTGTGCAGATTGCAGATCACCATCCGGCCGTCCTCATCATGAATGCGGCGCAGGCTTTCCATCACGATCTTTGCGTTGAGGGGGTCAAGCGAGGCAATCGGCTCATCCGCCAGAATGATCTCAGGGTTCTGCATCAGGGCGCGCGCAATGGCCACGCGCTGCTGCTGTCCACCGGACAGGGCCTCGGCACGTTTGGTGCAATTCTCGGCAACGCCAAGGCGTTCAAGAATGTCGATCGCCCGGTTGATATCTGACTGGGGAAACAGATTAAGCAGGGATGCAAATGTGGAGCGCGCATTCAAAGTGCCGAACAGCACGTTCGAAACCACGTCCATGCGCGGGACAAGATTGAATTGCTGAAAGATCATCGCACACCGAGCCTGCCATGCGCGTTTGTCGCTGCCGCGCAAACTCAACACTTCCTGATCACCATAGGTAATGGCACCCGAGGTTGCGTCTGTGAGACGGTTGATCACCCGCAAGAGCGTCGATTTACCGGCTCCAGAGCGCCCGATGATGCCGATCATTTCAGGTTTCTCGACAGCAAAACTCACATCGTCAACCGCTCTCACCGGACCGAAATTCTTGACGATATTTTGTGCCTGAAACATTACATAACCCTCTGTACTGAGCAGGAACCTCGCACGGAGATGTTTCAAAAGAGTTTCACTAATATTACAGTTTTATTAATCGCCTCGGCCTATTGACATGGCCGAAAGATAAGGTCACATGACGAACAGTTTTAAAGTATTTTGTCGAAAAATATTTCTGCAAAATATTGATTTTTATGTATATTTTATCAAAACCATGGAAAAGGCACATCAAATGACAAAGAAGATTCAGGCGGTCGTTTTCGACTGGGCGGGAACGATGATTGACTTTGGATCCTTGGCGCCAACGGTTGTTTTTACTGAGCTGTTTTCCGGACAGGGAATGGCTGTCACACATGAGGAGGCACGCGAGCCGATGGGCGTTCCCAAGCGCGATCACATAGCCGCCATGCTGACCATGCCGCGCATTGCAGCGGCCTTTGAGAAGCGCTTTGGCCACGCCGCGACAGATGATGACATTAACCGGCTCTATGAGATTTTTACCCCCTTGAATGAAGCGGTGGCAGCGGACTATGCCACTCTCATCCCGGGCGCCAGCCAGACCGTTTCCTATCTGCGGGCCAACAACATTAAGATCGGATCAACCACCGGTTATGGCCGGTCAGTAATGGATAAGGTCCTGCCGCTGGCAAGCGCCGCCGGATACAGCCCTGACAATCTGGTGTGTGGTGATGACCTGGCGGAGGGGCGACCCGGGCCCTTGATGATGTATCGCTGCTTTGCCGATCTTGCGGTCTATCCGCCCGAAACAGTGATCAAGGTTGACGACACCACGCCGGGGATTGCTGAAGGCAGGGCGGTCGGCTCTATCACGGTTGGTATTTCTCTTACCGGTAATTATGTCGGCCTGAGCGAAGCAGACCTGGCGGCACTGCCGGAGGTTAAGCGGCGGCGGCTGAATGATGAGGCAGCCAAAAAGCTGCGCGATGCGGGGGCAGATCATGTCATTGACAGTGTTGCCGCCCTGCCTGCGCTGATTGACACCCTGCAACAAGACTGACGGGGCTTGTCTGCTCTCGGGCTTGTCTGCTTTCGGGCTTAATTGCCACGGTGATTATGTGCCTATTCGACCCAGGTCCGGCTTTTCTTCGGTCTGTGATCACGGTCCATCATGGATTTGATCGCGAGCGCCGCGTTCTTTGACCGTTCCCGGCTTTTCTGCAATTCGGCATCAAGAGGGATCAGGATGCCGCCATCGGAACGCAGCCGTGGAGGTGTGTAATCAGGAAATTGTTTGAGCAGCGCAATCAGACATTCCATCAGGAGTTCTTCCTGCGGTCTGGTCTGTGATTGCGATTCGACCTCATCCATCAAATCAGCGATTGTCTTCATGCCCTGTTTGCCTACTTCTGTCATGACCCTCTCTCCTTGTTCAACAGACCGCAAAAGCTCTAAGAATGATATATGATGCCATGGTTGCAGCAACCATGCCAAGTGGGCGGGCTTTCGCCAGATCACATTTCACCCCATTTCCCGACATCACATTTCGAGTAAATATCCCGTGCGATTCGCCAACGGCTTCGAGCCAACCACTTTGGCGACCGTGTCCCCCGGCCCCACATATTTAAGGCACCGTAGCGAAAGTATCAGACCATCGGTGCCAGCGCAGAGTGGATGACGCTCAACAAAGGCGGTGGGGCCATCAAGGGTGATCAAATCGGCAATGACATCGCCCACAGACACGATATCGCCAAGCCGCACATTATAGGCAAGAAGGCCCGGCCGGTCAGCGACCACAATTTCGGTCGCACTCAAAGGCAGCGGCGCTGGTGATGGCGAGGGTGATGGCGGCGCGACAGCTGGGGCAGCATCGACATAGCCACGCCCCATAAAGAAACCCATCAGGTTCTGCGCATCCTGCCGATTCATCTCATCATCGACATCACAATAGCCGCGATATTCGAGCGTTGCGGCCAGCGGTGGTGGGGCGATGGCGTGATCGGGGAAATGGCGCGCCAGTTTGATCCACAGCCCCGGCCACACCTCATCAAAGGACCCGCCGCCGCTATCCTCGGCTGTCAGAGTGGCCGCCGCGCCAACCCAGTCAGACAGATCCTGCGCCCCCGGCATCAATTGCGGGACAATGAAGATATGACTCAAAGACGCATCATCACAATGCAGATCAAGCACGACATCGCTGTCACACGCCTCGCGCGCGACATGAAGGCGCTGATGATCAAGGGCTGTGACCGGTTGACAGGCGTCCAGCGCGGCCCGGACTGCCTGTCTGATGATGGCGGTGTTGTGCGCGGCATTGTCAGATGAGCCGGATGACTCAGATGAGTCAGATGAGCCGGACAATAGGGCGGCGGCAAGGTTTGTGAGGCCGCCATTTTCCGCCAGCATTTCGAACAGATCGAACCAGCCACGGTTAAAATTAAGCCCGGACCGCAGATGATACCGGCCCTGATGATGATGCAGACCGACCTGCCCCATACCGATCGGGTTGCTCATCGGGAAGATCACGAATCGCGCCCTGAGCCGACCGGATTGCTCACCCGCCTCAAGCATGGCGAGAAGATGATGCAGAATCATCATGCCCGGCTGTTCACCTGCATGCAGACCTGCCTGAAGGAAGATTTTTGGCAGGGTGGGATCATCAGGACCAATGTCAAAACGGGTGAGTTGATGGGAGGTTCCCGGACTGTCACCTGCAATGGTGATTTCTGTTCTTTTCATCGTTTCGACACCTGTTTCATCTCCGTAGGACTATTCTAAGGACGCTAAATGCCACAAACGAGTTTGGCAAATTCATCCTTTGTCAGAAAAAATCTGCAAAAGGCTAAACAATCTGAAAAATTGTCCGTTCTACGATTTAGGCGAGATAACGCTTCAGGGGTTACCCGAACGTTTCGAGATGTTCCCGGCGGCTGATGATAAAAGCGTCTGGGACATGGCCCCCGCTGGGTTTTCCAGCGGGGGTTTCTTTAATCCGGGCGCTGGGTTTTCCAGCGGGGATTTGGCAAACTGGCAAAGGCCATCTAAGGTGG